>SVCQ01000029.1 GCA_015058275.1 Clostridiales bacterium
GATTCAGTATCGCCAGAGCCTAGGCCTCACAGCATAAAAGGGGATAGGACGGTCCAAGAAAACGTCCGCACCCCCAAAAGTGTGCATTTACTTTGGCAAGTGAAGTATGTACGTATGGATGGTCTCTTTATACTGTTATAATTGTATAATTAATGAGAGTCAGCAAGACATGTCGTAAACAACAGAAAAACAAACGAGGGAGGAAAAACAGAAATGGATAAGAGATACTGCAACGACGAAGCCAAAGCTCTTGGGCTGAAGGAACTCGAATCCGTATCCGGCGGCAGAAGGGCATTCCGGGAGAGTGAAGAGAGAGACATGATAAACGTAAGAGATAAAGTGCAGAGAAAAATGGAAACTCTGCGAAATGCAGGAAGAAGGAAAGAAGCAGACGCTCTTGACAGACAATATTGGGACGCTTATGACGAGTGGATAGATTGCATAAAAACTGCACCGGAAAACAGTCCGGATATCTTTATCAGTGACTTCATCGAGGTCTGATGATCTTCGGTGAGATTCAGCGTGAACCTTCCGCTGATGCGCAACCGGTTTTAACATAAACAGGCCCGAATTGTTAATTATGGTTGGTAGACAATCCCATCGATGCAGCTATACTGATGTTAACAATAGTTGCAAAGGTGGGATTTTTATGAGAAAGTACTACATAGACAATATTAGATGGGCAACAGTGGTGACCGTGCTGCTGTATCACGTGCTCTACATGTACAATGCGGAGGGAATCCTGGGCGGACTCGGCAGGATAACAGATTTGCCGGTCCAGCACTATGATGCGTTCATGTATCTGGTGTATCCGTGGATAATGCCCGTGCTCTTCCTGATATCCGGCGTGAGCTCGAGGTATTATCTTGAGAAACATACGGAGAAGGACTTTGTCAGGAGCAGGACGCGCAAGCTGCTCGTGCCTTCGACGCTGGGGCTCTTCGTGTTCTACTTCATCCAGGGATACGTGAGTCTGTCTCTGTCAGACGGCTTCAGTGATCTTAAGGCCGCCGGTGTTCCAAAGCCGGGCATATATCTGATCATGCTGGCTTCGGGAAGCGGAGTGATGTGGTTCATGCATCTTTTGTGGATATACAGCATGATACTCATCCCGGTCAGGAAGACTGAGAAGGGGAGGCTGCTTGAAGCGGGGGCGAAGACGCCGCTATGGCTGATACCTCTGTTCTTCTTCCCGGTATGGGGCGCTGCTCAGATCCTTAACACTCCGATCATATCGGTGTACAGATTCGGTCTGTACTTTGTATTCTTTTATCTCGGATACTATGTCTTCTCAAATGATGAGGTGATGGACAGGATCAGGAGGATCGCACCCGTTATGATGGCTGCGGGCGCCGTATTGTGCATAATATTTACCGTGAAGTATTTCGGGGAGAACTATGCCGACAAGCCGGCCAACAGAGGAGCTCTGTATGCAGCATGCGCGTATTTCGGCTCGCTGGCAGTGCTTGGCGGGATGGCAAGATACGGTGATTTCAGTAACCGCTTCACCCGGTGGATGAGCAGTAAAAGCTTCGGGCTGTATCTGTTCCACTACCTGAGTATCTCGATGGTGGCTCTGTACATAGCCAAGCCGGGCCTTCTGCCTGCGCCTGCCTGCTATATGCTGAGCCTTGCAGCCGGATTCGTATTCGGATACGGCCTGTACGCAATAATCTCAAGGATCCCGGTATACAGATGGCTGGTGCTCGGGATCAGGAAGGAGCAAAAGGATGTTCAAGGATAATCTTGCTGCGCTTCGCAGACTGCGCCAGATGACGCAGGAGGATATTGCGGAGAAGCTGGGAGTGAGCAGGCAGTCTGTCGCGAAGTGGGAAGCCGGTGAGACGGTGCCCGATCTGGATAAATGCCGCATGATCGCAGACATATTTGATGTGAGCCTGGACGACCTGGCGAATTATGAATCTGAGGAGAACCACGGACTCGGCCTGCCGCCCAAGGGCAAGCATCTGTTCGGCATGGTCACGGTCGGCGACAAAGGACAGATAGTGATACCTGCCGATGCAAGAAAGCTCTTCAATATATCCGCGGGAGACAAGCTCGTGGTGCTCGGCGATGAGAACCAGGGCATCGCGGTGCTGAAGTCGGATATGTTCCTCGCCTTAGCCGATGCTGTCAGGGGAATTGAACCATAAACTCCGGCTCGTGTATAATAATCCGGGGAGGATAATGAACAGAATGGATAAAAGAAATCATAGAATATTAAATCACGCGATAGTAGGCTATTTCCTGCTTCTGATTTTTGTTTCGCTTGTTGAGTCGACACTTGGCACAGGACTCGACAAGCTGCTGGCCGGGATAATACCGGACTATGCGGTCAAATCTGAAGTCGCAGGACAGATGACTGAGTCCGCCATGGGAGTCGGAGTCGCTGTATCGGCGCTTGTCGCGCTGCTGCTGTTCAAGTTCTGGTTCAGACCGTCCTTTGAGGGATGCCTCAGCAAGGACGGCCTCAAGGAGGGTCTGCTGATGCTCCTGCCGTTCCTCGTGTTCCACTACACGGGCAGTATTGTCAGCTGTGTAACTCTCGGCACGGGCAACGTGCTTATCGCTCTGCTAAGAGCTACGGCTCCGGGATTCGGCGAAGAAGTGATGTTCCGCGGACTGGGTGTTGCCAATTACATGAGGACGATCAGGTCAAAGAACCAGATCAAGGTCATATTCTGGCTGTCCTCTGTGGTGTTCGGAATGATACACCTTGAGAACATAATGGCCGGTGGAGACCCGAAGTCTGTAGTTATACAGGCGTTCTATGCCACCGGAGTAGGAATGCTCTTCGGCGCGGTCTATCTGCGTACCGGCAATCTCTGGCCGACCATACTGGGTCACTGGAGTGTGGACTTTGTGGAAATGATCCGTGCTGATCTGTATGCCAGCGGCGGGGTCATGACCGGCATGGGCGTCGGGGACTGGATCACCGTAGCCGCATCGGTATTTGCGGCAGTCTGGGCGATCCGCCTGATGAATCCTAAATACCATGATGAGATCATGGAGATCTGGGCAAAGAAATGGAACCGCAGTGAACCGCAGGATGTATCTGCAGACGCTGTCGAAGAAATATAACAGACGGCTCATTTTTTAGCAAAGGGATGGGCGATCCTGATGATGCTCAGGGTACTATAAAGGCATTCTAAATATGTAATAATATGGTATCATTCAGCTATGAAACGCACGCTGACCGGTGATATCATGATGCTGGCAGCCACCATGATCTTCGGAGCCATGACGATATTCTCCAAGCAGATACTCGCTGAGCTCGAAGTATTCAATATGGTGGCGCTTAGATTTCTGATAGCATTCGCGGCATGCTACGCGATCTTCCACAGTAGATACCGCATCATGTCACGAGAGCTGACTTTGCATGCAGGGATACTCGGGACATTCCTCTTTGTCTCATATCTGTGCATGGTCGTAGGATGCAAGTACACGACAGCATCGAACGCGGGCTTCATGATGAGCCTGGTGGCGTTCTTTACCCCGCTCATCATATGGGCCATGGACAGGAAGGCGCCCGGCATCAGACAGATGGCGAGCGTATTCATCACGCTGATCGGAGTCGGGCTGATGTGCCTTTCGGCAGACTTTACGCTTAACAAAGGAGACATGGTCTGCATACTCAGCGCGTTCTTCTATTCGTTTCAGATGATATTCACGGAGCGCTATGCCGAGAGGCACGACCCTGTGGTGCTCGGCACGTATCAGCTGATATTCGTATCGGTATACGGATTCATATTCTCGCTCATGCTTGAGGACGGATTCACCCTGCCTCAGAGCGCGGCGGGCTGGGGTCAGCTGATGTACCTGGCTCTCGGATGCGGAGCGCTGGGCTTCATACTGCAGACATCGGCCGAGAAGTACAGCTCTGCCGGGCACGCTACCGTGGTATATGCGTCGCAGCCCGTGTTCGTGGCTGTATTCTCATATCTGCTTCTGGGAGAGCCCATATCCCTCAGACAGATAGCGGGCATTGTAATCGTGTTCGCAGGCGTACTTATAACTGTTAAACCTGAAAGGGGACAAGAGGATAATGCAGGCAAATGTGTATAATATCGAGAAGCTCGGGGAGACCCTGGGTGATGCAGTCACGGATATCGGGCTGAGGATCCTGGTCGCCATAGCGATATATATCGTGGGCAGGTTCGCCATAAGCAAGCTGCTCAAGGCGATGACCAAGCTCAAGGGCATCTCGAGGGTGGACATCACCGCACAGACCTATATATTCAATGTAACCAAGACCGTGCTCTATGTGGCTCTGGCTGTGACCATAGTGGCAGAGCTGGGAGTGCCTATGTCATCGATCATAGCGCTGCTTGCGGCTCTGAGTGCCACGATAGGTCTGGCCGCTCAGGGAGCGCTGTCAAACTTCGCGGGAGGTCTGATGCTCCTCATATTCAGGCCGTTCAGCGTCGGAGACTACATAGTGTACGGAGAGGATCAGGGATTTGTCAGGAGCATAAGCCTTGTGTATACGATCATCAGGACCTTCGACAACAGGATCATCTCGATCCCTAACGGGGCGCTGATGAATTCCAGGGTCGTCAACACAACGGCCGAAAAGCTCAGGAGAGCCGATATCAGGATCGACATCGCTTCGGGCGAGGATCCGGAGAGGGTCAGGGCGGTAATGCTTGAGACCGTTGCCGGATTCGAAGAGGCCTTAAGAGAGCCTGAGCCTGAGGTCGCTGCCACAGACAGCGTGACGGACGGCGTCACATATACCCTGAGGGTGTGGACGGATACTTCGGATTACTGGACGGTGCTCGAGGGACTTCAGGAGAAGGTGCCTGCCGCGCTCGATAAGGCCGGCATCAGAAGACCTGCGGTACCGGTAAGGCTGAGAGATAACTCAAAGAACGGAGACTGATACATATGGAACTCAAAACAGGTATAAAGGGCAAGACAGAGCTTACAGTCACTCTTAATGAGACCGCAGCCTCTGCGGGAAGCGGCGGACTTGAGGTGTTCTCGACACCTCACATGCTGGCTCTGATGGAGAATACCGCCTGGTCGAGCGTTGAGCCGTACATGGAAGAGGGCAAAACGACTGTCGGCACACACATAGACATGGCACATCTCTCGGCGAGCCCGGTGGGAGCTCACATCACCGCGGAGAGCGAGCTTGTGGAGATCGACAGGCGCAGACTCGTGTTCCGCGTGAACGCAAGCGACGATGCGGGCCTGATCGGTGAGGGCACACACGAGCGCTTCATCATCGACAAGGAGAAGTTTATGAGCAATACAGAGAGTAAAGTGAAAGGGTAGATAATGGGAAAGGTATACATAACAGGACACAGGAATCCGGATCTCGACAGTCTCTGCGCTGCGCAGTCCTATGCGAAGCTCAAGAACATGACCGATCCGGAGAACGAATACATTGCGGTGCACTGCAGCCCCGTCTCCGAGAGTGTGCGCAAGCAGATGAAGGCGATGGAGCTCGAGATACCGCGCTACAAAAAGGACGTTTATCCGAAGGTAAGGGACGTCATGCTTGAGCCTGCCTCGAATGTGCAGGCCAAGGCGCCGATCTTCGATCTTGTGCAGGCATACAGCACCGACAAGCCGTCGGTGGTGCCGATCTACGAGGGCGATGAGTTCAGAGGACTTCTGAGCGTGGACGATATAACAGCCTGGTTCCTCTCCGACAACAAGGAGGAGGAGAGGGTATACGAGCTCAATATCGACAACATCATCAGGGTCATATCGGGAGAACTCCTGCACAAGGGAGTGAGCGATGTCATCAAGGGCAAGCTGCTGGTCGGAGCTGCGACATTTGAGGCGTTCTGCGAGTTCGCAGACAATTATCACGACTGCATAGTCGTCACGGGAGCCCGCAAGGAGCATATCGAGTACGCCGCAAGCAAGCAGATGCCTGCGATCATAGTCTGCGCGGACGGCGATCTGCCGGACATGGATCTTTCGGACTTCAAAGGGCCTGTCATAAAGACAGAGCTCGGCACGGCTGAGACGCTGAGGAGGATCAGGCTGGCGGAGACCATCGAATCCATGATGGAGGCGGAGACTGCGACCATAGACATTGACGACAGGTTCACAGACGCCAAGGCCATATTTGCAGGCTCTCATACGAGGGGGCTTGCTGTCATGGACGGAGACAGGTTCACCGGCTTTGTCACGAGGAGATGCTTCCTCGACATGCCGGCAAACAGCGTGATCATGGTGGATCACAACGAGCCTGCTCAGAGCATAGAGGGCATTGAGACAGCCAACGTTGTCGAGATCATCGACCATCACAGGCTGGACTCTCTGTCGACAACGATGCCGATATTCATAGCGGCCGAGCCGCTGGGCTCAGCCAATACGATCATATACCAGCAGTATCTCAGGCACGGCATAATGCCTGATCAGTATACGGCCAGGGTGATGCTCACGGGCATCATCTCCGACACCCTGATACTCAGGAGCCCGACGACTACGGCTCACGATATCAGCACTGCGGAGATGCTTGCGAGACTGGCCAAGATCGACAGCATACAGGAATTCGGGGAGAAGCTCTTCAGCATCACGGACAACCTGGCTGTACAGGACCCGGAGGAGATGATACTCTCCGACTTCAAGAAGTACGACAATGCCGGCGTAAAGATGGGCATAGGTCAGTGCGAGGTAACTACACTGAGAGATGTCCAGGAGTATGCCGGCAGGTATCTTGAGGCTCTGCGGCAGATCGCGTCGAGCCAGGGGCTCGACTGGACGCTCCTCATGGTCACGGACGTCCTGAGGGAGCGGAGCGTCCTGCTCGCGACGGATCACCGCGCGTGCCGCGATCTGCCTTACGAAAGGATCTCGAAGGGCGTATACAGCATGCCGGGAGTCATGAGCCGCAAAAAGCAGCTCCTGCCTATAGTGCTGTCGGTAACTGCATAGGAGCAGGCAGGGAAAGGGGGACCTATGAGCGTCAGGACAGGCTGGTACAGAAATGCGGTCATATATCAGATATATCCGCTCAGCTTTATGGACTCAAACAATGACGGTATAGGCGATATACCGGGCATCATCTCAAAGCTCGACTATATCAAGGACCTGGGGGCGACGGCCATATGGTTCTCGCCGCTGTATCCCTCGCCGTGGGAGGACTACGGCTACGATGTGGCGGATTACAGAGGCATACACCCGGCCTTCGGCACCATGGAGGACTTCGAACAGCTCGTGGCCGAGTGCCACGCACGCGGTCTCAGGGTCATAATGGATGCCGTTTTCAACCACACCAGCGACAAGCATGAGTGGTTCAGGGCAGCGCTCGCAGATAAGGATTCAAAGTACAGGGACTACTATATCTTCAGAGAGGGCAGACGCGATAAGGAGGGAGAGCTGATCCCTCCGACCAACTGGACCTCGTCATTCACAGGCCCGGCCTGGGAGAGGGTGCCGGGGACCGACGAATACTACCTCCACCTCTTCGCTCCGGGACAGCCGGATCTCAACTGGGAGAACCCTGAGGTCAGGGCGGAGATGGCGGATATACTGAGGTTCTGGATGGACAAGGGGGTTGACGGCTTCCGCTTTGATGTGTTCAACCTCTTTTCCAAAACTTACCCTCTCAGGGATGACAAACGCCCTGCGGCCTTCCAGAAGGGGACAAATTACTACGTGGATGGTCCGAGGATGCATGAATTCCTAAAGGAGCTCAATGAGAATGCGCTCTCGCTCTACGACAGCTTTACGGTCGGCGAGTCGTATATCCCGGATGAGGAGCACGCGCACAGATACATTATGGAGGAGTCGGGAGAGCTCGACATGATATTCGACTTCGAGCATCTCACATCGGACAATCTCTTCGGTCTCAAGATGATACCAAAGCCGTTCAGGCTCAGGCAGTTCAAGCGCGGCTTGCTCGGTCCGCAGATAAGGTATCACGGCACGGGCTGGAACGCCCTCGTGCTCGAGAACCACGATGTGGCGAGGAGCGTAAGCCGCTTCGGCATCAACACAAAGAAATTCAGATACGAGGCAGCGACCTTCCTTGCGATGGTGACCTTCCTCGGCTGGGGCACGCCATTCATCTATCAGGGTGAAGAGATAGGCATGACGAATACCCGCTTCAAAAACCTGGAGCAGATGAAGGACCCTGTCTCGCGCTTTGTATTCGATACGATGAGGAAGCTACGCATACCGGCAAAGGCCGCCTTTGCCATGCTGAGAGCCGGCGCTAGGGACAACGCCAGGACTCCTATGCAGTGGGACAGCACCGTGAACGCGGGCTTCAATACCGGCGCGGCGCCGTGGCAGTGCGTCAACCCGGATTACAGGAAGATAAACGTAAAGCGCGACCTCGAGTCGGAGAAGTCGGTATACAGGTTCTACCAGAGGCTGCTGGCTCTCAGGATGAGCGATGAGGTGCTCCTCAGCGGAGACACAGTCGAGTATTACCCTGATGACAGGCAGATAATCGCGTACAGCAGGACTCTCGGAGGCAGGCGCTATCTGATAGTCGGCAACTTCTCGGGAGTGAGAGCTGACTTCATCATGCCGGGAGACTTCGAACTCGATGAACTTAGCATCAAGTTCACCAACCTTGACCGCACGGATACGGAGATAGAGGAGATAATGCAGATGAAGCCGTATGAGGCGCTTCTGCTGGAAGAGAAACGGAAATAAAATGACGGACGATTACTTAAAGGCCCGCAAGGCCGGCGAAAAGACATATAAGGAGAAGGTGGCCGAAGGCGAATACCCATTCCTGCCTGCGCTCGACGATATCCTTCCGGATGCCGACATGCTTACACACAAGCCGCTCGGTCTGATGGAGATACCTGTCGGGATGATCGCAGGTACGAAGACCATGGCGAGACAGAACGCCTTCGCGCCTGACTTCATGCCGCTCCTCGAGCCGGATTCGGAATTCGGCACCAAGTGGAGCAGCCTTTACAATGCCCAGATAAGCGAGGGCTTCAGCGATCCTATAAAGGTATATGAGTACATGCACAGATTCTACGTGCAGGAGGGCAACAAGAGGGTGTCGGTCAGCAGGTATCTGGACATGCCTGTCATCATGGCTGATGTCACGAGGATAGTCCCGCCTGCGGAAGTGCTGGCAGAGAATCCGGTATATGCCGAATTCCTGCGCTTTTATGATGTCGCTCCTATATACGAGATAGAGACGAGCTGGGAGTACTCCTACTCCGAACTCGCGGAGCTTCTCGACATGGATCTTGTCAGGAAGTGGCCTGAAGAGACGGTCAAGTCGCTGAAGAATCTCTACTGGATATTCACCATGGCTATGGAGTCGCTCGGAGACAAGGTCCCTGACCTCCTCACGGGAGACGCCTTTATGGTATATCTGAGGATATACATTAATGACGGACTCAGGCACTACCCTCAGAACATAGTCGAAAAGAGGATACTGCGCATCAAAAAAGAGCTGCTGATCGAGCACAACAAGGAGAGGGTCGCTCTTGTGGAGACTCCCGAGGAGGCTCTCGGCGCGGGATCCATCATCACCATGACTGAGAGCGTCGTGGGCAAGGTCATACCGGTCCTGAGCTATTCGCCCAAGAACCCTCTCAAGGCAGCCTTCATCTACGACAAGAGCATAGACGGCTCGAGCAGGATCGCCGATCACGAAAAGGGCAGGATCAGGCTCGAGAAGGCCTATGGCGGAAGTGTAAAGACAAAGTGCTATGAGAACTGCAACGACTCGGAGTCCTTTGAGGCTGCGGCGGATGACGCGGCCCGCTGGGGCGCTGATGCCGTCTTCACTACATCACCGGGCCAGATAAATGACGCGCTGCGTGCGGCCATACGCTACGGGGGCATCGAGTTCCTCAACTGCTCCATCAATCTGCCGCACCAGGCGGTCAGGAGCTATTACGCAAAGACTTACGAAGCCAAGTTCCTTGCCGGCATAGTGGCAGGCACGGCAGCTTCGATAGACGGTACACATAAGATAGGATACTGCTCCGACTATCCTATTTACGGGACTGTCGCGGGCATCAACGCCTTCGCCATCGGCGCAGCCATGGTCGATCCCGAAGTCAGGATATACCTTGAGTGGGAGACAAAGCGCGACACGAACTGGTGGTGGTCTATGGTCGACCGCGGCATACGCGTGATCTCGGCTGTGGACTCTCTTCACAACGCAGACGGCAGCGATGCCTTCGGCGTCTGCTGCGTAGACAAGTGCGAGGCGGGCAAGGGCAACGACCTGTCCGGCACCTGCGATATCAAAAACCTCGCAGTGCCTGTCATCAAGTGGGGCAAGCTCTACGAGATAATCGTAAAGACCATGCTCGACGGCAGCTATCACTCGCGCAGGGTCGATAAAAAGGATCAGGCCACCAACTACTGGTGGGGCATGATCTCGGGCGTCGTGGACGTAGTCCTCGGAGATGTCGTGTCACCGTATACAAGGCGTCTTGTGGAGACCTTCAGGAATGACATCATTGAGGGCAGGTTCAACCCGTTTGATGCAGAGCTCCGCAGCCAGAGCGGATTGATCAGGGGGGAGAACGACGAGCCTCTCAGCAGCCTCGATGTTATCAGGATGGACTGGCTCAACGAGAACATTATCGGAGAGATACCTAAGCTCGAGACGATCAAGGAAGAAGAGAAGGCTACCGTAAAGTTCAGCGGAGTGGAGAGTACGAGGAAGTAGACGCAGTGAAGATACTTGTTGTTGCAGATCGCGAGGAGAGGTCGCTGTGGGACTTCTGGACGAAGACGACTGCGGAGAGGATGTCGGATGTAAGCCTGATACTCTCTGCGGGAGATCTTGATGCGGACTATCTTGAATTCCTGGTGACCATGCTGAACGTGCCTCTTGTATATGTCAGAGGCAATCACGATACCGGATATGAGGAGAAGGCTCCGGGAGGATGTATCGATGCTGACGGCATCCCGGTCACTGTGGAATGTCATGACAGGAGCTCCGATGATCCGGAGGGAAGCGTTCGCAGCGTAAGGATACTGGGCCTGGGAGGCTCGATGAGATATAATCCGAACGCCTCGGACATGTATACCGAGAATGAAATGAGAGCCCGCGTGAGAAGGGCTGAGTTCAGGCTGAGGACGGACAGATTCAGGGGAGCGGGCGAGGGCTTCGACATACTCCTGACCCATGCGCCGTGCAAAGGCTACGGCGATCTTGACGACCTGCCGCATACAGGCTTTGAGTGCTTCAATGAGATCCTGGACAGATACCACCCGTCGTTCCACGTGTACGGACATGTCCACGAGGAGTACATCGGAGGATCTCCGGGAGGAGACCGGGGATACTGGCGCAGGCTCGGGCACCCGTCCGGGACAGAGCTCATCAACGCGAGCGGACATTATATAATAGAAATCTAAAAGGCGGATCCGTGAGGACCCGCCTTGCTTTATCTGTTCCTTGAAGCTTTAATGGCCTTGTCCATCCTGCGCTCCGCGTCGCGTTTGGCATCGGCCTCGCGCTTGTCGTAGAGCTTCTTACCGCGGGCAAGCCCGAGCTCGACCTTGCACCTGCCGTGCTCATCGAGATAGACCGAAAGCGGTATGAGCGTCAGGCCCTGCTGTGTCTTGATGGTGCCGTAGAGCTTGAGGATCTCTTTTTTGTGCATCAGAAGAGTGCGCACCCTCAGAGGGTCCACGTTGTAGCGGTTGCCCTGCTCGTAAGGCGCGATGTGCATCCCGGTAATGACGAGCTCGCCCTTGCTGCTTATCTTGGCATAGCTCTCCTTGATGCTGACGCTGCCGCGCCTGATCGATTTGATCTCCGTGCCGGTCAGCACGATGCCCGCCTCAAAGCGGTCCTCGATGATGAAATCGTGGAACGCCTTCTTGTTATTAGCTACTACCTTCCTGCTTCTCTTTGCCATGCGTTATCAGAATCTCTGTATCTTGTTGAACGGATAGAGTCTCACGATGACCTTGCCTATGATCTGCTCCGACTTAGGGCACCCGACTTCCCTGCGTCTTGAGTCCACGCTGCCGACGCGGTTGTCTCCCATGCAGAAGTACGAATCCTCAGGCACTGTGTAAGTCTCGCCCTCGGCAGGAACCTCGAATGCCGGAGTGTATCCGTCCTTGAGGTAATCCTCCCTGTAGACCTCACCATTGATGTACAGCTGGTTGTCTATAATGGAGATCTCGTCGCCCGGAAGCCCGATTACTCTCTTGATCAGGAGCTTGTTGGAGCCGTTCTCCTCGTTGATGAGATCGCTCTGGAAGACTATTATGTCTCCGCGCTCCGGACCCGTCTTGTCGTAGGCGTGTCTAGCCATGATCATGTAGTCGTTTTCGTGGAGGGTGTCCTCCATCGAGGTCTGCTTGACGATGGTCGGCCTGATGAAATAGAGCACGCAGGCTGCAAGCGCTGCGGCGATGACGACGTCTATCAGGAGGCTCTTGACGAAGCTGCCGGCAGTATCCTCAGGCGGCTGCTCCGAGCCGGTGCTGCCTGCCTCTACGCCGTTCCAGAAGTCTGCACGATCGCTTTCGTTCATGCCTGTTGTCATATTGTGCTTTTGGTATCTGTCTGTTCTCATATCTGACTCCGGTAATTATAGATTGCGGCCTCCGAGGCCTTTGTATATCTCTTTGAATCTCGGCGGAAGAGGAGCTTCGAAGCTGCGCCCTGCCAGGTAGGCGAGATGATCCGATCCTGACAGCTCCTCCCCAAACTCTATCCTGCCTGCGTGAAGCAGCTGAGTCGTGAGGCCGAAGCGCTCCGCTGCATATCTGTTGGCTGCGCGTGATCCGCGGCCTGCGTACTTGCTGTCTCCCATGAGAGGGTGGCCCGCGCTCGCAAGATGCGCCCTTATCTGATGGGACCTGCCTGTCACGAGCTCGACCTCGCAAAGTGTGGCCTCAAGTCCGTCTCCGAATCTGAGATGCTCGCGCGGCCTGACGACAGTCTCGATATCCCTGGAACCTTCGCTGCCGTCCCCGCCTGATACTATCCTGACCTTGTTGGCCGCCTCGTCCTTGATAAGCCCTCCGCTCAGGCGGAGCTCATCCCTGATAATCCCGCAGGCGATGGTCAGGTAGAACTTGCCGAGCTCGTCGTCTCTTATGACGCGGTTGAGCTCGCGCATCGATGCCGATGTCTTGCCGAAGAGCACCAGACCCGTCGTATTGCGGTCCAGCCTGTTGACCGGGGCAGGGGTGAACACCCGCTCCGAAGCCGGATCGTATGAGCCCTCAGCTATAAGATAGTCCTTGACCTGATTGGCCAGGTGGTTCCGCTTCTCTTTGGAGTCTCCGTGAGTGAGAAGTCCGTAAGGCTTGTCGGCTATGAGGATATTGTCGTCCTCAAATACGATGCCAAAGCTGCGCCTTGGTCTTTGAGCCTGCGGCTTCACAGCAGAGCGACCGAGTTCCCCCAGTATCTCATCCGAGAGGTAGAGGCTCAGGACCTCGCCTTCATTAAGTATATATGATTCGTTCCGGCGCTTTCCGTCCACCTTGACATCCTTGCGGATGATCTTATAGACCTCTCCCAGCGAAGCACCAGGCAGGTACTTCCTGAGGAAGCGGTCGAGCCTGCGGCCCGAATCATTGGCTGTTATTGTGATCTCCCTCATAGTCCTCCCGCGCTCTTCTGCGCCATGCAACATCACATATTCTACCACGACGGACCCTCATCCTCAACACAGATGCATTGCAAATGCGGGGAGCTGTCGGTATAATCTTAAGTTAGTAATAATAGGATTTGGAGACAACAATGAGACTTATCAAGAACTTTATCCATAACATCAATGACGTGGTGCTGGCGATCATCATCGTCCTGCTTGCAGCCGGTATCATTTACTGGCGCATGCAGATCATACTCGACTACCCTAAGACCATCGTGGCCGAGCAGGCGGTGACGGAGGAGGCCCCTGCCGAGGAGCCTGCGCCTGAGGAAGCTGCTCCTGCCGAGGAGGCCCCTGCAGAGCAAGCCCCGGCCGAGGAGGCTCCTGCTGAGGAGGCGCCGGCAGAGGAAGCACCCGCAGAGAATGCTGAGTAACAAAGGAGAGCGAAATGCTTAATGACTACAATCTGACCATGCTGACAGACTTTTACGAGATCACCATGGCCAACGGATACTTCAACTCGGAGATCAGAGACCAGGAGGCCTGCTTCGACCTCTTCTTCCGCAAGGTGCCGGACGGAGGCGGATTCGCCATCATGGCCGGTCTCGAACAGATCATCGCATATCTGAGGAGACTTAGCTTCACAGAGGAGGACATCGAATACCTCCGCAGCAAGAATTGCTTCAGCGAGGGATTCCTCGACTATCTCAGAGATTTCAAATTCAGCTGCGACGTATGGGCGGTGCCTGAGGGCTACCCGATATTCCCTTACGAGCCGCTGATCACCGTCAAGGGCCCTGCCATCCAGGCCCAGTTCATAGAGACCTTCATGCTGATGCAGGTCAACCACCAGAGCCTTATCGCCACCAAGGCCAACCGCATAGTCAGGTCGGCACAGGGCAGGCCGGTAATGGAATTCGGTACACGCAGGGCTCACGGAGCAGACGCCGCGGTTTACGGCGCAAGGGCAGCGTACATCGGAGGCTGCGTCGGCACGGCATGCGCCATCGCAGACAGGAACCACTTCATCCCGGCTTTGGGCACGATGGCTCACAGCTGGATCCAGAGCTTCGACTCGGAGTACGACGCATTCTACAGATACACAGAGCTCTATCCGCAGAACGCGACGCTCCTCATAGACACATACAACGTCCTCAAGTCCGGGCTTCCTAATGCCATCAAGGTGTTCAAGGAGCTCAAGCCTCAGAACATGGGGATCCGCATCGACTCCGGCGACATCACCTACCTCACAAGGGAGTGCCGCAGGATACTCGATGAAGAGGGACTCAAGGACTGCAAGATCGTAATCAGCAATTCACTCGATGAGTACATCATCAGAGACGTCATACTCGAGGGCGCCTGCATCGATTCGTTCGGAGTGGGCGAGAGGCTCATCACAGCCAAATCCGAGCCTGTATTCGGAAGCGTATACAAGTTGTCTTGTATCGGCAGGAACGGCAAGCTCGAACCGAGGATGAAGATCTCCGAGAACGTCGAGAAGATCACCAACCCGGGCTTCAAAAAGGTCGTAAGATTCTTCGATAAGGAGACCGGCAAGGCACTGGCCGACGTGATCATGCTGAGAGAAGAGCCAATGCCGGACGGCAAGCCGTATGAGATATTCGATCCGAACGCTGTATGGAAGCGCAAGGTGCTCGAGAACTATGAGGCCAGAGAGCTGCTCGTACCGATCTTCCAAAAGGGCGAGTTCGTGTACAAGGAGCCTGAGATCGAGGAGATCAAAAAGACCTGCCGCGAGCAGGTGGACACACTCTGGGGCTCGATCCTGAGATTCGAGAATCCTCAGACATACTACGTGGACCTCTCCAAGCCTCTGTGGAACTTAAAGCACGATCTGCTCAACAAATACGGCGCAGACAATCTTTAAACGAAGCATATTGACAGAAATCGCAATATTATTATAATAAAGGGACGGCAGACATCTGCCGTCTCTTTCATACAGTCGGGGGCGTAAAGGTTTCGACAGGTGTGTGGAACGAAGATAAGCGAGCCGTGGCGGTGATCCACGTAAAAAGTACCCGTTAACAAGAAACGCTAAAACTGACAACAACTTCGCACTGGCTGCATAGTTCAGCCCCGCGCGTCGGCCTCAGGTCACCTGCAGCCTGAGAATCCGGCGTCAACAATGCAGGGACCTTCTGCGTGAGCTCCCGGTAGCGCAGGAGTATCTACGGGATAGCGATCCTTAAGTTTGCCGGCTTGGCGAGAGGTGAGCGAATCCTCAGCAATCGGCTGCGCTCGGAGAAAGTCTTCCGGAAATACTCTTGGACGTGGGTTCGACTCCCACCGCCTTCACCATTATTTGGCCAGATTGAGTAATATCAGTCTGGCTCTTTGTTTGCAACGAACACGAGCATTTTCAAGGCACACAGCGATTTTGAGCGGCCGGATAAAACCTCATTCAACATCATCAGACAGCACTCAGCAGCAGGTTTTCGGGGCAAAAAAGTTCGCAAATTAGTTCGCGCCGAAGTGGCCGGAAACAGCAAAAAACACGGGCATAGTTGACAGAGCCCGGATGGCAGACCTCGGTGATAAAGGGGATCATCGCAGATACCGGATGCCTGATTGCATAATTGTGAGCAGCCTTACATTACTGTAGACTGAAAACAAAAACGGGACGAAGGAGGTGCGCCATGTTCAAACCTAAGTATAGATTCACATATGAGGAAGTAAGGATCATCGTGATGGCACTCGTCGAGCTCAAGAACTCTCTGCTGGCTGAGGGCAGGTATACCGATCCGGTCGATGAGCTCCTGATAAGGTTCCTTTAGTTGTATACGGCGTTGCCGTAAGGACAGGAACCTTGATCTCCGGAGGCTGGGCTCCTCCGATAACAAGTTCGTAGACTGACATAATGCAGATTCCTTCTGCATATTACATAGCTCCGTGCAATGAGGTGCGGAGCTTTTATAATGCAGCCGGCAAAGACCGGAGGAAGGAATGGAATATATGATCAAGCCAATAAGAATCAAGAAAGTTATCAATGAGAAACCGGAGAAGAGTCTGGAAGAGGAACTGAGGGAGAAGGATCTGTATATTAGCTTTGAAGATATCAGTGCGGATCCGAAGTATGACTGCGACATGAGCCCGTCGGAGCAGCTGGCATCAGAGATAATCTTCAGGCTGGCGGAGAAAGCAGCCGACAGCTTCACGAATGCCGTTGACGGACTGAATATCATTTCGATCAAGAAGCTTGTCGATTTGCTGGAGGACGCAGAGCCGGAGGATGCAGTCTGCATGCTGCAGGCGGTATTCCTGTCCAATGGAAAGAGGACTGATGCGGAGATGCTGGATCTGCTTGATATCTGCGAAATGTATTATGAAGGGTCCTGCGCTGACTTCATGGATAGCTTCATGCAGACCGACGAGATCAACTGGTTTGTGGTGGACAACTGGCTCGATGAATACAGGAGCCCTACAGACGGCATGAAGGTTGTAGATGGGAGGTTAGTGGATGTCGAAGGTGATTGCAGTATGTAACCAGAAAGGCGGGGTCGGCAAAACGACGACCGCACTGAATCTCGGAGCTGGACTGGCAAGGGAAGGCCGCAAGGTGCTTCTCGTGGATTCAGATCCTCAAAGCGACCTCACATGCTCAGCAGGGATCGACTCTGAAGCAGTTGAGAAGTCGCTCGGCAGACTGATGTATCTGGCTACCGAGAACTACAAGCCCGTCGTAGAGGATTCGATTATTCATCATCCTGAAGGCTTTGACCTCATACCATCAAATATGGATCTGTCCTCGATGGAAACGAGGCTCGTGAACGCGATGAGCCGTGAGAAGGTGCTCCACAATCTGCTGAAGGAAGTGAAGAGTGATTATGACTATATCCTCATCGACTGCATGCCGTCGCTCGGGATGCTGACGATCAACGCGCTCACGGCAGCAGACAGCGTGATCATCCCTGTGCAGGCTCAGTACCTGCCCGCCAAGGGGATGACGCAGCTTTTCAGGAGCATCGATATGGTCAGGAACCACACGAATGAGGGCCTGAAGATCGAAGGCATAGTGATGACGCTGGTTGACGGCAGAACGAATCTCGCAAGAGATGTGATCAGCGCCATCAGGACAAACTACGGGATGAATATACGTATCTTCGATACACAGATCCCTGTGGCAGTGAGAGCTGCCGAGGCAAGCAGGACAGGCGTGAGCCTGTTCAAATATGATGCACAGAACAAAGCAGCTAAAGCTTATGAGGCGCTGACGAAGGAGGTGATAGCGGATGCCGAGAGAAACAGAAAAAGAGATAAAGCTTGAACTGACCCCCAAAAGTTAGACCAGAATCTAACTTGAGGAGGTCAGTTTTATTATGGCGAAATATAGCTTTGAGT
>SVCQ01000030.1 GCA_015058275.1 Clostridiales bacterium
AACGAGATGTTCGCTGCATAGAAAAACTCCGGCGAGAAATCGCCGGAGCAAAAGTCTAACTTTTTGGGGTCACCTCATCGATTGCTCTCTTTTAACCATTTTTATTTCATTTCGATGATGACTTTGCGATACGGATCCTTCCCCTCGCTCCTGGTATGAATTTTCGGATGGGACTGCAGTGTGCAGTGGATAACCTTTCTCTCGTAAGGGTTCATCGGCTCGAGCGTGACCGGACGGCCTGTGCGCTCTACCTTGCCGGCGAGGCGGTTCGCGAGGTTGACAAGTGTCGTCTCTCTCTTGGATCTGTAGTTCTCAGCGTCGAGGATAACTCTGATATACTTGCTGCTCTCCTTGTTGACCACGTAGCTTGCGAGGCACTGGACGGCGTCGAGGGTCGAACCTCTCTTGCCAATGATCGTGCCGGTGTCCTTGCCGGTGATCTCTACAAAGACGAGCTCCTCTCCGGCCTTGACGCTGAAGTCAAGGTCGATGCCCATCTGCTCAGCGATGTCTCTGAGGAATGCCTCTACAGGATGTCCCTCGACCGGGTCGAGCTTTTTGACCTCGTAGAGCATTGTGTCCTCGAGGGAGAGGCTGTATTTCTTGCGGTTGCGGCCGCCGCGGCTCTTTTCCTTCCTGTGAGCCTTCTCTCTGGCCTTTGCGTCTTCTCTCTCTTCTGCTTCGAATTTATCGTAGTCGGCTCTGACCTCATCCGGCAGCTGCTGCGCGGAATTCTCAGGCAAGCCTGCGAGTATTGCGTCTATGTCGTCGAATGTAGCCTTACCTTTAGGCTGCACCTCCGCATCCTCCTTGGCTGTAACTCTCACGCGAGCCAGCTTGGAGCCAATTCCGAGGAATCCGTTCGATGATTCTTCGAGTACCTCGATCTCTGCGTCCTCTCTCTCTATCTTGAGTTCCTTGAGCGCGAGATCAACAGCAGTCTCGACATCGACTCCCCATTTCTCTGAAGATCTCATTTATTGGTAACTTCCTTTCATTCTTGCTCTCTTCTTCCTTGCGAGTTCCTTCTCGGCTCTCTCGACGAGCTTTTTGTGCTCTTTCTCTTCGTTCATCTTCTCTTTGATCTTGTTGATTCTGATGTTGAAGAAGATCTGCAGGAACTGACCGCCGGCCCAGTAGATGGCGAGTCCGGCAGGGTATGATCTTGCGAGCCAGAGTATGCTCAGCGGGAAGAAGTATTTCATGATCGCATTCATTGCCTTGTTCTGTCCGGCGCTTGCTCCAGGCTGCTGCATCTGCATGGCGTTGTTCATACTGAATGCAAAGAAGGTAGCGACTCCGGCCATGATAGGCAGGATCCACGGGTCAGGCTGTGCGAGGTCCTTGATCCACAGGAACGACTCGTGGTTGGCGAACCACATAACAGGGTCCGACATGTAC
Organism: Clostridiales bacterium; assembly: GCA_015058275.1. Lineage (GTDB taxonomy): Bacteria > Bacillota > Clostridia > Peptostreptococcales > Anaerovoracaceae > Crickella. The sequence continues at coordinate 1,402 of SVCQ01000030.1, forward strand.
TTCATCGGATTTCTGAGAAGTGCGAACAGTCCCATGATGATAGGGAACTGGATAAGCATAGGAAGGCAGCCGCTCATCGGGTTGAAACCGCTCTCAGCGTACAGCTTCTGCATCTCTTCGTTCATCTTCTCTCTGTCGTTGGCGTATCTGCGCTGGATCTCCTGCGACTTTTCAGACATCTCCGACATGTTGGCCGTCGACTTGATCTGCTTCGCATAGAGAGGGTAGAGTACGAGCTTAACGATGAATGTGAGGATGATGAGAGCAATGCCGTAATTTCCTACTAATTTGTATATCCACATCAGCAGATATCCGATAGGTGTTGCAATGATTCCCATTTAATTCTCCGTTCTTATGGTACAGGGTCGTATCCGCCCGGGCGTCCCGGGTGGCATCTGAGTATCCGGCGGATCCCCAGCCAGCTTCCTTTGAGGGCACCGTACTTCTCCACCGCTTCGATGAAGTAGGCGCTGCAGGTAGGTGTGTATCTGCAGTGCGCTCCAAGGTAGGGCGAAATGCCCAGCTGGTAGGCTCTGACCATAATGATCAATAATTTCTGAATGATGTTCTTTTGCTTCATATTGTATTCAGTGCTTGCCGAGCAGTTCGCAGGAAGCTGCGGCAGCCTTCATGCATCTTTCGACTTCAGCCTCGCTGCAGTCCGCGATGGTATTGCGTGCGACAAATATGATGTCGTAGCCACTGACCACCCGGTCCGCGAACGATCTGTATGATTCTCTCATGAGCCTGCGTGCTCTGTTGCGCATCACGGAATTGCCTACTTTTTTGCTCGCAACAAATGCTGTTCTGGTATATCCGAGGCGGTTTTTGTTGTAGAGGATCACAACGTACTTGCTGCCTCTTGAACTTCCTCTTTTGTATACCCTGTTGAAGTCTCGCTGTTTACGTAATGTGAGCTCACTGCGGTCTCTCATTCAAACACCAACAATACTAGACAGTAAGGGACTTTCTGCCTCTTGCTCTCCTTCTCTTGAGGACCTTGCGGCCGTTAGCTGTGGACATTCTCTTACGGAATCCGTGCTCTTTGAGTCTCTGCCTCTTCTTAGGCTGGTAAGTTCTTTTCATTTTGTACTTCCTTTCTGATCAGGGGAACTATCCCCGGGTCTGTGACATTGATGTCACTTATTAATAATATGTAGATAAATTTTTTAGTGCTCTCTGAATTCCATGAGCACATAGACCTAAAGATTATAGATTACGCTGTTTTTCAAGTCAAGGAATGCTTTGCCATATATGCCAATAATTGCTTTGTCTAAATAAAAAACAATGTTGCCAAAAATCATGTTATACACAATATCTTGTGTCACAAGAAAATTATTAACAATTTTATCAACAATATGTGGATAACTTATTTTTTGATAGGACGCGCATGCCCGATTTTTGTGGCTCTCAGCCCCTTTACATATGTGGAAAACTTTATGTAAAATTGATTCGCAACGAATGGAGAGTAACTTTGGATAAGAACAAGATGTGGGGGACGACCCTCAATTTTCTGAAAGACAACAATACAAGTCTGAGTTACAATACCTGGCTGGCTCCTCTGAGTATTCACCACATAGAGGAAGACGCCGGTATTATTTATCTTGCGTGGCCAAACCAGGCCAAGCTTATTAATCATATAAATGAACACTATCTGACTCAGATCGAAAACGCAATCAACAGCAGCAGCGACAAGAAATACCGCGTAGTCATCAAGCAGGAGAAGGAATACGATACATCAAAGATCGATACTTCCCGCATGAGCAATCCTTTCAAGCAGGAGAAGCTCTTCAATCCTAACTTCAACTTCGAGAACTTCGTGGTAGGTAATTCCAACAAGTACGCGCATGCTGTATCTGTTGCCGTGGCCGAATCCCCGGGAGATATTTACAATCCTCTCTTTATTTACGGCGGATCCGGACTCGGCAAGACACATCTCATGCAGTCTATCGGTGTGCAGATCATCCGCAATAATCCTCATACCAAGGTACTCTATGTATCCTCTGAAATGTTCACAAACGAATTCATCACAGCCATCAAGGACGGCAAGACAAGAGCTTTCCGCAACAAATACCGCAAGCTCGATGTACTTCTAATAGACGATATACAGTTCCTCGAGAGCAAGGACCAGACCCAGGAGGAATTCTTCCATACTTTTGAGGCTCTTTATAACAATAACAAACAGATAGTTATAACAAGCGACTGCCCGCCGGTTGAACTCAAAGGCCTCGATGAGAGACTTCGTACGAGATTCAGCTGGAACATGATCGCAGATATCCAGCCACCTGATTATGAGACGAGAGTAGCCATTCTTCGCAATCTCGCCGAAAAGTCAGACATTGAGATGACTCCTGAAATCAATGACGTTCTCAATCTCATTGCAGACCAGGTAAGGGACAATATCCGCGAACTCGTAGGTGCTTACAACAGGGTCATAGGATTCTCGCAGCTTCTCAATGAGAAGATAACTGTGGATAATGCACGCACAATATTAAAGGATATAATAAAGGATAACGAGCAGGCCGTAGCGCCTGAGAGAATAAGATCCATAGTCGCAAACCATTACAAAATCAAGGTTTCGGACATGGATTCACCTAAGAGAAATGCAGAGATAACTCTGCCGAGACAGGTAGCGATGTATCTCTGCCGCAATGTGACTGATCTATCGCTTCCAAAGATAGGCAAGCTCTTCGGCAACAGACATTACTCTACAGTAATTCACGCCATAGATAAGATAGAAGAGCAGCTCAAATACGATGAGTCGCTTTACGAAAATATTGAGACCATCAAAGCCAAGCTGGAATCCAAAAGATAGATATCAACATTCTGTCAATATACTTATGAAGCCGGTTTTCAACTTTCAAAAACCGCCTGAAGCCTGCAAAAACCAACTTATAAAAAAGTTTTCCACATAATCAACAAGGCTTACTATTAATACTAAAGATATATATATAAGAATAATCAACGAAGAGGTATCAAAATGAAGATCATCTGCAGCAGAACAGAACTCAACAAAGCACTCAATAATGTATCGCATTCTGTTCCTGTAAGGACTACATCAAACATCCTGGAAGGCATACTTATTAATGCAGAAGACAACAAGATGAAGCTCACTTCCACGGATACAAATATGACTACTGAAACAGTCATCAATGTTAATGCAGAAGGTGCATGTGAATTCGTAGTACCTGCCAAGCTCTTCAGTGCGATCATATCGAAGCTTCCTGAAGATGACATGATGATCGATTATGATGCGGAGAAGTCAAAGATAAATATTAAGTGCGCGGGTTCGAATTCTGAGATCATCTGCTTCAGGGGTGATGAATATCCAAAGATCAAGCTGAATGAAGGTGAGAATGTAATCTATCTCAGCAAAGAGGATATAAAGAAGCTCATCAAAAAGACTGCATTCAGCGCATCTACTGATGAATTCAACAGGATCATCACAGGAGTTCTGCTTGAGATAAAAGATGGCAGCATGAAGATGGTAGGAGTTGATCCATACAGGATCGCTACATATAAGATAGAGGTGGATAATAATGCAGATGTAAGTGTCATCATTCCGGCCAAGCTCATCATTGAGGTTGCAAAGTTCATCGATGATGATGGTGAGGATAAGATGAGCTTCGAAATCGTGGATAACAAAGTCATCCTCAAGTTCGACAATAACAAGGTCATCCTCAATACTTACTCTGGCAAGTTCATCGATTATGAGCGCATTCTCAATAAAGAAGGCAACATAAATGTAAGAGTTAAGAGAAATGACCTTCTCAGAAGTACAGAAAGAGCATCACTCCTGGCTTCGGTACAGAACAACAATCTCATCAGATTCAATATCCAGAAGGATGTTATTTACATAAATTCTCTCAATGAAGAAGGTAATATTGAAGAGAAGGTTGAGATCATAAATGACGGCGAGGATCTTAATATAGGTATCAATTCGAGATATCTTAAAGATGCGCTGAGTGTCATCGATGATGAAGAAGTAATGATAAACTTCAAAGACAGCGTGAGTCCTGCGATTATAAAGCCTCTCAAAGGTGACAAATATACATATCTGATCCTGCCTATCAGAATGAACTAGAGAGATTCATTTATATTCCTCTCGGAGTTTTGAGGTCGCAGTCTGTAGGTGTGTTACGCTTAAGGGCAGTTAATGTATGTCCGTGCAGTAGTTAAAAAAGTTGCGAACTACACTCAAAATCCAAACCGTAACATAGATGAATCTACAATATCAGTAAGAATTTGGTATTAGAGTAGTAAAAGAGATTCATTTATATTCCTCTCGGAGTTTTGAGGTCGCAGTTTGAAGATGTTTTACGCTTAAGGGCAGATAGTATATGTCCGTGCGAAAGATAAAGAAGTTGCGAGCTTCACTCAAAATCCGACCCGGAACATAAATGAATCAGAATTAAATAAAAAAATGAGATGTATCGAATTTAAACTTCGGTACATCTCTTATTTTTAAATCAATTATTAGATATATTTGTGTTTGTGGATTTCGACGGCGGTCTGAGCTGCTACCTTTGCATTGTTGTATACCAGCTGGATATTTGAGTCGAGGCTGTCTCCGCCTGTGAGCTCTTTGACTTTTGCGAGCAGGAAAGGTGTTGTCTCCTTGCCTTTGATGCCGAGTCTGTTGCACTCCTCGATGGCTTTGTCGATCGCCGGGTTGATGATGTCAGCCGGCATTTCGAATTCTGTAGGGATCGGGTTGCCTACGAGGATGCCGCCCTTGAGATCCATGATCCTTGATGCATTGTAGATCTCGGCGAGTTCTGCAGGTGTGTCCACTCTGTAGTCTGCCTTGAATCCGCTCTTGGAATTATAGAATGCAGGGAAGTCATCTGTGCCGTATCCGATGACAGGCACTCCCTTTGTCTCGAGGTATTCGAGTGTGAGTCCGATGTCGAGTATGGATTTACATCCGGCGCAGACTACCATTACAGGTGTGTTTGCGAGCTCTTCGAGGTCGGCACTGATGTCCATTGTGGTCTCGGCTCCTCTGTGTACTCCGCCGATGCCGCCTGTAGCGAAAATCTTGATGTGTGCCATGTGGGCAATCATCATTGTTGTAGTTACTGTGCAGGCTCCGTCAAGTCCTCTTGCGCAGATAGCTGCGATATCTCTTCTTGAAGCCTTGAGAATGTCAGGTCCTTTCTTGCCGAAGTACTCGATCTCATACTCCGAAAGTCCGGCCTTGAGTCTGCCATTGATGATTGCGATGGTGGCAGGAATTGCTCCGTTGTCTCTTATCACCTTCTCTACTTTGAGTGCTGTATCCACGTTCTGAGGATAAGGCATTCCGTGAGAGATGATTGTGGATTCGAGTGCCACTACCGGCTGGTTGTTTGCTATGGCCTGAGCCACTTCATCTTTAACATCCAGATACTTATTCATTTAAAATCTCCTTCTATTATTTTTATTGATATATTATTTATAAATGTCATCCTGAGCATAGCAGTTATCGAAGGAGCTTAGCCTCCGAAGATCAATGCTTTCATCATTACGGCAACGCCGTTATGAATGAAGAAAGCATTTAGGATCTCGTTGATCTCATTCAGATTCTTCTTACAGTCAGGTTGGAATTGACGAGTCTGTCCAGTGCGATCTTGTGTGACAGCTCAGTGTTATTGGTCTCCTGGACGGATACTGTCATGGCTGCCACAACGTTGGCTGCCTTGGCCGCTGTCACCAGAGAGTCCTTGTCGGCTACCGCGAGGGATGCCCAAACTATGGCTGCTGTTGCGGAGTCTCCCGCGCCTGTCGTGCATACCACGTCGGCCGGGCACTCGCTTATTATATACATATTGTTACGGTCGGCTGCCATCATGCCTTCGCTTCCCATAGAGAGGAATACTCTCCTGACTCCCATGTCGAGTATCGCGGTCGCTGCGGCTCTGTAGTCAGCTTCGGTCTTGATGGTCATGCCTGTCAGATACTCGGCTTCGAGTCTGTTAGGCTTGAGAGTATCGATGCCGTCGAGTCCCGGTTTGACTCTGACTGACAGGGCTGTCGATACAGGATCGATGTAGATCGGTGCCTTGCAGATGGTCTTCGTATGAAGGAAGGTCTCTTCGGATATATTGCCGTCTATGACCACTGCGGTCGCTCCTTCGATGACTTCCCTGATCGAATCTATGTACTCAGGCGTGATCTCATTGACTATGTTCATGTGGTCGATGGCCATCTCCATGTCGCCTTGCTCGTTGTTGATATACAGGTACATGGATGAAGTCCTGTCAGGGATCCTGAGAACGCTCGTTACGTCCATGCCGAGGCTCTCGCAGTGTTTGAGCATGTCTGCTCCGAGTACATCGCTTCCGACTGCGGTGATCAGCTTGACATTCAAACCGAGTCTGGCCATATTCTCCGCGATGTTGCGTCCGACTCCTCCGTAGGTGATCGATATGTTGCCCGGATTTGAGTCGGCGGGTATAAGCGGTTTGTGAGGAGTGCCTCCAATGTCTATATTGGCGGCACCGAGTACTACTACGTAATTTTCGTTGTTTCTTTTGTTGTCTTCCATTTTTTATTGAGATTCCTCGTTACAGTTGAGATTCTTCGTCGCTTCGCTCCTCAGAATGACACTGGGTTTGTCATCCTGAGCGCTTTTCATGTCATCCTGAGCGCTATTATTGTCATTCTGAACGAAGTGAAGAATCTCAGTGGAGATTCCTCGATGCTGACGCATCTCGGAATGACATTGCAATAACTGTTCTGTTTAGGTGAGATTCTTCGTCGCAGTTGAGATTCTTCGTCGCTACGCTCCTCAGAATGACACGTTCTGTTCTTTGCGCTCCTCAGAATGACATGTTTTGTTTTTTGATGCGGTTGACCCAGCAGCGGTGGCACATGGCGGTGTAGCTGTCGTTACCTCCGAGCATCACCTGGTCGCCCTCTGTTATGATCCTGCCGTTCTCGTCGAACCTTGCGTTGACTGTGGCCTTGCGTCCGCAGTCGCAGATGGTCTTGATCTCGGTGAGTGAGTCGGCGAGCTCCATAAGCCTCTTTGATCCGGGGAAGAAGTGTGTGAGGAAGTCGGTCTTGAGGCCAAAGCAGAGCACCGGGAGGTCTTCCTCGTCGACGAGCCTGCGAAGCTCATCTATCTGATCCGGTGTGAGGAACTGCGCCTCATCCGCGATGATGACATCGTAGCTGCCGGCATTCCTGTAAGCATCGATGATGCTCTCATCAGGTGATATGACCTGTGCGCTCTGGCTGAGGCCTATGCGGCTTCGGATGACGTCCGCGCCGTCACGGGTATCCGTGCCGGGCTTGATAAGCCAGACGCTCATCCCCTTCTCTTCATAATTGAACTTGGTGATGAGCGCCTGCGCGGACTTCGACGAACCCATCGCCCCGTATTTAAAGTATAGTTTGGCCATTATCTGCCTCCGGTTTGAACTGTTTTACAGCGCGCCTGCATCTGATCCCGGCAGCTGTCAGCCGGGCTGCGCGGCCGCTGTACGTGTCCCGCGAACGTTTTGGTAACGCTTACTGACACAGGAAATTATACATTATTTTTGCCTTAATATATATTCAGTTTTTCATTCCTTTATACTATAATTAACTTCGTAGGAATCACTATGATTCTCATTATTTATCACTCTGAATTAGCTAATTTAGGAGGAAGTTATGAAGAAATTTCTTGTAGTACTCCTCGCTGCACTGATGGTATTCTCATTTGCTGCATGCGGGGGTGGCGGAGACAGTGGTTCAAGTGATGACGGCACTATGAAGGTGGCTATGATCACTGACTATGGTGACATCACTGACCAGTCGTTCAACCAGACAACTTATGAGGCATGCAAGGCATTCTGCGAGAAAGCCGGAGTCGACTTCACTTATAAGAAACCTGCATCCGACGCTGACGCTGACCGTATATCCTCGATCGAAGAGGCTATTGAGGAAGGCTACAACGTAATCGTAATGCCTGGTTATGCATTCGCGAATGCTATCTATGAGGTAGCTCCTACTTATCCGGACACTAAGTTCGTAGCGCTCGACGTTTCTGAGGGAGACCTCACTGCATACGGCGAGAGAGAATTCGACGGACCTAATGTTTACAGCGCTGTATATCAGGAAGAGATCGCCGGCTACATGGCCGGATACGCTGCAGTCAAGCTGGGCTACACTAAGCTCGGATTCCTCGGCGGTATGGCAGTTCCTGCAGTACAGAGATACGGCGGCGGCTTCATACAGGGAGCTGACGCTGCTGCTGAGGAGCTCGGCAAGACCGACGTAGAGATCAAGTATGTTTACGGCGGACAGTTCTTCGGTGATGCTGACATCACAGCTGCTATGGACACATGGTATGGCGCAGGCACTGAGTGCGTATTCGCTTGCGGCGGCGGTATCTTCACTTCTGCTGCTGAGGCTGCTGCTAAGACCGGCGGCAAGGTCATCGGCGTAGACGTTGACCAGGCTGCTATCATCGACGGCGCTTACGGCGAAGGCATGACAGTTACTTCCGCTATGAAGGGTCTCGCTCCTACAGTTGACACACTCCTCGGAGCTATCAAAGATGGTAAGTGGGATGAGTACAAGGGTCAGATCCAGAACCTCGGTCTCGTTTCCGAGACTCCATCCGAGAACTACGTACAGCTGCCTGAGGAGTCAACTCAGTGGGCTGACGGATTCCAGGAGGCTGACTATCAGACTCTCGTTAAGGAACTCTTCAATGGCGACAGAACAGTCTCCAACGACACTACGAAGCTGCCTGAGACCAAGAACGTAAAGGTCGACGATCAGGGAGCTATCAAGGGCTAGTTACTGATTCAGATGAAGGACGGTCCCCTCGCGGGGCCGTCTTTTTTTAGCGCTTCTCCGCACGCTTTTATATTGTGAGCGTACTGTGTTTCTGATAAAATTATTCAGTAAACTGTTTAACTGTTATTAAACGGAGGGAATGCTTTATGGATGCGCCATATGCAATTGAAATGGTGAATATCACCAAGAGATTCCCCGGCATTATCGCAAATGACAACATCACTTTGCAGCTAAGGAAGGGCGAGATACACGCCTTGCTTGGTGAGAACGGTGCCGGTAAATCCACCCTCATGTCCGTCCTCTTCGGCCTCTACCAGGCTGAGGAAGGTGTGATCAAAAAGGACGGCAAGGAGGTCAAGATCAACAACCCTAACGATGCCAACGACCTGGGCATCGGTATGGTACACCAGCACTTCAAGCTCGTTCAGTGCTTCACCGTACTCGAGAACATCATCCTCGGCGTTGAGACGACCAAGGGCGGTCTCCTCCAGATGGATGAAGCAAGGAAGAAAGTAGTAGCGCTGTCCGAGAAGTACGGACTCCAGGTCGACCCGGACGCCGTGATCGAAGACATCACGGTAGGAATGCAGCAGAGGACAGAGATCCTCAAGATGCTGTACAGGGACAACGAGATACTGATCTTTGACGAGCCGACAGCGGTGCTGACACCGCAGGAGATCGAAGAGCTCATGCAGATCATGAAGAATCTGAGAGCAGAGGGCAAGTCGATCCTCTTCATCTCCCACAAGCTCAACGAGATCATGGCTGTCGCAGACAGAGTAACTGTACTCCGACGCGGTAAGTACATCGGCACAGTCGATGTCAAGGATACCACCAAGGAGGATCTAAGCCGCATGATGGTAGGCCGTGACGTCAACATGGTCGTCGACAAGACGCCTGCTCATCCGGGAGACGTGGTACTCAAGATCGAAAACATGACAGTCGCTTCCAAGGTCCACGACAACAACGCGGTCAAGAACGTCAGCCTCGAGGTGCGTGAGGGCGAGATCGTATGTATCGCCGGCATCGACGGCAACGGCCAGACCGAGTTCGTATACGGACTGACCGGTATGGAGCCTCTGGTCGAGGGCAAGATCACTCTCTGCGGAGAGGACATCACTCATGACTCGATCAGGAAGAGAAGCCACATGATGAGCCACATCCCTGAGGACAGACACAAACATGGACTCGTACTCGACTATCCGCTCGATTACAACATCGTACTTCAGAGATATTATCAGCCTGACTTCACGACAGGCGCCGGCTTCCTCAAAAAGCCGGACATCCGCAGCTACTCCCAGAGACTTGAGGAGGAGTACGATGTCAGATCAGGCCAGGGCTCGATCACTATAGCCCGCGCCATGTCAGGCGGTAACCAGCAAAAGGCCATCATCGCGCGTGAGATCGACAAGGAGCACAAGCTGCTCGTCGCGGTACAGCCGACAAGAGGTCTGGACGTCGGAGCCATCGAGGGAGTTCACAAGAACCTCATCAGAGAGAGAGACAACGGCAGAGCCGTCCTCCTCGTATCCCTCGAGCTCGAGGAAGTCATGAACGTGCCTGACCGTATCCTCGTAATGTACGAGGGCGAGATCGTAGGCGACCTCGATCCTAAGAAGACGACGGTCGAGGAGCTCGGCCTCTACATGGCGGGCGCCAAGAGGAACGTCGGCGTCGATACAGAAAGGAAGGAGGAAGCGTAATGAAAGAGAAGAAGAATCTGCTCAAGAATCCGTCCTTCCAGGCGATACTGACTTCACTGCTCTGTATCGTGCTCGGTCTTCTGATCGGATACATCGTGCTGCTGCTCATCAACCCGGCAGGCGCAGGAGAGGCCATCGGCACGATCCTGATCAACTTCCTGTCGAGGAATTCGCAGGCAGCTCAGCTAAAGGCGCTTGGTAATACACTTGCCAAGACCGCGCCGCTGCTGATGTGCGCGCTTTCGATCTGCTTCTGCTATAAGGTCGGACTCTTTAATATCGGAGCTGCCGGCCAGTACGAAGCCGGAGCCTGCATGGGACTGTACGCGGCCCTCGCATGGCATATGCCATGGTTCGTCTGCCTCGTGCTCGCAGCCATCGCCGGCGCTGTAGTCGGAGCTATCTCCGGAGCACTCAAGGCTTACAGAAACGTTAACGAAGTTATCTCTGGCATCATGCTCAACTGGATACTCCTGTATCTGTCCAACATGATACTGGTAAGCCCGTCCGTCAAGGACGTTACCAGCCCGTACACTATCAGACTGGCCTCGGGCAATCCTAAGGCGCTCATCCCTACCGCGGGACTGAACACCCTCTTTGCCAACAACAAGACAGTCACACTGGCGATTCCTCTTTCCATACTCTTCGCCATACTTATCTGGGTCATCCTGACCAAGACAAAGTTCGGCTATGAGCTCAGGGCTACGGGCTTCAACAAGGAAGCCGCCAAGTACGCCGGCATGAAGGAAAAGCAGAACATCATCATAACACTTGCGATCGGCGGAGCTCTCGCGGGCATCGGAGCATCGTTCCTCTTCCTCTCCGGATATCAGGAGTGGTCGACGACACAGACCTCCGTACCGGCAATGGGCTTCAACGGTATCGCAGCGACCTTCCTCGGAGGACTTCACCCAATCGGAACGATCTTCGCGTCGTTCTTCATCCAGTCCATCACCGACGGAGGCGCACTGATCAACAAGTCGGTATATCCGTCGCAGATCTCGGATCTGATCTCATCGATCATCATCTACCTCTGCGGATTCGTGCTCTTCTTCAAGTTTGCCCTCAATAACTGGGTAAGCAAGAGAGAAGCACAGGTCTCCAAGGTTGACGGACAGGTGATCAAAGCAGATGACAAAGACAGCAAAGGAGGTGATAAGTAATGTTGTTATTACTTCAGTACACGATTATTTTCGCCTCGGTACTTTGCCTTGTAGCACTCGGCGGTTGCTTCTCAGAGCACTCCGGCGTTATCAATCTGGGCCTTGAGGGCATCATGGTAATGGGCGCTCTCGGCGGAGCGGTCACTATGTTCCTCCTTCCGGAAGGAACTTCAAAGCTCGTCATAGTCCTCGCGACTACATTCTTTGCGGTACTGATCGGCGTCATCTACTCCTGCCTGCTTGCTGTAGCGAGCATCAACTTCAAGGCAGACCAGACTCTGATCGGTACGGCGATGAACCTCCTTGCGACAGCGGCGGCCACCGTATTCGTAAGAGCTATGAACACAGCCATCAATCCGGACAACGTATCCAGCTCGATCCAGTACATCCAGCCAAAGAAGGCTTTCCTCAAGTACTTCGGAAGCTTCGAATTCAACTGGTTCATGGTCATGGCTGTAGTGCTGCTCGTCGTATCGTACATCCTGCTGTATAAGACCAAATTCGGTCTGAGACTGATGGCCTGCGGTGAGAACCCACAGGCTGCCGACTCGGTAGGTATCAATGTATACAAGATGCGCTGGGCGGGCGTGTTGATCTCCGGATTCCTCGGAGGCCTCGGCGGCATCGTATATATCACGGCCGGCGTATCCGAGTGGAAGTTCGACATGGGCGTTGCGGGCTTCGGCTTCCTCGCTCTGGCGGTAATGATCTTCGGTCAGTGGAAGCCGACCAAGATCGCCGGCGCGGCTCTGCTCTTCGGACTCTTCCGTGCGCTGTCCAACGTATACACGGGCATCGACTTCCTGGCCGGTCTCAACATCCCGAGCACGGTCTACAACATGCTGCCTTACATCATCTCGCTGATCGTCCTGGCATTCACATCCAAGACATCCAAAGCGCCTAAGGCAGAAGGCATCCCATACGACAAGGGCATGAGATAAAAACTACTTTGCATATAGTCGCTCTGATGTTAGAATCACGTTGCAAGAAATTGCAAAGAGACTATAAGTACTACGGTACACCAATAGAAAAAGCGGGAGAGTCAGCTCCCGCTTTTTCATATTTGATGGTTCAACCTAGATGATCTGGTCGAGGAACGAGCTTCCGTCGCCGCGGTATGCGATGCCGAAGTAGTCGGCGATGGTGGCTGCCATGTCGGCGAAGGTATCGCGTGTGCCGAGATCGACTCCCTGCTTGAGGGATGGGCCCCAGATCAGGCAAGGCACATCCTCCCTTGTGTGGTCGGTGCCGGTGTAGCCCGGATCGCAGCCGTGGTCGGCGGTCACGATCAGGATGTCCTCAGGCTGCATCTTGTCCATCAGCTCGCCGAGCTGTCTGTCGGCTGTGTTGAGTGCCGCGGTGTAGCCTGCGATATCTCTCCTGTGACCGTAGATCATGTCAGTGTCTACCAGGTTGACATAGCAGAGGCCCTCGAATGCGGCGTCGGCTATATCGATGGTCCTGACCATGTTAGCCTCGTTACCCTTGTTGGAGTAGCTGAACATCACGCTCTTGCCGGCAAAGATATCGTAGATCTTGCCGACGCCGATGTTCACATAGCCTTCCTTTTTGAGCGCGTCGAGGACCGTCTCGCGTGGCGGCTGAAGGCTGTAGTCATGCCTTCTGACCGTACGCTTGTAAGGCCACTCGCCTTCAAACGGTCTGGCGATTATGCGCCCTACTCCGTGCTCGCCCTGCATGATCTCTCTTGCCATATGGCAGTACTCGTAGAGCTGCTCGATCGGCACGACGTCCTCGTGGGCAGCGATCTGCAGTACGCTGTCGGCGCTGGTGTAGACGATCAGCGCGCCGGTCTCTACGTGCTGCTTGCCGTAATCCCTGATTACATCCGTGCCCGAGTATGGCAGATTGCAGAGTATCTCCCTGCCGGTCGCCTTGCTCAGCTTGTCCAGTATCTCCTGTGGGAAGCCTTCAGGATATGTCGGAAGAGGCTTTGGCGATACCATGCCTGCCATCTCCCAGTGACCTACCGTCGTGTCCTTGCCGCGCGATTTCTCGTGCATGCGGCAGTAGCATCCCTTTACATCGCTCTTCGGATCGAAGAAAGATGTTCCTTTTATATTCTTAAGACCGATGCTCTCCATCACAGGTACGTTCATCCCGCCGCTCTTGTAGCAGCTGCCGAATGTATCCGCCCCGGCATCGCCAAAATCCGCCGCGTCCGGAGCGCCTCCGATGCCCGCGCTGTCCAGCACTATCCAAAATACTCTCTTAGCCATCTGCATGCTCCCTTTCCTGTGCGATCAGATCCCTGATCGCTTCGATCGCGACTCTGATCGCGAGGTCTGTATCGTGCACCTGCGGATTAGGCAGCCCCGCCTTCTCCCTCTCCTGGTTGGCTACGACGAGGAAGCAGGAACCTACTTTGACCTTCCTGTACGCGCCAACGATGAAGAGCGTAGACGACTCCATCTCCGACGCCTTGCATCCGAGGCGAAGCCACGCCTGCCACTTGTTGAGAAGCTCGTAGCTGTTCGGCAAAGCCTCAGGCATGTGCTGTCCGTAGAACGCATCCTTGCACTGCACCACTCCTGTGTGGTAGCTCGCGCCGAGCCTTTTGGCCGCGTTCACAAGTGCCGCCGATACTGTTACATCGGATACCGCAGGATACTCTATAGGAGCGTACTCCTTGGAAGTTCCGTCCATGCGGACCGCGCCCGTGGCGATCACGATGTCTCCGCCCTTGACGTTGATGTCCATGCCGCCGCTGGTGCCGACTCTGATGAAGACCTTGCCGCCTACATTTGTGAGCTCCTCAAGAGCGATCGAAGCGGAAGGCCCTCCCACTCCGGTACTCGTGCAGCTGACCTTGACGCCGTCAAGGTAGCCAGTGTAAGTTACATACTCACGGCTGTCAGCGACCTTCTTCGCGTCGTCAAAGTACGCTGCGATCTTTGGGACCCTGTGCGGATCGCCAGGCAGGATGACATATTCACCGATGTCGCCCGGCTTAAGTCCAACGTGATACTGATAGCCTCCGCCTTCTGTATAATCTACCATTTTGATACCTCTTTCTGTAATATCCTTATATATATCCCAATATTATTATATTATCTTGGGTCTTTGCCTGCTCTGGTACTCAAAGAGCTAAGCGGGTTTTTGATCCCTTGCTCTACTCTGCCGACTTGGCTGCCTTGACTACGCGGCTTGTGCCGAGCCTCTTAGCGCCGATCTCGAGGAACTTCGCGGCGTCTTCAAGTCCGGAGATACCGCCCGAAGCCTTGACCTTTACTCCCTCGCCGACGTTCTTTACCATAAGGGCCACATCGTCAAATGTAGCACCGCCGCCGCCGAAGCCTGTCGAAGTCTTGATGAAGTCGGCTCCTGCGAAGGTAACGATCTCGCAGAGCTTCACCTTCTCCTCATCGGTCAGCATGCAGGTCTCGATGATGACCTTGAGGATGTGGTCGCCGCAGATCTCCTTGAGGGTGCGGATCTCGTTCTCGAGCTCGTCCCACTTCTGATCCTTGACCCAGCCGACGTTGATGACCATGTCGATCTCGTCCGCTCCGTTGTCGAGAGCATCGCTTGTCTCGAAGGCCTTGGTCGCTGTTGTCTGGTATCCGTTAGGGAAGCCGATGACCGTGCAGATCTTTACCCTGCCACCTGCGTACTCAGTCGCCTGTCTCACATATGAAGGAGGGATGCAGCACGAAGCGGTCTCATATTTGATGCCGTCATCGATGATGGCTTTGATGTCTTCCCATGTGGCTGTCTGAGCGAGCAGCGTGTGGTCGACATAGCTGAGTATCTTCTTTGTATCCATGTAGTCTATAGTCTCCTTTCGGTCTGATTGATCATACTGATCTGGTCGATCTCTTTGATCAGTATCATCTGATTGGTTTTGATTCCATACACAATAATTCTACATCGCCATTCCTTAGAATGCTATAAGAAATATAGCCGTCAGCCGCGCGAAATAGTACAATCCCATCTTTAACAGTTGGGAAGACGTAAATAGCCGGAACTCTTGCAATTTCAAGGGCCCCGGCTTTTTGCA
>SVCQ01000031.1 GCA_015058275.1 Clostridiales bacterium
AGTTTGTATTATCGTTTTTCTTTATCTGCCTCTGCGTCCTTAATCCGATAATAGTCTTCCATATCAAGCGTAAACGTAACATGATCCTTTGCATTTCGAAGTCGTTCGAGCAAACAACAGGTCTCTGTATGTGAGGTCCACGGGAACTGGTCGACCGGGGTGGCTTCGATGAATTCATAGCCGTTTGCGGTCAGGTATCTGATGTCGCGGGCGAGGGTGCCGGGATCGCATGAGACGTAGACTATGCGATCGGGTGCAGCCTGCACCACTGCGGCGAGGAGAGCCTCGTCGCAGCCGGCACGGGGCGGATCAAGCACCGCCACGTCCGCATGCTCTATCCTTATCTCAGGTTCACGCTCCACGCGTTCGTTCACTTCATTCCATTTATACAGCTTCGCCAGGCCCATCATGCCCGGGAGTTCCTCTTCCGCCTTCCCGCAAAAGTATCTGGTATTGACCATCCCGTTGATGACCGAATTGCGGTTTGCATCTATCACTGCAGGCTTTACGGATTCGATACCGATGACCTTTGTCTGTTCGAAGGCCTCTTCATCCCTGCTCCTCAGTTCGTCCAGCAGCCATATGCCTATGGTGCCGGCTCCGCAGTACAGATCGAGCACCGTCTCGCCGCCCCTTAGCTCTGCGTACTCAGCAGCCTTGTCGTATAGTCTGACCATCTGCTCAGGATTCACCTGGAAGAAGGACTGCGGGCTTATCTCAAAGCGTACGCTCCTTCCGTCATCGCCTGTTATCTCCTCTGTTATCGTCGGCTTGCCTGCGAGGATATGGCACTTGCCCTTGTGGATCAACGCGACGGATTCAAGCGTATAGAAAGGCTCCGCCGGCTCTTCATTCTCATCTCCTACGGACAGGCTGTATACCGCATCATCCAGTATCTCTATCAGCTCGTCGATGCGCGGGATCTCTCTCTTCTCCGATTCGAGGACTACCATGACCTCCCCGGTCCCGAAGGCTGTCCTGACCGTCATCTGGCTGATCAGTTTGCATGCAATGCCGGGTGCCGTCTTGAAGAAGTGCCTAAGGGCATCCGCACACACCATGGCAGCGTCGCTCTGCAGAAGGCAGTCTCTGATATCCACCACAAAATGGCTCTTCGGCTTCATGAAGCCGACCTCTCCGTGAGGGCCCACCGCAAACACTGCTTTGTTGCGGTAGTACTCAAGGCTGCCTGATCCGATGATATCGTTGACCTTAGGATCTTCCAGGCCTCCGAGTCTTGCGAGTTTTGACTTCACCTGATCTGTCTTTAGCTTCTTTTGAGCATCATAGGACAGCTCTCTCATTGTGCATCCTCCGCACTCTTTGAAGTACGGACAGTCAGAATTCATCCTGTCAAGCGAGGGCTCTGTGATCTCCGTGAGCACCGCCTCAGCCGAGGACTTTTTGGCCTTTGTGATCTTCACCTTTACAAGGTCACCCGGCACAGCGCCTCCGCTCACAAAAACAGCACAGCCTTCGTATCTGCCAAAGGCTCTGCCGTCATCGAGCATATCTTCTGTTCTTATCTCTATTATCTGTCCTTTGTCCATTGCCTGCCTCACTTCTTGTCCGTCTCTCCCTCGGCGAGCGCGCGAAGCCTCGCGAAGCGCTTGCTGACCGCCGGCTTGCCTATCGGCGGAGTCAGCATCTCGCCTATCTCACTGAGGCTCGCCTCCGGTTTGTACAGGCGGAGAAACGCAACTTCCTTGAGCTGCGCCGGCAGGTGTCTGAGCCCCTCCGCCCAGAATTCCGACGCAGGGTCAGAGAGCTCCTCAGCCGAAGGCTCTCTGCCGGTTTCTCCGCAGGCTATCATCCTGAGATGCTCCCTCTGCTCCTCGGCCGCGCTCAGAGTCCTGTCGACGTTGGCATTGTCGCAGTTGATCATGCGCATTATGTCGCCGTGCATGCCCTTGCTGACGCGTATGCTCTCAAGATCGAGCATCGCATCATCAGCGCCGATGATGCCGAGCATGTCGCTTATGTACGCAGCCTTCTTTATATACACTATATGCTTGTCGCCGCGTCTTGCTATATTGGCCGACAGGTCGACAAACGATCCGATCAGCTTTTTGAGATCGAGTGCGCTCTGCTCCTTATCAAGCACGAACTCCATGTGATAGCCCTTGCGCGGATCGGACATCGTGCCGCAGCTTAAGAACATGCCTCTAAGGTATGACTTCTTGCAGCACTTGGACTTCACTATGGGCTGGTAGATGCCATCGCTGAAGTAATCGTCTCCCTCTCGTATGAGTATCATGCCGGTCTCACGCAGTATCTGCATGGACTTCTGATCCGGGCTTATGCTGAGGTAGTAGGTGTTGCGCCCTTTCTTGCCCTGGTTTCCCGGCCGAAGCGATGCGCCGATACCGATGTCTATCTTGTTGCGGAAGTATGTCTCGATCAGCACCTTGAAGTGCCTTGCGATCGCCGCGCTCTCGGTCGTGGCCACAATAGCAAAACTGCCGCCGGTGATCCGGACCGATCCCGATACCCTCAGGAATCCCGCGATCTCCGCCAGCATGCAGCATTTCCTGGCAGGTTCGAGCCTCGCCAGTTCACCTTTTACATCCGATGAGAATGACATCCGCTATTTACCCTTGTTCTGGAGGTCCAGATCCCTGTGATGGATCCGCACCCTCATGCCGTCCTTTTTGAACTCCTCGGCGACGGCATTCGCGATAGCGACCGATCTGTGATGGCCTCCCGTACATCCGAAGGCTATGTTGAGGTGGTACTTGCCCTCGTCTATGTATCCCCTGATCATCGCTCTGAGAAGTATGTGTACGGAGTCGACGAACTGATCCGCCAGCTCGCTTTTGAATATGTAATCTCTGACTTTGCGGTTATTGCCCGTAAGCCTCTTGAGGCTTGCGACGTAGTACGGATTAGGCAGGAACCTCACGTCGAACATGACATCCGCCTCGCTCGGGAGTCCGTATTTGAATCCGAACGAGCTTATGTTGACCGCAAAGTTTGAAGAACCGCTGCCGCCGTATATCATGCGGTCGAGTTCGGCCGCCATCTCAGGCACCTTGAGGTTGGTCGTATCGAGTATGAGGTCGGCTTTCTTCCTGATCGGCTCGAGCTGTCTCATCTCGTCCTCTATGACCTCCTGGCTAGCCTCGCTTCCCGTGATAGGATGGCTGCGCCTTACCTCGTTGTACCTCCTCACGATCTCGGCTGAGGAGGCCTCTATGAAGAGCACCGTGAGATCAACTCCCGGACGGTTCCTCAGATCGTCGATGACGCGAGAGAGCTTGTCAAAGAAGCTGCCGCTCCTGAGGTCCGCAACGAAGACGACCTTGTCGAGCCTGTTGGTATCCACCGATGCCATCTCCAGGAAACTGTCGATCAGAGCCGGCGGCATATTGTCCACACAATAATACCCCTGGTCCTCGAACCAGTCCGCTGCTCTGCTCCTTCCGGCGCCCGACATTCCTGTAATAATTATAACTTTCATAATATCTTTATATTAACTATCCTCGACGGATCGATGCCCGCCTCAAGCGCGAGATTCATGCTCTCGGCATATCTGCCCACATGCTTTGGCCTGTGGGCGTCGCTGCTGATGACGAAGCTCACGTCGTACATCTTGTATATCTGCAGGTCGTCCCTGTCAGGGTGCCTGTGTCTTGCGTTGATCTCGACCAGAGTCCCGGTCTCCTCGCATGCCTTTGCGACGGCGTGCTCATCTATGAAGGCCTTGTCGCCCGGGTGAGTCAGTATCCTGATGTTGTTGTTCTTAAGAGCCCTGACTATGCGCGCGGTGTTCTGCCTCCTGAGCCTCTTCTTGAGGATCCCCGGGAACGGAATGTGGAAGGACATCCAGTTCAGTATCATGTGACAGTTCGGCACGTAGTGATAGCCCGCGTTGACAAAGTCGAATTTACCGAAGTCCTCCGGGCTTACATCGATGCCCGTCTGCGAATCCGTGATGTCCGCTTCGACGCCGAGGTGGATCTTAAGGCGCGGGTATTTCTTCTCTGCCTTTGCGATGTCCTCCCTCATCTTCGGGAGATCACTGATGCTGAGGCCATAGAAATCCGTCGGGCCGTGATCGGTGATCGCAAGTTCCCTGAGCCCCGCCCTTGAAGCCGCCCTCGCATTGTCGATTATCCTGCCCTTGCCATGCAGATACGGGCCCACTCTCGAGTAGACCGTATGCGTGTGGTAATCGAATAATATTTTGTACTTTTGTTTGATCTCTTTTATATCCATGTCCCTAAAGGCTGCAGTTTATCAGCCTCACCTCCGGCTCGAGCGTGATGCCCGAGTCCTCATATACCTTGTCCCTGACATGTCTCATGACAGCCAGCACATCCCCGGCGGTTGCCCCGCCTGTATTTATAACGAATCCCGAATGCTTTTCGGACACCTCGGCACCGCCCACGCGGTAGCCCTTGAGACCCGACTGCTCGATTAGCGCCGCTGCATATCCCCCCACAGGTCTTTTGAATGTACTGCCTGCGCTCGGATAATTGACCGGCTGCTTGGAATTCCTCTTTGACGCAAGCTCGGATACTCTGGCCTGTATCGCCTCCGGATCGTCCTTCGTCAGTTCGAGCACAGCGGAGAGCACCAGGAAGCCCTCGTCCTCTGCCCTGCTGTGCCTGTACGAGAAGTCCATCTCCTCACCCGAAAGCTCGTATGCCGCGTAAGCCTCGCCGCTTCCCGGACGGACATCCATCACCCTGACGCTACTGACGACATCCTTCATCTCGCCGCCGTAGGCCCCCGCGTTCATGAAGACCGCGCCGCCTATGCTGCCGGGGATGCCGCTTGCGAACTCAAAGCCGCTGAGCCCGTGCGATGTGAGGAAGGCCGCTGTCGATGACATCAGCTTTGCGGCACCGACTCTGACCCTGCACGGATCCTCGATGTCCTGCGATATGTCCTCGAATTCTCCGGCCAGCTTGATCACTATGCCCGGATATCCCTCATCGGATACAAGCAGGTTGGAGCCGTTGCCAATCAGCATGTGATCAGCTCCCTCTTCGTCCACTGCTCTGAGCACTCCCGCGAGCTCACGCTCATCACTGACGAGCACCAGCGCCGCTGCCGGTCCTCCTATGCGAAATGATGTATGCCGGCTCATGGGTTCATCTCTCAGGACCCTGTCCTCTCCTGTTATGCCTGCTATCTTATCTATGGATCTTAATACTGCCTCGTGCATTATTTCTTTTTATCGTCCTTCTTGCTGTTCTTTTTATTATCCTTTGTGCTGATCTTAGGTGATTCCTTCCGGACCTCGCCAGACGGTCTCTCCAGGCGCAGAGCCTCATTTGTCTCAGCGCTGACCGCAGCATCCTCATCTGACTTCTCCCTGAGCCTTGCGATCTTCTTGAAGATCGACTCGCCCTTCTTTGCCGGAGGCGAGATGGCGACCTCGTCATCATCTATGCCGTAAGGCTCCAGGCTGAAGTAGTCTGAAGTATCCGTTGCCTTTTCTTTGTTCTTGAGGCTCCTTGTTGTGATCTTGTCTATGTACCTGTAGATCACGGCGAATACCGGCACTCCGAAGGCCATGCCCGCGAATCCGAAAAGGCCTCCGCCCACAAGCACCGCGATCAGTACCCAGAAGCTGCTGATACCGATGGCGTTGCCCACGACCTTAGGCCCGATGACATTCCCGTCGAGCTGCTGGATCACAAGTATGATGATGGCGAAGTACAGCGCCGACTTCGGATCTTCGAGCATCAGCAGTATGATCGACGGCACCGCCCCGATGAACGGTCCGAAGAACGGTATGACATTGGTCACACCGACGATCATGCTGATCATGACTGCAAACGGTATGTTGAATATCCTGAGCGCTACATACGTGAGGACTCCTATGATGAAGGAGTCTATTATCCTTCCGACTATGAAGCCGATGAATGTCTCGTTGACAATGTCCGCGAATTCATAGAGCCTGTCCTTGCGCTTCTGGCCGCATGTGGCCGCAACGATCTTGCGGCATATGGCAAAGAGCCTCTCCTTGCAGTTGAGAAGGTATACCATGATCAAGAGTCCGATCACAGCGTTGAATACATAATTGACTGCAGTAGTAACGCCAGAAGTCACCATGTTGGCGATGCTGACTGCATTGCCCTCGAGTATGTGCTCCCTGGCCCAGCGTATGATGTCCCCTGTGCCGGCGTTGGCTACGTTGTCCACCCATCTCGACAGCAGCGGGAAGCGCGAGAAATGCACAGCCAGCCAGTCGGAGAGAATCGCGAGCCTCTCAGGCAGAGTATTGATCAGGATGAACACAGACTGCACCAGCTGCGGCAGTACGAAGTACAACAGCGTGCCGCACAGGCCGACGACCAGCACCACGCAGATCACGGTAGCGAATGCTCTTGCGGCCGTGAGTATGCGTCTCCTCTCGTTGGCGTCGACTTCCATCGGATGCGCATCATCGTGAACTATGACCGTCCCGACCGAGAAGCCCTTGACCTTGGCGCTGTCGAGCATCTTGTTGTACAGATATCCCACGCAGGCGTTGTATACCGGGCATAGCACGAATGCAAGGATGATGCCGATGTAAACAGGGGCAAGAGTCTTATTGATCGTCTCAAAACCGACAGAGATCTGGTTGTCTCTGATCCAGTCCTGGAAGATGATCAGTATGATGCCGCATATGATGAGCGCGAGCGCCCCCTTCGTATACGGGCTGTCTTTGAACTTCTTGAACATCCTTTACCCCCGTTCATCCTGAAGTAAATCGAAGTAAATCATAGTTGTGATAATGATATCACAACTGCCCTGTCACAGCCACGAAACCACCGCAAATAAACGGATTTAAAGCAACCAGGGATCCATTTCAACCAGGAGCGATTCTCCAACAAGCTCGCTTGATTGGAGCGAGCGACACCGTCAACAGACGCCGAGAGCTTCAGCTCCTGAGAGCGTCGGTCGGGGATTGTACCCACCACCGACGGTCGAAGACGGAACCCGCCGCCTATAGAGGCGGGGGACATCGGCGTCTGTTATATTCCTCCCGGAGTTTTGCGGACGCAGCTTGCAAATGTGTTACGCTCAAGGGCAGAAAGTGTATGTCCTTGCGGCAGTCAACAATCATGCATACTGCACGCAAAATCCGAACCGGAACATAAATGGATCTGCGATATGAAAAAATGATGTAGGGCGGCTCGAAATACCTCTTCTACATCACTTCTGGGTTGTCTTCATATAATCCGGCTTCGGATCAGTTCGAAACGCCCTACTCGGTTTCGGATCCTTCGGCGGCGGCGTTGCGGTCGCGGAAGAGCGTGCCGGCGAGCGCTGTCAGGTCGTTCTTCTCGCCGTTCCAGGAATCCTCCAGTCCGTCGTAGTACGCATAGGTACAGACCGCGACGGCGTTGACGCCTTCATTCTTGCGCCCCCACCTCGAGGTCGTGGTCTCTATGAAGAGGACATACTTTGAATCACCGGTATCGACTACGAACTTCTCGTCTATGTCGATATAGCCTTTCTCGTCGGCCGCAGTGCTCAGGCTGCCTGCGCCCCAGGATACGGCGTTGTCGAAGTCGGCGTTCCTCCAGTCTGCGAAGTCCATGACCTCCGATACATCAGGCCGGCCGGATATGAGCTTTGCGAGCTTGTCCGTCTTGCCGGACTTGAGGGCCTTCATTACCTTTTCGGAATTCTGTTCTGAAAACTCCTGCATCCTGTAGAAGTCAGTCTGATCGAAGGATTCTTTGCTGACTCTGTACCTGTACGCCTCGATGCCTACCTTGATGGCAACAAAAATGAACAGCGCAAGCAGCAGCAGTCCGAATAATCTGAGTCCTCTTGTCCCTGATCTCCTTTGTTTCAAACGGTCTCTCCTTTCAACCAATTTATAATATATGATTTGTACCAAATTGTCCATTGATGGTATAGTAAGCAGGATGGAACAGTACAATAATTACAACAACAATTACAGAAATAATAATGACGAGGAGATCAGGCGGTATCTGGCTGAACGCAAGCGCAAAGCAGCCCGCAAGCGCCGCATGCAGTCGGCCTTTATCTCTGTCGGAGTAATACTCATACTCGCGATCGCCGTGGGCATATTTGCCGGCGGCAAGGTCTATGCCCGCATGACAAAGGAACCGGTGAACGTCATTTCGGATACTCCGATGGCACAGACCGCGGCCGCCCAGCTCGGCAACGAAGGAGGCGAGCCTTTCTGGAGGTGGTTCGGTTTTGATGACCGCGTCGAATGGTGTGCATGCTTTGCTTCGTGGTGCGAAGATCAGTGCGGCTACCTGTCCTCGGGTAAGGCGCCTAAGTTCGCCATGGTCGGAGACGGAGCCTCGTGGTTCATGGACAGGGAGAGCTGGATCGACGAGGGCGATACCCCTGCCGGAGGCGACCTTATATTCTTTGACTGGGATCAGGATCACAACATCGACCACGTCGGCATCGTGTCCGCGGTAGTCGAGGACAAGGTCTTCACCATCGAGGGCAACTCCAGCGACCTCTGCCGTCAGAAGAGATACACTATCGACAGCCCGGTCATCTACGGCTACGGCCACATAGCCCCTTAACACAATATTGTGTGTCCCGGCGGTGGCAAGTCTACCAAATATGATGTAAAATAGGACTGTTATATATACAGACGGAGATGACACATATGGCCGGATCAAAAACAAAACTCGCAATAGCACTTTGTAAGACAGCAAGCAGGGTCGGCTCCCTTGTGGGACGCGGATCCAGCATGCCGGGCAGCCTTGCTCTCAAGGTGTGTCCGGATATACTCTCACGCATAGAGCTCCCGGAGACGGTGATCGCCGTCACCGGCAGCAACGGCAAGACATCCACAGTAGAGATGATCGCCCACATTCTTACTTCGGACGGACATCGCGTCGCCTGGAACAAAGCAGGCTCCAACCAGACCGAAGGCGTTGCTACATGCCTTCTCTGTGACTGCACTCCGGGCGGCAAGGTCAAGAGCGATATCGTCCTCCTCGAGAGCGATGAGCGCTTTGCCCGTCATACCTTCAAATTCTTCCACCCTAAGTACTATGTCATTTTAAACCTCTACCGTGACCAGATGACCCGCAACGGCCACCCGGAGTGGGCTCACCGCGTCATCAAAGAGAGCATCCATGACGACATGCATCTCATCCTCAACGCGGACGACCCTCAGATCGCCGACTACGGCTTCGGCCGCCCGGAGGTGACCTGGTTCGGCGCAGACCGTCTGGCGGAGGATACCGAAGAGAACACCACACGCTACAACGACGGCGCCTACTGCCCTGCATGCGGCGGCCGCATGGAGTACGAGTACTTCCACTACAACCACGTCGGCAAGTACCGCTGCACCGAGTGCGGCTTCTGCCGTCCGGACACGGACGTCACGATCACGGATGCCGACTACGAGGGCCAGCACGTGACCATCAACGGCAAGTACAAAGTTCACATGCCGTTCAGCAATATTGCCAACTGCTACAACACCCTCGCTGCCTTCGCGGTATGCGAAAAGGCCGGAGTCAGGCCCGAAAAGATTGTCGAGTACATGGAGAACTTCATCTCCCACAGCAAGAGAGTCGAGAGCTTCAGAGTAGGCGGCAAGCCGGGCTATCTTCTCGTATCCAAGCACGAGAACTCCGTGGCTTACGACAGGGCCATCGAGACGGCAGCGAGAGACAAGCGCTCCAGTTCCGTCATGGTCATCGTGGATGAGATAAGCCGCAAGTACTTCACAAGCGAGACTTCGTGGCTCTGGGACATAGACTTTGAGAAGCTCAACGTCCCTCAGATCAAACAGATAATACTGGCAGGCCAGTACTGCTACGACCTCGACGCGAGATTCGAGGTGACGGATATACCTGGAGACAGGATCACGGTCTGCGAGGACCTCAGCGAGGCAGCCCGACTCATGGGCGAGTCAGACACGGAGTGCTTCTATGTCATGACATGCTTCGTCGACCAGATCAAGTTCAGGGCACTCAGCGAAGTTGAGACAACAGGAGAGTGATAAAGTGGGCATCAGGATACTACATCTATTCAGCGATCTGATGAATATGTACGGTGACTACGGCAATGTCACCATGCTCGTCAGGAGGCTCGAGGAGCTCGGCCTTGAGGTCAGCGTAGACTGCAGGACTTACGGCGACAGGCTCTTCGACGGCAAGTATGACTTCATATACTGCGGAGCCGGCACGGAGCTAAGGCGCGACAAGGCGCTCGGCTGCCTCAAGGCCGAAAAGGAAGCTCTGAGAGATGCGATCGAGGCCGGCACTTACGTGCTCTTTACCGGCAACTCATGGGAGATGCTCGGCAAGAGCATCCACAATGTAGACGGAAAGGATCTCGAGGGACTCGGCATCTTCGACTATGTCACCTCGGAGACAGATACGCGCGTCACGCACGACATCGTAGCCGAGACCGATCTTCTGGACAGGCCGGTCGTAGGCTTCATCAATAAATGCGGCAGCGTCACGAATGTTGACTCGCCGCTATTCACCAAGGTCACGCTGGGACCCGGCAATTCCGAGGGCTCAGGCGCCGAGGGTTATCATTACAGGAACTTCTTCGGCACCGAGATGATCGGCCCTCTCCTGGTCAAGAACCCTCACATGATGGACATGCTCGTCAGGGCCCTTGCCGGCGACAGCTACAGAGAGACAAGACACGACTCAGCCGTCAAGGCCTATGAGGTCACGCTCAGGGCCCTTTCGGAGAGACAGTAAATAATAAGATAAGAGGTATCAAGGACAGCAATGCTTAGATTCTATATTGCCCTCTGGGCATCCAAATTTGTTGACGCCCTTCTCAGGCTCAAGGGCGAGACCAGAGACGACTGGCCGGGCCTGCTTGCCTTCAAGCTCTGCCCGGACTTCCTGGCAAAGGTCAAAAAGCCTGATCTTGTGATCACCATCACAGGTACGAACGGCAAGACCACCACGACTTCCCTCGTGGCAGGCAAGCTCATCGAGGCCGGACTCAAGGTCAGCTACAACGACTGGGGAGCCAATCTCCACGCCGGCTACTGCCTCAATCTCATGAGAGGCGTCAATATCTTCAATAAATGTAAGATCGACGTATCCATACTCGAGGCCGACGAGAAGACTCTCGCCAAGACCATGGGCATGATCGAGCCTGACTACATACTCGTTACGAACGTGTGCAAGGACTCCCTCAGACGCAACGGTCATCCGGAGTACATCTACGACTGCATCAACAACGCATTCAAAAAGCTCGGTTCAAAGACCACGGCTATCCTGAATGCCAACGACCCGATCAGTTCGACGCTCGCAGAGGGCACCGGCGCAAGGCGCATCTTCTACGGCATGGCGGACATGGGTCTTCATCCGTATGAGAATATAGTCAAGGACATCACGGTCTGCCCTGTCTGCGGCAAGCCTATCGAGTACGACTACAGGTTCTACCGCCACCTCGGCAAGTTCCGCTGCTCGGATCCGAAGTGCAGCTACAGGACGCCTGATGCGGATTACTACGCAGAGACCATCGACCTCGACGGCCGCACTACAGTCATCAGGGAGAAGGACGGGTCCGTTCAGACCTACCCTCTCATCTCCGATACTGTGTTCAACGTATTCAACGTTGTCTCCGCAGCCGCTACTCTCCGCGCAGTCGGACAGAGCCGTGAGGATATAGCCGAATTCCTCTCCCGCCAGAAGATCCCTGAGATCAGAGAGACGTACAAGGAATTCAACGGCATCAGATATTACGCATTCGCGACCAAGAGCCAGAACGTCAGCGCCGCTTCGACGGTGTTCGAATACATGGCCAACGAGCCGAGCAACAAGAACGTCGTATTCTGCATGGACGAGGTCCAGGACAGGAACCACCCTACCGAGACCCTCACATGGATCTACGAGACGGACTACGAGGCTCTCAACAGCCCTAATATCAAAAAGATCATCGTAGGCGGCCACATGTTCTTAAACCACAAACTCAGGCTGCTGCTTGCAGGTATACCGGCCGACAAGATCGTGGCTGTCGAGAATGACGATGAAGTTCCACTCCATGTGGATACCGAAGGCATAGAGCGTGTATACGTGCTCTATGAGACAGACTACGTCACCAAGGGCCAGACATGGAGAGACAATATATACAAGCGCGCGATGGAGCTCGCAGATAAGAAAGGAGGAGAAGAGTAATGAAAACACTTGAACTTCTCTATCCTGAGTACTGCAATATATTCGGCGAGAGCTACAACGCCGAGTATCTCTCCCGCTGTAATAGCGAGATAAAGGTCATCAGCACGGACAATACCTCCGTGCCGGCATTCGTCAAGGATGATGTGGACATGATCTATCTCGGATGCAGCCCGGAGCGCAAGCAGGAGCAGATCATCGAGCTTCTGAAGCCTCACAGAGAACGCATCTCTGAGCTCATTGACAAGGGCACTATAGTGCTCGCCACAGGCAATGCCATAGAGATATTCGGACGCGAGATCAAGGACGGAGACAGGGTCATCCCTGCGCTTGGCATCTTTGACTTCACTTCCGTCAGATACATGGAGGAGGACCGCCACAACTCGCAGTACGTCGGCCTCTTCAAAGCCAAGGACGGCACCGAGATCACGATGCTCGGTCACAGGAGCCAGTTCTCCTTCGCCTACGGCGACTTCGACGAGCCGTTCATAGACATCGAGATCGGCATAGGCATGAATCCGGATACAAAGAGAGAGGGTCTGTACAGGAACAACTTCTTTGCCACCTACTCTCTCGGACCGTATCTGATCATGAACCCGCTATTCACAAAATATCTGCTCAGACTGCTTGGGCTTGACGACACGCTCCTCTTCGAGAAGGAGATCATCGAAGCCTACGAATACCGCAGGGATGAGCTCAGGAGGAACCTCGGATAATGACTGATGTAAGATTTCTGTGGCGGAGATTCCGCGAGACAGACACAAAGAGGATATGGCAGACCGCAAAGCGTGTGGCCCGCAAGACCCACAGGCCTGCCGCTTTTGTGTATTCGGACATAATGAGGTGCATCTTCACCTACGGCACGGGCTATGTCGACTACGAAGCCTTCGAGATGTACGACATGACCAAAGAGCAGCGCGAGGGCTTCCTGACCATAGGACGCAACAACCAGCTCGTCGCAGAGCTCAATGACCCGGCGTACCGCGGGATATTCGACAACAAGGCCGTCTTCAACGAGAGATTCGACAAGTTCCTCAAGAGGGACTGGATGGTCCTGGACGGTAAGAATTCCAAAGAGTTCGCCGAGCTTCTCAAGGAGAAGGGCCAGCTCATTGTAAAGCCTCTCGACCAGTCCTGCGGACGCGGCATCGAAAAGATCGTCTACGAGAAGGGCATGGATACGGAGAGCATATACAAAGATCTGTACATGTCAGGCTGCGTGCTCGCAGAGGAGGTCGTGGTGCAGTGCGCCGAAATGGACACTCTCTGCGATACCTCGGTCAACACCATCCGCCTTGTTACAATATACAACAGCGACGATGATGTGGCTGTGGCAGCGGGAGCCATCAGGATGGGACGCGCCGGCAATTACGTCGACAACTTCAACCACGGCGGGCTCGCGGTCATACTGGATGTATCCACAGGCCTCTCGGCTACCGACGGATACGACAAGGAGCGCATCACATACAAGACGGTGCCTGAGATCGGCACAGTGCTCAAGGGCTTCAAGACTCCTCAGTGGGAAGAATGCAAACAGCTCGTCATGGATGCGGCCAGGGTCGTACCGCAGGTGAGATACGTCGCATGGGACGTCGCTGTCAGCAGGGACAAGGGTCCACTCCTGATCGAGGGCAATGACTATCCGGGCCAGGATGTCACCCAGTATCCGAAGCTCGGACTCGGCACCTACGCGGCGCTGCGCAAGCTCATAAAGTAAAGCAATACATAACTGCAGATATACGAAGGCCGGAGGCATTGCGCCTCCGGCCGTTTTAGTCCAGTGGAAATTTCAATCTATTTACTGTCGTGGTCTCTTGCAAGCAGCGCCGCTCCGTAAGCTCCTGCATATCTGCCGTAAGGCATCGCGTGAGCGGTCTGTCCGAGCTTCTTCGAAAGCAGGCTTGCAAAGAACTCATTGTCGCTGAAGCCTCCCGTGATGATCACGGTGTCCTGGATCTCCTTGCGCTGGACGAGAGTAGTCACCTTGAGCGCTACCGAGTCTATGACTCCGGCAGCGAGGTCCTCGCGGCTTCTGCCCTCTCCCATGTAGTTGATGACCTCGGACTCCGCGAATACCGTGCAAAGCGAGCTGATGGAGATAGGCTCCCCAATCTGAGCCATCTCAAAGAGTTCCTCGATCGTGAGCCCCAGTCTGTTGGCCATGACCTCGATGAACTTGCCCGTGCCGGCTGCGCACTTGTCGTTCATCAGGAAGTCCACCGGCCTGCCGTTCACCACGTTGATGTACTTGGTGTCCTGGCCTCCGATGTCTATGATAGTGCAGTCGCGGCCTATCATCTCATAGCCCCCGCGTCCGTGGCAGGTGATCTCAGTGATGACCTCATCGGCATACTCGACGCTTATGCGTCCGTAGCCCGTGGCAACGATCGCGCTGTCCTCGAGATCGCCGTACTTCTTCTCGAGATCCTCTTTGATGATGCCTGCGGTTATCTTGCTGTTCCAGCCTGTAGGCAGCACCTCGTATACAGGGTCCTTGCCCTCTTCGAGTATGCAGACCTTGGATGCGGTCGATCCTATATCTATTCCAATGTATTTCCTAGCCATATCTGTGCCTCGTATTATCGAAAGTATTGTTGAGTCCGCTGATCGAAAGATAGGCGAGCCTGTCCTCTTCGGCGATCTCCTTTATCCTGTCAACATCCTCTCCGTGTACCAGAAGCGATACTCCGCAGCACACGCTGAGCTCTCTCGGAGTCGGGCTGATCTGGGCATACATGCCCTTGCCCCTGAGCGCCCTGTACATCGCAGTAGCGTCCGTATGATTCTGAAACAAAATGTAGTAATGCAGATACTCTGCCATTGTCTCCTCCAAAAACCGGGGACGGATAACTTCCGTCCCCGATTCTACCACATTTAATGTGATTGTTTAAATTTCGAACTTGCTTTGATCGGATAAGTACTGACAGACAAATCCGCAACGCCGGTACTTAACGATTGACGAGTCGAAGACGAAGTCAGAGTTTAGTACCGCTGCGTGAGGACTTAGCGAGAGCGTGTCTGGCAGTATCTTAGCCGAGCAAACTACTAGCCGAGCATCTCGATGAATGCGCCGATCCTTGTCTTGAGCTGCTGTGCATCGTTGTCTGTGTAGTCAGTCTCAAGTCCGAGGAACGGGATTCCCTCTGCCTTGCATCTCTCTTCGAGGGCTCTGCCTTCGATATCGTAAGTCTGGCAGAACATCAGGCTGACATCGATGACTCCGTCTGCCTTGCTCTCCTTGGCAAGCCTGACAACGTCGTCGAATCTAGCAGTGTTAGGAGTGAAGCATGCGCAGTTGATGCTCATGTATCTGTCTGCGATGTTCTGGATCATCTCGTCTACTGTCTTGCCGCTCTCGTCGACCTGGTTCTCGAAGTATCTTGTACCTGTGCAGGTCTCTTCGCATACTACGATGCCGCCGCTTGTCTCAACGAGGTTGTGGAGCTTCCAGTTAGGAATAGCCATAGGTGTACCGGAGATGAGGATCCTCTTCTTGCCCTCAGCGAGGTTGACTCCCTCTGCGGCTCTCTTTTCGAGCTCGTCGCAGAGCTTATTGACCATCTGAGTGAATCTTGCAGGATCGTCATAGTAAGCGATCTGCGAGATGAGCAGTGTGTCTGTACCGCTGATAGGTACATTGGCGCCTCTTCTGAGCTTGTAGAGTCTCTCAAGAGCAGCTCTCTTGGCATTGATAGTCTTGATCGCAGCAGCGAGCTTCTCCTCGTCTACCTTGTTGCCTGTCTCCTTCTCGACAAGAGCCTTGAGATCCTTGATCTCCTCTGCCCACTTGACGCGGTCCTTGTCTCTCTTCATCTGAGGCAGATCCATTACGTGCAGAGGAACGTCTGTAGCGAGGATCTCGTAT
>SVCQ01000032.1 GCA_015058275.1 Clostridiales bacterium
CGGGCAAAAGCGAGCGTGCCGGGGCATAGATACTATACAACTACAAGTTATTTCTAAAAACTGATCAGGAGAGGAGGTTGGCAATTCCTCCCCGCCTTACAGAAGACGGGGTATCCTTGCCGAATTTTTGTTGATGAAAAAAGTCGGACTTATCATGGGGAGCGACAGCGATCTGCCTGTCGTGACTAAAGCGGCCGGAGTGCTCAAAGAGCTGGGCATCCCGTACGAAGCTCACGTGTATTCGGCGCACAGGACGCCGGCTGAGGCCAGGGCCTGGTCGCTCGCCGCAAGAGACGAGGGCTTTGGAGTCATCATCGCGTTTGCCGGCATGGCTGCGCACCTCGCGGGAGCAATCGCTGCCAATACCACGCTTCCTGTCATCGGAGTGCCATGCAAGGGCGCGGCCCTCGAGGGCATGGATGCCCTGCTGTCGACCGTTATGATGCCAAGCGGCATTCCTGTCGCGACAGTAGCCATCGACGGAGGCAAGAACGCGGCACTGCTCGCCGCCGAGATACTGGCTGTATCCGATCCTGAGCTTGCGGAGATGCTCGATGAGAGGCGCTCGGCGGAGGCCGAGGCCGTCAGAGAGAAGGACGCGGGCATAGAGAGCAGACTTTAGCACAGAGCAGATTCTAAATCGTTAGTAAAGGCGATGGTCATACAGGCATCGCCGTTTAATGGACATAGAGAGGAGACACTATGAAACTTGTTTACACCGGTAAGACCAAGAACGTATTTGAACTCGACAACGGCAATTATCTGTTGAAGTTCAAGGATGACTGCACAGGCAAGGACGGAGTATTCGATCCGGGAGAGAACTCGGTAGGACTGACCATCGAGGGCGTCGGCGACTTCAACCTGCGCATGACTGACTACTACTTCAAGAAGATCAACGAGGCCGGCATCAGGACTCACTTCGTAAAGGCCAACTTCGACGAGACTACCATGGAGGTCAAGCCTGCCAAGGTATTCGGTCACGGACTCGAGGTAGTCTGCAGACTCAGAGCTGTAGGCAGCTTCATCAGAAGATACGGCGAGTATATGGAGTCGGGCACTGAGCTTCCTGCTTATGTTGAGACTACATTCAAGAACGACGAACTCGGCGATCCGCTGGTAACAAAGGACGGTCTTATCGTACTCGGCATCATGACAGGCGAGCAGTACGACGAGCTCAAGGAGATGACAAAGCAGATCACTAAGATCGTTGCTGACGACATGAAGGCAAAGGGCCTCGAGCTCTACGACATCAAGTTCGAGTTCGGTTACGACAAGGACGGCAAGGTCATGCTGATCGACGAGATCGCGTCCGGCAACATGCGTGTTTACAAGGACGGAGAGTACATCGATCCGCTGACACTCAACGAGCTCTTCTTCGCAAAGTAGGACAGGACGGAAAGGAATCATAATGGGCGGTTTCTTTGGAATTACGTCTAAAGAGGATTGCATGCTCGATGTCTACTTCGGCGTGGACTACCACTCCCACCTCGGCACGCGTCGCGGCGGGCTGGCTTCCTACGATTCGGAGATGGGACTTCAGAGAGAGATCCATAATATAGAGAACGCGCCGTTCCGCACCAAGTTCGAAGGCACCATCGGCAAGATGAAGGGCAAGGCTGCCATAGGATGCATCAGCGACATGGATCCGCAGCCTCTGCTGTTCCGCTCGGTGAGCGGCACTTACGCCATCTGCACGGTCGGTGTCATCAATAATGTCGAGGAGATCGTGGATATCGTGCTCAGGGGCTCGCACGGCCATCTTGAGGCGATGACCTCGGGACGCATCAACCAGACTGAGCTGATCGCAGCTCTCATTTCCGAAAAGGACGATCTGGTGGAGGGCATACGCTATGCCCAGGATGTGATCGAAGGCACGGCTTCCATACTCGTGCTCAAAGAAGGCGGTGACCTGATCGTTGCCAGAGACAAGCTCGGAAGGCTTCCTGTCACGATCGGCACAGGCGAGCATTCCTGCGCTGTCAGCTTTGAGTCGTTTGCGCTGTACAAGGCGGGCTACGAGGAGACAAGAGACCTCGGGCCGGGAGAGATAGTTCTCCTGAGACCGGACGGTGTTATCACTTTAGTGGAGCCGGGCGACAAGATGAAGATCTGCGCCTTCCTCTGGAGCTACTACGGCTATCCGACCACGACATACGAGGGCGTCAATGTCGAGACGATGCGCTACCGCAACGGCCGCATCATGGCCAGAAACGACATAGAGAGCGGCTTCGACGTGTCGCAGATCGACTACGTGGGCGGAGTGCCTGACAGCGGCACACCTCACGCTATCGGCTATTCGAACGAGACTCATCTGCCGTTCGCGAGGGCCTTCATCAAGTACACGCCTACATGGGCAAGGAGCTTCATGCCTACCAATCAGGCTGAGCGCAACAAGGTCGCCAAGATGAAGCAGATCCCTGTTATGGAGCTTATCAGGGACAAGAATCTGCTCTTTGTTGACGACTCGATCGTAAGGGGCACGCAGCTGCGTGAGACGGTCGAATTCCTGTATGACAACGGGGCGAAGTCGGTCCACATGAGATCGGCCTGCCCGCCAATCATGTATGCGTGCAAGTATCTGAACTTCTCGCGCAACAAGAGTGAGATGGATCTGCTCTCGAGGAGAGTGATCGTCGAGCTCGAGGGCGAAGAGGGCCTGGAGCATCTTGACGAGTACGCGGACGGCTCGACAGAGAGGGGCCGCAATCTGCGTCAGGCCATAGCCAGACAGATGGGGTTTGAGACGCTTGAATTCCAGAGCCTCGACGGCGTAGTGGAGGCCATCGGACTCGATAAGTGCAAGCTCTGCACTTACTGCTGGACAGGCAAAGAGGATTAGAGGACTATCAACACCAACACTCAGGATAAGAGGTGCGAAATGGAATCCAGATCTAATACATATGCAGCTGCCGGAGTCGACATCACTGCCGGCTACAAAGCGGTCGAACTGATGAAGAAGCACATCGCAAGGACGGCTGTCCCGGGAGTCATGGGACAGGTCGGCGGTTTTGGCGGCCTCTTCGAACTCGACCTTGAGGGCATCAACAAGCCGGTGCTGGTAAGCGGCACCGACGGAGTGGGCACCAAGCTCAAGATGGCATTCATGCTAGACAAGCACGACACTATCGGCATCGACTGCGTGGCGATGTGCGTCAACGACATCATCTGCGTGGGCGCCAAGCCTCTCTTCTTCCTCGACTACATTGCCTGCGGCAAGAACGTCCCGGAGAGGATCGAGCAGATCGTTGCGGGTGTTTGCGAGGGCTGCGTGCAGTCGGGGGCTGCTCTTATCGGCGGCGAGACCGCTGAGATGCCGGGCTTCTACCCGGTAGATGAGTACGACCTCGCGGGCTACTGCACGGGCGTTGTCGACAAGGATAAGATCATCAACAACAACGACATGCAGGAGGGCGACATGATCATCGCTCTTCCTTCGAGCGGAGTGCATTCGAACGGCTTCTCCCTGGTGAGGAGGGTGTTCGGCCTCGACAAGCCGGATCTCATGGCTGTCAAGGCGGGCAATGCCGAGCTCGGCGGCAGGTCTCTCGGCGAGACTCTGCTCGCGCCTACAAAGATATATGTAAAGCCTGTGCTGACGCTTCTGGATGAAGTCAAGGTCAAGGGCATCTCGCACATCACGGGCGGCGGCTTCTACGAGAACATCCCTCGCAGCATCCCGGCGGGACTCTGCGCAAGGATCGAGAAGAGGGCCGTAAAGGTGCTTCCGATCTTCAATCTTATCGCGGCTGTCGGCAACATCGACGAGCGCGATATGTTCAACACCTTCAACATGGGAGTCGGCATGACGATCGTGGTCGCAAAGAAGGATGCAAAGAGAGCTCTTGAGACTCTCAGGGCCTGCGGCGAGGATGCATATCTGATCGGTGAGATCGTACGCGGAAGCGACAAAATCGAGCTCGTTTAGGAGTGCAGATCCGGCCGGATCAGTGCCCGCACGGCGGTGCATATCCGGATGGATTGTTGCTCACCAAAGAGTGCATTTTCGGGCGGCTTAATACTCGCATAACAATGGAAGAATTGAAGCCTCTGCTGTATAATCATTTTAGCGGATTAGATGGCGGAGGCATTCTTACCTCCCGGAGGAAGAGTATATGGAAGACAAAGCAAGAGTAGCCGTGATGGTAAGCGGCGGCGGTACAAATCTGCAGGCGCTGATCGATGCCCAGAGAGCGGGCCTGATCGAAAAGGGCGAGATCGTCCTTGTCATATCGAACAGGGAGGGAGCCTATGCGGTCGAGCGTGCTGAGAAGGCAGGCATCGAGACGCATGTGGTGACCCGCAAGGCCTGCGGAGGCCAGGAGGGTTTCGAGGCCAAATGCAAGGAGCTCATCGATGCTCACAACATCGACCTTATCGTGCTCGCCGGATTCATGGTCATACTCAGCAAGGACTTCGTGTCGTATTACGACCACAAGATAATAAACATTCACCCGTCGCTCATACCTGCGTTCTGCGGGGACGGTTTCTATGGCATCATCCCTCACCAGGAGGCTCTCAAGAGGGGAGTCAAGGTGACGGGCGCTTCGGTGCACTATGTCAACGAGATCGCAGACGGCGGAGAGATCATCGCGCAGAAGGCAGTCAATGTAGAGGAAGGCGATACGCCTGAGATCCTGCAGAGGCGCGTCATGGAGCAGGCCGAATGGCTCATACTCCCTGTTGCGGTGGCCAAGATCTGCCGCAAGATCGTCAAAGAACGCAGCTAATCAGTGAATCAAGGAGACAAATTCAATGGACATATACAAGATCAGCAAATTCAGGGATGCGGTAGACGGCAACAGATATCCGGGACGCGGTATCGTGGCCGGTGAGTCTTGCGATGGCACGAAGGCGGTCATCGCGTATTTTATTATGGGGCGTTCGGAGAATTCGCGTAACAGGATCTTCGTCGAGAAGAACGGCGCGGTATTCACAGAGCCATTCGATCCGTCGAAGCTCGAGGACCCGAGCCTCATCATTTACGCCGCAGTCAGGAGTTATGAGAACCACCTCATCGTGACCAACGGCAACCAGACAGACACGGTCTATGACGGGATCAAGGCGGGAATGCAGTTCCACGCGTCGCTTCAGTCGAGACAGTTTGAGCCGGATGCTCCGAACCTCACTCCGAGGATCAGCGCTGAGCTCGTGTTCGGAGAGTCTGCCGATTTCGTCTACAGGATGAGCATCTTAAAGAGCATGGATGCAGAGGGTACGGCCTGCGCCAGATACGGATACGAGTACACACCGGTACCGGGCCTAGGCCACTTCATCCACACATATGAGTGCGACGGCAATCCGCTGCCGACATTCCAGGGCGAGCCAAGGCGCATAGAGATCCCTGATGACATAGATGCATTCACAGACGAGATCTGGAACGCGCTCGATGCGGACAACAAAATATCGTTGTACGTCCGCTACACTGATCTGGTCAGCGGCGAAGCTGAAAGCCGCCTGATAAACAAACACGAATAGAATACGATTTGCGAATCCCTTCGCTCGCTGGGCTTCCTCGCCGGGAATGTCTGCTCGCTCGACTTTGCCATTTGGAGAACTGCGCCTGACGCTTCGCTTACGGCGGCCAGTTCTAAATGCTTTCAATGATCATACGGCGTTGCCGTAATGTAGAAAGCATTGATCTCCGGAGGCTGAGCTCCTCCGATAAATGCCAAACGCCTGCAGTCTCGTCGCGACATTCCAAGCGGCTCCTACGCACGCTCACTCCGGGATCCGAAAATCGAAAAAACAAAATGGAGTTGTAAAATGAAAGAATTCGAACTCAAATACGGTTGCAATCCGAATCAGAAGCCGGCGCGCATCTATATGGAGGACGGCAGCGAGCTGCCACTCGAGGTCGTAAACGGCAGACCGGGTTACATCAACTTCCTCGATGCACTTAATTCCTGGCAACTCGTCAAGGAGCTCAGGGAGGCTCTTGGGATGCCGGCTGCGGCTTCGTTCAAGCACGTAAGCCCTGCGGGCGCCGCAGTGGGACTTCCACTGACGGACAGGCAAAAGAAGGCCTGCTTTGTGGATGATGTCGAGGGCCTTGATGACTCGCCTCTCGCATGCGCATACGCAAGGGCCAGAGGCACCGACAGGATGTGCTCCTTCGGCGACTGGATCGCTCTTTCGGATGTGTGCGATGAGACAACAGCGAGACTGATCAAGAGAGAGGTGTCGGATGGAGTCATTGCTCCGGGATATACGGATGAGGCACTCGAGCTTCTGATGCAAAAGAAGAAGGGCGGCTACAATATCGTAAAGATCGATCCTGACTATGTTCCCCCTGAGAAGGAGACAAAGCAGGTCTTTGGAGTCAGCTTCGAGCAGGGACATAACTTCTTCAAGATCGACAGAGAACTTCTCGGCAATGTAGTGACTGACAAGAAGGACCTGCCTGAGGAGGCGGTGCGCGACCTGATCATCGCACTCATCACTCTCAAGTACACCCAGTCGAATTCGGTGTGCTACGTGCATGACGGCCAGGCCATAGGTGTCGGCGCCGGACAGCAGTCGAGAGTGCATTGCACGAGGCTTGCGGGCGGCAAGGCAGACACATGGTTCCTGAGACAGCACGACAAGGTTCTTAGCCTTCCGTTCAGGGCGGACATCAGGAGACCTGACAGGGACAATGTGATCGACGCATATATCAACAAGAATGAAGAGGACTGCTGCGCAGAGGGCGTATGGCAGAAGTACTTCACAGAGCAGCCTGAGAGATTCACAGACGAAGAGCAGAGGGCGTACCTCGATACGATCACAGGTGTGTCCTGCGGATCCGATGCGTTCTTCCCGTTCTTCGACAACGTACAGAGAGCTGCGGCTTCCGGCGTCAGCTATATCGCTCAGCCGGGCGGCTCGATCAGAGACGATGCGGTCATCGAGTGCTGCAACGAGCTCGGAATCGCAATGGCATTCACAGGCATGCGCCTGTTCCATCACTAGTGCGGCAGATTAACAAAGTGAGGCAGAAATGGATATTCTGGTTGTAGGCGGCGGCGGACGCGAACACGCCATAATTAAAAAGCTCAGAGAGAATCCGGAGGTGGGCAGGATATATGCACTTCCGGGCAACGGAGGCATCGCAGCCGATGCCGAGTGTTATCCTGTCAAGGCAACGGATATAGCCGGCATAGTGGCCTTTGCCAAGGAGCACAAGCCTGACTACGCTGTAGTCGCGCCTGATGATCCTCTGGTGATGGGCTGCGTGGATGAGCTTACGAATATAGGGATACCGTGCTTCGGCCCGACTGCTTCGGCGGCCGTGATCGAGGGCAGCAAGGTCTTCTCGAAGGACCTCATGAAGAAATACGACATCCCGACTGCGCGCTACCAGAGCTTCGACAACGTCAAGGATGCGCTGTACTATCTCGAGACAGCTCCTGTACCGACTGTTATCAAGGCGGACGGACTGGCACTCGGCAAGGGCGTTATCATAGCGGAGACCCGCGAGGAGGCTGTGGCCGCTGTCAGAGAGATGATGGAGGATCACAAGTTCGGCCAGAGCGGAGACAGGATAGTCATCGAGGAATTCCTCGAAGGGCCTGAGGTATCCGTGCTGAGCTTCACCGACGGCAAGACGATCGTCCCTATGATAAGCTCCATGGACCACAAGAGAGCGGGCGACGGAGACACAGGTCTCAATACCGGAGGCATGGGCACTGTGGCTCCGAATCCGTACTACACTGAGGAAGTGGCCGAGCGCTGCCGCAAGGAGATCTTCATCCCTACGATAGCGGCGATGAACGCCGAGGGGCGCACCTTCAAGGGTTGCCTGTACTTCGGCCTCATGATCACCAAGGACGGGCCGAAGGTCATAGAGTACAACTGCAGGTTCGGCGATCCTGAGACACAGGTGGTACTGCCGCTGCTGGATTCAGACCTTCTGACCATAATGCAGGCTGTCACGGAGGAGAGGCTTGCGGAGGTCGAGGTCAAGTGGAAGGACGATTACGCGTGCTGCGTGGTCGCGGCTTCAGAGGGGTACCCGGTCAGCTATGAGAAGGGCTACGAGATCGATATACCTGACGATGTGATGCCTTGCGTATACATCGCGGGCGCTGCAGAGGAGGACGGCAAGCTCCTGACCTCGGGAGGCAGGGTGCTCGGAGTCACGGCGGTGAGACCGGAGCTCGCAGAAGCGATAGATGCGGCCTACGACATGCTCGACAGGATAGAATTCGCCAACAAGTACTACAGGGCGGACATCGGGCAGAGAGCGCTCAAGGCTGTAAAGTAGAACAGAACGGGTCGCTGACCTGAAGGATAGAGAAAACGGACGAGGAATTAAAAGGAGAAGAACATGGTCTACAGGATCTTTGTGGAGAAGAAGGAAGGCTTTGCCGGAGAGGCGGCTGCTCTTGAGAGCGATATAAAGACTCTGCTGGGCATCAGCGGGCTCAAGGGCGTCAGGGTCATCAACAGATATGACGCCGAAAACATCGATGAGGCTCTCTTTGAGGACTGCAGATGGAAGGTGTTTGCGGAGCCGCAGCTCGACAATACGGCATCTGAGCTGGAGGGGCTTCCGTTCCAGGATGTCGCGCCGGAGGATGCGGTGAGATTCGCTGCATCGGTATTCGCTGTTGAGGCGCTTCCGGGGCAGTTCGACCAGAGGGCGGACTCGGCTGAGCAGTGCATACAGATCATCTCGCAGGGAGAGAGGCCTGTGATCAGATTTGCGAGAGTCTACCTGCTCTACGGCGATCTGAGCGAGCAGGACATCCAGGCGGTCAAGAAGTACGTGATCAACCCGGTCGAGACCAGGGAGGCCAGGCTCGAAAAGCCTGAGACTCTCGAGATGGAGTACGAGATCCCTGAGACTGTTGAGACTCTACAGGGCTTCACTACAATGGTCGAGCAGAACCTCTCGGACTGCATCGCCAAGATGGGTCTTGCGATGGACGAGGCAGACCTTGCGATGTGCGTCGAGTACTTCAGAGACGTCGAGCAGAGGGACCCGACCATCACCGAGCTTCGCATGATCGACACCTACTGGTCGGATCACTGCAGACATACGACATTCAACACGATAATCGACAGCGTCACATTTGAGGACATCCAGCTCGAGAGGGCTTACAGGGATTACCTCGCTGTAAGGAAGGAGCTCGGGCGCGACAAGCCTGTGACGCTGATGGACATAGCCACAATGGCAGTCAGATATCTCAAGAGGAACGGCAAGCTCGACAAGCTCGATGAGTCCGAGGAGATCAACGCCTGCACGGTCAAGATCAACGTGGAAGTCGACGGCGAGAACGAGCCGTGGCTGCTGCTCTTCAAGAACGAGACGCACAACCATCCGACCGAGATCGAGCCTTTCGGAGGCGCTGCGACATGCCTCGGCGGATGCATCAGAGACCCGCTCTCGGGCAGGGCTTACGCATACTCTGCTATGAGAGTTACCGGTGCGGCTGATCCGCTGCAGCCGGTATCCGAGACGCTTCCGGGCAAGCTGCCTCAGAGGTCGATCACAACGACTGCGGCCAGGGGATACTCGAGCTACGGCAACCAGATCGGACTCTGCACGGGCCAGGTCGATGAGATCTATCATCCGGGCTATGCGGCCAAGAGGATGGAGGTCGGCGCCGTAATGGCGGCGGCTCCTGCGGTCAACGTGCGCAGGGTAAAGCCGGAGCCTGGCGATGTCATCATGCTGCTCGGCGGTTCGACCGGCAGAGACGGAATCGGCGGAGCCACGGGTTCATCCAAGGCTCACGACACTCACTCCGTAGAGACCTGCGGTGCTGAGGTCCAGAAGGGTAATGCGCCTGAGGAGAGGAAGATCCA
This sequence comes from Clostridiales bacterium, assembly GCA_015058275.1. Taxonomy (GTDB): domain Bacteria; phylum Bacillota; class Clostridia; order Peptostreptococcales; family Anaerovoracaceae; genus Crickella. The sequence continues at coordinate 9,790 of SVCQ01000032.1, forward strand.
GAGGCTCTTCAGGAATGCGACCGTTACCCGCATGATCAAGAAGTGCAACGACTTCGGAGCGGGCGGTGTCAGCGTCGCTATCGGAGAGCTCGCTGACGGTCTTGAGATCGATCTCGACGCAGTACCAAAGAAGTACGAGGGCCTCGACGGTACGGAGCTCGCAATAAGCGAGTCCCAGGAGAGGATGGCCTGCGTCATCGATGCCGAGAATGAAGACTTCTTCAAGCTGCTCGCATCTGATGAGAACCTCCAGTGCGTGCGCGTCGCTACGGTCACCGAAGAGCCGCGTCTTGTGATGAACTGGAACGGACAGAAGATAGTAGACATCTCCAGGGAATTCCTGGATTCAAACGGTGCTGACAAGCACATCGAGATCGCGCCGGCCAACAGCGGCGACTGGCAGAGCACATGCATGTACGCTGAGTCGAGAAGCTTCTCGGCCGCCATGCACAATCTCGCACAGGATCTCAATACATGCTCCAAGAGGGGGCTTTCCGAGCGCTTCGACTCGACCATCGGCGCGGGCACAGTGCTGATGCCGTTCGGAGGCAAGAACCAGATCACGCCTATCCAGGCTATGGTACACAAGATCCCTCTCGAAGAGGGATACACCGACGACTGCTCGCTGATGGCGTGGGGATACAATCCGTTCATCTCGAGCGCTTCGCCTTACCACGGGGCATACCTCGCGGTAGTGGAGTCGGTGGCCAAGCTGATAGCTACGGGTGCGTCGTTCAAGGACGTATACCTTTCATTCCAGGAGTACTTCGAGTCGCCTAGGCGCGACCCGGCCAGATGGGGCAAGCCGCTGGCCGCCCTCCTCGGAGCCTTTGAGGCCCAGATGGGACTCGGTATAGGATCCATCGGAGGCAAGGACTCCATGAGCGGATCCTTTGAGGATATCGACGTGCCGCCTACGCTCATCTCGTTCGCAACGACCATGGGCAAGACCGGCGAGATCGTCTCCCCTGAGTTCAAGAAGGCGGGGCACAGGGTCGTCATACTGAGACCTGAGCTCGAGTCTGAGAACGGCGGCGTCGGCAGGGATCTGCCGAACCCGGCTTCGCTCATCAAGGTCTGGAACAAGGCATACGAGCTTATCTCTTCGGGAGAGGCCGTATCGGCGTATACTCCGGGCATCGGAGGCATCGCTGAGGCCATCATGAAGATGAGCTTCGGAAACGGATTTGGATTCAGATACGAGGCTGCCGAGATCGACGAGAGGCTTGGCAACGCGACCAACCGCTACGCGGTTGCGAGCCACAAGGCCAGGACCATGAAGGATATCTTCGGCTACAATTACGGCAGCATCATACTCGAGCTTGGCGACGAGGCTTATGTAGGCGGGGGCGATGTGAATATCGAGACGCTCGGATACACGACATCCGGACAGCAGATCGTGCTCGATGACGAGGTCCTTGAGATGAGTGAGCTGCTCTCGCTGTACGAGGGCAAGCTCGAGAGCGTATTCCCGACGACTGTCGACAACAAGACGGGCAAGGTGGAGAATATAAGCTTCCGCGCGCGCAGCTGGCACGCGCCGATCTACAAGCGCACCGAGCCTAGAGTCCTGATACCGGTATTCCCGGGCACCAACTGCGAATACGACAGCGCGCGCGCCGTCAGAGAGGCAGGCGGTGTGCCTGAGATCATGATCATCAAGAACCGCTCGTCCGAGGATATAAAGAACTCCGTTGAGAGATTCGCAAGATCTCTCAAGGATGCCCAGATGATATTCATCCCGGGAGGTTTCTCGGGCGGCGATGAGCCGGACGGATCGGCCAAGTTCATAACGGCCTTCTTCAGGAACGAAGAGATCAAGGAGGGCGTGACCGCCTTGCTCGACAAAAAGGACGGCCTGATGTGCGGAGTCTGCAATGGATTCCAGGCCCTTATCAAACTTGGCCTCGTGCCTTACGGCAGGATCATCGATACCGATGAGAACTGCCCGACGCTGACTAATAACGTGATCGGAAGCCACCAGTCCAAGATCGTAAGGGTCAGGATAGCGTCCAACAAGTCGCCGTGGCTCAGATACACAGAGGTAGGCCAGGTATACTCGGTACCGATCTCCCACGGAGAGGGCAGATTCATCGCGCCGGATGAGACGATAAGACATCTTGCGGCGACAGGACAGATCGCGACACAGTACGTCGATCTTGACGGCAATGCCACGGGCGACATCCGCTTCAACCCTAACGGATCGATGATGGCCGTCGAGGGTATAACCTCGCCTGACGGCAGGGTCTTCGGCAAGATGGGACACGCGGAGAGAGTCGGCAAGGACCTCTACAAGAACGTTGAAGGCAAGTACTTCATGGGCATGTTCGAAAGCGCCGTCAAGTACTTTAAGTAGAAACGGTCCGGGATCAGGAAGGATGATCCCGCGACATCTGAGGACGAATATGCCGGGCGTTATAACAGACGCCGGATGTCCCTCGCCTCAACGGAGTAGGCGGCGGGTTCCATATTCGATCGTCAGTGGCGGGTCACAATCCCCGACTGACGATCTCATGAGCTGAAGCTCCCGTCGTCTGTTGACGGCGTCGCTCGCTCCAACCAAGCGAGCTTGATGGAGCTTCGCTCCTGGTTGAAATTGATGATGAACGGTATACGTACTCTCTGAACAGGTGATTAAATGGATAAATCGCTTAACGAATTGACAATAAATGAATTTTCGGGCGCGCTGGGGTCGGGCGAGCCGACCCCGGGCGGCGGAGCCGCCGCAGCGCTGGAATCAGCGCTTGGCGCCGCCCTCATCATGATGGTCGCCAATCACACGATAGGCAAGCCTAAGTACGCCGAGTTCGAGGAGCTCAACAAGGACGTGCTGGCTGAAGCAGAGACCATCCGCGGACGCCTTCTTGAGGGCGTGGACAAGGACGCGGAAGCCTTCGGCAAAGTGTCTGCCGCCTACGGTATGCCTCGCGAGACTGACGATGAGAAGTCAGCCAGAACAGCTGCCATAGCAACAGCATCTGTCGAGGCTGCTGAAGCGCCGCTTGCCGTGATGGAAGATTCGGCCGCAGCTTTAAGGCTCGCCGGATGCATGCTAGGAAGGTCGAATGCCAACCTCAAGAGCGATATCTATGTCGCGGCTCTCAGCCTGCAGGCAGGACTTAAGTCCGCGAGCTACAACGTGGATGCCAATCTGCCTGCGATCGAAAGAGCGGATGCGGATCTCGCTGCATCGATGAGAGAGCGCAAGGCAGAGCTGATAAACGAAGCGGACAGACTCGCTTCAGAGATACTGGAGAAGTGATACGGGAGGACCCCGGACAGTAAGTAACAGTAAAGAGCTATTATCCTTATGGAAAGCGCAAGATGTAAAGCATTTATAGAATCAGTTGACTGCGGCAGCTTCCGGGCTGCCGCTGAGTCTCTTGGCTACACTCCTTCGGCGGTGAGCCAGCTTGTTGCTGCGTTAGAACGGGACCTTGGTCTCACGCTTCTGATCCGCTCCAAGCAGGGAGTCAAGCCTACGGCAGAAGGGATGCGCCTGATCCCGATCGCAAGGTCCTATCTTGCGAGGGAGCGCGAGATGTATGAGCTTGCGGATGAGCTTCAGGGCCTGTCTGTCGGCAGCATCACCATAGCCGCATACCCGAGCGTCGCCACTACCTGGCTTCCCGAGCTTGTAAGGACATTCCAGCGCGACTATCCGGACATTCAGTTCAACATCATGGAAGGCATCAGGCCTGAGATATTCCACCACCTCGATCAGCACGAGGCGGACATGGGCTTCCTCGCATATGCGGAGCCTATGGACTACGAGTGGATACCGCTGGCGGAGGAGGAGATAATAGCTGCCATTCCGGAGCATCACAGGCTGGCGGATGCAAAGGCCTATCCGGTCAGTGAGAGCGAGAACGACGATTTCATCATGACGTCCTGGGGCAAGGACATGGAGATCGAGGAGATCTTCAGGGCGAACAATGTCTCACCGACGATCAAGTATACGACCTACGATACACCGGCGACCCTGGCTATGGTCAGGATGGGGCTGGGAGTCAGCTTCGTCAACGAGCTCTCGGCTCAGTACTGGAACGAGCATCTGGTCAAACTGCCGCTCGACCCGCCGCACAAGGTCACCTTCGGCATCGCTTATGTAGACGAAGGTCACATGACAATTGCGGCCAGGAAGTTCCTCGACTACGCGGTGAAGTATCTGACCCGGGCCGAAAAGGAGTAGCAGCTTCCGCTGACCCGGTAATAAAATAAAGGTTAATAAAAAAACGAATGAAAAACCCGGATCACATTGAAGCGATCCGGGTTTCATACTATCTCATATATTTGTATCTGTGCGGCGGGCTTATTTGACTTCGTCTTCCATATCCCATTCAGCACCAACATACATTACCATTGCTACTCCGAGTACGATTGCAGTTACCATGACGTGCCTCCTTCTATGTATTACGCCCCCGGTAAGTTTCGCCTCCGGATGGATGCTACTCCCTTTACCGTCCGGCGTCTTTCCTTTCTTCTTGTCTGTAGTATAGGCCCGGATTTAAGAAAAGTAAAACTATAAACCTTAATCTTTGTGCATAGAAATACTTAACACGCGATTATTTCATAAAGTATGGAATTGAGTCCTCAATAATTGTACAATCTCATCAACGGAGGGCTCTGCTAGTGCATGAGCCCGGATTCAACGATAGTATCAAATATCTATGAAATCAGCGACGGGCCTGTGCCGGTCGCAAATCAACACAGGAGGAAGTACTATGGAAAAGTATGTATGTGATGTATGCGGTTATGTATATGACCCTGAAGTCGGTGATCCGGATAACGGAGTAGCACCTGGCACTGCTTGGGAAGATGTACCTGAGGATTGGGTCTGCCCGCTCTGCTCTGTAGGCAAGGACAGCTTCAGCGCTGAGTAATAACAGACAAGCTCAGCGATGAGGACAAAGCGGCTCTCAGGGACATCGGTAAATTAAGAACCGCTGACACGATCCAGACAAGGTTTCTTTAACATGCAAGAGCCTAAACAAAAAAGAATGCAGAGGGAGACGATCCCTCTACAGGGACAGGGGCGCAATGAACTGACCCCCAAAAGTTAGACCAGAATCTAACTTGAGGAGGTCAGTTTTATTATGGCGAAATATAGCTTTGA
>SVCQ01000002.1:0-7637 GCA_015058275.1 Clostridiales bacterium
GATTCAGTATCGCCAGAGCCTAGGCCTCACAGCATAAAAGGGGATAGGACGGTCCAAGAAAACGTCCGCACCCCCAAGTGTGCATTTACTTTGGCAAGTAAGGTAAAATAAGAATGCCTGTCTCCACAGACGGTTATTAAATGTATAAGTATGTGAGGGAACGGCCCTGCCTGTGAAAAGGAGGGCTGTCTCCTGCGGAGGAAATAGGATGTCGATATCAGTCAAAAGAAAAATCGCTGCACTGACCCTGTCACTCGCGATGGCGGTCACAATGATGCCGTATGCTGCGACAGATGCCTTCGCTGCATCTGACGATGGGTCTGAAGAGGCCCTGAACGAGATCGCGAGGCAGATGCAGGATGCGGAGGCCGACCCGTTCGCATTCAGAGAGGGAAAGAAGCAGCTCAGAGTAAAGAGCAGCGAGACATACCCTAAAAAGCTGGATCTCAGGGATTTTGATAGTGACGGCGCTGAGGACCCCAACCCTGCCGAAGACTGCTATGTGACACCGGTCAAATTTCAGAACCCATTCGGCACCTGCTGGGGCTTCGCGGCCATCGCGGCAGCCGAGACCAGCATACTCGGCAACAAAGACATAAGAGGCGGTCTGAAATATAATGATATGGATCTGTCCGAAAAGCAGGTGGTGTGGTTCACCTATCAGCCGATAAAGGATAAAAACAATCCGCAGTACGGCGAAGGCGGCAATTACAAGGGGAGCAAAGAGTCAGACATACTCAATCAGGGAGGCTTCCCTTTCTATGCGACCTCGCTCTTCGCGACCGGCATCGGGCCGACGCTCGAAAGCGTCGATACCAATGAACTCGGATATCACGGAAAGAACAAAACGATCTATTATAAAAATAACGAGCCTTACTATTACAGCGCCGATGACGACTGGTCGCTGCCTGATGAGGACAGGTTCCTGCAGTCATACAGGCTGAAAGAGTCATACATGCTGCCGACGCCTGCAAACAAGACAGGCAAAGAGCGTGATGCGGCGATCAACGCTATCAAGGAGCAGCTTATGAATAAGCGCGCGGTCGAGATAGCCTTCTGTGCGGACACAAGCTGGCCATCGGACAACGAAGGAAAGACCAAATATATAAGCCAGAACTGGGCCCACTACACCTATGAAAAGACAAACGCCAATCATGCCGTGACCATCGTGGGCTGGGACGATGAATATCCTAAGGAGAACTTTGCGCATCCGATCGAGGGCAAGACGAGTGAAGAGGCAAGCAGCCTGTCAACTCCCGAACATGACGGCGCATGGCTTGTAAAGAACAGCTGGGGAGCCGCAACTCAGAACTTCCCTAACAAGGGGCCGGGCTGGGGACTGCTCGAGGGTCAGGACAAATATCCGTATACAGCATCTGAAGGCGCAAGAAACACCGGTTATTTCTGGCTCTCGTATTACGACAAGAGCGTGTGCAATATAGAGGCTCTGGATTTCGACCTCAGCAATGTGGATGATGAATACCTGGCCTACCAGCACGATTACATGCCTGTCGACAGTGTATATTCCGCGTATCTCACTGGCACGACGAGTATGGCAAATGTGTTCACTGCAGAGCTTCCGAGCAAAATCGAGCAGGTGAGCTGCGAGACGACGACCCCGGGCACAAAGGTTCATTACGAGATATACCTACTGAATGACAACGCTGCCAACCCTGTCGACGGCACCAGGGTGGCCGAGATGGATGCCGAATACAAATACGGAGGCTACCACAAGGAAGACCTTCCGGAGCCGGTCACAGCGGCTACGGGGCAGAAGTTCTCCGTGGTGGTGACACAGAAGACACCTGACGATCTGTATTCGATCAACCTGCAGGCCTCATGGAACGAGACTTTTATGAAGGAGTACAACCGCAGCAGGGAGAAAGATAAACAAATCCACAGCTACAGCAAGGGCGTTGTCAACAGCGGCGAGAGCCTGTTCCTCGCCGGCGGCAGCTGGCAGGATCTGTCAGAAAAATGGATACAGGATCTGCTGATCGGTGATGACTGCAGGTACTTTGATGTCGACAACTTTGCCATCAAGGTATACGCAAAGGAGACCGAAGAGCCTGTTAAGCCTGCCGACAGAACGAAGCAGATGGGCGCTGACGGCACAGCTTTCGGCAGGGGCGCATCGGCAGAGGCCGCAGAGGCGGCCGCTCTCGCATGGACGGCAGACAGCGACCCTGCGGGTACGGTATTCGCTCCGCTGCTCTTCAGAAGCAAAAGCCAGGGCAAAAAGAGCGTGAACCTTTCGTGGAAGCAGCAAAACGGCGCTGCATCGTATGTCATCTACGGTGCAAAGAGCGGAAAGACGAATGCTCTCAGGAGGATAGCGGCCGTAAACAGCAATAGCTTCACTGCAGACAATATCGCCGGAGCTGCACTTAAGAAGGGCACATACTACAAATTCATGATAGTCGCCCTCGACTCGGACAATAACGTGATCGCGTCATCCAAGATGATCCATGCGGCCACAAAGGGAGGCAAAGCCAAAAACCACAGCAGGGTGAAGATCAGAAGGCCAAAGAAGGCAAAGCTGAGCCTTAAGGCCGGCAAGACGTATAAGATAAAGGCCAGGGCAGTCGGCTCAAGGGTAAAGAAAAAGAGAGGCCTCAGATATGAGTCAGACAATACCGCGGTCGCGGCCGTGACATCAAAGGGCAGGATCAAAGCCGTATCGAAGGGCACATGCAGCATACGCGTATATGCCCAGAATGGTAAATACAAGACGATCAAGCTTAAGGTGAAATAAAGAGTATAAAACAAAGGAGGTAATCAAAATGAAAAAGGACGACAAATTCTTCGCAGAAGGCTGGAGGGCAGAAGAATTCTCCGGAAAGGATGAACTCGCTATGGATGCGCTGGACGGAGTTGCCGGCGGTGTCGACCACATCAAAGGCAGCAAGGCTGTTGTGAATTCAAAGGCCGTAGACAAGATCGCCATTCAGACTTCAAAGATCGCAGAGGCGGCGGTCATTCAGAGCTCCGCGGTGACCGAAAAGCCGGGCATCAACGTCGCGAAGGCACCAGACGAAGAATAAAACGAATCCAAAAAACAAACAAAAACGACAGGCCGTTGACCTGTCATTTTGTTTGGTGTCCCGGAGAGGATTCGAACCTCCGACACCCGCTTTAGGAGAGCGGTGCTCTGTCCCCTGAGCTACCGAGACAAATTTTGACGCCCCGATATTGTAACACGCATCGTGCCATATATCAAGGCGTCAATTCAATTCGACAGCGTAACTTTACTGTAGGATTGGGACTCAATCAAAGAGCCAAATTGCGTTCGACTGCTTTTACGGATCGCCCCGAGAGGCCCGCGCTGCGACGGCGGTCACTACTCAGACCGCCCAAAGCAGCTGTAAGGCGTGTGCCGATCGGCTGGCGATCCCCGCAAGCGCAAGTGAGCGCGAGCGGTTTTCTTTACAGCAGACACTGCTACGCAGAGTCTGCATATGAAGCGGTGTCTCAGGCTGCGCCAGAGACGAGTCGTAACTCCCCCCCCTTCGCCAGGGAGGCAGCCCAGCGGACGTGTTACCCGCCGCTGGCGCTTAGGAGGGTTTTCTGTGTCGCATAGTCAAGGATCAGGCCCGCTATGCGGCGCCTTCGGCGTCCTTGACTCTGCTCCCACTCCATTAAAACCAGATATCCTCGATTATGCAGAGTTTCTTTCTTGCCTGAAACGGCAGCGAGACTCTGAGTCTTTCTTCATACCGTTTCGGATTCCGGCTGAGTCTATTCTCCCAGCACTCGAGATCGTATGGGCTAATAATGTCTTCTGCCCCGACCGCCATTGGAAGCGCTTCTTTCTGGTATCTTACCAGATCAAGCATGTTCCCATCGTTCCAGTAATACGCTCTGAGTTTTGCCATCTGACTCGCTCCGACCTTGCTCCAACCCATTGGCCTTGAGCTCATTCTGGATGCGAGCACGTGACTTACATGTCCCTCTGTGCTGCTGCCGACCACTCCGGCTTTTCTTCTGAGTCTTGTCTTTGCAGCAATCCAATTGTTCAGTATGTATTTGCGTCCTGTTTCGACTCTGTTCTGGGCACCTTCTTCTTCGGCATAGTCATAAATCAGGTCGCATGCCTCTTCGAATTCCGTTTTCGTTCCTTTCCGGATGATCGCTCTGAGCATATCCTTCGCATCTTCCGTACTGTCCCATAGATGTGTTGTCATGCCGTGAAGATACTTGTCCAGATGGTATTCATCAAGCACTCTTATGATCCCTTGGATCTTCCTGCTTCCTCCGGTGATCCATGTCCCTCCATCCGAGTTCAGATATATGTGCTTGACCTTGTCCAGATCGTATTTCGTATCGATGTATTCCCAGACCTCATCCCACAAAAGCCCATTGTCTTCGCCTTCATAGACTCCGCTGAAGTAATGCGGCGCGATAAGTCTGTATCTATCGCTCTTTGGCGCTTCTCTTTCTACGCCTTCGTACACATATACAAGCTTCCCAGGCACATTGCCGTTCATGCCTTCAGTGATGTCGCCTTTGACGTTCAGATATTGAAGCGCTATATGATCTTCGTCTGCATCAACATAAAGGTTCTCAACAACTTCCTTCGGTCCTTTATGTTCGTATCTTGGAAACTTAAGATCGTGTAGTTTGTTCATCACGGTCTGCTTCGACATGCTGCTCAGTATGCTCATCTCTTCTCCGGCTTTCCGGTACGAGGTCTGCACGGCTTCTTGCAGCATCTTTGCCTCGGCATCTTCCGTCATTCGCTCATGCTTTTCGAATCCAAGCTTTTGATCTACGAGATAGCGCGCCTCACCGGTGTTCTTGTTGCGGAACAGTGTTTTCCTGAACGTGAGATCTCCTATGGATGTTGTGAGTGTTTTTTCATCATGCTTCACGATTTCCCAGTTTTTCTTCCTGAGCTCACTCCTGCAGATCGCTTCATCAAGGGCTTCGAATTGCTCTTTGATGATGTCGAGTCCCAGCTGGAGTACATTGCTTTGCACATCACCCACAAACTCTGCTATCTTAGTCGGATCTTTGAAGAACCTGAGAACTACGTTCTCGAGTGAAGGTATTCCTTTTTTCTGAAATTCTAGTATACTTTTTTCCATAGAGAGCTCCTCCTTGTGTTGATGAGTTTTTGGTTTTTTCATTCTAACACAATCTGGATTCTCTCTATTTTTTATTCCCCGATTTCCCTACAAACTTTTTACACTAACATTCAATTCTGTCAAAGATCAGATGCGGCAGGGGCTAATTGCCTGAGCCGTTTCTTATGCACATCGAGCTTGTGGCGATGTAGACCTTTTTGCGTCCGGTCTTTTTGTAAGCCCTGACGACGAATCTGTAGGTCTTGTTTGGATCTACTTTCTTGCCCCTGACTCTTTTGATCTTCTTGGACAGCTTCCTGCCGGATCTGACGCTTGCTGTCTTCTTGCTGAAGATGCTCTTGCCGTCATCCGTACGTACGTAGATGTCATAGCCGGAAGCGCCGTCGACCTTGCCCCAGCGGAGAGTCATTTTGCCGCGCTTTGAGATATTCATCCTGAGACCCGCATCGATCGGATTAATGACCGCTGCAGGAACTGCTGCAGGAGCCGTTACCGCTGGCTGTGTGTTGTTCTGTGCAGGCGTTTTGTCTTCAGGCTCCGGTGCAGGTGCAGGATCGCTGCCGCTGTCCTTCCTTACGATCTCTATCGCTCTTGGGTAGAAATCAGTACCGCCGCCGCCCTTGCAGATGGTCTTGAGTCTGAGCAGTCCGAGTTCGACGTAGAGCGACTGCGGCTCATCCGAGATGGTGGTGTAGTTCGCTTTGAGCCTGAGCTCAGGTCTGTCGAAGAGAGCTGCATTCCACATGTCTCTGGCTGAGGATCCGCAGTTCTTGCTGAACAGCGAGTAGTAGTTGTTGGACGGATCGGCCAGGTATGCGGACAGCTCTGCGAACTCCTCTGCTGTCAGATCGACGGAGTAGTAGTTGTTGTGCAGCTGAGTGTTATTGCTTCTGAACTGATTGAACATCTCTCTGTCGATGCACAGTCCGCCCTCCGTGGCTCCGTCAGCAGGTATGTAGCCGTACTGTTTGCTGGTCCTGTATATCTGTGCGACCGTTGATGCAAAGCTGTCAAAGGCCTTCTCCGGATCGAAGTCTTCGCTGCCGCCCTGGTAAGCGTAGATCTGTCTGACCAGCTCTGCGGTATCCTCGCTGGAATATATCTCTCCGTTTTCGAATGCGAGCCTCATCGCTGTTAGGTCGCTCGGAGTGAAGCTGTAGCTGGACAGTGAAATGCTCGTATCCTTGCCGAGCGTGATATTCTCAGGCTCTGAGAAGGAGCCGTTCCTGGTGATGTCGAAGTACGAAAGGCGATCCTTTATATCCAGCTCGTTGTTGTTGTAGAGAGCCGGATCGTGAGCGTATTTGTCAGGGTGCTCGTTGTAATCCTCGAGCAGTCCGATGAGCTTGGCGTTCGGCTTGTAGTACTCGAAGTAGCTGATGCCGAGATCGAGGTCCTCTTTGGCTGTGATCGTCACAGCAGAGTGAGGGGTCGATTCCTCCGCGCTTACGGTGCGAGCGTGGATGGTAAGCCTGGCGACTGTCCTCTCGCCGTCATAATCACCGATTACGACCTTGCACGGAGCGAGCACCTTGCCGCCTGACGAGCCTGCGATGGCGTACACATACACGGCCATGCCGCCTTCAGGTACATCACCGGCGACCTTGATGAGCCCGTCATCGCTGACCGATACCAGCGAGCTTGACGAGAGGTATGTGATGCTGCTGTCGTATACAGGCAGAAGTCCGGCAAGCAATCCGTCGTAGCGGGTCTTTGCCTTGAGCTGATATGAGTCGCCCTTCTTACTGAGGGTGATCCTATCCGGCACGCCCGTGACGCTTGCGGCTCTTGTCTTGTAGCTGATGCTTATATCCTTGTCTGCCTTGAATTTCTCTTCCGGACCGATGCTCCTGCCTCCCGCTGTGACGGAGGAGAGGACCTTGCTCTCGCTCCAGAAAGGGATGAGCTCAAACTCTGTACCCTTAGGCTCGAGATAACCCGACTGAGGTAGATAGCCGGCCACTTCGCCGCTGCTGTCAATGACGGCTACTCTTATGTCGCCGCTGTCATCAAAGCTGACGGCTGCCATCTTGTCTCTGCTCCTGTATATATTTACATGGAAGAGCAGGCGGATCTCATCGTTGCCCTCGGCGTATGCCCATACATCGGCGGCACCCGGAGCGACGGCCTTGAGTTTTGTGCGGCTTTCGTCCGTGTAAGTCAGCACGTCGTTTGAATCAAGCACATCTCCGTCCGGGATGATCTCCCACTTCATGCGCTTTGAGCCTGAGGAGAGGGATGCATAGTCGGTAATATCAAGGGTCTCTCCCTTAGGGACCTGCACGAAGGTGCTGTCCGCAGGGGTGAGCTCTGTCTTTGCGTAGAGCACCCTGAGCCTCGAACTCTTTTTGGCCGGCATCCTGACGACGTATGCCTGCTCGTCATGATCGAAATGCTCCTCGTCCCAGAAGGAGATGCCGTTCATGGTGATATCCTTGAGAGCGTATCTGAAGTCGCCGCCCTCGCCGGCGTTCACCTTTACGAAGATCTCCTTGCCCTCGCTGAAGGATGCGTCGCTTCCGACAGGCTCGTGTTTGCCGCCTTCGCCCA
>SVCQ01000002.1:7647-127337 GCA_015058275.1 Clostridiales bacterium
GTAGATCTCGGTCTTAATGTTGAGATCGTCCGCTGAGGTAACGAAGGTGTCGAGATCGTACTTCTCATATATATGGATGTCGCTGTCGACCTTTGAAGGCGCGCTGACATATACCCATCCGGTATCGTCGCGGAAGCCGGCATCCGGCTCCTGGACTCCGGCGGAGTTGTTGAGATAGTATCCCGGCAATCTGTCCATGATGCTTTCCTTTACGGTCCTTGGTGCATCGAAGTCGGAGAAGATGCCCTTGCCGTTTTTGTACAGCTTGTAGGAAGTATCCTCGCCGTTTCTTATGCCGACCGCAGCGTTCCATGCGTTGACTGCGATTGTCGCGCAGCTGTTGTGCATGATGGAGAACTTGTTGCCGTTGCCGCCGAGCGTGCTGACGAGAGCATCAAGCTGCTTCTGCGTAATGTCGAGATCATATGTGACATTCTCGAACTGATCCCACTCGAGCTTCTGGTTGTAGAGCTCTCTGTTGAAGCAGACTCCGCCGTTTACGACGCCGTCTGTCCACTTTTTGTAATCCAGTCCGGCCTCTTTGATCAGGGCCTTGCATCTGTTGATGGCCTCCTCGAACGAGATCTGTCTGCTGTCGACAAGGGAGAAGATGTTCTCGATCGCCGCTGTCTTGCCTTCTCTGCGAAGGCCGCCCCACAGCGAGCTGTTCTGGAGCGAGCCCAGGGCAGCCTGAGGCACGGTGAGGTCGAAGTCGCGGTACATGCCGATGGTGACGATCTCTCCGCGGTCGAGAGTCACGCTGCTCATGTCATTCCTGTAGGTGAAATACTTGTCGGCGTCATTGCCTGTGTGATTGGAACCGGCGGAGATATTCTCCCTGATGTCCTTATAGTATCTGTCGGAGATCTCATAGCCGGCATAAAGATCGTCCACGCTTATCTTTACTCCGTCCCTGTATGAGGTGAAGAGGAGATAGGCATGACCGTCATAGAACTGCATCTGGTCGTTGTACCTGGCGAGTATCTTGAGCCTGCCGACAACAGGAGAGCCGTCGTCATACCTGCTGACGGAGACCTTGCGTGTAAAAGTACCGGACTCCGTGCCGGTTGTGACCGTGGTCTCGCCTTCCTTCATGGCGCAGAGCCTGCCGCTCTCGTCGACCCAGGCGACCGACGGATCCTTTGAAGTATAGCCCTCAAAACCTGAGAGCATCTCTCCGGCGATCATCCTGACAGTGCCTCCGCCTGCCTGATCATCAGTCTCCGCGAATGCGGCTGCGGGCATGAGGGCCAGCATGATCAGTACAGACAGCAGAAGTGATGATATCCGTTTGTGTGTTTGTCTCATTTGTATACCTTTGTTTTCAATGGATATGAACTGTTGCATGTATTGTACATTATATGGAAGAAAAAAAGCATAGAATATGTGCTCATCACGAGCTTTTTTGTCGTATAATTATTTCATCAAATGATATACGAAGGTTTCATTTAAAGATAATTTAAGCCCTGCGTATTATGATCGCGGGCAAAGGGTAAGACTGATCTTAAGGAGAATCGCTATGTATAAAGAAACATTGAGACAGGTATGGGCCGAGATCGACATGTCGGCATTCGACCACAATGTAAAACAGATCAAGGCTCACATGGAGTGCCCTGAGATGATAGGCGTCATCAAGGCCAACGCGTACGGACACGGTGCGACAGAGTGCGCCAAGGTGCTCCAGCACAACGGAGTCAATTGCTTCGCAGTCGCTACTCTCGAGGAGGGAGTCAACCTCCGCGAGGACGGCATCGAAGGCGAGATCGTGGTACTGGGATTCACTCCTATAGAGTGCGTGGACACAGTAGTCGAATACGGTCTGACACCTGTTGTCATGTTCTACGAATATGTCGAGGCTCTCAACGCCGAGGTCGAGAGACAGGGCGCTGAGCCTGCCAAGGTGCTCTTCGCGCTCGATACCGGCATGGGCAGGATTGGGTACCGCACCTTCACCGAGGAGGAGAGAGAGTACGGCGTTGAGCGTTACAAACAGATCAGCGAGCTCCCTAACATCGAGATCGCCGGAGTCATCACTCACTTCTCGACAGCTGACGAGGAGCAGAGAGAGTACACCCAGATGCAGATCTCAAACTACAATGCTTTCATGGACAAGCTCAATGCAGCCGGGTTCTATCCTAAAAAGATCTGCGCCAACTCTGCTTCGATCATGGTATATCCTGAGATCCACTTCGACGCCTGCCGTCCGGGCATCATCCTCTACGGACTTGCGCCGAGCAGTTACCTCAAGGACAAGGTCCTCGATCTCAAGCCTGTCATGACAGTCAAGGCCGAGATCGTAAATCTCAAAACAGTCCCTAAGGGTACTTCAATCAGCTACGGCCGCAAGTTCACGACGACCAGGGACGAAACCAAGATCGCTACCATCGGACTCGGCTACGCAGACGGCTATTCAAGACTCAACAGCGGTAAGATCAGCGTTCTTGTCGGCGGCATCAAATGTCCGGTAGTCGGTAATATCTGCATGGACCAGTGCATGGTAGATGTTACAGAGGTTCCTGATGTACACAGAGGAGACGAGGTAGTCATCCTCGGCAAACAGGGCGATGAGCAGATCACCGCAGACGATCTGGCCGCCATCAACGGCACCATCAACTACGAGATCACCTGCTGCTTCGACCTCAGGATCCCTAAGGTATACGTCAATTACCCGGAGGGTATGCTTGAGTAATACGAAAGGGTTTTATGGATAATTTTACTTTATTTGACGGTAACTTACTGATCGGCATTCAGGATCTGCTGAATGCCGATTGGCTTACTCCGATAATGAAATTCATCACGCTGTTCGGAGAATCCGGTATATTCTGGATAGTCGTATGTCTGGCGCTGCTCCTCTTTAAGCGCACACGCAGGCTCGGGATCATATGCTCGGTCTCACTGGCATTCACATTCATATGCTGCAACCTCCTCATAAAGCCGGCGGTGGATCGAACCCGTCCGTGGGTGATGTTTACAGATGTGGTGCGCTACCTCGCGCCGCCGGGAGACGCTTCATTCCCGAGCGGACATTCGGCCAACTCCATGGGGCCGGCCTGGGCGATGTTTATCGCGTCCATGCCTATCCGCAGCAAGAGCTACGATGAAGTCCCGTGCCTCGGATGGAGAGGCGTCGGAGCCGATCCAAAGACCGTGCATCGATTTGGCATAGCGGCCGTGATACTGTCTCTGCTGATAGGTCTGTCGAGACTGTATCTGGGCATGCATTATCCGTCGGATGTCGCAGTGGGTTTGCTGCTCGGTATGGGGTGCGCCACGGTCATGTTCCAGACGATACGCGCGTATGAGATCAACAGGGGTTCTCTGCTGGGGAGCGGGGACATTAAAAAGACTAAAGATAAATGAAGACCATTACAGGTAACAGATGGGACGAGCTGCTGGCTGCTGAATGGCAGAAGCCGTATTATCAGGAGCTGCGCTCGTTCCTTATTGATGAATACGAGCATGAGACGGTGTATCCGCCGGCGGGCGATATATATAACGCTCTGAGGCTGACCGACTACGACGATGTCAAGGCCGTCATCTTCGGCCAGGACCCCTACCATGAGCCGGGCCAGGCCCACGGCCTTGCCTTCAGCGTGCCGTCGGGCATGCCGGAGCCGCCGTCTCTTGTCAATATATTAAAGGAGCTCGATAGCGACCTCGGGATCAGAAGGGGCGCGGATACCGGCAGGGGCATACTCGTGCCGTGGGCCGAGAACGGAGTGCTCCTTCTCAATACGGCGCTAACCGTCAGGGCCCATCAGGCGGGTTCCCACCGGGGACACGGATGGGAGCGGTTCACAGACGAGGTGACACGTCTGCTCGCATCGAGGGAGAGACCGATGGTCTTCATCCTCTGGGGAGCCAACGCCAGAGCCAAAAAGAACATCATACTGGATGCTCAGGGAGACGGCCCGCGCCGCCACCTCATAATCGAGGCGCCGCATCCGAGTCCGCTGTCAGCTCACCGCGGATTCTTCGGCGGCAGATACTTCTCAAGATGCAATTACTTCCTGGAGGACTGCGGCCTTGAGCCGGTGGACTGGAGCCTTTAGGGGTGTTGAAATGGACCCGCCTATTTGGTAAGATATGCGGGTGTGAAAACAAAAAGAAAAGAGGAATTACCCAAGATGAACACAGAAAAGAAATACAGAAGATCAGCACTTGTAATAGTATGCTATATCCTTGCTGCTCTCATGGCGCTTTATACATGCTACCAGCTCGGATACACTGTCTACACGATCAGACAGTATTATGCACAGTACAGCATGAACGCAACTCCGATGGAGTATGTCACATACCTCACTCAGAACGGCCTTCAGCCGCTCGTCAACACGGTGATATTTTTCATGCTTGCAGCCATCCTTGACGCAGTAAGGAAGAACAATCCTGCCAACTACCTCTCGGATGAGGACATCGCAGACGCAAAGATGGAAAAGAGAGCCGACAAGGATGCGAAGCAATTCGAAAAGAAGGAAGCCGCTGCCGAGAAGGCGGGACGCAAGCCGGCATCAAAAGAGGAGCCTGTAGTAGCTGACTTCACATCGGACAAAGCAGACAAAGAGGAGACAAAGAAGCCTGCAGCCAGAAAGAACAGCGGCAGGAAGCCTGCGGCCAAAAAGAATACCGACAAAAAGGCTGACGGCGAAGGCAGGTCCGCTTCCGCAAAGAGCGGCACAGCAAAGAAGAGCAGCGGCAGGAAGCCTGCAGCCAAAAAGAGCGCTCCTAAAAAGACCGGGGAGCCTAAGGCAAAGACTGCGGCCAAAGAGGAGCCAAAGGCAGAGCCTTCAGTAGAATTCTCAGCTGAGACAAGGGATGAGTAATAAGGGGCAGATCTACAACTGATATGTTAACAACAGACCGCGTGACCGGTATCGGTCGTACGCGGTTTTTTGCAAAAGGGGGATACATGATCGACTGGAAAGAGATCACTCTGGCCGACAAGCCGGCAATAGAAGACAGAATATGCGCGAGCGGATGCCACGGAGCGGACTACAGTTTCACCAATCTGTACATCTGGCGCAAGGCGTACAAGCCTATGATCGCCATGGGCGGCGAGAGGCTGCTTGTAGGCATGCCGCAGTGGAAGATCTACGCCTATCCGAAGGGCGGCGGCGATGTCAGACCGGGCATCGAGATGCTGCTCGAAGAGGCGCACAGCCAGGGCGACAAGCTCGTGATAAGAGGTCTCACCGACAAGACTCTGCAGGAATTCCTGCCTCTTTACGGGGACAGGTTTGAGATAAGCGAGGACAGGGACAACGCGGACTATATCTATTCCGTGGAGAAGCTCTGCGAGCTTCCGGGCAGGCATCTGTCGTCCAAGAGGAACCACATCAAGCACTTTGAGAGGAACGGCGAGTGGG
Source organism: Clostridiales bacterium (assembly GCA_015058275.1). Taxonomy (GTDB): domain Bacteria; phylum Bacillota; class Clostridia; order Peptostreptococcales; family Anaerovoracaceae; genus Crickella. The sequence goes on from SVCQ01000002.1 coordinate 13,011, forward strand.
AGTTCCACAGGATAGCCGCCGACTCATGCGGCATGGTCACCTCATGTGAGGGTGCAGGCTCTGCCAAAGTCTCGTCGCTTGATGAGGCCAGAGCCTTTGTGGACTCGTTTTATAAGGAAAAGAACGATCCTGAGCTCGAGGATGAGGCCGGCGCCATCGAGGAGATGTTCGCCAACTACAAGGAGCTCGGCTTCCTTGGCGGACTGCTCTACCAGAAGGGCGAGCCGGTGGCGTTCACCGCGGGTACCAGACTCGATAATGAGGTGTTCGATACCCATTTCGAAAAGGCGATGCCGGGAGTCGAGGCGGCATACACCATGGTCAACCGCGAATTCGCGAGGCTGGTGAGAGCTGAGTACCCGGACATACAGTACTTCAACCGCGAAGAGGACATGGGCATCGAAGGCCTGAGACGCGCCAAGGAGAGCTATCATCCGGACATACTCCTGATGAAGTACTTCGCGCGCGAGAAGTAAAATATGATCAGAGCTATAAGTAATGATTATGCAATAAAGACGACGGATGAACCGGGCGTATACGAGGGTCTGCGCGAACTCTGGTGCGTGACCTTCGGCGATGAGCCTGAGTACGTCGATGCCACCTACGATTACTTCGGAGGGGATATAAGGGGCTATGCGGCCGTGGACAGGGACGGACAAGTGGCCTCCTGTCTTACTCTCTATAAGTGCGGAGTATTTGAGGACAGACCTGTGTATGTGTCCTATGCTGTATGCACGCGCGAGGACTCAAGAGGTCTCGGCCTTGCGGGCAGCCTGTCAAAGGCGGTCATGGAGGAAGTAATCTCGCAGGGAGGCATATCCATAGTCTCTCCGGCGGAGAGATCCCTCGAGGACTTCTATGCGGGCCTTGGATATGAGCCGTACTTCTTCGTATCCGAGAGGGCGGTGATGTCGCCCGACCTTGATGCGGACGAATTCGACGACTTTGACGATTACGACATGGATTTCGGCACAGATGAGACTGAGCCGCTGAGCCCGGCGCTGGAGCTGAAGCGCATCGATGCCGGCTCTTACAGCAGATACAGGGAAGCCTTCCTCTCGGGCAGGCCCCATGTGGAGCTGAGCCCCGCCATGATGAGGCTGGCTGAGGCCGAGAGCATGGGCGGATGCGGGCTGTACTCGATCAACGGGGGAGATGCCGTGTGCATAGTCGAAGAGGCGGGTCCGGCGAGAGTCGTCCTGACTGAACTCCTGGTGAGCCCGGTGCTGCTCGAGATCTCAGGCGATATAGATTCGGAGATCGCGTCGATGATCGCAAAGCACTTCGATGCCGCCGAGACTGTTTACAGGACTCCCGGATGGGGAAGATGCCAGAGCATGGCTGCGGGACTGACGGCCGTAAAGGATACAGATGAGTTCGGATACATGTATGAAGAGGCGTATTACGGATTCCCTGTGGATTAGCAGGATCATAAAGGAGAGGCTTTAACAGATGAAAAATGAGCATTTGCATTTAAGGATATTGGCTGTACTGACTCTTGCCGTCACCATGCTTGCATCATCGCTGTGCATGGGACGCTCGCCGCTTACATACCACGTAAGCGCTGAGGATGTACCGTCTATAGATGCCGGCATGGACATAAACGACATATCCAAGTTCGGCAACATCAAGCTGGTAAAGGACGGCCGTCTCCTGACAAAGGCAGACCTCTCTGCTGCGGGGATCAGTTACGGCGACATCGTGACGGTGAGCTTCCTGGATCAGGAGATCACAATGCCCGTTGCAGGCGATTACTCCGAAGTGGGCAAGGGAGATGCGCTGCTGCGTGAGGATGACAATGAGGCGGAGCTCGCGATCAATATGGGAGCCTTCGCATCCGAATACATCGCCGACAAATCCAGCTTCGAGGACGGGACCTTTGCATGGACATACAAGAAGGGCGTCAGCGATGTGACATTCCACATCGAGCTCAAGCAAAAGGGCGGACTCTTCACGGAGTACGGAGAGAGCGACCTTGTGTACTCAGACAAGAGAGAGGACTTCCCGGATCTAAGTGACGAGCAGTTTGCCAACTTCAGGGTCATCTCCACGACGGGGATGGGCAAGGATGTCCTGTACAGGACGGCTTCGCCTGTCAACCCGAGGAGAGGCCGCAATACATATGCCGACGCAGCCTGCAAAGAGCACGGCATCAAGGCATTCGTGAATCTCGCAGACAGCAAAGACGAACTCGCCGGCTTCCCGGGATTTGACGAGACCTACTACTCGACGGCGGATTACATCCCGCTCAGCATGGGCCTGGACTTTGAGGACAAGGACTTCAGAGACAAGCTGGCCAGGGGACTCAGGTTCATCATAGAGCATGACGGACCGTATGCCATCCACTGCACCGAAGGCAAGGACAGAGCGGGAGTGGTAGCGGCCCTGCTTGAATGCTTCATGGGAGCGTCATATGATGAGATCGCCGCTGACTACATGGTGACTTTTTACAACTACTACGGCATAACGCCCGACGATGAGCGCTATGATAAGATAGTCGAGGAGAATATCGACGCCACACTCGGGGCTCTGTACGGGACGGATGATATTAAATCGGCGGATCTCGCTGCGGAGGCTGAGGATTACTTTAAGGAGTGCGGACTCACAGACGATGAGATCGATTCTCTGAGGGGAAGGCTCGGCGGAGAGAAGAGCGAGGCAGGCAATTACAGGGCGTTCCTTGGATTCGCCGCGGCCATTGCTCTGTGCATCGTCATCGCAGCCGTATACAGGAAGAAAAAACAGTCCAAAAACTCTGACAAGGAGGAAGCATAATGAACATAGTATGTCTTGACATGGAAGGCGTGCTGGTCCCTGAGATATGGATCGCATTCAGCAAGGAGAGCGGCATACCGGAGCTCTCGCGCACTACAAGAGACGAGCCCGATTACGACAAGCTCATGCGCTGGCGCATAGGAGTGCTCAAAGAGCACGGCCTCAAGCTCAAGGATGTGCAGGATACCATCGCAAGGATAGATCCGCTTCCGGGCGCAAAGGAATTCCTCGATGAGCTCAGATCCATCACCCAGGTGATAGTGCTGAGCGACACCTTCTCGCAGTTCGCGCAGCCTCTGATGAAGAAGCTTGGCTGGCCGGCTCTCTTCTGCAACGAACTGGTCATTGATGAAGAGGGATATATCGAGGGAGTCAGGATGAGGTGCGAGGAGTCAAAGCTCACCACCGTAAAGGGCCTGCAGTCGATAGGCTTCGATACCATTGCAGCAGGCGACAGCTACAACGACCTCGGCATGATACAGGCGAGCAAGGCGGGTTTCCTCTTCAGGACGACAGAGCAGATCAAAAAGGACTATCCGCAGTACCCTGCTTTTGAGGACTACGGTGAATTCCTCGAGGCGATAAAGGGCGCTCTGTAGATATATTAGATTTCCTACCAAATAAATAGGAATTCTTCTTGATTTTGCCTCCGATCGGATGTAGTATATTCCAGACGATCGAAATGAGGCGGATATCTGATCCGCAGTTAAGCAATAAAGGAGACAACAATGATTACAAAAGATATGGTTATCGGAGAAGTTATCAACGAACATCCTGATCTCGTACGCACATTCTTTGCCAACGGCATGATGTGCATCGGATGCCCTGCTTCGCAGGGAGAGTCCATCGGCGAGGCTGCTCAGGTACACGGCATTGATGCAGACCAGCTGGTCAACGCTCTCAATGAGGCGCTCGGCGCATAGTACTTTACAGGTAATAATTCAGGACAATACGAATAGCGGCGCGGAGTATATAAAAACTCCCTGCCGCTTTTTGCAAATATAAATGCATGAGTGTAAAATCAGATGGTACAGGAGGGACAAGATGTATTTTGAAGTAAGCAAAGAAGTATTCGACAAGCTGCCGGATTTCGTGATAGGAGTCGTCGCCGTACAGGGCATAGACAATTCAAAGGAAGTGCCGGCCATAGAGGATATGCTGGACAGGTATGCTGAGGAGTGCAGACAGTATTTCGAGGCGTCCGGCAATAAAGCCAAGGACGACCCTTGCGTCACGCCTTACCGCGAGGCGTTCAGGGCCATAGGCATCAACCCGAACAGATACGCATGTTCCATCGAGGCGCTCATGGACAGGATAGCCAAGGGCAAGGGAATGCCTCACATCAACCCTGCAGTCGACCTCGGCAATGCGGTATCGCTCAGATACAGGCTGCCTATAGGCGCCCACGACATGTATACCTTCCTGAGACCTGACGGCACGGGCAGGGGAAGCGAGGATGCCGGCATCGAGATCAGAGCTGCGGGTCCGGACGATCACTTCAGACCGTTCGGCGCTCCTGAGGGCGAGTTCGACGATCCGGAGCCGGGCGAGATCGTATACGTATCGGGCAATGAAGTCAGGACCCGCCGCTGGACCTGGAGACAGAGCGAGCAGGGCAAGATGACTGACAGGACATCTGCCGTATTCTATCCGATCGACGGCTTTGAGGGAGTCAATTCGGATGATGTCAAAAAGGCAATGAAGGAATTCACAGAGCTCGTAGCCAATTACTTCGCAAGGTCCGGAAGCCGCTGCACCGTAGCGACCGGCTTTGTGGACAAAGACAATCCGAGATTCGAGTTCTGATCACTGGGAGAGATCATGTATACAGGCGATATCAGAAAAGACGAAGACATGAAGAGGCTTCTCATAGAGAAGGCCATAGAGGTGCTGCCTAATTCGCATGCGCCTTATTCAAAATACAATGTAGCCGCTGCGGCGCTCTTTGACTCCGGCGAGATATATACCGGCGTCAATGTTGAGAGCGCATCTCTCGGCGCCACGATCTGCGCGGAGCGCAATGCCATATTCCACGCTGTCGCAGAGGGCGAGAAACATCTCATCGCAGTAGCCGTGGTCGGTGGACTTAACGGAGACCGCAGCGAGTACTGCGTGCCTTGCGGCATCTGCAGGCAGGTGATGAGGGACTTCGGAGACAAGGACAGCATGATCATCCTCTCCGCAAAGACTCCTGATGACTACATGGAGAAGACTCTCGACGAGATGCTGCCTGACAGCTTCGGACCGGAGTCTCTCGACTGACGCCGGGCGCGATAATTATATGAATAAAAGCATCAGCAACGAAATCAAACTTGGACTTCTTACCGTATTGCTCGGCGCATTCTGCGGCGCTGTGATATGGATGTTCCTGAGATTGCTGGGGATATGTACCGGCCTCATCTGGGATACTCTCCCGGAGAGGGCCGGTTTTGAGTACCTCCCCGTCGTGATATGCGCTTTGGGCGGCCTGATCGCCGGCCTTGTGAGGAAGAGATACGGAGACTATCCCGAGGAGCTCCATCAGGTGCTCGGCAGGATCAGAAATGAAAAGCACTACGACTACAGCCGCATGGGCGTTATCCTGGTCAGCGCCTTCATACCTCTTGTGATCGGCGCGAGCGTCGGTCCCGAGGCGGGTCTGACAGGCATAATCGCGGGCCTTTGCTACTGGGTCGGAGACAATGTGAAGTACGCCAGGGAGCAAGCGGAGGAATACTCGAGGATAGGGGCCGCGGTCACTCTCGGAAGCCTCTTCCACGTGCCGCTCTTCGGCATATTCGCAGTCGAAGAGGATCCTGACGGAGAAGGCGCGGTGCCGGCGATGCCGAAGGCATCGCGGCTGCTTCTCTACGGACTCTCAGCAGGCGCAGCATGGCTGGTCATGAAGGGACTCGGCAGCCTGCTCGGCACCGCGTCGGAGGGCTTCCCTTCATTTGACTTCGCAGAGCCTGCGGCCGCAGACTTTGCGATGATGCTCGTATACATACCGGCAGGCATCGCGCTTTATATCGCGTTCGCCTGCTCAGAGAAACTCACAGGCAGAGCAGCCGGGATCATCCCGCCTGTCGCCCGTGAGAGCCTGTGCGGGGTCCTTGTCGGCCTGGCGGCAATCTTCGTCCCGGCAGTCACATTCTCGGGCGAAAGCGAGATGGGCATGCTCCCTGAGACATTCGTAAGCTATGCTCCGGCGACACTGGCAGGGATATGCCTCCTCAAGCTGATCATGACGGCCCTGTGCATACGCTTCGGGCTGAAGGGCGGACATTTTTTCCCGCTCATATACGCATGCTCGTGCATGGGCTTCGCTCTGGCGCTCATCGTATTCGGAAGCCTTGCAGGCATAAGCGATGTATCTGCCCTGACCGGACATGCGGTGTTCGCTGCGGCGATAATAACCGCGGCTACACTGGGAGCCCAGATGAAGCAGCCGGTGGCAGTCACAATGCTGCTCATGATATGCTTCCCGGTCCGCTTCCTGCTCTGGATATTCATTTCGGCGGCTCTTGCGGGCAGGACCGGCATATTATCAGATGTGAATAACCGCGGAGTAGTGGTATAATCAAACAGATATACTCACTACTCCGTTTTTTATTGCGGAGATCATACAGGAGACCGATGGCAGATATTTTCAGGAAATCAATAACAGATAAATTATCCTCGCCCGAACAGCTGGACAGATCCATCAGGATCATCCCGCCTTCGTTCTGGATCGCCGTTGCCGGAGGAGGCCTTATTATTGCGGTCGCACTTTTGTGGTCCGTATTCGGAAGGCTCCCGGTCAGTGTCTCCGCGGGAGGCATGTACATGGGCAGGGACGGCATACACTCGGTCGTAGCTCAGGCAGAGGGCGTAGTAGATACCGTATATGTGTCTGAGGGCCAGGACGTCAAAAGCGGCCAGGAGATAGCAAGCCTCAGCGACAAGACTTATGCAGATGAGATGCAGGTCCTTCAGGAGCGCAGGGGGAGCGTCGAGGCGGTCACCTTCTATTCGTATGACGATGATGCGACTCCGGACAACAAAGCCCTGATCGACATAAAGTCGCAGCGCGTGGTGTCGGGCTCAGGCCTCACCACCGACCAGGAGCTCCTGCGCCAGAAGTCAAAGGACCTCAAAAAGGCCCGCAAGGCAGCCGGATCGTCTCATGACAGGATGATCGCTGCCGAGGCTGAGTACAAAAAAGCCGCCGCTGAATTCACCGCAGCCCAGGAGGCCTATGCGGCAGCTGAGGAGGCATACAAAAAGGATCCTGCGTCCGAGGAGAAGGCAAAGGCATACGAGGCTGCAGCCATCGCAATGAACGCGGCCAAGGCGGCTTCATCGGCTGCCGAGACAGCGTACAGCACTGCGGCCCAGACATACAATACCAATTATTCCGAACAGAAGTCGCTTGAGGGAGCCGTATCCCAGCTTGAGGCCCAGGTGAGGGCAGACAAAAAGAACAAAGGCAGCCAGGACAGCGCACTTGAGATGCAGTTCGATTCCGCAAAGGAGAGCGCGCTGGCTCAGATAGACAGCGATATCAGGAAGCTTCAAAAGCAGATAGATGCCCTGACACTGAGATCAAGTGCCGACGGCAAGGTGACGGGCCTCAATATAGCGGCCGGCAATGCAGTGCAGGCCGGAGCGACCATATGCAGGATAACCACCGGAAACGAAGACGACTCCGAGGTCATCTGCTATATACCGGTAGCTGAGGGACGCAAGATCAAAAAGGGCATGGACGTCTATGTATATCCGTCCACAGTGAACCGCCAGGAGCAGGGCCACATGGTGGCCAGTGTGACTTCCGTATCTGACTATGTCGTCTCGCAGGAGGAGATGCTCAATCAGCTCGGCGATGCGACGCTGGTGCAGGCATTCCTGCAGAACGGTCCTGTGGTCAGAGCGGTCTGCGATCTCGAAAAGGATGCGAGCACCGCCAGCGGATACAAGTGGTCCAGCAAAAAGGGCGCGGATATAACGCTCGAGGAGGGTACGGTAGTAACGGCAGATATAGTGACCGAAAAGAAAGCCCCTATAACCATGCTGATACCTTACCTCAAGGAGAAGTTCTCGGGAGACGAGCCGGTCGTCCCGACACAGCCTCAAAAGACAGAGCAGAGTACAGCAAACTGACAGACAGTGAGGAGGATGGATGAGCAATAATTATGCCAAGACTCCAACGGTCTATCAGATGGAGGCGACCGAGTGCGGTGCAGCCTCCCTGGCCATGGTGCTCGGCTATTACGGCAAGTTCGTACCTCTCGAACAGCTCCGCATAGAGACGGGAGTATCGAGAGACGGATGCAATATGGGTAATATAATGACCGCCGCAAAGAAACTCGGCTTCGAGGTACACGGTTACCGCAAGGGGCTCGAGGGTCTTTTTGCGCTGCCTGTTCCGTGCATCATACACTGGAACTTCAACCACTTCGTGGTCTGGGAGGGGCGCAAGGGCGATCATTGCTATATAAACGACCCGGCAGTCGGACGCCGCAAGCTCACTGTCGACGACATCGATGAGTGCTATACGGGAGTTGTCCTGACATTCAAGCCGACCGATGCCTTTGAGAAGTCCAACGAAAAGGAAAGCCTGTGGACCTTCGTCAGGGAGAGGCTCAAAGGACAAAAGGCGGGCATATCCGCTCTCATCACGCTTGGATTCTTCCTCGTCATACCGGGAGTGGTAATACCGCTGTTCTCCAAGGTGTTCATAGACGACATACTGCTGGGAGGCAACCGCGACTGGCTGATCTCTCTTATTGCGGTGATGCTGTTTACGATGCTCTTCCAGGCATTCCTTACATACTACAGGTCTACGCTGCTCCTGAGGCTTCAGGACAAGATGATACTCGTCAATGCGTACAAGTTCCAGTCTCACATGCTGAGGCTGCCGATCACTTTCTTCAGCCAGAGATATGCGGGCGACCTGTCGACCCGAATCGAAAACAACAATAACATCAGCGTCTTCCTCACGAGCAATCTCGCCGAGGCGGTGCTGAATTCAATAGTGGCTCCGCTGTATCTTGTAATACTGCTGTTCTTCAGTCCGCTGCTGACACTCATCGCGCTTGTCTTCATGGTCATCAATCTGCTCCTGATGAACAAAGCCGCCTCATACCTCAGCGACATGTCCATGAAGGCCCAGCAGGATCAGAGCAAGATGATCGGCACCCTGTTCTCGGGTATCACGGTCACAGATACCCTCAAGGCATCAGGCACTGAGAATGAATTCGTGAGCCGTCTCCAGGGCAATTACGCCAAGAGCATACTTATGGAGCAGTCCATGGGATACACCCAGGAGATGCTCAACACCATACCTGAGGTGTCCTCCAATATTCTTAACATAGTCACGCTGGTGGTCGGCGGAGTGCTGGTGATCAGGGGCAACATGACAGCAGGCATGCTCGTTGCATATTCGAGCCTGCTTACGTCCTTTACAGCTCCGGTCAACTCGCTCGCCGGATTCATCCAGAACATACAGACCACCAAGGCCGACATGGCCCGTGTCAACGACATAGACAAGTATAAGGTCGATGAGCGCTACGCCCGCGACGAGTACGAAAAGACCGATGAGAAGCTCACAGGATCTGTTGAGCTTAAAGACGTATCCTTCGGATACGACATACTCAAAGCTCCTCTCGTCGAGAACTTCGGCTTCACCCTCACGCCGGGCAAGTCGGTAGCCCTTGTCGGCGCATCCGGAAGCGGCAAGTCGACTGTAGCCAAGCTCTGCTCGGGACTCTACGCTCCGTGGTCAGGCGAGATACTCTTTGACGGCTGTCCTTCGGCCTCGGTTTCGCCGGAGGTCATGTCCTCGAGCGTCTCGACTGTGAGCCAGGACATAATGATGTTCTCCGGCAGCGTCAGGGACAACCTGACGATGTGGGACAGGTTCATCATGGATGAGGACATAGTCAATGCAGCCAGGGACGCCTGCATACACGACTTCATCGTATCCAAGCCGGGCGCCTACGAATACCATCTGACTGAGGGAGGCTCCAACCTCTCCGGAGGTCAGAGACAGAGGATAGAGATAGCAAGAGCTCTGGTGAGCAACCCGAGCATCCTGATAATGGACGAGGCGACCAGCGCGCTCGACCCTATAGCCGAAAAGCAGATAATCGACAACATCAAGAGGCGCGGATGCAGCTGCATCATAGTCGCCCACAGGCTGTCGGCTATCAGAGACTGCGATGAGATAATAGTGCTCGAAAACGGCAGGATAGTGCAGCGCGGCACGCACGAAGAACTCTCAAAGGTGCCGGGCCACTACCAGAGGCTCATCGAAACAATGTGATATTCATCCCCGGACTGATGCCGGGGATACGGAAGGTGCAAAGTGCAGCAGATAATCCTCAGAGGTGGAGATATCCACTACACAAATGAAGACCGCGCCGTATACAAGGTGATGCAGGGTACTGTCCTCGTCTATCTGATCCCGGTCAGGGACGGAGTGGACGGAAGGAGACTGCTCATAGGCGAAATGGAAGCCGGATCAAGGATACCGGGCTTTTACCATGCCTCTGAACTCTACGGAGAGTGGAGGTTCGGCCTTGCTGCGCTGGATACCGCCAGCCTCGTCCTCGAAGACGGCAAGGCGGATGATGAGCTTATCGCGGAATTCTCCGCGGCAACGGGGATACGCATAGACCTATCCAGCAATCTGAACGAAGCGGTGATCGAGCAGTACGAAAAGACCGCCGTCAAGGAGGAGGGCTATCTCTACGCCGCAAAGCTCGAAAAGAAAAGGACCAGAGAGCAGTCTCTCGGACTCATACATGACTACTTCGATACAGGAAGATCCGTTGCCCGCGATGCGGGATTTGAGGAGACGGGCAGGACTCTTTACGATGCTGCCGCGTACCTCTGCGCTGCCCAGAAGATAAAGATCGCACCGGTCGACCGCATAACAGAAAGCTGCGGCCGCAGATACGACATCAACGACCTGGCGAGGATATCTCACTTCGTAATACGTGAGGTAGTGCTCGAAAAGGGCTGGTGGCGCGGAGACTACGGCGCCCTGCTCTGCTACTCGGAAGATGACAGGAGACCTGTAGCCTGTGTCCCTAAGGGGCCGAAGAGCTACGAATTCTACGATCCGGGTTCGGGAAGATCCGGCAAACTGGACTCTGCGACCGCGGAGACCTTTGCCCCAAAGGCCGTCATGTTCTACAGGCCGTTCCCTGAGAAGGTCCTTACCAGATGGGATATCTTTAGCTTCGGAATGCAGAAGGTATACAGGAGCGATATCCTGAGGATGCTCGGGCTCACGCTGCTGGGTACGCTGATCGGACTCCTTGTGCCGTTCCTCAACGAGCAGGCATATGACAAATTCATCCCGATGGGCAACGCTCCGGGGCTCGCACAGCTCGGCGCCGTGCTGCTGGCATGCTCGCTCGGCAATATCCTGTTCACAGTGGTAAGGAACCTCGCATCATTCAGGTCGATGAGCAGCATGAAATACGCTGTACAGGCCGCGACCTTCGACAGACTCTTCAGTCTGCCGGAGAGCTTCTTCAGAGATTATGACGCTGCCGAGCTCGGCCAGAGGGCTCTTGGTGTATCGCAGATTTATTCCGTGCTGGCACAGAACCTGCTCACATCGCTTCTGACAGCGGTGTTCGCCCTGCTTTATCTGTGGAGGATGTTCAACTACTCCTCAGCTATGTCCGTCAGGGCGCTGGTGATGCTCGTAGCCGTGATGGCCATACTGACGACCCTGGGCTTCAGGCAGATCAAATACGAAGAGCAAAAGAGACGTGTAGACTTAAAGGCGCAGTCGATATCATTCCAGAACATCCTCGGCATCAGCAAGATCCGCAATGCATGGTCGGAGGACCGTGCGGTGCTGAGATATCTCGGGCGCTTCGTCGAGTCACGCAGGATAAACAGGAAGAAAGAAGGCTACACCATGATAGTCAATACGGTGTCCGTATCGATCAACACGCTCTTCTCAGTGATTTTCTATTACATGATGATACGCAAAGACGTCAATCTGAGCATCGGTGAGTTCACGGCCTTCGCTGCGGCTTTCGGCTCGTTTGCAGGAGCCATGCTCTCGCTTGTACAGAGCTTCCTGATGATCAACGAGATAAAGCCGATATACGATTACGCGAGACCTATACTCGAGACTCTGCCTGAGGTGAGCGAGGACGCCGGCATGCCGGGCGACATCGAGGGTGAGATAGAGGTCAGCAGGGTGACCTTCGGTTATGATCCGGATGAGCCGCCTGTGCTGAGAGACCTTAACCTCCACATAAAGCCGGGCGAGTACGTCGGCATCGTCGGTACATCGGGCTGCGGTAAATCCACTCTGCTCAAGCTCCTGCTCGGATTCGAGAAGCCTCAGCTCGGCAAGATATATTTTGATAAAAGGGATATAGACGAGCTCGACAAAAGAGAGCTCCGCAAGAAGTTCGGAGTCGTGCTGCAAAACGGCGGCTTGATAACAGGCAGCATATATGAGAACATAACCATCACATCACCTGGCGCCACGGTCGAGAGAGTCGAGGAGACACTGAGAGAGGTAGGGCTTGAAGAGGACATAAAGGCGATGCCTATGGGCCTCCACACAGTCATTGCGGAAGGTGCAGGCACGATATCCGGAGGCCAGGCGCAGAGGCTCCTCATAGCGCGGGCCATAGTCGGCAGGCCAAAGGTGATATTCCTCGATGAGGCCACCAGCGCACTTGATAACGTGACGCAAAGACAGGTGGTGGATACCCTTGAGAGCATAGACGCCACCAAGCTCGTCATAGCTCACAGGCTGTCGACGGTGCGCAACTGCGACCGCATAATTGTCATGGATCAGGGCAATATAGCCGAGCAGGGCAGCTACGAGGAGCTTATGGCAAAGAAGGGCCTGTTCTATGACCTTGCCATACGCCAGCTGTCTTAAAACTTCAGCAATGTCTTAAAAAGGGAATTGGATTGTATATGCTATAGTTAATATAATCAAATCGGGTGTATACCCGGCAGATGCTTTTAAGGAGGATATCAATGGATTACAACAAAATCATTGAACACTTCGCTCAGAAGGTGGATGAATCAAGAAGAGACGAGTTCATAGCAAAGGCGTCAAAGGTAGAGGATGCCTCAGAGGCAGAAGCACTCGGAAAAGAGTATGGCATCGTACCTGATGCGGAAGACAGGAAATTAATGCTCGAAATGGCCGGCGATATGGATCTTTCGGATGACGTGCTTCGTCAGGTTGCAGGAGGAATTAATCCTTACAGTAATTGGGCAGGTTAAATTAATTGAATATAATGGATATGTCCTGGCGTGTTCCTGCACTATTCAATAACGACAGAGCTGCACTGAGGCTGACTCGGCTGCTCAGACCTTATCTGTGCAGGAATCTTTTTGATGCGGTCTACGGCGCTCCGATGACTGCATGGTCAGGAGGCAGGTCCAGCCTGGTTAGCGAAAGACTGGAAGAAGAACCGCTGCGCAGGTATTTTGAAGCTTACAGAGACGAAGGCATCAGATGCTCTCTGACTCTGACAAGGATGAATCCAAACAAAGAGGACTTCAGTGACCCGTATTGCAACCTGCTCCTCGATATGCTCGATGAGTATGACGGCGAGGCTATAGTGTTCAATGATGGTCTCGCTGCATATATCAGACAGTCGCATCCCGGGATACCTCTCGTGGCATCGAATATAAAGCCTGCAACGGACTTTGTTAAAGGCTGGCCCGGTTGCTCTGATGAGTATGAATACTACATGAGACTGCTCGAAGACTATGACCGCATAGTCATAAGGAACGAAGCGGCTCTCAACGGGGATATGAGGGAACGCCTGAGGGACATAGCTGACCGCTGTGAGATAATAGTCAATCCAAGATGCGTGCCGGATTGCCCCCGCTGTCTCGAACACTATCAGAATATTGAGAAGGCGATAGAGGACATTAACCATAAAGCCGGATGCTATTATTCAAACGATGATCAGCGTGTCTACAGCATGGCGCTTGATCATGGACAGATCCGTGAATTCGCAACCGAAGGCTTTACTCATTACAAGATCGAGGGGCGAAATGTCCCATCGGGCATATTCGTCAAATACTGCATGAATTTCATTCTCGAAAAAGAGAGGAAAGCTGAGATACAAAATGCATTGGATAACAGAGACGTTATTGAACTTGTGATGCTTCTGACTAAGAACGAAGATCGTGAAACTCGCGTACAGATACCGCAGTAATAAGCAGCACAGGGGACCTGATGAAACTCAGCAGAAAGATAATAGATTCAATTTCGCAAAGAATGCAGGATACTGTAATGGTATATCCCGGAAAGGATATATCAGGGGAGGATTTTCTCTCAATGACAGCATCCTGCGCTTATGCGCTTAAGGCAAGGGGTATCAGGAAGGGCCAATGGGTCGCGGTCTGTTCTTTAACTACAGCGGAGGCTGTCGCAGCAGCGATCGCATGTCACCATATCGGTGCGGCCGTCCTGATGATCAATCCATCGCTCAGTAAAGAGAAGATACGTTCGGTCCTCAGTGACAACGGCGTCCGGGTGATACTTGTTCATGAGATGCTCCACGGAGGGATCAGGAAGTCTCTGGACGGAAGCAGTATAGAAACAGAGGTAATACTCTCATATACAGATTCCATGCCGGCGCCTTTGAAGCTATTAAAAGGCTTTGGCGCAATGCCGCAGATAGAGATCGATCCGGTACCAGACGTGGAACTGGTGACCTGGCATGACCTCGTAAAAGATGCAGACTGCTCGGATGCTATGCGCGTTCTGGCTGAGACAGAGGTGGACACTGATCCTGAGGCGGCGGCCTTGATGGTGTGGTCATCAGGATCAACAGGTGATCCTAAGGGGATAATCCTATCAGAGCGGGCGATACTCGCAGAGATCAGGATCACCGGAGGGATTTATGTCGCTACGGTTGTCGATGATTCGATTGCAATACTCAGGAATATGTGGTCTGCATCCACATATATCATGCTGACGCTTGCGATGCTGGTGATGCCCCGGAAGATAATCATCCCGGCAGGGCAGGCTCTTGCGCATATGATCTCTAAGCAGCATGCCAGCATGGTCTTCAGCACGGCAGATGGTTATCTGAACTGCATTGCATCCGGAGAGCTGGATGAAGCGGATATGTCCGGCCTTAAGCTTGCATTCTGCGGAGGGGAACGCACTCTTCCGTCAACTGAGAAAATCGTGAATGATTATTTCAGAGAACATGGATGTAGTTGCTGGCTGACAGATTCCTGGGGACTGAGTGAGTTCTCGTCTCTTGTTGCAGACAACATTGTTGTCTACAGAAAGGGGAGCGTCGGCAGACCATTCCCTGAGGTGCGCATAGAAGCCTTTGATCCGGATCATCCGTGCAGGCCTCTAGAGAGGGGGCAGATCGGCGAGCTCTTTGTGATATCGCCGGCAGTCATGAGCGGATACTATAATGATGAAGAGGCTACGAAAGCTTTCTTCTTTACGGATGAGGACGGCAACGTGTGGGGTCGTACGGGCGATGCCGGACATGTCGACGAGGACGGTTTTGTATATGTGCACGGTCGCATAGACAGCGTGTTTTACCCGGACGGAGTCCATGCCGTTTATCCTTCGGAGATAGAGAATGTCCTGGCGGAGGATGCACGTGTGCTGTGCTGCGCTGTGGTACTCAATAATGAGGACGGCGCTATAACAGCTCACATTCAGGCGTCTTTGCACGATGAGGCAGAGCAGGACAAACTCGAAGATTCTCTGAGAGATCTTGCCGGGAGAGGCCTGGCTGAAGAGAAGAGACCTGCCCGCTATGTGTTCTGGCCTAAGGGGCTTCCGATAAACGAGTGCGGCAAAACAGACCGCAGGAAGCTCGAAAGATACTGAATAAAGATAAAGAAAAAGAGATGTGATCCTTTCGGAAAACATCTCTCGTTGTTTGCTCCGTATGAAGCGCGATGCCTGATTATCTCTTCGAGAACTGGCTTGCTCTTCTTGCCTTCTTGAGACCAGGTTTCTTTCTTTCCTTCATCCTTGGGTCTCTTGTCAGGAAGCCTGCTGCCTTGAGTGCAGGTCTGTAAGCCTCTTCGTCGACCTCGCAGAGTGCTCTTGCGATGCCGTGTCTGAGAGCTCCGGCCTGACCTGTGAAGCCGCCGCCGTTAACTGTGGCGATGACATCAAAGCTGCCGAGGGTTCCTGTCAGCTCGAGAGGTCTCTTGACTTCGTTCTTGACGATGTCCTTCTCACCGAAGTAAGCGTCGAGGTCTCTCTTGTTGATGATGATGTTGCCTGCTCCAGGGAGAAGTCTAACTCTGGCTACGGATGACTTTCTTCTGCCTGTTGCCTGATACATAGTCTTAGCTGCCATTTGTCACTCCTCCTTTCTACCAAGTCCATACTTCCGGCTTCTGAGCTGCATGTGGGTGCTCAGGGCCTGCGTAAACTTTGAGCTTTTTGAACATCTGACGACCGAGTCTGCCCTTAGGCATCATGCCCTTAACAGCGTGATAGATGATCTCCTCTGGCTTTTTGGCTCTCATCTCTCCGAGTGTTGTCTCCTTGAGTCCGCCCGGATAACCGCTGTGTCTCTTGTAGATCTTGTCAGATTCTTTCTTGCCTGTTACAGCTACCTTCTCGGCGTTGATAACTACTACGTAGTCACCTGTGTCGATGTGAGGTGTGTAGATAGGCTTCTTTTTGCCTCTCAGGATCATAGCTGCCTCAACGGCGAGCTTACCGAGAGTCTTGCCTTCTGCATCGATGACATACCACTTACGCTCGATGTCCGATGGCTTTGCGATGTAAGACTTCATCTTGATTCCTTTCTACCTACTGGGATCTGCATTAATGCTTTACGTCCGGAAGCCCAGTACCCTTGCAATGCAGAGCTTGTTCGGTCCGCCTACTCGGTACTGACACTCAGTACTTGTTCGGCATGACTAGTAATAAATTATTAGCGCCTTGGCTGCCGGCCTTACGGCCTGCCTTGGCTTTGATACGTGAGCTTACGCGCACGCTTAATTAGTATAAGGCCCGCAATCCTTGAAGTCAAGCAGAAAAAGGGATATATTTTATCCATGAGCGATAAAATGAAGGGCAATGTATTACTGCTGCTGACAGCGATCATGTGGGGCTCGGGATTCATATCCTCGAAGTTCGGAAACGCGGCCATGCCGTCGATCACATTCAACGCAGTCAGGCAGCTTATGGCGGCTGCAGTGCTGGCTCCACTGGCATTCCGCAGCATCAGTAAAAGCGGCTATCTGTCGGCCGAGCAGAATTCGAGTGAGCAGCTCACCTACAGGAAGACCAAGCTCGTCAAAGCGGCGCTTCTCTGCGGCATCTTCCTGCTGATCGGATCCATGAGCCAGCAGATAGGACTGAGGACCGTCAGTGCAGGCAAGTCGGGGTTCATTACATCTATATATATAGTGTTCACTCCACTCTTTGCCACCATCGTGGGATCAAAGGTCAAAAAACGCACTGCGCTCTGCATCGCGCTTGCGATGATCGGCTTTGCGCTGATGAGCCTCAAGGGCGGACTCGGGGGAGCTACCAGGGGAGACTGGCTGACGCTTTTGAGCGCGGCGGGCTTTGCGGCCCAGATCGTTGCGATCAACTGTTTCCTCGACAAGGACAACGCGGTCATCATCTCGCAGCTCCAGTTCTTTGTCAGCGGAGCGATAGGGCTTGTGATCGCGCTCATAGTCGACGGGCTTGTCCTGCCGGCGGTGATCGCGGGCATTCCTGTGCTGCTGTACCAGACCTTCGTGCCTACGGCCGGAGGCTATACTCTCCAGACCCTGGGCCAGAAGTACGCTGAGCCGTCGATCGCGGCCCTGATCATGAGCCTGGAGGCTGTCTTTGCCATGATCTTCGGCGCGCTGATCCTCCACGAGATGATGAGCGTAAGGGAGATCGCAGGTGCGGCCATCATATTTGCGGCGACCATAATCGGACAGATCGAGCCAAAGCCTTCCGCAAAAGAAGACAATTGATCGCGATCAGTGACTCCGGACGCATCGCTGCGTTGTATAATAGATGCAACACTAATATCGCATTATGCAGTTAATAAAGGAGAAGATCATGAAATACGAAATCAAGAATGCACCGTTTACTGTTATGACACTCCATCTTGAGCAGGGCGAAACCGTCAAGTGCCAGAGCGGAGCCATGGCCTGGAAGACCCCGGGCATCACAATGCAGACCAAGACAGGCGGCATCGGCGGGATGTTCAAAAAGGCCATCGTAGGCGAGTCTCTCGCACTCAATGAGTACACAGCCGAGCAGGCAGGCGAGCTGACTCTGGCCAAGAAGGGCCCGGGAGACATCATGGCCTTTAATGTAAGTGAGTCGCCTATCATCGCACAAAAGACATCCTTCCTCGCTTCGACAGCGGGCGTTGAGATGAGCGTATACCTCCAGAAAAAACTCTCAACAGGATTCTTCGGCGGCGAAGGTTTCCTGATGCAGAAGTACGAAGGAGCGGGATATGTCTGGCTCGAGATCTACGGAGCAGTCCAGGAGAGAACTCTCGAAGCCGGCGAGAAGCTCGTCGTAAGCAGCGGATACGTAGCAGCCATGGATGCGAGCTGCACAATGGATATAGAGTCGGTCAAGGGATTCGCCAATGTGGTCCTGGGCGGAGAGGGACTCTTCCTGACTACGGTCACAGGACCGGGCAGAGTATGGCTACAGACAATGCCTATAACCGCGCTGGCGATGAACCTCTACGAGTATATGCCGCATCCAAGCAGTAACTAATGGGCAATATATTTGACTATCTTGAATGGAGAGGGGATCTTGCGTTTGCGCTGGATCCCTTCAATGATGTAGACAACCTCGTGCTGTCGGAGCTTTCGTATGTCGACTTCGACGGCATGGTCCTTTATGCCGGAGAACCGGTGACTCTCGCAAAGGTCAGGGACATGTACTTCAGCGAGCACCCGGCGAGCGAGATCAAAAAGGACGGCGACCATATAGCGAAGGCGCCTCTTCTGATGAATGGCATGCTCACAGGTGAGAGATTCTGTAACGCGATGTTGACAGGGTACGTCGACATGATCGACACTGAGTCCGAGCTCCAGATGGCCGCAGTGACATTCCTGCTGGATGACGGCACGGCTTATGTCTCGTTCAGAGGCACTGACAGCAGCGTAGTCGGCTGGAAGGAAGACTTCAACATGAGCTACAAGCCGGTGACCCCGGGACAAAAAGCGGCGGCATCTTATCTCAGTGATATAGGGTCGCGCATAGACAGGCCGCTTCGTGTGGGAGGTCACTCCAAGGGCGGCAACTTCGCCGTATACGCATCGGCCTTTTGCGATGAAGCCGTAAGGGAGAGGATCATCAGGGTTTACACGAATGACGGCCCGGGATTCAGAAGCGAGCTGATGGACACAGAGGAGTACAAGGCTGTAGTGCCAAAGGTCAGGAGCATAGTCCCTGAGACATCGATCATAGGGCATCTGCTCAGAAGCGAATTCGACCATACATATATCAGGAGCAATGGTATCGGTCTGGGCCAGCATGACGCGCTGACGTGGCTGGTCGAGAGAAACGGCTTTGTAAGCTGCGGGCAGTCCGGCCTCGGCTCGATAATCACGCGTTCGCAGAGAGACTGGCTCAGCAAGATAAACGACGAGGAGAGGGAGTCATTTGTAAACACGCTGTTCTCGATCTTTGACGGAGAGGGAATGGAGTCCTTTGGGGAGATGAGCAATCAGAAGCGCAGGACCCTGGATACCATTCTGAGCAACATTAAGAACATGCCGAAGGAGAGACAGCAGGAGGCGACCCGGATACTCGGGGAGCTGATGCTGAGCAGCAAGGATGCCGCGCTCGACGCGCTCAGCGATCTGCTGGATAGGTTCAAGGATTAATGTAAATGGGAAACGAGGAATGCAATTGTCGTCAAAACTATTTGAAGGCAGCTATCATGAATAACGGAGTTGAAGAAAAATTGGTCTGTTCCTGCAGGGTCCAGACCTTCTTCCATATGTCTTCATGGACCTCAACATCCATGCCAAGCTGAGACAGCACGTTAACATCCCAGGCCGGCCTTGTCAGCGCAGATAGGGGAAGTCTGCGGGCGATATCTTCCATAACATCAAAGTTTTCACCTATATTCTGGTCGCCAAGACCAAGTTCAGCGCTCTTTAGACGGTCAGATTCATATTTTGTTTTTGCTGAATCGTCAAACAGGTAGTTGTACCAGTTGGAATCAAAATTCAGTAATAGTCCTCCGGAACGCAGCACCCTGCACCATTCTGAATATGCAGACTCAGGATGAGGCAGATTCCAGGTGAGATTGCGTGAAACAACAACATCAAATGACTCAGACTGAATGTCAAGGCATTCCGCACTCATCTCTCTGAAATCGATTTTTTTCGCCAGATCTCCGGCGTTGTTCACAGCTTCTGCAAGCATTGCCGGAGACAGGTCCACAGCGGTTACTTTATAACCCATTTCCGCAAGCAGTATAGCGAAAAATCCCGGACCTGTGCCGATATCCAGCACGCTTATATCTTCTGCAGGTCTGTTCGGGAAATGGGATTCGATCGCTTCCCGCAAAACAGCCGACCACTTGTGCCGGCTCTCACCTGATAATTCTTCCTTATTTACATCAGAATAACTCACAGACCTCTGTGACCAGTATGAGCGATTCTTTTCAAACAAACTATTATGATCAATCATTGCCATTCGATTTAAAAACCCCATATGAGATCATCGGACCGTTTTTCAGAATATTCAGTGAAGCGCACTGATGGATGATTATCCCGGTTTCTTCCGCCTTGATTTCGTGAATTATATTGCCAAAATAATCCCGTATAGTTCCAAGCAGCTCCTCGGCAAAGAACGTATCACCAGCATGATACTCAGGATACCAGCATCCTGTAGCAGGGGAGAATAGTTCACGTTCAAAAAGGGGTGTCTTGGTATATGCCGTGTGGGCGCCTTTCAGCATCCCCAGATATTTCATAATATTGATCACATCAGCCTTGTCGGCATCGATTTCCTCACGTGGATACTGTGAAAGCTGTCCGCGCTCGATCAGAACACTCGGAATACCGCTGACGGATGCCATATTATATGCGCCGCCTGTCCTGCAGCGTGATCTGACGACAAACTCAGTATTGACACAAGACGCCATTGCTGCAGATTTCTCTTCGCATGCGGTATCACCTAAGAAATATACATACGGAAAAAGCTCCTCATAACCATCCCCGCTGTGAAGATCGATAAATGCATCTGCATGTCTGATGAAGGTATTGAAAATCAGATGCGCCAGCCGGTCTGCGGCTGTCCCGTTTTCATCACCCGGGAATACACGGTTCAGGTTCTTGCCGTCTTCGTACACCATGCTCATGGTCCTGTTCTCAAAGCCGGACGTATTAGCGAGCGGAACTATGATCAGAGTTCCGGCAAGATATTCCGGATCTATTTCAGAAGACAATTCAATAGCGGCCTGGATGCCGACATATTCTGCATTGTGAATGCCTGCCGTAACAAGCAAAACAGGGCCGTCCGCCGCACCCGAAATGATGACATGAGGGACATGGATCTCAGTCCCGTCAACGTGAATATGATCTTTTATGATCCTGCCCGGAGCAAGATCGTGTCCTGCGATCTTTCTGATACTCATATTTAAAAAATAGCAAAGACAGTGGTTGATCATAAGCCCCGGAGGGGGATATGCAGCGGATTTTTTGTGAAAAAAATCCCGCAGATATCCCCCCACCCGGCTTGTTAGAACTTTTTTACTGCCTTAATCTTTTAATGTGACGAAATGATTTCAGAAAGAATAAATCATGAGTGAATTGTCCAGTATTCCATTTGAAAGAGAATCCGTAAATGTCAAGACTGCTGTAACTTCGTACTGGTCGAAGAGGGCCGGTTCTTTTTCTGCGCACAAACACGATGAAGCGCACAGCTACAAAGCTGAGCTGTGGAGAAATGAGCTTTGCGAGCGGCTCCCTGCAGGAGATGGTCTTAGAATACTGGATGTAGGCTGCGGAGCAGGATTCTTTGAGATGGTACTCGCACCTTTAGGATACAGGATGACCGGTATCGATCTGACGCCGGAAATGATCTCACAGGCAAAACAGCTCTGCGCCAGACACCGCGCTGCAGCAGCTGAATTCTATGTCATGGATGCTGAGCATCTGGATTTCCCTGATGGATATTTTGACGCTGTTATTTCGCGCAATCTTACCTGGACGCTTCCGCACCCTGCAGAAGCATACAAAGAATGGTATCGCGTGCTGAAAACGGGAGGTATACTCCTGAATTATGACGCTGAGTATGCCAAGGGCTTTCATAAATATGACCAGGCCGAGAATCTTGCTCATGAGAAAGTAACGGATGATTTGGTTGAAGAATGCCACAACATTTATCACATGCTGTCGGTAAGTGCGCTGGACAGACCTGAATGGGATCTGCAGGTCCTTGATAAGATCGGATTCAGCGAAGTAGAGGCAGACAGGGGCGCGGGCGACAGGCTCTACGCGGAGAAAGACCAGTTCTATATGCCTGACAGGATGTTCTGCATCAGAGCGGTCAAATAAACGACGCAGGTCGATAGGGAAGCCCTTGTATCAGGTATAGATAATCAGTAGTAATAACAGTTCTATTTTAGGCGAGGCATAAGACGTGAGAAAATATGTAATCCGGAGATTTCTTCAACTGATCCCAGTGCTGATAGGCATCACCTTCCTGTCATTTGCCATGATGCGAATCGCAGGCAGCGATGCTATTACAGAACTGTATGGTGACAAAGGTGCTGTAAGCCAGGAGATCATAGATGCAAAGCGCGCTGAACTCGGTCTGGACAAGCCGTTCTTAGAACAGTACTTTTCATGGCTTGGCGGGATGCTGACCGGAGATATGGGCAAAAGTTATGTTTCCGGCAGGGATGTTTTTGAGACGTTCGTATCCAAGCTTCCGGCCACACTGTTATTGACTGCATTATCAATAATCGTAACGATCATCATCTCGATTCCGCTGGGGGTACTTGCCGCAGTCAGGCACGATAAGATAACGGATTATTTTTTGCGGTTTTTGAGTTTCATTGGCAATTCTCTGCCTAATTTCTTCGTAGCGCTCCTGCTGATGGAGATCCTTTCTATAAAACTCGGCTGGCTTCCGGTCATTTCAAACGGTTTGACTTTGCAGAGCGCGATAATGCCTACCCTGACCCTTGCAATCGCTATGTCGGCAAAATACATGCGTCAGGTCAGGGCTACAGTGCTGGAAGAACTTAACAAGGATTACGTCACCGGAGCCAAAGCACGCGGCGTAAGAAACAGTGTGATCCTCTGGAAAAGCGTCATCAAATCCTCGATGCTCACGATCATCACACTGCTTGCGCTTTCTATCGGCAGCCTTCTCGGCGGAACGGCCATCATTGAGAGTATCTTTATGTGGGACGGTGTCGGCAAGCTTGCTGTAGACGCTATCACGATGCGCGACTACCCGCTTATCCAGGCTTATGTGGTCTGGATGGCGATAATATATGTACTGGTCAATCTCATCACGGATCTGCTGTATCACGCTCTTGATCCGCGTATCCGTCTGGGGGTGGCCGAATGATGAACGAACCTACTGTCAGAATTCAGAAAGTCAGGAAAGACACAGTCAAAATCAGACTGATAATATTTGCAGCGTTAGCAGTGATTCTGCTTGTATGCTCGATCTTCTCTGATCATTTGACGCCGTACGATCCATATATTCAGGATCTTTCCAACGCAAAGGCATTGCCATCCGCCGAGCATCTGTTCGGTACTGATCAATACGGACGCGATATGCTCTCCCGGGTGATAATCGGAAGCCGCACGAGCATATACTCTACGCTCATCCTGGTAGCCATCATCACTGTGATCGGGACCTGCATCGGCATATTCTGCGGATGGAACGGCAAGTGGATCGATACGGTGCTGATGCGCATATCCGATGTGTTCCTCGCTTTCCCGGGGCTGGTATTCGCTCTCGCTGTCGCAGGTGTGCTTGGCGGAGGCCTCCAGAATGCGATCATCGCACTGGCGGCGATCTCCTGGCCAAAATACGCAAGAATTGCCCGAAGCCAGACACTTTCCCTGAAAGAAACACCTTTCCTCAAAGCGGCCAGATTATCGGGCAGCAGCACAAGCAAGATAATATTCAAACACATATTGCCGAACATAGTCGGCCCGATCCTCGTTACATCGATGCTCGATATCGGAACTATGATGATGGAGCTTGCCGGACTCAGCTTCCTCGGACTTGGTGCCAAACCGCCAACAGCTGAATGGGGAAGCATGATGAGCGATACCCGCGGTCTTATGACAACATCTCCTTGGATAACTCTTTCACCGGGTCTTGCTATCTTTATCTCTGTCATGATCTTCAACCTCCTTGGAGACACCATCAGAGACTATGTGGACCCTAAGAGCAGAAGGAGGTAGCAGCATGGCAGAGATAATACGCTATGATCGCGTAGACATTTCATATAACGGTAAGACTGTCGTAAGGGATATCAGCTTTACAGTCGACGAAGGTGAGATACTGGGTATTGTAGGCGAATCCGGGTCCGGCAAATCGACTCTTATCAAGGCTGCGATGGGACTTCTCGGCCCGACGGGAATGGTCACAAGAGGAGATATCTGGTACAAAGGGAAAAACCTTGCGGACCTGTCAGAAAAAGAGATCCGCAAGCTCAACGGCCCTGAACTGGGAATGATATTCCAGATCGCGGGCAGCTCTTTCTGCCCGATCCGCACGGTGGAATCGCAGCTATATGAGAGCATGACCGAACACGAGGACATAACCAGGGAGGAGTTCAGAACGAAAGCCGCGGAGCTGCTCGGGAAGCTTGGCTTTGACAATGCGGACCGCATCCTCGGGAGTTACCCTTTCGAACTGTCCGGAGGTATGCAGCAACGTGTGGGCATCGCAGCCGCAATGCTGCTAAACCCGGGCGTTCTGATGGCCGACGAACCGACTTCAGCGCTGGACGTTTCTGTCCAGAAGCAGGTAGTGGAGGAGATGCTGCTGGTACGAAAGACATTCGGCACCTCTATTATTCTGGTAACTCACAACATCGGAGTCATCGGCGCAATGGCAGATAAGGTACTGGTCATGAAGAACGGAGAGATGGTTGAGTACGGCAGTACAGATCAGATTCTCAATCACCCTCAGGAAACCTATACACAGACATTGATGGCCGCGGTGCCAAGGCTCAAGAGGTAGCAGGTATGGAACCAATCCTACAGGTAAGAGACCTGACAAAAGTATTTAAACGCAAAGGACAGCCTGATTACACCGCTGTAGACCATATGAACTTTGATCTGATGCCGGGAGAATGCCTCGGCATTATCGGCGAGAGCGGCAGCGGCAAGACTACAGTGGTCAACATGATCACACGCCTTCTCGACGCGACAGAAGGTACGATAGTCCTCGATGGCAAAGACATTACCAACTTACGCGGTAGGGATCTGCGTGATGTTTACCGCAAGATGCAGATGGTGTTTCAGACACCTACGGACTCATTCGATCCGAGATGCAGACTGGGAGATGGGATCGGTGAAAGCCTGCGCAACAACGGATGGTCGCAATCAGATACAAAGAATGAAGTGATAAAGCTGCTTGGGAAATGCGGACTTGATCCCGAGTTTGCGGACAGGTATCCGCATCAGGTGAGCGGCGGACAGTGCCAGAGGGCTGCGATCGCCAGAGCACTGGCGATCAGGCCGAAGCTCCTCATCTGCGATGAGGCGACATCCGCACTTGACGTAACTATCCAGAAAGAGATAATTCAGCTCCTCAGCGATCTGAGGAACCAGCACGGGGAAGCGCTGTCCATTCTGTTCATATGTCATGATATCGCGTTGGTGCAGCAATTCTGCGACCGTGTACTGGTTATGTACAAGGGAAAGCTGGTCGAACAGGGTGTTCCGGACGAGGTGATCAAAAATCCGAGGGACGCTTATACAATGAGGCTGATAGACAGCATCCTGTGACAGCACTATGAATCCTTACGGTGGAACATCAATTTAATTGATTTCACATATATCCATACTTTTTTAGAAAGGAACAAAGACTATGAAAAAACTATTTTCTGTTCTCCTGGCTCTGTGCCTCTCAATGGCTCTGCTGACCGGATGCGGAGGTGGCGGAGATACGTCATCGGGTGATAAAACCATGGTGATCGGAGACACAACCTTCAATGCGGAAAACTGGGAAGAAACCATCGATCCGCACACCACCTATAACGGATGGCCATGCATCCGCTACGGCGTAGGTGAGACTCTGGTTCACTATACTGACACGATGGAGCTGGAGCCTTGGCTGGCAGAATCATGGGAAAACGACGGAGCACTGGTATGGACCATAAAGCTGCGTGACGGGATCAAATTCTCGAGCGGACGCGCTATGGATGCAGAAGCTGTAAAGCAGTGCTTTGATCACCTTCTTGCAAACCACGACAGAGCTCCAAGCGACACCAAGATTACAGATATCAAGGCTGACGGTCAGGTTCTTACTATCACTACTTCCGAACCTAACCCGGCTCTGATGAACTATCTGGGAGACCCTTACGGCTGCATCATCGATGTAGACGCTTCTGACTTCGATAAGGGCATTGTTATCGGAACCGGTCCATATGTTGCAGTTGACATGGTCACGGATGATCATCTGACACTTGAACCGAACAAAGATTACTGGGACGGAACTCCTAAGCTGGACAGCCTCACGATCCGTACACTCTCCAATGGAGATACACTCGCTGCAGCTCTTGAGGCAGGAGACATTGATGCTGCATACGGTATGGCTTATGAAGCTTATCCGAAGTTCGAGAATGACAACTATCAGTTCTCAGCCATTCAGACTTCGCGTGCTTTCTTCGGATCAATGAACATGACAAGTCCTATCATCCAGGATCCTGCCGTGCGTAAAGCTATCGCTATGGGAATCGACAAAGAAGGTTTCGTTACTACATTGCTCGATGGCCATGGAGTTGTCGGTAACGGCGCATTCCCTGATGGGTTCAGCAATTTCGGTGGAGAGAATGTAAGGGCTGAAAAATACGATCCTGAAGGCGCTAAGAAGGTGCTCGAGGAGGCAGGCTGGACTGATAGTGACGGAGACGGGATCCGCGAGAAGGATGGTACAAAACTCGTTATTCGCTGGCTGACTTATCCGAGCCGTCAGGAGCTTCCTCTTCTTGCTGAGTCCGTACAGGCAAGCCTTAAGAATATCGGAATCGAAGTTGATATCAACAACACCGCAAACCGCCGTGAATTCCTGGCTGACATGTCCTCATGGGATATCTACGCGTCCGCACTGGTAACAGCTCCTTCCGGAGACCCGCAGTACTTCTTCACAACGAGCTGCCTGCCTGGAATGGACTACAATTTCGGAGCTTATGAGAATGCAGAGGTCAATGATATGATCGAACAACTCTCCACTGAGTTCGATCCTGAAAAGCGCGCTCAGCTCGCTATCGATCTCCAGCAGGCTATCCTTGATGACAACGCATTTGTATTCTGTTCTTTCCTGGAAATGAACATGATATCCAAGTCCAATGTAAAGAACTGGACAGCTCATGCCTGCGACTACTACGAAGTAACCGCAGATCTCGACATCGAATAGTCTGCTTAAGCAGCAAATGCAAATAATGAAAACCGCAGTCCCTTATATCGCAGGAGACTGCGGATTTTTTGTTTGGTGCGCCCGGTTGAACCCTCAAATCGCTGTAATGCAGTGATTTCAAGCGCTTCGGAGATTTGCAAAAAACAGCCAAATGACGGAACGATGCATACAAAGGAATTCAGATCCTTTCAATGGTCGGAATGTGGACAGATATTGTCGTCAGAAGCTTCAAGGATTGTGATATCATCAGATAAGCATAATTAGACTTATGGCGCAGATCGTATCGGGTGATTGTTCAGAGGGGTGTGTGAATTGAAAAGGAAGACGTCAAAAGAAATATTAGCAGACTCATTCAGGGAACTTGCGCAGACCAGAAGTGTCGACAGGATCACAGTGAAGGACATCACGGAAAACTGCGGCTATTCATCTGCAACTTTTTACCGGCAGTTCAAAGATAAGTATGATCTTATCGCCTGGGAATATTCGAGGAATGCATCATCGATCATGAATAAGGTTGGGATAGATGGCTATGTCTGGAGAGAGACACTTATCGATGGGGCAAAGTATTTTGAAAAGGAACAGTCTTATCTTGCAAATCTGTTTCTGCATACTTCCGGTCTTGAGTCTTTCATGAAATACATGACAGAAACAAATGATAACTATCTCCAGTGCCTGATAATGCAGGTTCTGAACGTGGATAAACTGGATGTAAAAACGAGTATGTATATCCATCTGTATTGCCATGGAACCGTGTCCCTGACTTGCGACTGGGTTTTGGGCAAGTATCAGGCGACTTCGGAGGAACTTGCAGAGATCTTTGAGAAATCGTTGCCGGAGCCACTTTGGAAATACCTGATCGAACAATGAGAGAGTTTGAAATAAATCTCTCATTTTGAGAAATTTTAAGACAATTCTGAATTGAACGTCCTTCGTGCATATGAATAATAATTGTTGTGCACAATATAAAAGTACACAACAATTATTATGATCAACATATGCAAGGAGGACTTTAATTATGACAAAGATAGAATTTCTTCAGGAACTGGCAAAGGGATGGTTCGGCAATTCACAGCAGCACTCGATCCAGGCACAGCTCCTCAAGCAGCGCGGGTTCGGTAAGCTCGGAGATAAGATCATGGCTGAATCAGACGAAGAATGGGAAGAGGCTAAGAAGGTCAATGCGCGTCTCATAGAACTTGGCGTTACACCTAAGGTAGAACTCACAGAATATCCTGTATTCACTGATGTGAAGGAAATGCTCGAGTATGACTGCAAGGACGCAGCAGAGGCACTCCCTATGATGAGCCAGGCACTGAGCCTCTTCGAAGACGATTATGTTACAAAGAACATGATCCAGGAGTTCATCGTAGATGAGCAGGATCATTTCAACTGGGTCAGACAGCACCTCTCGCTTATGGAAGAGATCGGGATGGACAATTATCTGATCGAGCAGCTGGGCGACTGATAAGGCAGCGATTGAGATGAAGAACGCACAGACACCTGACAAGTACGACTGCATACGGATAAGCAATCAGATATGCTTTCCTTTGTATGCCTGTGCGAAAGAAATCGTCAGGCAATACAGAAAGCCGCTTGAAAATCTGAATCTTACCTATACACAGTATGTGGTGATGATGGTTCTCTGGGAGTGCGGAGATATGACAGAAGGGGAATTGGGCAGGATCGTACGTCTTGATTCAGGAACGCTTGCACCTCTGCTCAAAAGACTCGAAAAGCAGGGGTATGTGAACAGAACCAGACCGGATGACAACGAGCGCAAGCTTCTGATATCATTAACAACAGAAGGGGATGCACTCAAGGAAAAAGCACTGGATGTTCCCTGCAAAGTTTCAGATTGCATGAAACTGTCCAAGGCAGAACTTGAGCAGCTGAAATCACTGCTGGATAAAATGATGATGAATATGAATTGACAAGGAGAATTACAAGATGGAAATCAAGGCAGTAAAGTTCAGAAAAGACGGGTTCTACGGCCAGCCGTTCGCATTCGGCGGTGAAGAAGGACCGGAAAAGTTCGATCCTGAAGTCAGATATCGCGGAAGTCTGCAGAATTATCTCATAGATACGGGCGATGAGGTTATCCTGGTAGATACGGGACTCCCGGCAGGAACTCCTGAAGAAGTACCTGATGAGACAAGTCCTGCATACACAGGAAAAGATATCAGCAGCTATATGGAAGCGCTTGAGGCACTCGGTTATAAGCCTGAGCAGGTGACAAAGATTCTGCTGACACACAAGCATTCAGACCATTCAGGAGAAATCAGATCATTCCCGAATGCAAAGATCTACGTAAATGAAGATGAAATGTCGGCAGATGAGCTTCAGGGCGTTGAGAACCTTGTACCTGTTAAATTCACAGACGGAGCTTATCATAATTTCCCTGAGAGCCAGAAGATAGCTGAAGGGATCTACATGATCAAAGCCAAGGGCCACACTAACGGCAACAGTATAATCATTGCTGAAAATGAAGGCCTTTTCTATATGCTGCACGGCGACATCACTTACGTAGATGAAGCTCTTTATGAGAATAAACTCTCTGTAGTCTTTGACGACCTTGGTGCAGCCCGTGAGACTCTGGACCGCGTACGCGAGTTTATCAGAAACAATCCGACAGTGTACTGCGGAACACATACTCCACAGGGCTACGAGAACCTCGAAGCCAAGCGTGTAATGGATCTCGACAACCCGGTTCCTACAGTATATGCAGAGGTCGATTTCAGCAAGGCTCAGGGAACAGGCAAATGGGTATGCTCGATATGCGGTTATGTATATGACCCTGCAGAGCACGACGGAGTAGCATTCGAAGATCTTCCGGAAGACTGGAAGTGCCCGCGCTGCAAACAGCCTAAGGAAAAATTCAACAGAGCGTAGATATAAGGAGATAAAAGGGATGAAAATCACAATTCTGAACGGAAGCCCAAGAAAAGAGAACACGGCAGCCATGGCAGAAGCCTTTGCGGAAGGCGCAAGGGAAGCAGGTCATGAGGTAGAGATCCTTCAGGTAGGCAAGATGAAGATCAACGGATGCCTCGGCTGTGAGTACTGCCACACAAAAGGAGAAGGCAAATGCGTACAGAAGGATGACATGGATAAGGTCATC
Organism: Clostridiales bacterium; assembly: GCA_015058275.1. Lineage (GTDB taxonomy): Bacteria > Bacillota > Clostridia > Peptostreptococcales > Anaerovoracaceae > Crickella. The sequence goes on from SVCQ01000002.1 coordinate 43,475, forward strand.
CCTGCATATATGGACAGCGACATGCTCGTATTCGCAACTCCTGTCTACTATTTCGATATGACAGCTCAGCTGGCAGCAGCTATCCAGAGAGTATACTGCATCGGAAAGCCGGCAAAGGCAACAAAGGCAGCGATGCTCATCAGCTCGGGCTCACCTGGAACAGGTGAGGGAGCAGCCGTATCCTACAAAAACATGCTCGCGTACATGGGCATTGAAGATGCCGGAGTATGCGCGCTTGCCGGAGAAGAGTGCAAGTCAGAAGAAAAGCTTGCGGAGATCCGTGCGTGGGCGAAGAGCCTGTAGAACTGAGAGCGATCAGTACAATACTTAAAAAGGCCAGGGCACAAAAGTGTCCTGGCTTTTAACGTGGTGCGCGCGGCTGGTTAACAAAATCGCTGAACCCCAGTAATTTCAAGGAGTACAACGATTTTGAAAAATTGGCAAGAATCGGGAACTATGCATTCAAGTGTCGGAACAAAGCACGCTATTGTCGTCAAATAATAGCTTAGATAAATAATCGTTGAAAGATTATAGGAGGATGATATAATGTCTTTACATTATTAAATACGGTAGGTCTTTTCCGGCCAGACCAGTCGCAGGTATGAGTGCGTCAGGATATACGTGATACAGGCACGTTGTCCTGACGCTTTTTGTATATAAACAGGAGATAATCGTGAAGTCACATTTTGCGACTTCACAGGAAGGAGGGTTTATGGCAAATACGAATAGAAAAACTGAAATTGTTCCGGTAACAATCCAAGAAAACGACATCGGAAATCTGATATATACAATCAGAGATAAGCAAGTAATGCTGGATTGTGATTTGGCGAAGTTGTATCAGGTTGAAACGGGGGCATTGAATCGTGCAATGAAGCGTAATGAGAAAAGGTTCCCTGAAGACTTTTGTTTTCAACTGACAGAGGAAGAGTTTTTGAGATGCCAAACTGGCATCTCAAAAACTGCTGATACAGCAGGCCGCGGAGGCAGAAGGTACATGCCATATGCTTTTACGGAGCAAGGGATATCAATGCTCTCTGCAGTGCTTCATAGTGATGTAGCTATAAATGTAAGTATAGATATTATGAGAGCATTCGTTGAAATGCGAAAGTTTTTTGTTGCAAACTCGCTTCTGTTGAGCCGCATTGATGAGTTGGAAGTTAAGCAATTGGAATACCAGAAAAGTACTAACGAGAAATTTGGCAAGGTATTTCAGTATATTGAGGATCATGCAGAATCAGAGCAGAAAATATTCTTTGATGGACAGATTTATGATGCTTTCAGCCTGATTATATCTATCATCCGGAAAGCTTGCAGCGAAATTATCCTGATTGACGGATATGTTGATATAGATACGTTGAACATCCTTGCGAAGAAAAATGCCGGTGTGGATGTGAAGATTTACACATATGCAAGTGCGAAACTGTCAAACAGAGACGTGGCCAGCTTCAACGCACAGTATCCGACGCTAACAGTAAAGAAGACTCAGGTCTTCCATGATCGATTCATTATTCTTGATAGAAAGACAGCTTATCATGTTGGTGCATCCATCAAGGATGCTGGGAGAAAATGCTTTGGTATTACTCTTTTGGAGGATAATGGAGTGGTAACAGAATTGTTGAACCGGTTGTATAACCATTGACAGTGCAAGAGTAACCATAAAATGCATAAGAAAAAGCCGCAACCCTCGCAATTGCAAGATGTTACGACTATTGTGGTGGAGCGTAGCGGCCGATTGCAGCCGCTCAGCCTTCGCTTCGCTCGCCTTCCCGGGCAATCCGCGCATAGGACTTTCCATGACTCCGACTGCGCCTGCCGGCTTGTCGCTCGTCAGGACAAGTCTCGAACGAGGCTCGAAGACTTTGGGCTTGGCTGAAACGCTTGAAATGAAAGGAGTTGAGCACGCCATCCCGTTTCATCCAACCACAAATCCAACCACCTGTGACAAAAACAGTGCGATACGCTCTACACAGCTATATGTCCCTGCCGCTTAATCGATGCTCGTTGCATTCATTCCGAGACTGCTGAATTCCGCCGATTTTACTTTCAGTTCCTTTGTGCCCGCCTCGGCATCGTAGTTATCGGCATCCTTCCCATCTGCTCTTCCGTCGAACTCAACTTTGTAAACAAACGGGCCATAACTCATCCAGAACTCCATGTCGTCAAGGAAGAAGCTTCCCTCATAGGTCCATCCTTCGTCAACAAGCTCCTGTCCGGTCTTTCCTTTCAATGCATCGAGCTCATCCTGAGTCAGAATCTGATCACTCAGGATCTCGAATTTATTTATCTCAAGCGGTGCGACGATCTCATTCTGCTTCTCTTCAAAGCCGTCTTCCATGATGTCGATACCGAAATATGCCTGCATGACATCTTCAGGCATGTCAGCCCTGACGCGGTAATACGTATCACCGTATTTGAAGGCGCACACTACCCTGCCGTTGCCGACCTCGCGCTGAGGCTCTGTTTTGTTTTCCAGAGCTTCGACATCTCCGATAGTCTTGAGCGAATCTGCTGTCAGCACTTCTGCAGAATCGGAGCTGCTGTCCGATCCATCGCTATTGTTTGATCCGCCGCATCCCGCCAGCACTGATACCACTATCACAAGGGCTAACGCAAATGATAAATACTTTTTCATGATTATTTCTATTCTGCGATAGTATCGCTGTCCCCTGTCTCCGGCTCGCTTGCGACCTTCGGTTCAATCGTGACGTCCACCGTGTCGCTGTTCCCTGCATCGTCAGCCGCTTCCGGACCGGTCTTGCCCTTGTTGAACGCGCTGAGACACGCGATAAGGGCTCCGCCGACGAATACAGCGAGCCACGCGTGCTTGTAAGTTCCGGCTAGCGTACCCCAGATTATCATGACCACCACGGAGGCGATGCTTATGATCGTGTTGATGTTTTTGTTCTTCATGGTATTCTTCCTTTCTGATCGATTATCTGTTCCTGCCGGACCACTTTCTGCCTGCTGCAACCCCGGCAAGTCCTAACGCGGATACGGCCATCAGCACGATCCATGCATACAAGGTGCTGTCATCTCCGGTCTTCACGCCGGATGATTTGCCCTTGTCCTTGCTTCCGGTGTCTGTCGCTTCGGCGGTCTTCCATATGGCCTTGAATGTATGATCTTCGCTGACCGTATATTTATCTCCCGCATTGTATTTGGAGCCTTCCCAGTAATCGAATTCATATCCCGTCCTGGTCGGCAGAGGAAGCGTGATGACAGTGCCAAACGCAACTTTTTGGGTGACCTTGCCGGTCTTTTCGTTGAGCGTGCCGCCGTTAAGATCATATGTGATGATGAATTCATCGGTCGTCGGCACAGGCACGTAATCCGGCTCTGTATACGGGAATTTGACATATTTGTACTCCCAAAGCCATTTTTCAGATGACGGGTTCCATTGCCATGCGCCTTCCGAAGTTGCATATTCTTTATTGATCAAAGCTCCGGCATTCTTGAGGCCCTGACCTGCCGACCAGCAGTCAAACGCCGATCCGCCCCCTGCGATCATCTCAAGCGACGAATCTGCATCAACTTCGCTGTTACCGATATCGTTTGTCCCGGTCACACCCTTGTTTGATGTGCCGGAAGCCTTGACCGTTACTACGGCTCCGTCCTGCACCTTTATCGGGCACCAAAGATACATGCCTTTGCATTTCCCGTTTGGTCCCACAGCCACGTTCAGCGAGGCTGTTTTAACAACAAGCCCCTCATCTGCATCTATGCCGCAGGTTGTGAGATTCCCGTTTGCATTGTTCTTACCGAGCTCGATCGACAGACTGTCAGAGGCTCCGCCCGTAATGGTCAGTGTGCCCCAACATTCTACGCCGCTGATGAATTCCTTTGGCTTATCACCTTGATTATAACCAGTTCCGGTCAACTGTATTTTGCTGCTGCCTGAAAGGACTAAATTGAGATCTCCTGTGGCATATATACCTGCCACAATGTTGCCTTCTTTCAGAGAAAAATCTTTCAGGTCAATGACAGCATCTGTGAGCGTAAGTGTGTTGCTTCCCTTGTCATACTCGATCGTGCCGGTATGGTACTCATGGCCGGAGTCTACCGTGCCTGATCCTGTGATCTCTCTTCCGTTTATCAGGAGCCTGCCTGCATCTACCAGAGCCCGGCTTCCTTTGAATTCTACATATTTATAATCAGTGAGAACTGATGTTGGATCCCACTTCGTAGGTTCCGGTTGTGTTCCGTTCTTGTCAGTACTGACCCAAGCATTATCCTTCATGGTCTCCGACAGGATATAGTACTGAAACGCATTATTGTTTGACTTTGTCACGAGCCATGAATCATCTTCGACCGATGATTTCCCGAAGGACCTGTCATATACACCGGTCAGAGTGCCGCCGTCAACAGTCACTTTTGCGCTATTCTTCAAGTTGAAGCCCTGGTAGGTCGCGCTTATGCCATTGCCACCCTCTGTGCCATTAACACCCATGGTGACATCGAGAGTACTGCCGTCGACTGTCAGCTTTCTGCTGCTGTCGATGCCGTAGTATTTCAATACTCTTGCACCCGGCTTATCGATGCTGATACTGAGTGATCCGCTGCCGCTTATGGTGAGTGCATCCTCGGCCATTATGCCGTAAACATACTCTTTAGAGTTATAGACCTCGCTTTGTTCACTTACTATGATGCTGTTGGTTCCGATCAGTCTGACAGTGATCTCACTCCATGCATTGATGCCGCAGGCATAGTTGTTATCTATCGAAGTATTCCGGTATTTGCTAAGATCAAGTTCCGCGTTGTTCAGTGTCAGAGTTTTCGTGTTTCTGTCGTAACTGACCTTGCCGTCGCCAAGAACATCATTGCTGTTGGCGTTCGTTACCTGTACTCCAAGAACATAAAGCGAATCGCCCCAGCCGCGATCAGGTTCATCGTTGGCGAAAACTGCAAGAGGCATCATCGCAATGGCAAGGCAAAGTGTCAAAAGCATTGCCGCACATTTATTCAGTTTCATGGTCTCCCCCTTTTAAATATGTAACGAATCCTTTGAAAAGATTTTACCATTTACATGTGTCTGGTGTTTTTCGCTTAAGCGCAGGCGGTCGATATCGGCGACTGAGTGGTACTGCTGTTATGCATGTGCCGGCCGTCCTCGGGAGACTGATTTATGCTATACTATTGAGGCCATGAAAAAAACCAATATAAGATTTGAGCAGGATAAGAACAAGAAGGATATTGATGTGGTCTTCAGCGCATCGGAAGAAGATGAGCAGATAAGGTCTTTGATGGACAGAGTGCGTGATCCTCTCGCGGGGACTCTGACCGTCTACGATTCTGCTTCTTCGGCTGTCACCATACCCGAAACGGATATCGTGAGCATATCGACCCACAACAAGAAGCTGAATGTCACGACTGAAGACGGAGTCTACGAACTCCGGATGCCGCTTTACGAGGCGATGAAGTTGCTGCACCCGGGCGCATTCATGCAGATCTCTCGCTACGAGGTGGTCAATCTCGACAAGGTGAAGCGTTTCGACTTCTCTATTGCGGGGCAGCTGCAGATAGAAATGAAGAACGGAATGAAAACATGGGCATCGAGAAGGTTCATATCGGATATAAAGAAAAGACTGAAAGAAAGAGAGAACATCAGATGACAGACAACAATATTGTAAAGAGGATAATAAAACTCGCCGCGATCGGCTTCCTGGTCGGGATGGCAGTCGGAAACCTAATAGCGATCATCTTCTCTTACTTTTCGGGAGGCGAAACGCTGGTGTTCGCGCCGGAGCTTGTCGAAAAGACCGGAAGCGCCGCCGGGGCTCTTGCCCTGCAGACTTTCATGTCGGGACTGCTGGGCGCCATAGACTTCGGCTCTGTCATACTGTACGATCTGGAGAGACCTCCTCTGACGCTCGTCAGCATCATCCACTGCACGATATGTCTTGCGGCGTATTTTCCTATCGCATTTTATCTCCACTGGATCAGTCCCACCGCAAAAGACATCGGTCTGATGGCATGCATAATGATTGCTGCTTACATGGTGATCTGGCTGATCATGTATGTGCGCTGCCGTATCGAGGTCCGCGAAATGAACGAGCTGCTCGGCGCGGACATGCAGGCGGAGAAAGCCTGACCTCAGCGGAATGCAGATAGCAAGAATAAAGTAATACCGGCGGGATCATTTGTAACCCTGCCGGTATTTTTTCTTTGTCCGTTATTCGTTTCCTATTGCGGTTTTAATTTGTTTTCGACAGTACCATGAGGTACTCGTTTCCGTTCAGCAGCTCACTGCCGTCGAGTACGATGTCGTCTCCGAGCTTCTTGACCGGATACGTGTGAGTGCCGGTGACATCGGTCGATGTCATCGTTGCACCGTCTGAGGTCACTTCCCATGTGCCCGCGTTGCCATTCATCTCGGCCGTGCCATCCTCTTTGAAGTTGATGCTTACTTCTTCACCACTGCTTGTCGCATTCTTGAGAGCTTCGGCGTCGCCGTACATGGCTATGCCCATCAGTTTCATTCCTGTCAGGGTCCACTTGCCGACAAGTTCATCCTTGGACGTGATATCTTTAGCGTCAGCCATGTTGAAGTCTTTTGCATCAGCAAAGATTCCGTCTTTAGTATAGATCAGCGAAGCTTCCTTCTCCTCCTGTACGATCGTGAGCCAGAGCGCATCTTCTTTATAGCTGATGTCGGCTGTCTCGCCAACCTTGTCGGTCTCAGTCTCAGGTGTAATGGTGATGACATCATCAGACTTCAGTTCCCATGTGAAATTGGCCGACTCATCCCCGAGGTTGATCACGCCTGTTTTGTTTGCATTGATGGTTAAAGTAACGTTACCGTTGCCCTCATCGCTCAGTTCGAGCAGCTCTGTGAAGTTGCCCGCCATGTAAACGCCCTCGGATTCCGCTGCAGCGAGTTTCCAGTCCCCCGCGAACTTCTCTTCCGGATCAGCCGCCGGTTCCGCTGTCTCTGTGCCGCTGCCGGAATCACTTGATTCGCCCCCTGAAGATCCGCCGCATGCAGCCAATATGCCCATCGACATGATCATACAGATTGCGATCAGAAGTGTAAGTAGTTTCTTCTTCATTGTTTATCCCTTTCCTGCCGGACCGGCTTGCGGTCCATTCCCAAAAGTTTTACTGCCAATTGAATTTTACAAAAAATAATGGGCGTACCGTGGCTCGCATACGTAGGCGGTCGGATTCTGCGACTGAGCGGTATCATGTATTCTCATGTTCTGCCCGCAATTCTTGAGTTTTTATTCCTTTTGCTTTTAGGTTAATATCTAGAATCTTTATGTCACGCAATCAGATCCAGGGGCATGAAACGCAGCGATTGCAAGGGCTTCAGCGATTTACTTTAACGGCTCGTACGCAGCCGCTCTGTCTTCGTGCTTCGCACTTGTCAATCGCAGGCGTACTGCGTAAATGACCTTCCAACGCCTCTGCCTGCGCTGACGCTTGGCAATCGGCGGGATAGGTCATCTTGGTGCGCGCGGCGGGGATAGCGGCCGACTGCAGCCGCTCTGCCTACACACTTCGTGCTTGCCAGTCGCGGGCAGTCCGCGCATGGGACTTTCCATGACTCCGGCTTCGTCTCACGACTCGCCGATCGTCAGGACAAGTCTCAACGAACCCGTCGCGGGTTCTCACCCTACCGAACGCAAACAAACAGACCGGCGTGAAGCCGGTCTGCTTGTTTGGTGCGCGCGGCGGGGATTGAACCCGCGACCTTCTCATTCGGAGTGAGACACTCTATCCACTGAGCTACGCGCGCATATCTGAAGGACAGGGGACGGTGCCCCTGTCCGATTCATTTTTGTAGTAATAGTTGCTTGTCTGTGCTTAGAGGTAGTCCACCTCGTAGCCTCTCGGCCTGCCCATGAGGGTCTCCATGGCATCCTCTACGGTTATATTGCCGTTGATGACATCGTAGATGGCCTCGGAGATAGGCATCTCGACTCCCATGGCGGAGGCGAGCTCATGCACTACCTCGGCTGTGTACATACCCTCGGCTACCATGCCGATCTCCTTGATCGCATCCTCAGGCTTGTAGCCCTGGCCGATGAGCCTGCCGCAGCGGAAGTTGCGGGAGTGGATGCTGGTGCATGTGACTATCATATCGCCTATGCCGGCAAGACCGGCGAAGGTCTCAGGCTTGGCTCCCATTGCGACGCCGAGTCTTGTGGTCTCTGCGCAGCCTCTTGTAAGCATCGCGGCGAGAGTGTTGTCTCCATATCCCAGACCGTCGATGATGCCTGAGCCTACAGCGAGCACATTCTTGAGCGAAGCCGCGAGCTCCATGCCGAGCATATCGTCGTTGAGATAGACTCTGAATCTGTTGGTTGTAAAGAGGTCGGCCATTGCGGCTGCGGATGACTCCTTGCGTGAAGACATCGCTACGGCTGTCGGGACTCCGATGCCGACTTCCTCGGCGTGGGACGGACCCGAGATGCATACGTATCTGTCGAGGTCGAAGTACTCGCCGATGACCTCGGACATCCTCTTGTGGGTCTTTTGCTCTATGCCTTTGGAGATGCATGTGATGATCGCATCCTTGCGGATAAACGGTATGGCCGAGCTGATCGCGCTCCTGACGTGCTGGGCCGGGAGGGCAAAGATCACGAAGTCTGCCTCTTTGAGAGCCTCCTCGTTGGTCTTGCAGAAGTGGTAGTCACCCTTGAGCATGACGCCCGGGAGATAGTCTTTGTTCTCCATGTCGGCTTCCATGCGGGCGAGGTGATCCTGATCAATGTCGAAGATATTGACTCTGCAGCCCTTGGCTGCGACTATGGTCGAGAGTGCTGTGCCGAAGCTGCCTCCGCCTATGAATGCTACTGTCTTCATCCTGTCTGGCATCTCCTTACTTAACTTATTTAGGAATAGCAGAGCCGGTCACTCTGCTGCCTGCACCGGTTTGCAGTGTGTTAATTATACACATTTTCGTACATAAATGAAAATCAGGGCGCGTTGTGGTAGAATATCGGAAGATTGATCTTAAGGAGTTGACAAATGGCTGTAAACAAGAACAACAGAGTCATCAGATTCGAACTGAATGACGATGACTACAACGCATTCGGACGCTACCGCATCATGTACACGGCCCAGGGCCGCAGGATGGTCAACAGGCAGCGCCTCACATATCTTATCTCAGGTATCTGCATCGCAGTGCTCTTCACGGTCTTCCATGTAGACCCGTCCTTTACCAAGCTGGCATATGCTGTCGCATTCATCATAGGTGTGGGCGGTACGTTCATGGCAGAGAGGATCATCCTGAGGCAGCAGAAGCAGTCGATCGAAAAGGGCTCTGACACTCTCGAGAGGATACATCCTACGGAGAATGTAGTAAGGCTCGATGAGGAGACCTTCGAGACAAAAGCCGGAGAGGATGTCCAGACATTCAGTTACGCCGACATCAAGCTGATAGATCTCACCGAGGAGGCCATCTACGTATGGATGAGCGATGAGATGATCATGCCTCTCCCTCTCCACGCATTCAGGGGCATGCCTGAGATGAAGGAGACCTACAAGTGGATCAAGGCCAGGATCAAGGAGCAGGGCGGAGACGCCGGAGATGATGAGTGATTGCACTTTGTGAAAAACACCAAATAATCGACAAAAATTTGTTGACATCATACACAAGGTTTGTTATAGTCACACATGAACTTATTCTATGAAAGGAGCACATTCACATGACTAAAAGAATGATGATGGAAATGGGAATGATGGGCATGTGCATGTGCAGAGCCGATATTAGCATAGGATAGGGTCGTAACGAATCAAACCGAAACTATGAGTTTTCTCATGTTGCATGGCGGGCAGGTCGTTAAGACCTGCCCGCTTTTTTACACAATCCGTTTCACGAGAAAGGAGCCGAATTGAGCGAACAGATAATACGACTTCAGGGCGTAACCAAGGAGTTCGACACCAAAGGCGGCAAGGTGGTCGCGCTCAAAGACATTGACCTGGACATAGAGAAAGGTGACTCCTACGGGATCATCGGCCTCTCCGGAGCAGGCAAGTCCACTCTGGTAAGGACGATCAACCTGCTGGAGGAGCCTACAGAGGGCAAGGTCGTCTTTGACGGACAGGTCCTAACAGGACTCAGCGCCAGAGAACTCAACATCCAGAGGCGCCGCATATCCATGATCTTCCAGCAGTTCAATCTGCTGATGCAAAGAGACGCGATCGGCAATATATGCTTCCCGCTCGAGATAGCGGGCGTACCAAAGGCCGAGGCGGTCGAGAAGGCAAAGGAGCTTCTCAAGGTCGTAGACCTCGAGGAGAGAGCGCACTCCTATCCGTCGCAGCTGTCCGGAGGACAAAAGCAGAGAGTAGCCATCGCGAGGGCGCTGGCATCGGATCCGGAAGTCATACTCTGCGATGAGGCGACTTCGGCGCTCGACCCTAAGACCACAAGAGCGATACTCAGCCTGCTGCGCAGGATCAACGAGGAGCGCGGCATCACCCTGGTGGTGATCACCCACGAGATGGAGGTCATCAAGCAGCTCTGCAATAAGGTCGCGGTCATAGAGAACGGCGAGATCGTCGAGAGAGGCGATGTCCAGGAGATCTTCAAAAAGCCTAAGACCAAAGCCGCAAGGAAGCTCTTCTTCCCGGACGGACAGGTCACCGAGAAGCCTCTTACAAGGACATCCACAAGGAACAGAGTGAGGCTGGTATACGACGAAGCCAACGCAGGCGAGCCGATCATAGCCAACATGATAATGGAACTCGGAGCACCGGTGAATTTCCTCTACGCCAACCTGGATGTACTCGGCGGGGCGCAAAAGGGACAGATGGTCATCTGCCTGGCAGAGGACAGAGAGACCGCAGAGAAACAAAAAGAGTACTTAAGGGCCAAGGGAGTGGAATTCACTGAGATAGACGAAGATGAGTACATCGATCGCGGAGAGGAGGTGAGCGTCTGATGGATGCACATACACTTACCCAGCTGCTCGCAGAGGGCACGGTACAGACGCTGGTCATGACTCTGGTCGGCACACTCATATCCTATATCATAGGACTTCCGGTGGGGGTATCCCTCATAGTCACTGGGCCTAACGGCATCAAGCCGGTGGCCTGGTACAACAAGATCATGGGATTCATCGTCAACGTGATCAGATCGATGCCTTTCCTCATACTGATGATCGCATTCATGCCATACATCAGGAAGGTGATCGGCACAGGCATCGGCACCTCGGCAGTCACGGCGGCGCTCATACTCGCAGCCTGGCCGTTCGTAGCCAGGATGGTAGAGCAGTCGCTCATGGAGGTGGACGCGGGAGTCGTCGAAGCCGCACAGGCGATGGGAGCAAGCAACATGCAGATCATCCGCAAGGTGCTCCTGCTCGAGGCAAGGCCGTCACTCATAAACGGAGCTGCCGTTGCGACCATCACCATACTCGGCTACTCGGCGATGGCCGGCATACTCGGAGGCGGAGGTCTCGGAGACATCGCCATCAGGTACGGATACTACAGATACCAGGCGGCGATAATGTGGATCACTATCATCGTCCTCGTCATCCTCGTACAGGTGATGCAGGAGATCGGAGTGAAGCTCGCAGCTAAGCTCGACAACCGGCTGAACTAAATGAGATCCTTCGCTTCGCTCAGGATGACAGTACCATTTGTCATTCTGAGGAGCGTAGCGACGAAGAATCCCGGTGAGATCCTTCGCTCAGGATGACAGTTGAAGGATCTCAACCGACGATTCTTAATCAAGTTATCAAATAATTCTTTTTATACAATAACAACCAAAAGGAGAAGGGAGACTAAACATGAAGAACATCAAAAGATTCAGCATTCTGGCACTCGTACTCGCACTCGCTCTCGGCGCACTTACAGCATGCGGCGGCGGAAGCGACAGCGGAGATGACAGCGCAGACAAGACTATCACTGTAGCAGCATCGCCTACACCTCATGCAGAGATCCTCGGATCGATCAGCGAAGCTCTCGCAGAAGAGGGATGGACACTCGAAGTCAAGGAGTTCGAGGACTATGTACAGCCTAACGTAGCTACTACTGAGGGCGACGTCGATGCCAACTTCTTCCAGCACGTACCGTATCTCGATGAGTACAACGCTGAGAACGGCACTGAGCTCGTAGCAGTAGGCAACGTACACTATGAGGCAATGGGAGTATACAAGGGCTCCAAGGACAGCTTCGATGCACTCGCAGACGGAGACAAGATCGCAGTTCCTAACGACACTACAAACGAGGCAAGAGCTCTGCAGCTGCTCGCAGCCAACGGAGTCATCACTCTCAAGGACGGCGTAGGACTCGAGGCTACAAAGACAGACATCGTAGACAATCCTAAGAACATCGAGGTGGTTGAGCTTGAGGCAGCTTCCATCCCTGGAGCACTTCAGGACGTAGCGCTCGGCGTTATCAATGCCAACTATGCTCTCGGAGCATCCCTGACAACTGACGATGCAGTAGCTTACGAGGCTGCTGACTCCGAGGCCGCTGAGACTTACGTAAACGTCATCGTAGTCAACAAGGGCAACGAGGAGAGCGAGAAGACAAAGGCTCTCGTAGCTGCTATCCAGACTGATGCCGTCAAGAAGTTCATCGAGGACAAGTACAACGGAGCGGTAATCGCCAAGTTCTAAAAGACGCGCTAATATTAATAATCATTGATACAGGGCTCTCCCGTCTTATGAGCGGGAGGGCTTTGTGCTATCATAGGACTACTATAATAGGAAGAATTATACATAAAGGACAGGAAAGGGACGGCATATGCTAAAGGTATCGGTGCTCGCGGGCACTCCCGTGGATACACAGATGGGTGTGGACTTCCTCGAAAGGAAGAACCGTCATGCCCCTGAGGACAGGCAGCTCGAAGTGCTGTACAGACCTGTGGCGGTCGACTGCGACTCGCAGATCAGGTTCCAGTACTCCGACAATGATGAGAAGCGCCAGGTGATGGACGCCATATTCGACGCGGACATAGAGAACGGAGTGCGCGACTTCTTCATCTACTGCAACTCTCTGTCGGGCGCCTTCGACTTCGACCGCTATGAGATGCAGAAGTCCATAGACTCCGGAGAGGACATACACATCATCACGCCTCTTAAGATCTACAGGAGCCTGGGCAGGGGATACAGGAGGCTCGGCGTCATTGCGGCCAACAATCTCTCGGCACACTCCATAGAGGAGGCTCTTATGTCCTCCAACCGGGACCTCTACGTTATAGGCTCCGGCAACATGGCCATAGTCAGGGCGATCGAGGAGGGGTATGAGCCGTCCGCGATAATTGAAAGCTGCGGCCTGGCGGATATGGACAGGTACATGGAGGCCTGCGGAGCGGAGGCCATACTGCTCGGATGTACGCATTTCCCGTATCTCAAGGATGAATTTGAGAAGGTCTGCGGTCTGCCTCTCATAGACCCTGCGGACATGATGTACGAGAAGCTCATGGAATCCTTTATTTTGCAGGGATAATGCGATATAATCCACTATGTATGATTGTATTTTTAAGTTTTCATTCTACGGAAGGGACTGAATGTAATGGACAACAATTTTGTAAAAGTCGGTAAATGGGGCGAGTGTCTCTGGGGCATCAATGAGAACGGCGAGCTCTTTATCAACGAAGGCAGGGCAGAGAGCCTGGAGGACGGCTCGCCATGGGCGGAAGTTGCCTCATCGGTGGTCACGGCCAATACGATAGGCACCGTCACTTTTCCTGACGGAGCTTCGCTTGCGGGCCTCTTCAAGGGCTGCAAGAACATGGCCAATGCGGATCTGAGCGGCTTCGTCACTGATAACGTCAGGGACATGAGCTCGATGTTCGAAGGCTGCGCCAACCTGAAGGGACTCGACATCTCATCCTTTGATACACACCGCTGCTCCAACATGAAAAAGATGTTCAGCCAGTGCACCAAACTGAGCGAGATACTTCTCGGTCAGGAGTTCAGCACGTCAGGAGACGGCTCGACATCCTGCGACAAGCTCGCCATCAAGGAGTACGGCAAGTACAGGAGAGGCAAGCCGATCGCAGTAGAGGGCTTCAAGGTCACCTACCACAGCAATCTCGGTGACGGCAGATCCGACGAGAGGAGAACTTCTCCGGGTATCAAATACATAATCGAACACCCTATGTTCAATGCCCCGAGCGACAGGGCTTCGTTCGTATCCTGGAATACCGACGCGGATGCCAAGGGCAGATTCTATCCGCCGGGGAGATCGATCGAGGATCTCGATGAGGACCTCGAGCTTTATGCTGTCTGGGCATGGGCTCCGGTCATCAAAAAGCAACCGCATATCAGACCATTTACATTCGGCGAAAAGATCCCGTTCGAACTTCCGGAGATAGAGTCAAAGAATGACCCTGAGGTTACGGGATACCTCGAGATAAGCAAGACAGGCAAAGAGGGCACATGGCATGCCATCGACCACAACACAGTGCTGCCTGTAGCATTCAACGGATATCTGCTGAGACTCCACGCAGCCAACAGCGTCGGCGAGACAGTATCCGATCCGGTCAAGCTCAACATCAAAAAGGCCACGATCGATGTCTCCGGCATACGCTGGGCAGAAGAAGACAACATGGTATATGACGGCACACCTAAGGAAGTCCATATCGAGGGTCTGCCTGATTCCATCCAGCCGAAGTACGAAGGCAATGTAGCTACCAACGCAGGTACTTACACAGCCAGCTTTGCATTTGTCTTTGACCGCAACAACTTCAATGAGCCTATAGTCATCAGGGAGCACGAGTGGACCATCCGCAAGGCTACGCTGGATATGTCCGCAGTCCGCTGGGATTATTCGGGTGCATTCACATACGACGGCAGCGTCAGAGAGGTCAAGCTCACAGGCCTGCCTGAGGGCGTTACCGCCATCTACGAAAACAACAGCGCTTCGGATGCCGGCATCTACACCGCCACCGTTACGCTCAACTACGATTTCGAGAACTACGAGAAGCCTGCAGACATCGTCCCTTGCGTATGGGAGATCCGCAAGGCAGTAATCGATGCTTCGTCCATCCGCTGGTCCGGATACAGGGACTTCGTATACGACGGATCGCCTAAGTCGGTCAGGATAGTCAATCTGCCTGAGGATGCGGCCGTTGAGTATGACGGAGCTGATGAGACTCTGGCAGGCAAGTACCTCGCAAGAGCCAACTTCAAGGGCAATTACACCACCAACGCTCCTGCGGAGTACGAGTGGGAGATAGCCAAAAAGCACTACGACCTCAGCGGCACTCAGTGGTCGGAGGTCAGAGAGTTCTCATACGACGGACAGCCACACGGCATCGTGCTGACCGGACTTCCGGAGCAGCTCGAGGTCAGGTATTCGGGCAACGTCGGCGTATCTGCCGGCAGATACACCGCAAGAGCGGTCTTCGTCAATCCGGATACCCACAACTACGTCACGCCTGAGGATGCTACCATCCAGTGGCAGATCACCAAAAAGATCGTCGACATGTCCGGAGTACACTGGGATTACCAGGGACCTTTCACATACGACGGAGAGGCCAAGTCGGTCATGCTCAAGGGACTGCCTGAGGGCATCGGCGCTGACTACGAGAACTTCATGGCATTCGATGCGGGCGAGTACAATGCACGCGCCATCCTCAGATACGACGAGGACAACCTCGAGGTCGCATGGCCTTCGGACTGCCAGTGGAGGATCAACAAGAGCAGGATCGATGTATCCGGTGTCTACTGGGATTACACCGATGCATTCACTTACAACGGCAATAAGCACGCAGTATACCTCGCGGGACTCCCTGAGGGACTGAGCGTAGACTATACGGACAACGTCAAGACCGAGACAGGCACTTACGTGGCAAGCGCCACACTGACCCCTATCGATGCGGCCAACTTTGAGGTGCCTGAGGTCAACGGCTGCGTATGGACGATCAGGAAGGCCGACTGCGAGATCGAGGGTCTTGTATGGACAGACTGCAGCGGCTTCGTATATGACGGACGCGAAAAGACGGTCAGGATCGAGTCAGACCTCGGCGACATGATCAAGGTCGACTACGAGGACAACGTCGCTGTCAACGCCGGCAGATATTACAGTAAGGCCATCTTCACGCTCTTTGATGACTCCAACCTCAACCCGCCTAAGCCGGCAGGTTATTCGTGGAGCATCGCAAAGGCCAGATACGACATGTCACAGGTCGTCTGGGATTACGAGAACGCCTTCACTTATGACGGAAGCGAGAAGTCCGTCAGGCTCCTCAACGTACCTGAAGGCATCATAGTCAGCTACAGGAACGCTTCGGCCAAGGATGCCGGAGACTACACTGCAGTGGCTCAGTTCGAGGTCCAGGACGAAAACAACTACGAGACAAGCATCCCTGACATGGTGCTCGACTGGAGCATCCGCAAGGCTGTATTCGACATGTCCGGCGTCAAGTGGCAGGGCAGCAAAGAGTACGCATACGACGGCGAGATCAAGGGAGAGGACCTCAGACTCGTCGGACTGCCTGACGGCATCACACCTGAGTACATCGACAGCACTGCTGTCGTAGCAGGCGAGTACACCGCCAAGGCCAACCTCATCTACGACGAAAAGAACTACGAGAAGCCTGAAGTCGCAGGCTGCCACTGGGTGATCGCAAAATCCCCGCTCGATCTCTCGACAGTCAGATGGGATTACGAGGAACCGTTCGTATACGACGGATCCGAAAAGAGAGTCTCTGTCAGCGAGCCGCCTAAGGGCTCGAGGATCGAGTACAGCAACGCATGTGCTTCACAGGCCGGTACTTATGTAGCGGCAGCGGACATCATCCCTGATGATGACAACAACCGCATCAAGGGCAGACTCGACAACCTCACATGGAGGATCGAGCGCGGCCACTACGACATGAGCCATGCTCACTGGGATTATGAGAAGCCTTTCGTTTATGACGGCAGCGAGAACCGCGTCGTGATCAAGGGCCTGCCTGAGGGCGTGACCCCTTACTACAAAGGCAATACCGCAACCAACGCCGGCCACTATACCGCTTCGGTAAGCTTTACTGTGGCTGACGAACACAACTACAACGTACCGGAGATGGAGGATCTCGAGTGGACCATCAACAAGGCAGACTACGACATGTCGTCCGCCGCATGGGATTACGAAGGCGAGATCACATATACCGGCAACGTGCACGAGGTAATGCTCAGAGGGCTGCCTGACGGAGTAAGAGCTATCTACAGCGGCAATACAGCTGCCAACACGGGCTCCTATGAGGCGTCCGCAGAGCTCATCCCGTACGATCCTGACAACTTCAACAAGCCACACGTAGACAACTGCAGCTGGAAGATCGTCAAGGCCGACTACGAGATGTCCGCAGTCAGATGGGATTACACAGCCAGCAAGCGCTTCAACGGCAGGGAGCAGTGCGTACTGCTCGAGCATCTCCCTAACGGAGTGACTGCCGTATACGAAGGCAACGAGGCTGTCAATGTCGGTTCGTACACCGCAAGTGCACAGCTTATGGTGGCCGATCCTGACAACTACAACATCCCTTCGGTAAGCGACTGCGACTGGGAGATCACGCGTGCGGAGTACGACCTCAGCAAGGTCGAGTGGGATTACGAGGACGGCAAGTTCGTCTTTGACGGCGGCGTCAAGACAGTGACCCTCGACAATATCCCGAGAGGACTCGAGGTTTCGTATATCGGCAATTCCGCTTCGATCGCCGGTGACTATCTCGCTACGGCCAACTTCACATCCGTAGACAACAACTACGAGACTCCGGCTTCGATCTCCATCCCATGGAGAATCGAGCAGGCTGTATACGACATGAGAAGGGTCGAGTGGGATTACACCGAGTGCTTCACTTACGACGGACTGCCTAAGAGAGTTGAGCTCAGAGGACTGCCTGTGGGCATCAACGTAGACTATACAGACAATTCGGCGATCGACACCGGCGTATACACAGCCACCGCCAGATTCAGCACCGAGAGCGACAACTACAGCACTCCGGATGAGATGACATGCACATGGGAGATCGGCAAGGCCGATGTGGATATCCGCAAGGTCGCATGGGATTACTCGCAGAGCTTCGTATATGACGGTACAGACAGGAAAGTCGAGCTCAGGAACGTACCTGATCAGCTCGAGGTCACTTACAGCGGCAATGTCGCAAGCGAGGCGGGCGAGTATCTCGCACACGCGACCCTGACACCGCTCAGACCTGACAACTACAACACGCCTATCGTCAGAGACTGCGTATGGACCATCGAAAAGGCCAACTACGACATGTCCGATGCGAGATGGGACGGCGAGTTCGAGTACACATATGACGGACGCGAAAAGGGCGTCAGCATCACAGGACTGCCTGAGGGCGTTACTCCTGTATATCACGACAATGTTGCTACAGAGGCCGGTTCATACGTCGCTTCTGCCACATTCAAGTGCGACACAGCCAACTACAACGTGCCTGAGATCGGAGTCTGCAGATGGAAGATCAGGAAGGCCGTATACGACATGTCCAATGCCGCATGGTATGCAGAGGACAGGATCGTCTATGACGGCACCGAGAAGTCCATCAAGCTGAGAGGCTATCCTGAGGGGCTTACTCCATACTACAAGGGCAACACCGCGGTCAATGCCGGTGAGTACGAGGCTTCGGTAGAGTTCGGATATGATGAGAACAACTACTACAAGCCGACATTCGGCGGATGCAAGTGGCATATAGCTCCTGCAGACATCAACGTCGACCTCTCGAAGGTACGCTGGACTTACGATGAGCCGTTCGTATACGACGGAGACGTCAAGTCCGTAGTGATTGCAGAGACTTCGGATGACGTAGGCTTCATGGACAAGCTCCGCGGACGCAGCCCTGAGATGAGGCTCACGGGCATACCTGAGGGCTTCGAGGTAGTATACAGCAACAACTCGGCAAGCCAGGTAGGCGTATACTACGCAGGCGCCAAGCTGATCAGCATCAACGACACGGAGAACTTCAACGAGTACGACCTGCCTAAGTTCAGATGGGAGATCGTAAAGGCCAAGGTCGACATGTCTCACGTAAGATGGAACTACGAGGATGCCTTCGTCTATGACGGCACCGAAAAGTCCGTAGAGCTGATCGGACTCCCGGAGACTGTCGATGTAACATACACCGACAACAGCGGAGTGGACGCAGGCGATCACGAGGCACTGGCCATGATCGAGGTCAAGGATCCTCACAACTACGAGACACCGAGACCTGTCAGCGGATGCTGGTGGCAGATCAGCAAGGCCAGCTACGACATGTCGCAGGTACGCTGGACCTACGACGACGATATCGTCTACAACGGCAAGGAGAAGACCGTCAGAGTCACAGGCCTGCCTGAGGGTGTAAGAATAGAGAACTACAGAGGCAATAAGGGCATCGAGGCCGGCAGCTACACGGCAGAGGCCATCCTCAGATACCAGAACAAAGACAACTTCGAGGAGCCAGTGATCCCGGCTCTCAAGTGGAGGATACGCAAAAAGAAGATCGACATCTCGGAGATCGCATGGAACTACGACGAGACTACAGGCTTTGTATATGACGACAAGCCTAAGACCGTCACACTCACAGGAGTGCCTGATGACGTCGAGATCGTATATGTCGACAACAGCAAGATCAATGCCGGCACATACACCGCAAGGGCCAGGACGATCTACGACACAAGGAACTGCGAGATCGACAAGATCCCTGAACTGAGATGGAGGATCGAAAAGGCGACTTACGACACATCCGGGGCTTACTGGACCTACGAGAAGCCGTTCAGATATGACGGTAACGAGAAGAGCATAGTCCTCAAGGGAGTGCCTGATTCCATCGCTGTCAGATACAGGGACAACAAGGCTTCGGCCATCGGTACATACACAGCCAAGGCATATCTGACATATGACAGCGACAACTATGAGGCTCCTGAGATCGAGACGACTATCGACTGGGCTATCATAGGGAAGGAAGTCGAATAGTTGAACGGATATCTTATAGCCATAATCGCACTGACGCTGTGCTCGACGTTCTTTTCGGCCACGGAGACCGCGTTCTCATCGGCCAACAAGATCAAGCTCAAGAACATGGCGGCAGACGACAATAAAAGAGCTGCGCATGCGCTCGCGCTGGCAGAGGATTTCGACAGACTTATCACCGCGGTGCTGGTAGGCAACACGGTGTCCAACATCACCATGACATCGGTTGCGACCGTATACGGCATCACCATCTGGGGAGCCAGGATAGGCCCGACGATCGCGACCGTGATGGTGACTCTGCTCGTACTCATACTCGGCGAGATCACACCTAAGATCATCGCCAGAGAGTACGCGGAGGAGGCAGCGCTTCTGCTGACGCCTTTGGTGCGCGCTCTCATTTTGGTGCTCACGCCGGTCACCTTCGTGTTCAACGGACTCAAGGTGCTGATCAAAAAGGCCGTGGGCAAGAACGAAGAGCCGGAGTTCTCCGAGGATGAGCTTCTCACCATAGTTGAGGAGGCTGAGGCCGGCGGAGCCATAGGCGAGGAGCAGAGCGAGCTCATCGCCAACGCCATCGAATTCAACGACATAGAAGCCATAGACATACTGACTCCGAGGGTGGACATAGTCGCCGTCGAGAGGGGCACTCCGGTCGCAGAGATCAAGCAGGTGTTCAAAGAGTCGGGACTGTCGAGGCTTCCTGTATATGAAGACGATCTCGACAACATCATCGGCGTGATCAATCAGAAGGACCTTTATAACAACAACATCAAGACGATAAAGGACACCGAAAAGATCATCAAGCCGGTCGCTTATGTTGCGGAGACTCTCAAGGCAGCCGTTCTCCTCAAAAAGATGCAGGCCAAGAGGACACACATCGCCATAGTAGTCGACGAGTACGGCGGCACTACAGGTCTTGTCACACTCGAGGACATCATCGAGGAGATAGTCGGAGATATCTACGACGAGCATGATACCGTGACATCCAAGGATGTCAGGCGTGCAGGGCCGGATACATACATGGTCGCAGGAGGAGCCAATCTTGAGGATTTCTTTGAGATGTTCGGAGAGGAGATCGAGGCCGATGCGACAACGGTCAACGGCTGGGTGATGATAGAACTCGACAGGCTCCCTAAGGCAGGAGACCAGTTCGAATACGCTTCAAAGCACAAGCTCTTCCACGTCAAGGTCACCAAGGCAGATGCGAGGCGCGCGCTTATGACCCGCATCCGCGTCGAGGACAGACCTGAGGATGACGATTAACATACAGCAACGAAAGGAAATTTACAGAAATGGGTTTGAAGGAAAAGATCTTCGGAGATCTTAACGCCAAGGAAGTAAGAAAGATAGAAAAGATAGTCGACGTCGTCGAGTCGTATGACGAGGCGATGCAGGCGCTGTCTGACGATGAGCTCAGAGCCAAGACGGCCGAGTTCAGAGAGAGGCTCGCTGAGGGCGAGACGCTCGACGATCTCCTGCCTGAGGCATTCGCGGTATGCCGCGAGGCCGCATGGAGGAGCCTCGGCATGAAGCACTTCAGAGTGCAGCTCATCGGAGGAGTCGTGCTCCATCAGGGCAGGATCTCCGAGATGAAGACAGGTGAAGGTAAGACTCTCGTGGCTACCCTGCCTGCCTATCTCAATGCGCTCGAGGGCCGCGGCGTACACGTCGTGACCGTCAATGACTACCTCGCAAAGCGTGACGCGGAGTGGATGGGCAAGCTCTATACATTCCTCGGCCTCAAGGTCGGCTGCGTCATTCACGCCGTCGAGGGACCTGCCAGACACGAGCAGTACATGGCGGACATCACGTACGGAACCAACAACGAGTTCGGTTTTGACTATCTGAGAGACAACATGGTCACATACAAGGAGGAGCTCACACAGAGAGAACTCAACTATGCGATCGTGGACGAGGTCGACTCCATCCTCATCGATGAGGCCAGGACCCCGCTCATCATTTCCGGCAGAGGCGTTGATTCAAGCGCCATGTACAGGAACGCGAACTCCTTTGTCAAGACACTGACCGAAGGCGCAGACTATAAAGTCGAGGAGAAGGACAATCAGATATCCCTCACCGACGAGGGTGTCAGGATCTGCGAGGACTACTTCAAGATCGAGAACTTCTCGGACCCGGACAACATGGAACTCAACCACTACGTCAATCAGGCTCTGAGAGCCAACTACCTCATGAAGAGAGACGTAGACTACATCGTCAAGGACGGCGAGATCCTCATCGTAGATGAGTTCACCGGACGTCTGATGTACGGCAGGAGATTCTCCAACGGACTCCACCAGGCCATCGAGGCCAAGGAAGGCGTCAAGGTCAGATCCGAGTCCAAGACTCTCGCTACCATCACACTCCAGAACTACTTCAGGATGTACAACAAGCTCGCCGGAATGACCGGTACAGCCAAGACCGAGGAAGACGAGTTCAGAGACATCTACAACATGGACGTTGTGGTCATCCCGACCAACAAGCCTGTTATAAGAAACGACATGGACGATTCCGTATATGGTCATCAGTCAAGCAAATACAAGGCCATAGTCAACAGAGTGGCCGAGGCTCACGAGACGGGACAGCCTGTACTGGTAGGTACCATCTCGATCGAGATATCCGAGCTCATCTCCGGCATGCTCAAAAAGCGCGGCATCAAGCACAACGTGCTGAACGCCAAGCACCACGAGCAGGAGGCGGGCATCGTTGCTGAGGCGGGACGCCTCGGAGCGGTCACCATCGCGACCAACATGGCCGGCCGTGGTACGGACATCATCCTGGGCGGCAACCCTGAGTTCGAGGCCCGCAGACAGATGGCCAAGGAGGAGTACACTCCTGAGCAGATCTCTTTCGCGACAGGCTTTGAGAAGTCCGACGATCCTGAGCTTAACGCAGCAAGGGCGAGGTTCCACGAGCTTCACGAGCAGATCAAGGCTGAGAGAGCCCCTGAGCAGGAGAAGGTCAAGGAGCTCGGAGGTCTTTGCATCATAGGTACAGAGAGACACGAGTCGAGACGTATCGACAACCAGCTCAGAGGACGTTCCGGACGTCAGGGCGACCCTGGTAATACACAGTTCTTCATCTCGCTTGAGGATGACCTGATGAGACTCTTCGGTGGAGACAGGATGAAGGGCATGCTCGAGAGGATAGGCATCGACGAGGATTCGCCGCTCGAGGCGGGCATGCTGTCGAGGTCCATCGAGAGCGCACAAAAGAAGGTCGAGGGCAAGAACTTCGGCATACGTAAATACGTACTCCAGTACGACAACGTAATGAACAAGCAGCGCGAGATCATCTACGATCAGAGACGCATGGTGCTTGACGGAGAGGACGTATCCGAATACATCCGCAACATGACCTACGAGCTCATCGACGGCATCATCGATCCGGTAGTGCTCGAGTCCAAGTTCCCTGAGGAGTGGGAGCTCGAAAGGATCACCGACGCTCTTGAACAGATCACTCCTAAATTCAAGGGCAGGCTCGAGATCGACGATGAGTACAGAGCCGGCCTCGACGAGCAAAAGCTCAGAGACGATATCAAGAACATCTTCGACAAGCTCTACGAGGAGAAGGAAGCCGAGATCGGATCCGAGCAGATGAGAGAGGTCGAGCGCATGATCCTCCTCCGCGTTGTGGACAACCGCTGGATGGATCACATCGACGCGATGGATCAGCTCAAGGACGGTATCGGACTTCGCGGCATCGGCCAGCAGGATCCGGCAGTCGCCTACGCACAGGAAGGCTTTGCGATGTTCGAGGAGATGGTCGCAGACATCCGCGAGGAGACTGTCAAGTTCTGCTACAACGTGACCGTCACGACCAACACTCAGAGACGCAACGTGGTAAGCGGCAGGACTTCTGCTTCCAAGGACGAGTACAAGGACGATGCTACGGCTCAGCAGGGCGGAGGCTCGATGCCTTCGGCAGCTCCAAAGGCCGACAAGACAGGCAAGCAGGAGACCGTAAGGCGCGACATGCCTAAGGTGGGCAGGAACGATCCATGCCCATGCGGCTCCGGCAAGAAGTACAAGAACTGCTGCGGACGCAATGTATAACAGACGCCGGATGTCCCCCGCCTCAACGGAGTAGGCGGCTGGTTCCATATTCGATCGTCAGTGGCGGGTCACAATCCCCGACTGACGATCTCATGAGCTGAAGCTCCCGTCGTCTGTTGACGGCGTCGCTCGCTCCAACCAAGCGAGCTTGATGGAGCTTCGCTCCTGGTTGAAAGCATATGATATTCTGAAAGCGCCTCTCCGGGGGCGTTTTCCTGTGCCCTCCCTAAAGGCGGGATAATTGTTTGACCGCCCATTGGTCATGGGATAGAATATGTGTGTATGGAATGAATGATCCCGCTTGGGGTCAGAAGTATAACAGACGCCGGATGTCCCCCGCCTCAACGGAGTAGGCGGCGGGTTCCATATTCGATCGTCAGTGGCGGGTCACAATCCCCGACTGACGATCTCATGAGCTGAAGCTCCCGTCGTCTGTTGACGGTGTCGCTCGCTCCAACCAAGCGAGCTTGATGGAGCTTCGCTCCTGGTTGAAAGAAAGGACAAGCCATGGCAGTAGTTATCATTATTCTGGCAGCGATAGCGGCGTTCATCGCTTTTTCGTACAATTCGCTTACGAAGGACAAAAACCGCATCGAACTTGCCCAGGTAGAGCTCAGGAAGTACGAAGAGGCCGGTGATCCAAAGGACATCGATAACGCGAGGAAGTACTATGCTGCAGTGCTCAGAGACTACAACACCAAGGTCGAGAGGTTCCCGACCAGTCTCATAGCTGAGCTCTTCAATTTCCCGAAGATGCACACAGACGACTTTGACGAGGGACTATAGACCTGTCATCTGAATGAGATCCTAAATGCTTTCTTCATTCATAACGGCGTTGCCGTAATGATGAAAGCATTGATCTTCGGAGGCTGAGCTCCTTCGATAACTGCTACGCTCAGGATGACCTGTCATTCTGAGGAGCGCAGCGACGAAGAATCCCGAAGCGCAGCGACGAAGAATCTCGAAGCGCAGCGACGAGGAATCCCGAAGCGCAGCGACGAAGAATCCCGAAGGAGGAGTCAATATGAATCGCAACAATAACAAACACGGCCCACTCTCGCGCATAGCGGCTGTACTCGGCATCCTTGCAGTCGTGTTCTTCATGGCGCCGCGTGTGTCCGGGCCGGCTATAGCTGACGACAACACGATGTACACGCCGGTGTATAACGTCACGGTCGATGTATCCGAGGACAACTCGTACGACTACCACGAGCACCTCGGCATGTACTATGTGACGCCTCACCATGGTATCTACAGGTATCTGCCAAAGCAGGGCCAGAAGATCAGCGGCATCAAAGTGCCGGGCTACGACTTCGAGACATATACCGACAGCGGCTACGAAGTGGTCAAGATCGGCAGCGGCAGCTACACCCTCACGGGTGACAACGAGTACGATATCTACTACAGGATCGCCATGTATGAGGACGAGAATTCCGACATGGACATGCTGCTTCTCAACCTCATCCCGACCGACTGGGAGACGGGCATAGAGAAGGCTGAGATGACGGTCAATCTGCCTAAGGAAGCTGACCTCAGCAAGGTGCAGGTCTACTCCGGCAGCTACGGGACCGAAGGCAATGAGGACAACGCCGAGCTCAAAACGGGCGAGGACGGCAAGACCATCAAAATCACGGCGAGCGATCTGCCGGCACACCACGGAGTGACCATGACGCTCGAGCTTCCTCAGGGCTACTGGGTAGGCGCTCCTGAATTCGGCAAGCTCAGCATCCCTGTCATGATGCTCTTCCTGCTCGGACCTATCGGAGCGGCAGTGCTCTGGTATCTCTTCGGCAGAGACAAGCACATGGTCAAGACCCTCGAATTCTATCCTCCGGATGATCTGACTCCGGGCGAGATCGGATACCTCGTGGACGGCAGGGCCGACAAGCAGGACGTCATATCCTCCATCGTATATCTCGCGGACAAGGGGTATATCGAGATCGAGGAGGTCGACCGCAAGAGATTCAAGTTCATCGCGCTGGATTCCCCGGGAGATGAAGTACCGGCATACATAAGGTCCATATTCAAGGGCATATTCCCTGACAACAAGACCGAGAGATACAGCGATTCCCTCGGCGTCACATTCGGCAGGAAGTACCAGCAGTCCATCGAGCAGCTCCAGAGGATGTTCTCCGGCAAGAAGGCTATCACAAGGCCGGATTCGATCATGGCCAGATGGGCATGCGCCATCGCTGCGGTGGTGCCGTCTGTAGCCTTCATCACATGGGCCAGCCTCAACGGGGTGGACGACGGAATGGGTGTCGTGTGGTGCGGCCTGCATGTACTGGCTTCCGTATGGCTGATGTGCTCGGTATACGACAATATCCGCAGCACATCCAAGGTAAAGACAGTGCTCAAGAGCCTCGGAGCGATATGGTTCTATTCCATGGGCGTTGCGATCGTCCCGCTCATGTATTCGGATTCGCTCTCGCTGCTCGACAGGCCTAAGGCGGTTGCGATCGTGCTCTACCTCATGGTGGGCACTCTCGTGAGCATGTTCTTTGCGGTCATCTCGATCGCCAGGACAGACAGCTACACGGATATGCTCGGCAGGGTACTCGGCTTCAGAGACTTCATCAAGACGGCTGAGCTCGACAAGCTCAACGAGCTGGTGGAGCAGGACCCTGAGTACTTCTACCACATCATGCCTTACGCATATGTATTCGGCCTGAGCAATAAATGGATCAAGAACTTTGAGAACATACCTGTCGTCACTCCGAACTGGTACCGCGGTACCAGGAGGATGGACGCCTTCGACTACTACATGATGGGCCGCATGATGGGTGACTGCAGCGCAAGCGTAGGCAACCACATCGTCCTGCCGTCTTCAGGAGGCGGCGGAGGCTTCTCCGGAGGCGGCGGAGGCGGAAGCTGGAGCGGCGGTGGCGGCTTCAGCGGAGGCGGCTTCTCAGGCGGCGGTGCCGGAGGCGGCGGAGGCGGCGGCTGGTAGGCCTCGCGATATTTTCGCGCCCGGGTACGGCTCGCGCCTCGTTGCGGCTTAACGCAGCGGTACAGATAAACAGACAAGGAGCAGATTTGCTTAGTAAGATAGCAGTTTTCGGTGACAGTATCACATACGGACAAAAGGATCTGGAGGCAGGCGGCTGGGTAAACCGCCTGCGTCTGGACCTGGCTAATGACAGCTCGGTACCGGGCTGCCATGTCTTTAATATGGGAATATCCTCGCAGACCACGGGCGAGGTCCTCGAGCGCATGGAGCGTGAGTGCAAAGGGCGCATGCTCGATGGCTTCAACAGGATCATCATCCTGGCTGCGGGCATCAACGATACCCAGATAAGGGACGGAGAAGTACTCGTGCCTTTGACTGAATTCAGGGGGAACATCGTTAAGCTTATAGATGCTGCTAAGCGCCATGCGGACCACGTGATCTATGTGGGCCTCACTCCTGTCAGAGAGAAGGCCACCAATCCGTGGGACAAAGTGAGCAGCTGGAAAAACGAATACATCAAAAGGTATGATGCCGTGATACAGGAGATCTGCGCCGATGAGGGCGTGTGCTATGTCCACATGTACGATCAGATCGATCCTGCGCTCAACAGGGACGGGCTTCATCCTTCGGAGGAAGGCCACATTAAGATGGCTGCTGTAATGGGACAGACAGTAAGAGAGTTCATGAAATGAAAAAACCATACGTGATCCTGGATTTTGACGGGACGATTGCAAATACGAATAACATCATAGTCGAATCGTGGCAGGCGACCTTTGAGCACTACCTCGGACATCGCAAGCCGGTAAGGGAGGTCGAAGCGACATTCGGCGAGACTCTTAAGCACACAATAGAAGAACTCCTGCCGGGAGAGGACTACGAGGAGGTCAGGGACTTCTACAGGGACTACCAGTATGCCCACAATAAGGGCGCGGTATACGTCTTTGATGGCGTGAGAGAGATGATGGAGCTCCTCAAGGTAGAGGGGCACAGGATAGGCATCGCGACCTCGCGTACAGCTCACAGCTTCTGGACTTACATGAGAGAGCTTGACCTCGATGAGTATGTGGACGTGCTGGTCACGATGGAGGATGTAAAGAAACACAAGCCCGATCCGGAGTCCATCAACAAGGTGCTCGAGCAGTTCGGCGCCGGGCCTGAGGAGGCTATCATGGTGGGCGATACCAAGTACGACATAGGCTGCGCCAACAACGCGGGAGTCGACAGCGTGCTGGTGAGATGGAGCCACTACGTTGACGAAGAGGCCATGGAGGCCGAGGGATATGTGCCGACATACTATATAGACAAACCCGATGAGCTCATGGAGCTGATCTGATCAAGGAGGATAAATGTTACAGCTTGACGAAATAAGAAGCCAGCTTCCGGCTCTGTTAGAGCAGATAGAGGAAGTGGGAGGTTATCTTTGACCCGGAAGGGCTCAGGAAACGAATCAGCGAGCTTGAAGACGAGAGTCTGAAGGCAGGCTTCTGGGATGACCAGAAGAACGCACAAAAGGTGCTCAAGGAGAAGAAATCCCTCGAGGGCAGGCTCGGGACGTACGAGAGGCTCGCCTCCGAGGCGGAGGAGCTGCCGGAGCTTATAGATATAGCTGAGGAGCTCGAGGATGAGGATGAGGCAGGCAGTGTCATCAGGAGCTTTGGGAGGCTCACTGAAGAGATCGAGGACCTCAAGACAGGCATGCTGCTGTCCGGCAAATACGACGGCAAGGATGCCATACTCAGCATACACGCGGGTACCGGCGGGGTGGACGCCAACGACTGGGCTGAGATGCTCGAGAGGATGTACCTCAGATATTGCGAGAAGAAAGGCTTCAGGACGAAGATACTCGACAGACAGGATGATGTCGATTACGGCATCAAGAGCTCGACCATCCAGGTGGAGGGCGACAATGCCTACGGCCTGCTCAAGTCGGAGACCGGTGTGCACAGGCTGGTGCGCATCTCGCCGTTCAACTCGATGGGCAAGCGCCAGACCTCCTTCGCGGCGGTCGAGGTCATCCCTGACATAGGAGACGACATCGAGGTCAATATAGATCCTCAGGATCTCAAGATAGATACATACAGGTCGGGCGGAGCCGGCGGACAGCATGTCAATACCACCGACTCGGCCGTCAGGATCACTCACCTGCCGACAGGCATAGTGGTGACCTGCCAGAACGAAAGGTCCCAGATCATGAACCGTGAAGTCGCGATGAAGATACTGGTGTCCAAGCTGACGAGGATAGCAGAGGAGGCCCACAAGGAGAACCTCAACGAGATCAAGGGCGACCAGTCCATGGCCACATGGGGCTCCCAGATCCGCAACTACGTCTTCCAGCCATACACCATGGTCAAGGACACAAGGACGGGCGCCGAGGTAGGTAACGTGGACGCTGTCATGGACGGAGACATCGATGTCTTTGTCAGGGCCAAGCTCTCGGCGGACGCCGCAGTCAAATAGGATTCTCACACACGCAGCACAGGACTTATCAGTATGCTCAGACTGTACGCAGGCAGAGAGAATATAGACAAAGAACGTTTCATCTACGACCGCATCAGAGAGCGGGGAGGTGAGACGTTCGTTTTGGTGCCTGATCAGTACACCCTTGTGGCTGAGGAGCAGGCTCTGAGGTTCCTTGAGACGGACTGCCTCTTTGATACCGAGATACTCTCGATGAACCGCCTGGGCCTCAGGATACTCACCGGGCAGGGCACGGAGTCGGTCAGGATGCTTGACAAGTACGGGCGCTTCATGCTGCTCAACATGATAGTCAGAGACCACATGGACGACTTCGAGATCTTCCGGCTCTCAGCCGGCAAGATCAGCTTTACCCGCATGCTCAACGACTTCATATCCGACTTCAAGCAGCAGGACTGCACTGCGGATGAGATAGAGGAGCTCCTCTCGGGCAGCGGCGATGATCCGGTGCTCGGAGCCAAGCTAAGAGAGCTCAGGGGAGTGATCGAAGCCTACGAGGAGGCCATCAAAGGACGCTATACCGACTCAGAGGACTACATATCCATGTATGTGAGGGCCATCAGGGATTCGGCCCTCGTGCGCGGACGCACATTCTGGATATACGGCTACGACAGCATAACTCCAAAGTTCGCGGATGCGGTGATGGAGCTTGCGGGCGCTGCAGAGTCAGTCAACTTCATAGTCAACAGAAGCGACTTCGGGCTCGACAGACAGCTCATATACTCCCTCAGGAGCCTCGCGTCGGACAGGGGCATAGACTTCAGCTGCGAGGAGATAGAGGAGATCAGCAGGGCCGCTGACGGCAGCTGTCCTTATATCATTAATAAATCCGAGACCATATCCCGCATCGAGAGGCTTTTATGGAAGGATGTCCTAAGCAAGGGAGACAGGGATGCCAACCGAGACTTCGTGCCGGAGGACCTGACCGTGGTGTGCGCGGCCAATCCGTACTACGAGGCAGAGAGCGCCGCGGCGTACATCTGGCATCTTGTCAGAGACCTGGGATACAGGATGAGAGACATCCAGGTCATAGCCAACGACGAGGGAGCGATGCAGCCTATCATCAGGAGGGTGTTTGCCGGATACGGCCTGCCGGTCTTTGCGGACACTTCAAGAGACATCACCGGCAGCGCCGCAGTCAGCTTCATAGTCAGCCTGCTTGAGTTCGTCAGGAGGCGCAAGGTATCCTCATACCTCTTTGCGATGCTCAAGACGGGACTTACATCATACGGCGATGAGGACATAGAGGAGCTGGAGAACTACGTGAGAGCATACCGCATCAGGGGCTCCATGTGGGACAAGCCGTTCAGATACGGAGAGGAAGAGCTCGGATCAGAGCTCTTCTCAAAACTCGAGGCCATGAGAGGAGACATCATGGAGAGGGTCGCGGGGCTTTCTGAGATAGCCGGCTCGAAGTCCGATCCAAGAACGGTGTCCGGATTCACATCTTCTCTCAGGACTTATCTTGACAGCGCCTGGGGGCTCGGCGCAGCCGTGGCTGAGGCGGCCGAAGCCCAGGCCGCAGAAGGCCTGCACGATGAGGCCCAGCGCATGACGCAGAGCTATGAGAAGGCTCTCGAGCTGCTCGGCCAGATGGACGAGATAATGGGAGATGCCCCGCTTGATCTTGCGGAATTCACGGACATTTACGTGACCGGACTTTCGGATGTGGAGGTCGGAGTCATACCTCCGACTGTCGACGGACTTTCGATGGGTACCATGATCAGGACCCGCCCGAGACAGATGAAGGCCGCTGTCATACTCGGAGCCAATGAGGGCGTCATGCCGCTCTCGCCTCAGACAGAGGGGCTGTTCTCCGTGGACGAAAAGGAATACTTCAAGGACAAGGGCTTTGCCCTCGGCAGGCTCGATGATGTCAAGATGGACGAAGAGAACGCGGCCATGTACAGGATGATGTCGAGGCCGTCTGAGAAGATATACATAAGCTGGTCCATGACGGATACAAAGGGAGATGATGCGAGCGCAGGCCCTGTGATCGAATCCCTTGAGAACCTCTTCCCGAAGATAAAGGAAGAGGGCTTCATCAGGAAGGATGTCATCAGCGAGGGCTGGACTCCGGATCTTGTACAGGATCCGGGCGATGCGATGAGACATCTCATCAACCGCATCATGGACAGGGAGGCTCCCGAGGAGCCGGAGGCGCTAACAAAGGCCCTTCTCAGATGGTATAGAGACAACAGAAAGCATGAACTCGATACCATGCTCGAAGCTGCGGACTACGACAACGATCCGGCGCCGCTTGCAGGCAGCGTGGCCAGAGGCCTCTTTGCCGGAAGCGACGGAGCTCTCAAGCTCAGCGCCTCATCGATCAGCAATTACGTCGATTGCCCGTTCAAGTACTTCGTCAGCAGGGGGCTCAGGCCGCAGGAGGAGAGAGAATTCGCAAGCGACCGCCGCAGCGTGGGAGACATATACCACGAATGCCTCATGGCGGTGGCCCGTCAGATAATGGGCGACAGAGGACTGCTCGAGAGGATAAGAGACGGCAGTGATGAGGAGCTCGAGAGACTGGTCGGGGATGCTCTTGATGAGCTCTCGCGCAGCTACAGGGGAGGACTCTTCATATCCGCCGGAAGCGAAGAGTACAGGATGAGCCGCATCAGGGAGATATGCGCTTCGGCCGCAAAGGCCATGGCGGCCCAGCTGACGGCTGAGACCGTAAGCTCCGCGGAGTTCGAGGAGAGATTCGGACGCGGCGGGCGCTTCGATCCTATCGTCCTCGAGGTCGGAGGCGACAAGGTCTACGTCGAGGGCAAGATAGACAGGGCGGATGTGATCGATGTGGACGGCGAGGAGCGCATCAGGATAATCGATTACAAGACAGGTTCGGACAGCCTCGATCTCTGGAAGATGAGGCAGGGCCTCAAGATGCAGCTCATGATATACCTCATTTCCGCTTCGACGGGCGGCATGGAGCCTGCAGGGATGTTCTACTTCAACATCAAGGATCCTATAGTGTCCGTCAACGACAAGTCGGCGGGCGCCGATCAGAAGGCCCTGGACAGACAGCCGGGTGATGAGTTCAGGCTCAAGGGCGCTTTCTTAAATGAAGAGGGCGTGCTCGATGCGATGCCGCAGTCGGTGCTCTCGTCGGCCAGAGGCGGCATAAGCCGAGAGGTCTACGAGGCCGTCAGAGACGATGTCGTCAAAAGGATGGAGGAGACGGCGTCCGGCATACTCGGAGGCAGGATAGGGATCAACCCGGTCAGGGACAAGAACGCCCTCGCCTGCAATTACTGTGAATTCAAGTCGGTCTGCAGGCGCGACCGCGGATATGTCAAGAACTCGGCGAGGATCATAAAGCCTGCGCCTGACAAAGAGGATAAGGAAGAGACAGACAATGTCGATTGAGATCGTGTCCGTGGGCAGCAGCAGCTCGGGCAATTCATACATAATAATGACGGGCGGACGCACCCTGATACTCGATGCGGGGCTCCCGGCCAAAAAGATCATGGCGGCTCTTGAGAGCCTCGGCACCGATCCTGAGGAAGTGGATGCCGTGCTCATAACGCATGAGCACATCGATCACGTCAGGAGCATCAGAGCGGTGAGCCGCAAGTGCTCCGAGGCGGTGGTCGTGGCCAGCAGAGGCACAGCGGAGCACACAGAGAACTTCCGCCACGTGCCGGAAGAGCGTCTTCGTCTCATAAAAGCGGGCGAGAGAATCACTCTGGGGCGCCGCGAGGGCATGTCAGAATATTTAGAAGATTGTAAGGATATTACGATAAAGGCCTTTGCACTGAGCCATGACGCGGCCGAGCCGCTGAGCTATGTCATATCCGACGGAGATGAGAGCATCGCGGCCGTGACAGACAGCGGGGTCATTACTGATGAGATATTTGAGGCCGTAAGGGACGCAGACCAGCTGGTCTTTGAGGCCAACCACGATGTGGACATGCTGATGTTCGGAGAGTATCCTTATCCGGTCAAGGTGAGGATCAAGGGCGACAGAGGGCATCTCTCAAACGACTACGCCGGGGATGTGCTTACCCGCATACTCGAATACCGCTGCCATTACGCTCAGGGAGATTCTTCGGTCGCTACGCTCCCTCAGAATGACAGAGTAGAATGTCATCCTGAGCGCAGCGAAGGATCTCAGGGAGATTCTTCGGTCGCTACGTTCCCTCAGAATGACAAAAAACCGCTGCGCATCATGCTGGCTCACCTGAGCTTTCACAACAACATGCCGCTCTTTGCGAGGCAGACAGTCGAGGCAGCTCTTCACGATGCGGGATTCACAAGAGGCATCGACTACACTCTCGAGGTGGCGGCCAAGGAGGGACTGACATTCATGGAGCCTCTTAATGTCGAGGACGGAAGCCTCAGGCCTTCGGGCGATATATCGGAATAGGTAGGGACATGCTGGATATAAGGATAATCTGCGTAGGCAAGTTCAAAGAGAAATACTGGGAAGCCGCATCGGCCGAGTACATAAAGAGGCTCGGCGCGTATTGCAATGTGTCGGTCACAGAGATAAAGGAGGAGAAGCTTCCGGCCAACGCATCGGCCGCAGACGAGAGGAACGTCAAGGAGGCCGAGGGCAGGGCGATACTCGCAAAGCTCTCAAAGGGCGGTGCGGTCATTGCCATGGATATCAGGGGCAAGGAGCTCAGCTCTGAGGATTTTGCGGATAAAATCCGCCAAACAGCCTTTACACATTCGACGATTGATTTTATAATAGGCGGCAGTCTGGGACTCAGCGATGAAGTTATCAGACGGGCAGACTTCAGGATGAGCTTCGGCAGGATAACCCTGCCTCACCAGCTCGCCAGGGTGGTGCTGCTCGAACAGATATACAGGGCGTTCAAGATAAACGCCGGAGAGACTTATCATAAATAGAGATCCTTCGCTGCGCTCAGGATGACAGAGGCGCTCAGGATGACAGAGGCGCTCAGGATGACAGAGGCGCTCAGGATGACAGAGGCGCTCAGGATGACCTGTCACTGTGTCATTCTGAGGAAGCGTAGCGACCGAAGAATCCCGATGAGATCCAGGAAGACAGGAAATAAGAAAGGAATAAACGGATGGCGAATAAATACAGCAAGAGCAATATTTCAAGCAAGGCCTCGGAGGCCAAGACGATGCAGGAGTACGAAGAGAGACGCAAGAGACTCAACACCGGAGCCAAGGTCATGGCTATAATTCTGATAGCCGCGATGGTGGTCTTCTACGTGCTTGAGGCAGGCATCTCATTGATGAATTGATAAGACTCCGGGACAGGCCCGGGATACATCATGCAGTCCGGACGGCAAGTCCGGATTGTTTTTTTGTGTTTGATTCCCCAAACCGGCATTTTTCAAGCCCTTGAAAACACTACGTTAAAAGATTGTCAACTAACTTGTTAATGTTTTGTTTGAAGTGGTACCGGACTGATACTATAATTATTACAGGTATGATTTAACGCAAATACGGAATTTGCAGAACTTGTTTTACACAACAGGAGGTGCCTATGGAATTACAGATTCAAGACCTTGTTACCTCTATCCGCAAAGAAGGGGTAGAGGCGGCAAACGCCGAAGCGGAGTCGATCATCGCTGAAGCCAGGAAGAAGGCCGAATCGATCATAAGCAGCGCAAAGGCCGAGGCACAGCAGTACAAGGATGCTGCCGAAAAGGACATCAATATCCTTAAGGAAAGTGCCGAAGTCGGTGCTGAGCAGGCTAAGAGGGATGCCGTTCTGGCATTCAAGTCTGAGATCCAGGCTGAATTCGAAAAGATCCTCGCCACTAACATCAGCAAAGAGCTCAAGGGCGATGGTCTCGGCAAGCTGATCCGCGCGGCTGTTGCCGGCGAGAACGTTGCAGATTGTGTTGCGGAGGTCGCCGAGGTAAGTGATGCCCTCAAGGCTGAGCTTGCCAAGGAGATCAAGGACGGACTGGAGATCAGACCGACAAAGAACGTACAGCAGGGATTCCGTCTTGCGTCAAAGGACGGGTCCGGCTATTTTGACTGTTCAGATGAGGGTATCATGGAGATGCTGATGCCGTACTTCAGAGATCTGGACTTCCAGTAAAGAAGGAGGCACAGTATGGCTTCGTATTATTATCTGATAGCAAGCCTGCCTGAGCTTAGAGCAGATGGAGACATGCCGCTTACCTACAGCGAATTTCTCCAGTGCTGCCAGTCAAATGTTAGTGATTCGGATTATGAGCGCCTGAGAGACCTGACTCTCGATTCATCTGAGGGACCTCTCCTCAATGAATGGTCAAAGTTCTACGGCATGCTCAAAAAGGAACTCGGCTACCAGAGGAGCATGAACCTCGGCAAGTCATATTCATCCGCCTATGACAAGGACGGCATGATAGCACAGGTCGTCGGTGCAGCTCTCGCATCCAAGAACCCGCTCGAAGCGGAGAGGATGCTCCTGGAGTATGAGTTCGACAACCTCGATTCACTCGTCGGACTGCACATGTTCGATGACTATGTGCTGTTCGGCTATGCGATCAAATTGAAGCTGCTGGAGCGTCTGAGCTGTTTCGAGCAGACGAAAGGCAAGGCTGAATTCAATTCCCTCTTCGAAGGAATACAGCAGCGCGTTTACAGTTTATGATGCGCTCGGAATTTAACAGGAGTGTTATATGAAGACAGAAACAGGATATGTAGCCGGAGTCAACGGAAACCTGATCAAAGTTGATTTCGATGGCTCCGTTCGAAAGAATGAAGTTGGTTACATCCTCGTTGATGATAAGAGACTCAAAGGAGAGGTAATACGTATCAACAACGGGGAAGTAAGCATGCAGATCTACGAGATGACTGACGGCATCAAGGTCGGTGACAAGGTAGAGTTCACCGGCGAGCTGATGAGCGTAGATCTGGGTCCGGGACTGCTGACACAGGTATATGACGGTCTGCAGAACCCGCTGCCTGAACTTGCAGAGCAGTGCGGCTTCTTCCTGGACAGAGGCGTGTATCTGGATGCCATTCCGGATCGCGACTGGGAATTCACACCTGTAGCCAAGATCGGTGACCGGGTCAAGGCCGGCGACACCATCGGTACCGTACCGGAGGGCCTGTTCACGCACCACATCATGGTCCCGTTCACACTCAGGGGCAATGACTGGAAGGTCAAGTCCATCAAGGCTGCGGGCACCTACAATGTACATGATGTTATTTGCACTATCGCAAACGCCAAGGATGAGACAAAGGATCTCACGATGATCTTCACTCAGCCGGTCAAGCAGGCAGTCACATGCTATGCCGAGAGACTTCGCCCGAGTGAACCTCTCGTTACCAAGATCCGCTGTATCGATTCCTTCCTGCCGGTCGCCAAGGGCGGTACATTCTGCACCCCGGGACCGTTCGGAGCAGGTAAGACGGTACTCCAGCACATGCAGGCCAAGAACTCCGACGTTGACGTCGTTATAGTAGCGGCCTGCGGAGAGCGTGCCGGCGAGGTAGTAGAGGTACTCAAGGAGTTCCCTGAGCTGACCGACCCTAAGACAGGCCGCTCGCTGATGGAGA
Source organism: Clostridiales bacterium (assembly GCA_015058275.1). Lineage (GTDB taxonomy): Bacteria > Bacillota > Clostridia > Peptostreptococcales > Anaerovoracaceae > Crickella. The sequence goes on from SVCQ01000002.1 coordinate 80,291, forward strand.
GAACTATCATCATCTGTAATACATCCTCCATGCCGGTAGCCGCCAGAGAGGCGTCCTGCTATACAGCAGTTACACTGGCTGAGTACTACAGACAGATGGGACTCGACGTGCTGCTGCTCGCAGACTCGACAAGCCGCTGGGCTCAGGCCATGCGTGAGATGTCGGGACGTCTGGAAGAGATCCCTGGCGAGGAGGCCTTCCCGGCCTACCTGGAGTCCACCATCGCGGCCTTTTACGAGAGAGCCGGCAAGGTCCGTCTCAATGACGGCGAGGTGGCATCCATCACTATCGGCGGCACGGTATCGCCGGCCGGCGGTAACTTCGAGGAGCCGGTAACTCAGGCTACTCTTAAGGTAGTGGGAGCCTTCCACGGACTTGCGAGAGAGCGTTCCGATGCCCGTAAGTACCCGGCTATCCACCCGGTTGAGTCGTGGTCAAAATACAAGGGCGTTGTAGATATGGACCGCGTAGAGAAGGCCAGAGGCATTCTCGTAAGAAGTACGGAAGTCAACCAGATGATGAAGGTAGTCGGCGAGGAAGGTACTTCCAGTGAGGACTACATCATCTATCAGAAGGGTGAACTTCTGGATGCGGTATATCTGCAGCAGAACTCCTTCGATCCTATCGACCAGGCATGCGTGCCTGCGAGACAGCGCAAGGAATTCGATGTGCTCTATGACGCACTGATGCAGACATACAACATAACGGACAAAAAGGAGATCCGTGCATTCTTCAACCAGCTCAGACAGGAATTCCTCGACTGGCACGGCGCCGAGTTCGAGACAGAGGCCTTCACTGCTCAGGAAAAGAAGATCACAGACTTCTATATGTCAAAAGTCGGTTAGCTGGGAGGACGGTGTGATATGCAAAAAGTATATACGAAAATAGAATCGATCGTAGGCAACGTTGTCACCGTCCGTGCCAAGGGAGTCAGAAATGGCGACCTTGCGCTGGTAGGCGACAGCTACGCTAACGTAATCAAGCTGGACAAGGACATGGTGTCCCTCCAGGTATTCGCAGGCGCGCAGGGCGTCAGCACGACTGACCCTGTACGTTTCCTGGGCAGACCTATGATGGTATCGTTCTCAGACCACCTGCTCGGCCGCGTATTCGACGGTGCGGGAGTCCCGAGAGACAACGGACCTGCCCTCACAGAAAACATGATCCCGATCGGCGGACCATCCTTCAACCCGGCGAAGCGTATTCTGCCAAACAAGATGATCCGTACCGGTATCCCGATGATCGACGTATTCAACACGCTGGTTGAGAGTCAGAAGCTCCCGATCTTCTCCATCTCCGGAGAGCCATACAACCAGCTGCTGTCGAGGATCGCGATGCAGGCCGAGGTAGACGTCATCATCCTCGGAGGCATGGGACTCAAGTACGATGACTACATGGAATTCCGCGACACCCTTGAGAAGGGCGGAGCCATGAGCCACACGGTAATGTTCATTCATACAGCGGCGGACCCTATCGTAGAGTGCACGCTCGTACCGGATATGGCACTTGCAGTCGCAGAGCAGTTCGCTCTCGAGGGCAAGAGAGTGCTCGTGCTCCTTACGGACATGACGAACTTCGCCGATGCTCAAAAGGAAATGGCGATCACGATGGAGCAGGTACCGTCTAACCGTGGATATCCGGGCGACCTATACAGCTGCCTCGCTTCGCGTTACGAGAAGGCCGTAGATATCGAGGGCGCGGGTTCGATCACGATCCTTGGCGTTACAACGATGCCGGGCGACGACGTAACCCACCCGGTACCGGACAACACCGGATATATCACTGAGGGCCAGTATTACCTCAAGAACGGCCACATCGAGCCGTTCGGATCGCTGTCCAGGCTCAAACAAAACGTAAACGGCAAGACCAGGGACGACCACCGTGCCCTGATGGACGGCATGATCAAGCTCTACGCTCAGTACAAGGAGTCTCTCGAAAAGAAATCCATGGGATTCAACATGACTGAGTGGGACGACAAGCTCCTCAAATACGGTGAACTGTTCGAGACCAAGATGATGGACCTTTCCGTAAACATTCCGCTGGAAGACGCGCTTGACCTTGGCTGGGAGATCCTTGCTGACTGCTTTGACCCTGTTGAGACGGGTATGAAGACAAGTCTGATCGAGGAGAGATGGCCTGATAAGGACGCGTTGAAATAGTAAAGGAGCGGGTCCATGGCTATCAAACTAACAAAAAACGAACTGAAGAAGCAGAAGGACAACCTTAAGCAGTTCCAGCGCTATCTTCCGACTCTGCAGCTCAAAAAGCAGCAGCTCCAGTCGGTGATAATGGGCATTCGCAACGAGCTGGAAAGCAAGGAGTCTGAACGCATTCAGATGATTGGTGACCTGGACGACTGGATCGCAGTATTCGCAGAGAACGAGATCTTCGAAGAGGACAAGAAACTCGACAAACTTGTTCAACCGGACAAAGTCGTGACAAAGGATGAGAACATCGCAGGTGTAAGCATCCCGGCCTTCGAAGAGCTCACGTTCAAGGACATCAATTACGATGTGGATGACTACCCGCTCTGGGTCGACACTGCATGCTTCAAACTTCGTGAGATCGCCAGGCTGGACGCAATCGTGTCAGTCCTCAGGAAGCAGACAGAGCTCCTTGAGGCCGAACTCAGGACGACCTCTCAGAGGGTCAACCTCTTCGAAAAGGTCAAGATACCTGAGGCCAAGGAGAATATAAGAGTCATTCAGGTTTACCTGGGAGACCAGCAGACTGCGGCCGTTGTCCGCGGCAAGATCTCTAAAAAGAAATTAGTGGAGGTATAGCGATGGTAGAAAAAATGAAAATGGTTCACATCGTAACGACTGCCTCCCGTAAGGATGAGATGCTCAGAGCTCTCCGCGACGCCGGAGTGATGCATCTCGCCGAAAAGCAAAGTGCAGATCGTGAAGTATCCGAACGCTTCCAGACCCTGTCCCGCACGGCGATGGCACTCGGTGACTACGCCGAAAAGAAACAGGCAATGAGCACTGAGATACTCAGCGATGATGAATTCGACAAAATGTATAAGGGCGTGCTCGATGCTATCGATCGCAAGGCGGCTCTCAATCAGGAGATCAGTTCCGCCAACACGGAGATCGACAGGATCAGAGCCTGGGGCGAGTTCTCGCCTGCCGATGCAGCCGATCTCAGGGAGGCCGGATATGACCTCCACTTCTACCGCATGGGAGAGAAGGAGCTTGCTGCGGCGATCGAGGACGAGAACGTCAGGCTCATAAGACTCGCGCCTGTAGACAAGCAGCCTGCTGTTGCCGTGTTCGGCACTCTCCCGCCGGAGATCCCGGCTACGGAATTCGTGCTTCCGGACAAGAGCATCAGCGAGATGCAGGCAGACATCGAGGCTGACAGAGCCGGCATTGCAGAGTGTGACGAGGTCCTAAAGGCAGCTTCCGTACATCAGGCAAGCTTCAAGGACCAGATACTCAAGGCAAGCAACGAGCTCAACTATGCGACGGCTGATGCCACGGTCCAGGGCGACGACCAGTTCGTCTGGCTCTCGGGCTACATCCCTGAAGTCGACATGGACAAATTCAAGGAGATGGCGGAGGCTACAGGCTGCGCATGGGCGGCAGACGATGTGGCAGAAGACGACGATCAGATCCCGACCAAGCTCAGATACAGCAAGGTATCCAGGCTTATCCAGCCGGTCTTCGACATCCTCGGCATACTGCCGGGATACAGAGAGCAGGACGTATCGCTCTGGTTCCTCCTGTTCTTCACGCTGTTCTTCGCAATGATCATCGGAGACGGCGGCTACGGAGTGCTGATACTCCTCGGGACGATCGCTCTAAGAGTAAAGCAGGGCAAGGGCTCTACAGTGACATTCCTGCTCTTCGTGCTCTCGATAGCCACCATTGTATGGGGCGCCGTCACGGGCACCTGGTTCGGAATGGAGAGCGCCATGAAGGTACCGTTCCTCAAGGCTCTGGTAATACCGAGCCTGGCGACTTATCCGGAGTACTTCGGACTTACAAGCGACGTAACGCAGAACGCGATCATGAAGTTCTCGTTCTCGATCGGTGCCGTACAGATGTCGCTCGGATCGATACTGTCGATCAAGGAGAAGCTGCCTAAAAAGGATCTTTCGTGGGTTGCAGACCTCGGCTGGACCGTTGCGATCATCGCAATGTACCTGCTGGCGCTCAACCTCGTAATACACGATCCGATCCCTCTCACACCGGTCTTCGGCATGATAGGAGTCGCGTTCGTACTGGTCCTGCTCTTCGGCGGCATGTCGCCTGAGCTGACATTCGGTCAGGGCCTCAAGGCAGGCCTCGCAAATGCATTCACGGACTTCCTCGATACGATCAGCTGCTTCGGTAACGTAATGAGTTACATAAGGCTGTTCGCGGTAGGCATGGCCGGAGTTGCGATCTCCCAGAGCTTTAACGGGATCGCGGCAGGCATGAGCGGTCCGCTGATCATCCTCGGTGTCCTGGTCGTACTTATAGGCCATGCACTCAACATAATAATGTGTTTCCTGTCGGTAGTGGTTCACGGCGTGCGTCTGAACGTACTCGAGTTCTCGGGCCAGGTAGGGCTTGAGTGGACAGGACTCCCATATGAGCCATTCAAAAAGATCGACAAATAAAGTTAATGTCATCCCGAGCATTGCGAAGGATATTCAACAAATTTAACAGAAAAGGAGAACAATTATGAATCTTGCATTTATAGGTATGGCTGCTGCCCTTGGTTTATCTGCTGCCGGTTCGGCATTTGGTGCCGGCTTTGCCGGAATGTCCGCTGTAGGCGCATGGAAGAAATGCTATGCCAGCGGTAAGCCTGCTCCGTTCATCATGATCGCGTTCACAGGAGCGCCTCTTACTCAGACAATTTACGGCTTCCTGCTGATGAACTTCATCAACAGCGCTAACGCTGATGCAGGTCTCGCTCTCGGCGTAGGACTCTTCGGAGGACTCGCGATCGGCATGTCGGCTCTCTTCCAGGGCAAATGCGCCGCAGCATCCGCTGATGCGCTCGGTGCTACAGGCAAGGGTACTGCAAACTACTTCATCGTAATCGGTATCGTAGAGACAGTAGCTCTGTTCACCCTGGTATTCGGACTGCTGCTGCTCAACTCTGCTCATTAGCAGCTTGACAATCGGCGCATAGCTTCGTCTGAGAACACTCTCACGTACTCACGTACTTCCGGGTACGCTCCGTGCGCTCGAGTGTACTCATCCTCGCTCTGCATCCGGTTCTCTGCGCTGCGTAGTACAGAATTACATAATAAAGAGGAGATCCTTTGCGGGATCTCCTCTTTGTTGTCTGTCGGTATTCAGTAATGGTGCCGGTCTATTCCGGATCCCAGTCTACCTGATCGCGGTAACTTCCGAACGGAGTCACCGGCAGGTATACGGTCATGTTGAAGTGGCGCTTCTCGAGAGCCTCCTTGTCGATGCGCATCATCAGGCAGAGCGCCCAGCCGCCGTCGAAGGTCAGCTGGATGGTATCCTTTGAGAGCTCGCCGTACTTGCCGGTAGCAAGTCTGACATCGAGGAGCTCTGTCGGGAAGTTGACCCTAGGCGTGTAGTAGTTGTCTGTGCCCGGGATGCGTCCGAGGTCGCCGTGAGCGTTGACGGCTCCGATACGTGTGATATGAAGCTCGTCGATCGGATTGAAGAAATAGTAGTCGATCGGACCGTAGAAGTAATCGAATAACTTCTTAGGAGCTTCCGGATGGTACCTGCAGATACGAGGGATCTCAGCCATCACGGCTCTGAGCATCGGAGTGATGAGCTTGCCGTAGAGGAAGCTATCATCCTGGAGCTTGGAGAGCCAGGTCTCAGTGTCGTAAGGCTCGAATGTGAGAAGTATCTCGTTTATGTCGTTGAAGTACTCATTTGAGCACGGTACTCCGAAGATCCTGAATCCGAAGTCGTCGATCTCGTTGAACGAGCTTACGACCTTGTCGTCGTGATCGACGCTCTTGCGGTCTGCAACAGGCAGAGCCGTGATGACGCGGGCGCTGTTTTTGATAGAGATGGAGAATCTCCACTTCTTGTCTGGGCGCTCCAGCATGATCTCACCGAAGGAGTCCTGCTCGAGCGTCCTGGTCAGGTAGTTGAAGCGTACGCAGAGCGGTTCTCCGTCAGTCTCGAAGATGTAAGGCTCTTTGGATGCGAGGCGCCTGACTGCAGGATTGGCCTGTCTGAACGCGAGATCGCGGGCCTTGTCGTCGGCCTCGTCCCAGACCTTCTGGAAGTGTCTGTACTCCTCATCATCCCTGAATGAATACGGGATGCCCCTGTCCTTGAGCAGTCTGTCGAAAGCCTCGGCTGTAGCTGCAACGAGTAAACTGTTGATCATATGATTGGTCCTCCTTCCCCGGAAGCTGAATATATCTCATAGATGCGGCCCCCCCGCCGCGTTTTTTATCTGCATAAAGTATATATTATCTGAAGCAAAAAAACATCATTGGCATTCGCTTTAATATGGTAGAATTATTGCGAATGTATAACAACAGGAGTGTAGATATGACGGACATCAGCAAACTTCAGAACGGAAGCGACATAAGGGGCATAGCCATCGACGGCGTGCCGGGCGAGGAGGTCAACCTGACCAGGGAGAGAGCGGGCCAGATAACAGGCGCGTTCTGCTACTGGCTGTCCCAAAAGGTACAAAAGAACCCCGTGATGCTCAACATCTGTGTGGGCTGCGACCCGAGGCTCTCGGGGCCTGAGCTCAAAGAGGGCGTCATGGAGGCGATCGGTCTGTGGGGAGCCCACGGAAGCGACGCCGGCATCGCGACCACTCCGGCCATGTTCATGTCCACGGTGCTGCCGTGCTTTGAGTTCGACGGCGCCATCATGATCACTGCGAGCCACCTGCCTTACAACAGGAACGGCTTCAAGTTCTTTACCGCAGAGGGCGGCCTTGACAAGGAGGACATAGCAGAGATCCTGAGGCTCGCCGGCAGGTACAACTTCATTGGAGGAGCCTATGACAGGGACCCTGTCAATGTGATGCCTATGTATGCGGCATATCTCCGCCAGATGATAACCCAGGGACTCGCAGATGTGCCGGGATACCTAAAGGGCATGCACATCGTGGTGGATGCGGGCAACGGCTCTGCGGGATTCTTTGCCACAGAGGTGCTTGAAAAGCTCGGTGCGGACATAAGCGGAAGCCAGTTCCTCGAGCCTGACGGCTCGTTCCCAAACCATCCGGCCAATCCGGAGGATCCTGATGCTATGGCTGCGGTATGCAAGGCTGTCAAAGACAATGACGCGGACCTGGGCATCATATTCGATACCGACGGGGACCGCTCGGCTGCAGTGGCACCGGGAGGAGAGCCTATAGCACGCAACGAGATAGTCGCTCTTGCGGCGGCTCTTGCGGCAGACGATTATCCGGGCGGCACTGTTGTCACCGACAGCATCACATCAAACGAGCTTCACGATTTCATCGAGAAGAAGCTCGGACTCAAACATTACAGATACAAGAGGGGATACAGGAACGTCATCGGCAAGGCCAGGGAGCTCAGCGAGCAGGGCGAGAACGCCTTCCTCGCAATAGAGACATCCGGCCACGCCGCTTACTCTGACAATTACTACCTCGACGACGGAGCCTTCCTCGCGGTACAGATAGTCATCAATGCCGCCAGGCTCAAACACGAGGGCAAGGATATCACGGCTCTTATCAAGGGCCTCAAAAAGCCTCTCGAATCGAGAGAGGTCAGGCTCAGGATCAAGGCCGAAGACTTCGCGTCGTACGGACGGGGCGTGCTCGAGGACTTCGAGAAGTGGGCGGATTACTCCGGTGGAATGGAGCTTGTAAGGCCGAATTACGAAGGCGTCAGGGTCAATTTCAGGAAGGACGGAGCCGAGGGCTGGTTCCTCCTGAGGATGTCGCTCCACGATCCTGTGATGCCGCTCAATATTGAATCCGGCCAGGAGGGCGGCGTGGACAAGGCCCTCAGCGCCATACGCGAATTCATGAAAGGCTACAAGGAGATAGAGATACCGGAATAGGATGGCAAAGGACAGCAAAGCGGCTAAGAGCAGGAGAATACGACGCGGCGCAGAGAACGTCATAATGGTTTGTCTTGCCCTCATTATCATCATCTCGGGCTGGAAGATCTACACCATACTGCACGGCTACAGCTCGAACAGGCAGGTGTACGAGAATATCTCAAGTCAGACGCAGTCACTGGGCTTTACCGGCGATATAGATTTCGACAAGCTCAGGGCGATCAATCCCGACGTCATAGGGTGGGTATACTACGAGGATACCGTTATCGACTACCCTATAGTACAGGGCAGCGACAACAGCAAGTATCTGTACACTCTCTTTGACGGCAGTGAGGGAGGCTTCGGTACTCTCTTTGCGGATGCGGCGACTGAGCATCCGTTCAGGCAGTTCAACACCATCGTGTACGGGCACCACATGAGAGACGGCTCGATGTTCGCCCCGCTCAAAAAGCTCACGGACAGGTCGTACTGCGACGAACATCCGGTGATCGAGATCATCACGCCGGAGGGGAAGTTCCACATGCAGATATGGGCATTCCTCAATGAGCCGGCCGACAGCCAGATATATACCACTAATATAGATGATAAAGAAAAGCGCAGGGACTATCTTGAACTGGTCGAAGACCTCGCGGTCTATACAACTGATGTCAAGGTAAGCGAGAGCGACAGGCTCGTCATACTCTCGACATGCGCCTACGAGTATCAGGATGCCCGCTACATGGTGGTAGGCAGGCTCGAGCCGTGGGAAGGCGAAGACATAGACATGGATTACGATGACGATACCGGATCCGGCGGTGATGCCGGAGATGAAGAGGGCTAGTTTATGGACGGAATGAAAAAAAGTGATATGCTAAACCGGCTGTTCATGAAGATGCTGCCGGTCCAGGTCGCGATAATCGCGATGGGAGCGCTGAACTCCATAGTCGACGGAACCGTTGCAGGACGGTTTATCGACGCAAGGACGGTCGGAGTCGTGGGACTTTATGTCGCCATGCTCAACGTGTATCAGGCGGTGGGCAACATGCTCGCCGGAGGTACGGCGGTGCTCTGCGGCAGATCGATGGGAAGAGGAGATGTCAAAAAGACAAGCAGCATCTTCTCGCTAACCATTACGGTCACGGCCATCGCGGGCCTTGTACTGACTGCCCTGAGCCTGATCGCTCCGGGACCTCTGGCCACGCTGCTCGGAGCCAGGGGAGATCTCAAGGAGCCGCTCATGACATATATCAGGGGATACGCCATAGGCGTGGTTCCGCTTCTTTTGTCGCAGCAGGTAGCGGCCTTCCTCCAGCTCGAGAGGAAGAGCGCCATAGGCTATGCGGGCATAGCAGGGCTCATCACGTCTAACATAACACTGGACATCCTGCTCGTAGCGGTCTTCCACATGGGCATATGGGGGCTCGCGCTTGCGACATCCATCAGTAACTGGATATATCTCATCATACTGCTGCCGTACTACTTCACCGGCAAGGCCCAGCTCAAGTACAGTATTTCGAACATCGCATGGCGCGATTTCATGCCGATGATGATCATCGGCTTCCCGGGAGCCACTCTGGTGCTCTGCCTGGCGGTAAGAGCGATAGTCATCAACAGGGTGCTCCTCACATACGCAGGCGAGCCGGGTCTTTCGGCACAGTCGGCATTCGGCATGATCAGCGGACTCTTCCTGGCCTTCGCGCTCGGAGTCGGTTCGGTCGTGAGGATGCTCAGCAGCGTCTTTTACGGCGAGGGCGATACGGACTCGCTCTACAGGCTGCTTCGAATCGGCAGTAACAGGATGATACCGCTTTCGCTGACCGTCACCGTGGCGGTGATGCTGCTCAGTACACCGATCTCACTTCTGTTCTTCCCGGACAGGGCGTCAGAGGTGTTCAAACTGACGCGTCAGCTTTTCATGATCTATGCTGTCTGCATACCGATGATCGTGATCGCCCAGATAATCTGCAATTTCCTGCAGGCGACGGGACACAACAGATACGTCAACCTGCTGTCCATATTCGACGGATTCGTCTTTGCTGTCATACCGGCTCTGATACTTGCTCCTAGGATGGGAGCTCTCGGTGTATGGCTGGCCAACCCTATCGGCATCGTGCTCACTCTGCTCATGAGCGTCGGCTATGTATTCGCATTCTGGAAGAGGAAGCCGAGGACCAGGGAGGAGTGGATGCTGCTGTCTCCGGACTTCGGAGTTCCTGATGAGGACAGGCTGGACCTGACCATAACCAACGTCGATGACGTGGTCAACACCTCCACTCATGTACAGAGCTTCTGCGAGGATCACTCAGTGGATCCGAAGAAATCCGCTTACGCGGCCCTCTGCCTCGAGGAGATGGCATACAACATAGTCAAGCACGGATTCACCGCCGACCGCAAGAAGCACAACGCCGATGTCAGGGTGGTATATGAAGGCGGAAGGATACTCCTTCGCATCAAGGACGACTGCCGTCCGTTCGATCCTATGGAGAGAGCCGCCATGCTGAACGGAGAGGATGTGACCTCCAATATCGGACTTCGCATGGTCATGGGTCTTTCGCACGATGTGGCCTACTACAATCTCATGGGTCTCAACGTGCTGTCGATCAGGCTCTGATCCCGTATACAAAAGGGAAGGGATTGTGATAGAATTCTTTTGTTTTCTTAAGGCGTATGCCGCAGACTGACTTATATAAGAGAGAAAGGAAGTAACCATGGAGTATAAGATGACTATCGCCGGCCTCGAAAGAAGCCTTCCGCTCTGCAAGATCACAGAGGATCTTTACATAGCGGCATTCATTATGTTCAACGATGTCGAGATCACAGAGGCGTGCGCCACAGAGCTGCTCAAACAGGCTCCGGATTTTGATGTATTGCTGACCGCAGAGAGCAAGGGCATTCCTCTTGCTTATGAGATGGCCCGTCAATCCGGCAAGCCATACATCATCGCCCGCAAGGGAGTCAAGCTCTACATGAGAGATGCAGTCATAGTCAACGTCAAGTCCATCACCACAAGCGGAGTACAGACGCTCTGCCTCGGAGCTGACGAGCGCAAGTGGCTCGAGGGCAAAAAGATCCTCCTGGTGGACGACGTTATCAGCACGGGCGAGTCTCTTAATGCGCTCGAGCATCTCGTCGAAGCCGTAAACGGCAATATCGTAGGCAAGTTCACTGTCCTCGCAGAGGGTGAGGCTGCTGACAGAGAGGATATAACCTATCTCGGATATCTGCCGCTCTTTAACTCAGATGGCGAGCCGCAATAACAGACGCCGGAATCGCTCAAATCATTGGTATTTCAAGCCTCCGCGCGCGGGGGCTTTATTATTTCTCACTAATTCGCCTTTTGTTTTGTATTTGGTGCACAAATTAGACCGTTAAATTTGAGTTTTTTCACAAAAAAGTGTTGACACACAATCTTCACAATGCTATCATCCGAAATGTGCAGAGATACTGCACAGAAAGGAAGACCGAATGTACTTTACAGTTAGCATTATCGTCATTAGCATTATCAGCGTCCTTGGAGTCGTAAGACTCGTAGAGGACGGATTTATGCTGTAGGGCGATGGAGTACATCAGGTAGTAACTTGAAGCTTGGGAGCCCGCAGCAATGCGGGCTTATAACATGCTTTAATAATCGGGGCATGCTGAATGCCCGGGCTAAGGCAATCAGGCAACTGATCAACTATCACTCAGTCAGAAATCACTAATTCTGAAACCAAATGTATGAGAAAGGGAGATTTAAAATGAAGAAGACATGGAACAAAGTCGTAGTTGTAGCTCTCTCCTGCATGATGGCATTCGCGCTCGCAGCATGCGGCGGTGGAAGCGGAGATGCAGGAGATGACGTAATCAAACTCGGCAACACAGGCCCTCTGACAGGACCGGCTGCTATCTACGGCCAGGCTGTAGACAACGGCGGCAAGCTCGCTGTTGAAGAGATCAACGCAGCTAATCCGGACGGACTCCAGCTCGCATGGCAGGCTGAGGACGACGAGGCTGACGGCGAAAAGGCTGTTAACGCTTACAACAAGCTGATGGATGACGGAATGGACGTCTTCATCGGTTCCACAACTTCCGGTTCCTGCGTAGCAGCATCCGAGAAGGCATTCGAAGACAGAGTATTCGAGCTCACTCCATCCGCTTCCCAGGTAGCAGTTACCGAGGGTAAGGACAATGTATTCCAGCTCTGCTTCTCCGACCCTAACCAGGGAGTTGCCGCGGCTGATTACATCAACGCAAACATGGCTGACAAGACAGTCGGCGTCATCTACAACAACGCAAGTGACTACTCTGCAGGTATCTATGACAAGTTCAAGGCAGAGATGGAAGCTGCAGGCAAGGAGATCGCAGCTGTAGAGGCATTCGCAGACGATGCCAACACTGATTTCCAGGCTCAGATCAACAGCATGAAGAACGCAGGCGTTGACCTCGTGTTCCTGCCGATCTACTACACACCGGCTTCCAACATCCTGATCCAGGCAGACAAGATCGGTTATGCTCCTACATTCTTCGGAGTAGACGGCATGGACGGAATCCTCACACTCGAGGGATTCGATACAAAGCTGGCTGAGGGCGTAATGCTCCTGACACCGTTCATCGCAACTGCTGAGGATGAAGCTACTCAGAACTTCGTTAAGGCTTACAAGGACGCTTACGGCGAGGAGCCTAACCAGTTCGCAGCTGACGCATATGACTGCGTATATGCAGTATACGATGCTCTCAACAAGGCAGGCGTAGAGGCATCCGCATCCCACGAGGAGATCTGCGATGCACTCGTCGGACAGTTCGCAGGCGACTTCAAGTACAGCGGCGTTACAGGCGCTGACATGGAGTGGAACGAGGCAGGCGAAGTCAACAAGACTCCGAACGCCATGGTCATCGAGAACGGCGTATACGTACCGGTAAAGTAATACACTGACTGACTTAAGTGTATAGTTGTTGGCCAAGGGGTGCTGCATGCATGTGCGGCACCCCAAAGCCGCATTATTACACAGTTAAGAAAGAAAGAAGAAACCATGAATTTTTTGACCAATCTTATTTCCGGACTCAGTCTGGGGAGTGTGTATGCGATCATCGCGCTTGGATATACCATGGTATATGGTATTTCCAAGATGCTTAACTTCGCACATGGTGACGTTATTATGATCGGCGGCTACATGTCATTCGTAATGACACAGTACGTCGGCATGAACGGATGGCTGGCACTTCTGGTTGCGATCGTTGTCTGCACTGTCCTCGGTATACTCATCGAGAGACTGGCATACAGACCGCTCAGGGGCACCGGCTCTCTCGCTGTTCTGATCACGGCGATCGGCGTGTCATATTTCCTCCAGAACATGGCTCTTTTGATCTGGGGAGCCAACCCTAAGATGTTCACGAGTCTGTTCAAAGGGATGTCGCCTATCCATGCGGCAGGCGGCCAGCTCACGATCACTCCTGAGTCGCTGTTCACTATCGCAGCCAATATCGTGATCATGATCGTCCTGACTCTGTTCGTCAGCAAGACCAAGGCAGGCAAAGCCATGCGCGCGGTCTCCGAGGACAACGGAGCGGCCCAGCTGATGGGTATCAACGTCAACCAGTCCATATCTCTTACATTCGCCATTGGTTCGGGTCTTGCGGCGGTCGCCGGAGTGCTGATGTGCTCCGCCTATCCGGTGCTGATGCCGACAACAGGCGCCATGCCGGGTATCAAGGCATTCACGGCTGCGGTATTCGGAGGCATCGGCTCCATCCCGGGAGCGATGATCGGCGGCCTTATCCTTGGCATTATCGAGATATTCTCGCGTGCATACATTTCGACAGAGCTCTCTGACGCCATCGTGTTTGCATGCCTCATCATAGTACTGCTGGTCAAGCCGACAGGTCTGCTCGGCAAGAAGGTCAGCGAGAAAGTGTAGGTGTGTCATGGCAGAGAGATTACTTAAAAACATCAGTACAAGGGGACTCAAAAATGCCGTCAAGGGCAGTGAGTACCGCAGGGAGGCGGCAATTTCATACGCCATCCTTATCATAGGATTCATAGTACTGCAGGCCGGAGCGGCCGCAGGCATGATCGGACACAACCTTCAGGGACAGTTCGTTCCTATCTGCTGTTACATATCGCTGGCTGTATCCCTCAACCTCGTAGTAGGCATCTCGGGCGAGCTCTCGCTCGGACATGCGGGATTCATGGCTGTCGGAGCCTTCAGCGGCATTCTCATGTCGCGCATCATGGGCTTCCACATGTCCTTCGAGCCTGCGATCATCATCACATCGATGCTCTTTGCGGCATTCATGGCGGCTGTAGCCGGATTCATCATCGGCATCCCGATCCTGGGTCTCAGGGGAGACTATCTGGCTATCGTTACGCTGGCGTTCGGAGAGATCATCCGTAACATAATGAACGTGCTCTACTTTGGTCTTGATGACGGCAAGCTGAGATTCGCGTTCAACCACACCATCGACGGTCTCGACAACAACGAGCGTATCATCACGGGCGCTATCGGTGCGACGGGTACAAAGACAATGGCAAGTTTCACATGGGGACTGCTGCTGTGCCTGTTCACGGTATTCGTAGTACTCAATATCAAGAACTCCAAGCAGGGCAGAGCCATCATGTCCATCAGGGACAACCGTATCGCAGCCGAGTCCATCGGCCTCGACGTAAGGAAGTACAAGCTCATGGCCTTTGTCATAAGCGCGGCTCTCGCCGGCATGGCAGGCTGCCTGTTCGGCCTCAACTACAGCACGCTCGTGCCGCTCAAGTTCAACTTCAACACATCGGTGCTGATCCTCGTATTCGTTGTACTCGGCGGAGTAGGCAATATCTGGGGCGGTATCATCGCCGCGGCTGTTCTTACCATACTGCCTGAGACATTCAGACAGTTCGCCGACTACAGGATGCTGACTTATGCGGTAGTGCTGATCCTGGTAATGATCTTTACCTACAACCCGGCTATCAATGCAAGGGTCAAGTCTGTAGTCAATAAGATCAAGATCAAAAAACCGGGCGGTAAGGACAAGAAGACCGGAAAGGAGGCGGCGTAAATGGCTAAAAACAAAGAAGAACTGCGCGATCTCAACGTCTCCGAGACCGGTCACACATACGAGAACAGACAGGAGATCTACTACAACGACAACGTAGGCGGCAGAGCCGTATTCGTTGACTCCAAGGAGCAGTACAGCCCGGACGAGCCGTACAATGAGGACGTCTACATCCCTGAGAAGGACAGAGACAAGGCTCCTATACTCGAGGTCAAGAACCTCGGTATCGACTTCGGCGGTCTGACTGCCGTAGACAACTTCAACCTGACTCTGGGACGCACCGAGATCGGCGGACTCATCGGTCCTAACGGTGCCGGCAAGACCACAATCTTTAACATGCTCACCAAGGTGTACGAGCCTACAAGAGGAGAGATATTCTTTGACGGCAGATCCACCAAGGGCATGAAGACCGTGGACATCAACAAGGCCGGCATGGCGCGTACATTCCAGAACATCAGGCTCTTTGACAAGCTGACCGTAGAGGAGAACATCAAAGTAGCTCTCCACCACACCACGGACTACAGCCTGGTTGACGGCATGTTCCATACGCCTAAGTACAGGCACGAGGAATACCGCATCCGCAAGGAGGCGATGAAGTACCTCAAGATCTTCGGCATGACCAAGACGGCCAACTACACGGCCGGATCGCTCCCTTACGGAGCTCAGAGAAGGCTCGAGATCATGAGAGCGCTGGCTACAAAGCCAAAACTCCTGCTGCTGGACGAGCCGGCGGCGGGCATGAACCCATCCGAGACATCGGAACTCATGGAGACGATCAGAGAGATCCGCGACAGATTCCAGATCGCGATATTCCTGATCGAGCACGACATGAACCTCGTCATGAACATCTGCGAGGGCATCGTGGTACTCAACTACGGCCGTGTCATCGCAAAGGGGCAGCCTGAGGACATCCAGAAGAACCCTAAGGTAATCGAGGCTTACCTCGGCAAGAGCAGAGGCAAGATGGAAGAGGAAGAGAAGAACGAAGACATCGAAGAGGCTCTCAAAAAGGGCAAGCTCGAATCATCCGCTTCCGGAAAGCCGGATACAGGATCATCCGGGAAGGAGGTAGAGTAATGGGCACAGTACTGACAGTTAAGAACATTAACGTCTATTACGGAGCCATTCATGCCATCAAAGGCATCTCCTTCGACGTAAACAGAGGCGAGATAGTCACGCTTATCGGAGCCAACGGAGCCGGCAAGTCGACTACGCTTCACACCATCTCCGGACTTCTCAGGAGCAAGACAGGCGACATCGAATTCCTCGAGGAGTCGATCGCTCATACGCCTGCTCACAAGATCGTATCCAAGGGCATCTCCCACGTACCTGAAGGCCGCAGGATATTCCAGGGCATGACGGTACAGGAGAACCTCCAGATGGGTGCTTTCGTAACCAAGCAGGACAGGATCGCTCACAACCTCGAGTACGTGTACGATCAGTTCCCGAGGCTCAAGGAGAGGACAAGCCAGATCGCAGGCACTCTCTCCGGAGGCGAGCAGCAGATGCTGGCCATGGGCAGGGCTCTTATGTCCGACCCTGAGCTGCTGATGCTCGACGAGCCTTCGATGGGACTCGCGCCTATCCTGGTAGACCAGATCTTCGAGATCATCAAAAACCTCAACAAGGCGGGCACTACCATACTGCTGGTAGAGCAGAACGCCCAGATGGCTCTTTCGGTAGCCGACAGAGCGTACGTAATAGAGACGGGCAAGATCTCGCTCTCCGGCACAGGAGAGGAGCTCGCAAAGTCCGACGAAGTACGCAAGGCATACCTCGGAGGCTAACACTCATTTCAACTAGGAGCGAAGCTCCAACAAGCTCGCTTGATTGGAGCGAGCGACGCCGTCAACAGACGCCGAGAGCTTCAGCTCCTGAGGGCGTCGGTCGGGGATTGTACCCACCACCGACGGTCGAAGATGGAACCCGCCGCCTTTATTGTCATTTAGAGGCGGGGGACATCCGGCGTCTGTTATACAAGGCCGGCCGGAGGGACTTCCCTCCGGCCGGTTTTTGTGTCGCCGATTTCGATTGCCGCGAAAGTGATGTACTCTCTTAAGAAGTCTTAAAGGGGAGTGTGTTTTTGCAGTGAAGTGTGTCGCCGCAGAGCCCTGTTGTGGTACAATATACTGCGTAAAAATATTGAAAAGGGAATGGTGACACATCAATGAAAAAATGCATCACACTGCTGACGGTACTTCTTATGATAATGGCTATGACGCTCGGTATGAGCGCCTGCAGCAAGACTTCCGAGGAGGAGACTGAGACCGATACAAAACAGGCGGTCGAGCAGACAGACGAAGTCAAGATCGTGAAATCCATCAGCGAGGTCGATGTTGACTGTGCGCCGTACATTCCTCTCCAGATCGATTCGATCACTCTGTACGAGGACGGCTCGGTCAAGATCGTTCCGACAGACGACCTCAAAAAGAACGAGATCAAGGACGGCGATGAGGACGGCATCTATCCGTTCGCGGAGACCGGCAAGGTCAAGGACATCTATCTCGTGGGCTTCGGCAACGGAGGCTACAGGACAGTGATCTGCCTGATGGAGGACGGATCTCTCGCAGCCCTCAGCGCAAAGGAACTCATAGAGGATCACATCGCGGTCGTGATGCCTAATGTATCCGGCAGGGACAATTTCGTATCGGTCGAGCAGGTCGAGGGTGAGGATGCCATCGGCGTAGTCGGCAAGACAAAGGACGGTGAGGAAGTAGAGCTGGACTACAGCCTCAACTTCTGACACGAAAGGACATTAGTAAATGGAAGCAATGCAGAGCGTAAGGGCGGCTGTCGTTGAATGGTTTGAGACCAGCTTCAAGGAGTCGGCCAAGGCAACTACCAAAACTTCAAGACTTGAGGACGGCAAGCTGAGCTACAGATTCTCCGTAGTGAATGATTCCGGCTTCAACTTCGACAACTTCTCGTTCAAGATCAAGGTCATCAACAAGGCCACAAACGAGGAGATCGGCACGGCTACGATCAAAGCCGGAGAGTGGATGAACGGCGAAAAGAAGAACTTCAGATCCAAGCTCTCCATCCCGGATGATGTCAGGAGCCTGTCGTTTGTCATGTATGCGAATTCCCTCGAGTTCGAGGCACAGGAGACCGAAGGCGTCCAGTCCATGATGGACCAGGCGGAGGATGTCATCAGGGAGGTCGGCGAGGTCTTTGCCGGCACTGACGGAAGCGGAGTCTTCGGAGAACTCTTTGGTACCGGCGGCATGCCTGAGACAAGCAGCGCTCCAAAGACAGCGCCGAAGGCCCAGACAGCATCGAAGCCTCAGACAGCCAAAAAGACAAGCTCGCCGGGAACCGGATCGCAGACAGCACGCAGACCGCAGGGCGGCACTACGGTGAGGACGACTACAAACACCCCGTCCTTCGCCCAGCGCAAAAACGAAAAGAAGCTCAACAAAAAGAGACTCGGCAAGTCCGGATGGACGGTCGCTACGCTTGCTACGGGACTCTTCTTCCTGCTCACAGCTGCAGGTTCCTCGGATGCCCCTGAGGCAAGGGTGGCATGCGGCATCGCAGGCGTCATAGCTCTGGCGGCTGCAGGCATCATCAAGCTGATCAACGACAGGAGAGCCAAGAGGATACGCACTTACGAGGCCAAGGTCAATCTCAACGGCAATACATACATTGACGACCTCTGCGCGGCAGTAGGCAGGCCTTACGAGAAGGTAGCCGACGAGCTCCAGCAGATGATAGTCGACGGATTCTTCCCGGGAGCCTACGTGGACTTCAACAACAGACTCCTCGTCATGACCAGGAACGGCGAGCCTATCGAGTCCGTTGACATGTCCGTCGCAGTCAAGAACAAAGAGAAGCGCAAGAAAGCAAAAGACAAGAACGTCGCTCCTGAGTCGATCGACGATCTGATCACGATGACAGACGATGCCGAGATCAAGGCCAAGCTCAAGCAGCTCAGGACTATCACCAAAAAGATCGACGCAAGGATCGAGGAGGTCCCTGCTCTCGAAGATCAGGTCAAGGACTTCAGAGAGAAGTACTATCCTGAAGTCGTGCGCCTGACAGACGACTACAACGACAAGATCGCAGATCTCGCAGTCAAGCCGTCGGGCAAGCCTGCCGGAGAGGTCACGGAGTCGGCGAGCGGTGCTCCGGTACTCAACACCAATCCGAACTACCTCGAGGAGCAGGCTGCGGAGATCAAGACCCAGCTGATATCCCTCATCGATTCGGTAACCGAGGCTTCCGAGAACTTACTCGAGAAGCTCCATGAGGACGATATCATGGATATAAGCACAGATATAAAGATGCTGCAGACGACGCTGGCCAGCAAGGGCCTGCTCGATTCAGACTTTGACTTATAACACAAGGAGGACAACATGGCAGATTTTGAACTTACACCTGATGCAATCAACGAAGAGGCATCGAGCCAGACAGCACAGGCACAGGAAGCTCTGAGGGAGACAGCAGCCCAGGCTGCGACTATCGGCATGGAGCCTGCCTTCGATCTTGAGGAGAAGAAGGCCGAAGAGGATTCGCTGGCCAAGTTCACAGCTGACGAGCAGAGGCAGATCCGTGCGGTCGCAGACAAGATCGACATCACTGACAGCAATGCAGTCATCAGCTACGGCGCGAGCGCCCAGCGCAAGGTATCCGACTTCGCAGACGGCGCGCTCCAGAGCGTAAGGACAAAGGACATGGGCGAGACAGGTCAGGTCCTCACTTCGCTTCTTGTTGAGCTCAAGACAAACGGCGAGGAGAAGAAAGGCTTCCTCGGCAAGCTCTTCAGCAATGCCGACAAGAGCTTCGAGAGACTCAAAGCCCAGTACAGCACTACTGAGGCCAACGTCGACAGACTCGTCAAGCTCCTCGAAGAGCACGAGCAGCAGCTCGTAAAGGACATCGTCCAGCTCGACAAGCTCTACGAAAAGAACAAACTCTACTTCAAGGAAGTATCGATGTACATCGAGGCGGGCAAGCTCGCACTCGAAAAGGCAAGGACAGAGACTCTGCCTGCACTCCAGGCCAAGGCCAAGGAGACCAACTCGGCAGAGGACACACAGGCCGCACAGGACTTCGCAGACATGATCACGAGATTCGAAAAGAAGCTCTACGATCTCGAGCTATCGAGGACTGTATGCCTGCAGACGGCGCCTGAGATCAGGATGGTACAGAATTCAGACACCATCATGTCCGAAAAGATCCACAGCACCATCCTCAATGTCATCCCGATGTGGAAGACCCAGATGGTACTGGCGCTCAACAACTATCACACACAAAAGGCCATCGAGGCACAGAACGCAGTCACAGAGGCTACAAACGAGATGCTTCGCAAGAACGCCGAGGCTCTCCACCAGAGCACTGTTGACACAGCAAAGGCAAGCGAGAGAGGCATCGTGGATATCGAGACTCTCCAGCACACCAACGAGCAGCTGATCAGCGCTCTCGATGAGATCCAGCAGATCCAGGAGGACGGCAAGGTCGCAAGAGCATCAGCCGAGAAGGAGCTCGCAAGGATCGAGCAGGAGCTCAAGGACAAGATGCTCAACCTCGCATCCACAGCCGGAAGATCCGCAGAAGAGATCGAAGCTGCCAGAGGCCTCGACAAGTAATTCGGAACTTATGGACAACAAGCATCCCGTGACAAAGAGGATCAGCAGGAGCCGGCTCATACCGGCTCTTGCTGTATTGATAATCGCTGCGGCTTTTGCGCTTGCGGGGTGCACTCTGCCAAAGACAGGGGGCGGGAGCTCTGCTGTCAAAAGCGGGCCGGCTATGCCGGACAAAAACGCAGCGGACATACAGGCGATCGATGCGGAGGCCCTGCCTGAGTACGACGGTCATCACTACGTTACGGTGAACGGCAATGTACCGGAGTTCCCGGAGGAGATGCTGTCCGGCGAGGATGATCCTTATGAGTACTACGGTGATCTCGATGAGCTCGGGCGCTGCACTGTCGCGTACGGATATCTTGGAGAGGAGACCATGCCGGCTGAAGGCGAGGACAGAGGAGATATATCCGCGATACATCCTTCCGGCTGGGCCAAAGCCCAGGGATGGGAGCGCTGCCACCTCATAGCGTGGGCTCTCGGAGCGGAGAACGCCAACGAAGGCAATCTGGTCACAGGCACACACTACCTCAACTACGACGGCATGAGACCGTTCGAGGAGGAAGTGGAGCATTACATATGGAACACCGGGAACCACGTGCTGTACATGTCAAAGCCGTGGTATCAGGGGGACGAGCTCGTCCCGCGCGGAGTCCAGATGATCGCACAGTCGGCAGAAGACGGGGGCAGAGGGATATCCTTCAATATCTACTGCTTCAACGTTACTCCGAATGCGGAGATAGATTACAACACCGGCATCGTCACGACCGAAGAGCAGGCGGCTCAGGCGCCGAGGCTCTACGTTATCAATAAGCGCTCGGGTGTGTTCCATTATCCGAGCTGCGACGGGGTCAAAGAGATGCACCCTCAGAACCGTGAGGAGGTCACGGCTACCAGGAAGGAACTTACAGACAAGGGGTATGTGCCGTGCGGCTACTGTGAGCCGTAGGCATCGGAGGCAAATGAATTCAAACAATAATACTGTAAGCGAAGAAAGACGCAAATACTTTATTGAGAATCTCGACAGGGCACTCGACGAGGGCTGGATCGTGCTTTATTACCAGCCTGTCATTCGCGGCTCCAACGAGAGGATCTGCTTTGAGGAGGCGCTTGCCAGATGGGTCGAGCCGGGTAAACCGATGGCCCTGCCTGACGAGTTCATCCCGGTGCTTGAGGACGAGGGCATAGTCCACAGGATCGATCTTTACATGATCGATCAGATCCTCAGTAACTTCAGGATAAGGGAAGCATCGGGACTTCAGCTTCTCCCGGTATCGGTCAACCTGTCAAGATGCGACTTCGACGGCGTGAATCTCGCCGAGGAGATACGCAGCAGGGTGGACGGAGCCGGCATAGACAGGAGCATGCTCTATCTTGAGATCACCGAGTCGGTGCTCGGCAGCGACTTCGATTACATGAGTTCCGAGATCAAAAAGCTGCGCGACATGGGCTTCAAGGTCTGCCTCGATGACTTCGGCAGCGGATATTCATCGCTCAGCTTCCTCAAGAACATCGATGTGGACATCATCAAGCTCGACCTCAACTTCATGAAGGAGTTCAGGACAAACGAAAAGACCCGCATCATAGTCTCTCAGCTGATGAGGCTCGTATCATCGCTCGCCATCGATTCCGTTGCCGAGGGTGTGGAGAACCCGGACGAGTTTGAGTTCCTCAAGGAATCCGGCTGCTCCAAGATGCAGGGCTATTACTTCTGCGAGCCGCTCAGGCTCGAGGAGATCATCGAGCACAACACCAGAGGGGATCTCACCTTCTACATCGAGAACCCGGAAGAGTCCGATTATTATGAGAAGATAGGCAGGGTCAGCCTGTTCAGTCTCGACGGAGACACCGAGGAGACCGGCCTTCTCAGCAAGTATTTTGACACGATCCCTGTTGCCATACTCGAATACAACGGGGAGAGTGTTCATCTGGTGCGCTGCAATCACAGCTACAAGAAGTTCCTCTCAGACACCTTCGGAGTGAGCGGGGATGATCTCGGAGGAGATCACGCTCCTGCACTTCACAGGAGTAAAGCGGGGATATTCGAGCTCTTCAAACGCAGCCGCAATATGGACAGGCGTCTGCTCTTTGAGGAGAGGATAAGCGACAAGGCCACCATAAACGGCTTCATCAGACACACAGCCGACAATGAGATCACAGGGTACTCGGCATATACGCTGGCCATACTTAAGAGCAAGGACTTCGAAAGCAACTCCGGAGTATCTTTCGCTCTTGCGGCCAAGGCCCTTTCGGCAGACTACATCCATCTTTACTACGTAAATGACAAGACGGATGAGTTCACGGAGTACAATCCGGATGCCAGCATCGGCAATCTGTCTGTAGAGAGGAGAGGCAGCGACTTCTTTAACGCCAGCATCAGAGATGCCGAGACGGCCGTCCATCCGGATGATCGCGAGACATTCAAAATGGAGTTCAGCAAGGAGTACGTCCTCAGGATACTCGAACTGGAGGGGACATACTCGCTGTCATACAGGCTCATGAAGGACGGCGAACCGCTCTACGTCAACATGAAGGCCGTCAGGATCGACAGCGATCACATAGTCATAGGCGTCAACAACGTGGACTCCTACATGCGTCACAAGGAGGAGCTCGAAAGAGCCCAGGAAGAGAGCCTCGCCTACGCAAGGATCTCCGCTCTGTCGGGAGACTTCATCGCAATGTACACGGTCGATCCGGATACGGACGGCTATATGGAATACAGCTCCACCGGCGGGTATGAGGACCTCGGATTGGCCAAGACAGGACAGGATTTCTTCGGAGAGACGAGAAGGCTGGCGGGGGATATCATCCACGCAGAGGATCTCGAAGGCTTCAAGCTGCTCTTCACCAAGGATAATGTCCTGCGGGATATAGAGGACAACGGCCTCTTTGAATTCAATTACAGGATGATGATCGGGGACGAGGCGGTGCATGTCTCGCTCAAGGCAGCCATGGTGGAGGAGAAGACCGGGCAGAGGATCATAGTCGGTATCAGTAATATCGACGAGAGGATAAAGCGCAGTCAGGAATACGAGACTTCCCTCCGTGAGGCCAGAGAGATGATCATGGTCGACAGCCTGACGGGCGTCAAAAACAAGCACGCGTATCTCGACGCAGAGACCGAGCTCGACGAACAGATCGAGGAGGGCAGGGCGTCCGAGTTCGCGATCGTTATCATGGATCTCAACGGACTCAAGGACATAAATGACACTCACGGACACAAGACGGGAGACAATTTCCTCAAAGCCGGATGCCGTGCCATCACAGATATATTCGGCAAGGACTCGATATACCGCGTTGGAGGAGACGAATTCGTCTTTATCGCCAAAGGACAGGATTACGAACGTGTCGATGAGCTGGTCAAAAAGATGAATATCCATAATGAGCGCTGCATAGATAACAGGAAGCTCTTCGGGACAAACGCGGCCTGCGCGGATGTGAACAAAAAGGCGATGGCCCGGAGGATGACCATAGCCGCGGGAAGCTATGACAGGGACAGCAGGGCCGTGAGAGACTACACCGACGCAAGCGCGGGACAGATCTTCAGATTTGATCCGGCGGATGTCGTGATCGCATGCGGCATGGCCAGATTTGAAGGAGACGCGAGCGTAGCAGATGTATTCGACAGAGCAGACCTTGCGATGTTCGAAAATAAAAAAGCTCTCAAGAGCAGGTAAAGGAGACTAAGGATATGGCATCAGGGAGGATGGAATTCCATGCTGACAGCATAATGCAGCATGCCAACTTCAGCTTCGTTCTTCCGAACGACGTGGAGATGGAAGAGGTCTATGACCATAGTTATTATGACAGGGAGCCGATGAACCTCATACTGCTTCACGGCCTTACCGGGACGGATACCGACTGGCTGTACGGCGGAGTGGCTCAGCTCATGGCGATACAGTACAACGTCAACATCTTTATGCCGACTACAGGCAATTCGTTCTACCTCGATGCGGGATATAAGGGAGGCAATTACGCCACCTTTATCGCGGAGGAGCTCCC
This sequence comes from Clostridiales bacterium, assembly GCA_015058275.1. GTDB lineage: Bacteria > Bacillota > Clostridia > Peptostreptococcales > Anaerovoracaceae > Crickella. The sequence goes on from SVCQ01000002.1 coordinate 104,868, forward strand.
GGAGTATATCGGGAAGACCTTCGGCATCGGGTTCAGAAAGGACAACACCATGATAGGCGGGCTCTCGATGGGAGGCTACGGCACTCTCCATACGGCGCTCAGCTATCCGGACAAGTTCTGCGCCGCCATAGCGCTTTCGTCTGCGATGGTTGTAAAGGATATCGCGGATGATACCAATCCCGAGATCAGCAGCGTGCTCCCGGAGAAGATGAAGAGACATCTCTTCGGAGATCCGGCGGAGCTTCTCGCTTCGGACAAAAACCCGGAATATCTGTACAAAAAGGTAAAGGCAGAGGGTGCGGACATACCGTACATCTACCTCGCGGTCGGCACAGAGGACAATCTCCTTGATGCGAACCGCAGATTCCGCGACTTCCTCAAGGCAGAGGGTGCGGACTTCTTCTATGAAGATGGTCCGGGAAGACACGACTGGCAGTTCTGGAACAAATATATAGACAGAGGACTTAAGAAGGTCCTGGAGGTAGGCTATGCTGTGCGATAAATACAGGGAATTCGGCAAGTGGATCATCTATCAGATCTATCCGCGCAGCTTCATGGATGCGAACGGTGACGGCATAGGCGATCTGCAGGGTATCATAAGCAGGCTCGACCATATCAGGGAACTCGGCTGCAATGCCGTGTGGCTCTGCCCGTGCTTCAAAAGTCCCAATGAGGACAACGGATATGATATCGCCGACTACAGAGATATCATGGACGAGTTCGGTACCATGGAGGATATGGACGAGCTGATCGAAGCCCTCCACAGCCGCGGGATGAAGCTCATACTCGACCTCGTGCCTAACCACACATCGACGGATCACAGGTGGTTCCGCGAATCAAGGAAGGGCAGGGACAATCCGTACAGCGATTACTACTACTGGTACGATGAGATCCCCAATGACTGGAAGTCCTGCTTCGGCGGAAGCGCCTGGCAGTACGACGAGCAAAGAGGTCAGTACTATCTCCACTCATTCGCGGTGGGGCAGGCGGACCTCAACTGGGAGAACCCTGCGGTAGTTAAGGAGATGCAGGACATCGTTGACTTCTGGGCCGCGAAGGGCTGCGACGGATTCAGGGTGGATGTCATCGACTGCATATCCAAGAATTTCGAGACAGGGGAGAACGGCCTCGGGCCGCGTCTCCACGAGTATATAAGGGCACTCTTCGGACGCCGGGAAGCCGCGCATCTCTTTACTGTAGGCGAAGGGCATACAAACGATCCGGAGGACTTTGTGCTGCACTGCGCAGCTGAGAGAGGCGAGCTCTCAACGCTCTTCATCTTCGATCACATGGAGTGCGGACGCAAGGACAAGTTCACACCTAAGGCAGACAGCCTCGCTTCGCTCAGAGACTATCTGGTGAAATGGCAGGGGATCTCCGCTGACAATGATCTGCTGTACAGCCTCTTTACAGACAATCACGATCAGCCTCAGATGATCTCGCGCATAGGCAATGACCGCGGGCTGCGCTATGAATCGGCAACGGACATTGCCATGATGGTGTACCTCCTCAAGGGAGTGCCGTTCATATATCAGGGTCAGGAGATCGGCATGCCGGCTTCATATACCTCAAGCATCGCAGACTTCGACGATGTCGAGTGCCTCGGCGTCTACAGGGAGATGGACAAAAGCCTGAGCGAGGAAGAAAAGCTCGAAAAGGTCAACTTCGGAAGCCGCGACAACGTGCGCCATCCGATGGCCTGGGATGGCAGCGCCAATAACGGATTCACAGGAGATGCTGTAAAGCCGTGGCTCGCGCCTCACGCAAGGGGAGCCGAGGTCAATCTGGCGGCCGACCTCGCTTCGGACAGATCCGTCTTTAGATTTTACAGGGATCTCCTCGCGCTGCGCTCGGCGGAGGACGCCTTTACAGACGGGGACTTCGAAGTCATATCGAAGCCTGAGGATCCGTACTTCGTATTTACGAGGACTCTCGGGGGCGAGAGCTGGGCTGTGGTATGCAACTTCGAAGAGGATCAGGAGATAAGACTCCCGTTCGAATGTGAGTCTCCGAGGCTCTCAAATCTGGGCCGCGGGGAGATAGAGGGGAAGTACATGCCTTACGAGTGCGCTGCGGCAAAACTCATCTCTTTTTGAAACGATTTGTCAACAATGAATTAATAAAAAACAAACGGGGGAAATTTGTGTTTGTTTATATACATAACCCCGTTTTTATTGTAGAATTGGCACAATAGATTCGCCGGGCCGCTGATGCGAATCCGGGGATTGAAGGTTATCTCTTATTCATTCACTTAGGAGGATTTTTATGAAGAAGAGCACAGCTAAAAAACTGCTTGTTGCACTGCTCGCTTTCGTAATGACATTTGCGATGGCAGCATGCGGAGGCGGCGGTGATGAGAAGACTTCGTCCGGCGACGGCATCACTATCTTCAACTCAAAGATGGAGATCCAGGATCAGTTCGAAGAACTCGCCAAGCAGTACACAGAGGAGACTGGAGTTCCTGTAGAAGTTTACTATTCGCAGGATACAGTTGCGGCTCACCTCGCAACCAAGTATGCATCCAAGGATCCATACACAATCAACATGGTAGATGCCAAGGATATCTACACACTCGCCAAGGAGTACGGAGCTGACATGTCCGGAGAGGCTTGGGTAGAAGACACTGACTACGCTATCTCCGTAGACGACAAGGTTCTCGGATTCCCTACCTGCATCGAGGCCAGAGGCGTCATCTACAACGCAGAGGGCATCAAGAAGGTTACAGGCAAGGATTTCGATCCTGCTTCCATCACTACTCTTGATGACTTCAAGGCATGCCTCGACTCACTCGTAAAGGGCGGCATGGAGTCCCCTACAGCTATCATGAAGGAAGACTGGTCACTCGCAGCTCACTACCTCCAGCAGGTATACGAGGAGAGAGAAGATCCTGAAGCATTCATTCAGGGCCTCTACAAGGGTGAAGTTGACCTCATGAAGGACGAGAAGTTCAACGCACTCATGGATACATTCGATGTACTCAAGCAGTACAACTATGCTAAGTCCAGCCCGATCGCAGCTGAGAGAGACCTCTCCGAGCAGGGCCTCGCTGAGGGAACTATCGCATTCATGTTCGGCGGTAACTGGGACTTCGCAGAGATGAAGAAGCATGACTACATCGGCGGAGCAGGCATGATGCCGGTACCTCAGAACGTACAGGACGACTACACAGGCAAGCTGGTAGGCGGCGGTTCGAAGTACATCTACATCGACGGCAGTGAGTACACTTCCGAAGAGAAGCAGCAGCAGGCTAAGGACTTCCTTAACTGGCTGGTATCGTCCGACGCAGGTAAGGCCTTCATCTCCGACACATGCGGAATGGTTTCGCCGTTCAAGAGCAACGACGTAGAGTGCTCCGATGATCTCGGTAAGGCTGTAAAGACTTATGCTGATGCAGGCAACCTCGTTCCTAACTATGACTATGACCCTGATGACCACTATTCAGTACTCGGTGCTGAGATGCAGAAGTACCTCGCAGATCAGTGCACAAGAGAAGAGCTGGCTAAGGCTATTCAGGATTACTGGGCTAACGTTACACCTGTAGAGCACTAATCACCTAATCAGGATCAACTGATCAGAACGTCATCCGGTAAGAGCATCCTTAGCGGGATGTCTCTTACCGGAGGCTTTTATACGTAATCTGATCGTGAATCAAAGGGGTCAATATGGAAAGAAACACATTTAGTTACAAATTAAAACAGATACTGATGTTTGCAGGCCCGGGCACGATCCTTTTCTTCTGTGTAGTAGTAGTTCCGTTTATCTACGGTCTCTACCTGACATTCACAAGCTGGGACGGTGTGTCCATCGAAAAGCCGCTGGTAGGCTTCGCCAACTACGCGGCTGCATTCGCTGACACAGCTTACTGGGTTGCACTGGGAAGGACAGCGATCTACTCGATCTTTTCGGTAGTCTTCATAAACGTGCTTGCTTTTGCTCTCGCTTATCTGGTTACGAGCGGAGTCAAGGGACAGAATTTCTTCCGTGCCGGATTCTTCGTACCTAACCTGATCGGCGGTATCGTACTCGGTTATGTATGGAAGTTCGTCTTCAACAGAGCCTATGTCGCGGTAGCAAGCGCGATCATCGGAGCTCCGGCGACATCGCCGCTTGCCACTACAGGCGGAGCGATGTTCTGTCTCATCTTCGTATCTGTCTGGCAGTATGCCGGATACATGATGCTGATTTATGTGGCAGGTTTCATGAGCGTATCCGACTCACTCAAAGAGGCAGCCATGATCGACGGCTGCACTCCATCGCAGGCAATGCGCAACGTAACGATCCCGCTTATGCGTTCATCGTTCGTACAGTGCATATTCCTCAGCATCACAAGATGCTTCGTAGTATACGATGTCAACCTGTCGTTGACTAAGGGCGAGCCGTTCAACACTTCGGTAATGGCCGCGATGCACGTATACAACACCGCGTTTACGTACAAGCAGTACGGCATGGGCCAGGCTGAGGCTCTCATCCTCTTCCTGGTATGCGCTATCGTCGGTGTCACTCAGGTTATGATCGGTAAGAAAGGAGAGGTGGAAGCATAATGACTCAGAACGAAAAAGCCGCAGCGGCAAAGAAGAGAAGTCATGTGATCATGATCATTATACTGGTCCTGCTCTTCATACTCTTCATCATACCGTTTGTAATGGTAATTATTAACGTTTTCAAGGTTAAGACAGATATCGTGGCAGATCCTCTGGCACTCGTCGGAGAGCACGGGTTCACACTTCAGAACTTCCCTGAGGCTATGGAGAAGATGAACTTCTTCGTGGTATTCAAGAACTCGCTGATCGTCACAGTGTTCTCAACGATACTTACCATTCTGGTCTCGGCGATGGCGTCCTTCGTTATCGTACGTAACGGCAAGTGGAAATTCTGCACGGGTCTGTTCGCACTCATGGTAGCTTCCATGGTAATCCCGTTCCAGGTACTGATGGTACCGCTGGTATCGGTATACGGAGGCATCTTCGGAGTGCTCAACCACCGCATCACACTTATACTGATGCATACAGGATTCTCAGTCTCCATGGCTACATTCATGTTCCACGGAGCGATTCACACAAACATACCGCTGGAGCTTGAGGAAGCGGCTCTGATAGACGGATGCTCGAGATGGCAGACCTTCTGGAAGATCGTATTCCCTCTGCTCAAGCCTACAATAGCTACAGTAGCGATCATCGACGCGATGGCGTTCTGGAACGACTACCTCCTGCCAAGCCTTGTGCTCACAGGTAAGGAGCTCTATACGATCCCTATCGCTACTCAGGCATTCTACGGAACTTACTCTTCGGATATCGGACTGATCATGGCTGCACTGCTTCTGGCTATGCTGCCTATCCTCATCCTGTATCTCTTCCTGCAGAAGTACATCGTTGCAGGTGTTACCGCAGGAGCCGTAAAGGGCTAATGTACCCGGCGGGATACGAACTGACAGCAGACATATAACAGATGGATAAATTCTTTGATTCAGAGAACCCGCTGATGGTATTTCTCTCACGCCTGGTCGATCTGGCGATACTGAATGTGCTCACCGTATGCACATCCATGCTGATCGTGACCGCGGGCGGAGCGATGACAGCAATGAACAACGTGCTGCTCCATCTTGTGAGGAGAGACGAGACTTACGTAACGACGATGTTCTGGACTTCTTTCAAAAAGAACTTCAGACAGGGCATCCCCGAGGGACTGCTGGTGCTGGCGGCAGCCGTCATCACCGCCGTCGATATGTGGGCTCTGCACGGATACGGATCCAAAGCCGCAACTCTGCTGATGATCGTGATCACGATCATTGCAATGTTCATGGCTGCGACATTTGTATATATGTTTGCGCTCCAGTCAAGGTATGAGAACACAGTTCGCGGTACATTGGTAAATGCGTTCAGGCTGGCGATCGGCAATCTGCCGAGGACGGTCGGGATGATAGCAATATGGCTGATATGGGGACTGATACTTGTGTATCTGCACAGAGCAGCTCCCGCATTCTTCATGATATTCGGCCTTACTCTGCCGGGATATCTGTGTGCCATGCTTTATAACGGAGTATTCTACAATCTGGAGACTGAAGGAGAATAAAAAATATGGCAAGTTTATCATTAAAACACATTGAGAAGATTTACGAGAACGGCTTCCACGCTGTTCACGATTTCAATCTCGAAGTAGCAGACAAAGAGTTCATCATCTTTGTCGGACCTTCCGGCTGCGGAAAGTCCACTACACTGCGTATGATCGCAGGACTCGAGGATATCTCCGAAGGAGAGTTCCTCATCGACGGCGTCAAGATGAATGACGTAGAGCCTAAGGACAGAGACATCGCCATGGTATTCCAGAGCTACGCCCTCTATCCGCACATGACGGTAAGAGACAACATGGGATTCGCTCTCAAGCTCAGGAAGATCCCGCAGGCTGAGATCGACGAAAAGGTCAACGAAGTTGCCAAGATCCTCGACCTCGAAAAGCTGCTCGACCGTAAGCCAAAGGCCCTCTCCGGAGGCCAGAGACAGCGTGTAGCCATGGGACGTGCCATCGTCAGGAACCCTAAGGTATTCCTCATGGACGAGCCGCTGTCCAACCTCGACGCCAAGCTGAGAGTTCAGATGAGAACCGAGATCGCCAAGCTCCACGAGAGACTGGGCACAACGATCATCTATGTAACTCACGACCAGACTGAGGCTATGACACTCGGTACACGTATCGTAGTTATGAAGGACGGTATCGTTCAGCAGATCAACACACCTGAGCATCTCTACAACAAGCCATGCAACCTCTTCGTTGCCGGCTTCATCGGATCGCCTCAGATGAACTTCCTCGACGCAGTTGTTGAGGCCAAGGGAGGCGAAGCGCTCCTGCACATCGGAGATGATGTCATCAAGCTGACAGGCGACAAGGCCAAGGCTGTCGAAGGCTATGACGGCAAGACTATCGTAGTCGGTATCCGTCCTGAGCACTTCGGTGACGGCAGAGGCCAGGAGGGCAAGCAGAACACTCTCAAGTGCAAGGTCGAGGTCCGCGAGCTCCTCGGTGCCGAGGTCTTCCTCTATGGAGATATCAACGGCAAGCAGTGCACAGCCAGAGTTGACCCGTCGGTCGACCTGACTAACGGCATGGACGCTGTCTACCTCGTAGACACTGACAAGATCCAGCTCTTCGACAAGGAGACCGAGAAGAGCCTGCTCTGGACTGAGTAGTTCCGGCTTACACAAATCACTTACAAACGGAGGCTTTCGGGCCTCCGTTTTGCATGTAAATATGGTATTATTGATTATCACAGCGTGCCCGGCTCAGGGCACAGCAATAATACTATTCAAGAGGACAAAAGATGAGCATACTTTACGACGAACAGAGCAGGATAATCACCATAAACACTGCGAACACCACATACCAGATGATCATAGGACCTCACCGCTTCATACAGCACAATTACTACGGGAAGCGCATAGGTGAGGAGGACCTCAGCTACCTGCATCTTCACTACGACAGGGCGTGCTCAGGCAATCCCGATGAGGTCTTCCCGAGCCGCAGGATATCCCTGGATGTAATACCTCAGGAGTATCCGAGCGCGGGCGTGGGCGACTTCCGCATACACCCGATGTCGGTACACAACGGCGACGGCAGCTACGGTGCGGACTTCAGATATGTCAAGCACGAGGTCATAAAAGGCAAGTATGAGCTCGGAGGCCTGCCTTCGTCATACGATGCGGCCGGCGGGGCGGAGACCCTTGTTGTTACTATGGACGACAAGATCACCGGCCTGACCCTCGAGCTCCTGTACGGAGTCTTTGAGGAAGAGGACGTGATCACCAGGGCTGTCCGTTTTGTCAACAAGGGCAGCTACGAGGAGGTCCTGACAAGGGCGCTTTCGATGTCCCTTGACATCCCTTACGGCAAGTGGGATCTAGTGCACTTCCATGGCAAACATGCACTGGAGAGGCAGACAGAGAGGGAGAGGATAGGGCATTCTGCCGTGACCGTCGGATCGACCCGCGGCACATCCAGCCATCAGGAGAACCCTTTCATCATTATCGCAGACAGGCGCACGGATGAGGATCACGGCGACTGCTACGGCATGATGCTCGTGTATTCGGGCAGCTTCAAGGCCCAGGTCGAGGCCGATCAGTTCGATTCGGTCAGGGCCATCATGGGCATACACGACGAGCAGTTCGCATGGCACCTCGCGCCGGGAGAGAGCTTCACGACGCCTGAGGTCATAATGACATACAGCCCGGACGGTCTGACGGATCTGTCCCACAAGTACCATCACTTCATAAGGAACAACATATGCAGGGGCAAGTACCAGTTCGCCAGGAGGCCTGTCCTGATCAACAACTGGGAGGCCACATACTTTGATTTCAACGACGAAAAGATACTGGCAATAGCCGACGAGGCTGCCGAGCTCGGCATAGAGATGCTCGTGCTCGACGACGGCTGGTTCGGCCAGCGCAACAGCGACAATGCCGGTCTCGGCGACTGGTATGTCAACGAAGACAAGATAAAGGGCGGCCTGACCAGCCTCGTACAGAAGGTCAACGAAAAGGGGCTCAAGTTCGGCATATGGATAGAGCCTGAGATGATCAACGAGGACTCGGCTCTGTACAGGGAGCATCCGGACTGGGTGTTCGCCATGCCGGGCCGCAAGCCGACACGCGGCCGCAACCAGCTGGTGCTCGACATGGGCAGGTCGGAGGTCATCGAATACCTATACTCGCGCATCGAGGCGCTGCTTGCCGGCAACAATATAGAATACGTCAAGTGGGACATGAACAGGTCCCTCTCGGATGTGCACTCCAATGCGCTTCCTGCAAGTCGCCAGGGCGAGGCTCTCCACAGATACATGCTGGGAGTCTATGAGCTGATGGGCCGCATCAACAGGAACTTCCCGAACGTGCTTCTCGAGGGCTGCTCCGGAGGCGGCGCGAGATTCGACGCAGGCATACTCTGCTACTCGCCTCAGATCTGGTGCTCGGACGATACCGATCCTATACACAGGCTCAATATCCAGTACGGAACTTCTTTCGGATATCCGGTGAGCACGATGGGATCTCATGTGTCCGCATCGCCTAATCACCAGACGGGCAGGACGACTCCTATGTTCACAAGAGCGGTCGTTGCGATGTCCGGCACCTTCGGCTACGAACTGGACCCGGCAAAGCTGAGCGACGAGGAGAAGTCTCAGATAAGAGATCAGATCGCGGACTTCAAGAGATATTACGATCTCATCCAGAGCGGCGATCACTACAGGCTTACCGAGATCGGAGACGACTACTTCGAGGCCTGGGAGTTTGCGGCATCCGACGCGAGCGAAGCTCTTCTGAATGTAGTCGTGACCGATATACAGCCGAATCCTACGCTCATGAACATAAGGCTCAAGGGACTCGATCCTGATGCCGTATATGAGATGACCGAAAAAAAATACGCAAACGAAAACGTTCCGCCTGAGTTCTCAACTGACAGCGTCAGGAAGAGAGAGCTCAGAGGTGACGCGCTTATGAACGCCGGCTATACGCTGGAGTGGGCATTCGGAGATTATCCGGCCCTTCAGATCCACCTGCGCAGACTGTGAGGTTCCACATGATCAGCAAAGAACTCGCAAAGGCAAGAGAATACGAAGAACGCGAGAGCGCTCTCATCGCAGATGAAGACCGCCCGGCGTTCCACTTTACGCCGCGCATAGGATGGCTCAACGACCCTAACGGATTCTCGTACTATGACGGCAGATATCATCTGTTCTATCAGTACCATCCGTACAATACCTACTGGGGCCCGATGCACTGGGGCCACGCCGTGAGCGATGACATGATCAGCTGGGAGTATCTCCCCTGCGCTCTGGCTCCGGATACAGACTACGACGGTGCAGGGTGCTTCTCGGGCTCAGCCATGACGCTTGCCGACGGCAGGCAGCTTCTCATATACACAGGCTGCAGCGATGACGGCAGCGATCCTCTCGGCAAGGGCCGCTGGCGCGAAGAGCAGTGCGTCGCAGTGCTCGATCCTGAGTCCGGAGAGTATGTCAAATATGAGGGGAATCCCGTCATAACAGAGGCTGACATGCCTGAGGGCGGGGATGTGTATGAATTCCGCGACCCGTATATCTGGCAGGTCAGGGACGGCTCCTTCAGGGTCCTTGCCGCAGGCGGCAGGACGGGCGAGATCACTCCGGAGGGCAGCTACCTCGCGGAGGGCGGCACTCAGCTTCTGCTCTACAAAAGCACAGACGGCTTCGAGTGGGAGTTCGAAAAGGTCTTCTTTGAGGACGAGCGCCGCATCGGCATCATGTGGGAGTGCCCGAACTTCTTCAGATTCGGCGGCAGGTTCATGCTGATCGCAAGTCCTATGGACATGGCCATGGAGGAGGGCGACGCAGTCGGCTCCGTGAGATTCCCAAAGGGCAATAACGTCTGCTACATAACGGGCAATTACAACGACAAAGAAGAAAGCTTCGCCCACGACAATACGGAGGGCAAGTTCAGATACGAGCCGGTCGACGGCGGCCTTGACTTCTATGCGCCTCAGGTGATGAAGACTCCTGACGGCAGGCATGTGATGATAGGCTGGATGCAGGATCCGGCGACGGCCAATTACATAAGCCCGGAGGACTTCCTCGATGACGGCTCCATGAAGCACGTCTCCATCGCCGATTCCAGGAGCGGCTATGTGCACGGGGAGCCCGGCAGCCGCATTTTCGGCCAGATGACCGTGCCGAGAGAGCTGACCCTCAGGGGTGACAGGCTCATTCAGTGGCCGGTGAGAGAGCTCGAGGAGTACAGGACGGGACAGACGGTGTCCGCCAGCATAGACCTCGACTCGGAGACAAGGAGCATCGAGGGCATCTCCGGCAGGGCGCTGGACATGACTCTGGAGATAAGCCCTGAGTCGGCATCCGCTGCCGGCATGTGCTCGCTCGATGAATTCACGATCAGATTCGCAAGGGACTACGAGCATTACGTAGAGATCAGCTACAGGCCTGACAGCTCTGTAGTCACCATAGACAGGAGCAATGCCGGTCAGTCGGACGATCTGACAAAGAGGCGCAGCATCCGCGTCAGGGACCGCAGGGGCCATATCAACCTGAGGATACTGATAGACAAGTGGAGCGCCGAGATCTTTGTCAACGGAGGCGAGCAGGTCATGTCTCTTACCTACTATACGCCTGAGGAAGCTGACGGCATCACATTCACCGTCGAGGGCAGGGCCATACTCGACGTGCTCTCGTACACGATGAAGTCATAAGGATAAGGGGCTATGAAGACTGAGGGTATCAGGAACAGATGGCCTGAGGCACTGATAGTGCTGCAGTCTGTAATATACGGATTCGGCGATCCGATCTCCAAGATCGCTTTTGAGGTGACGCCGGTATACACGATGATGTCTGTAAGATACAGCATCGCGTTCGTGCTGGCGCTCATTGTATTCAGAAAGCGGGTGGCAGAGACTCTGAGGAGCGTGCCCGTCAGGGCTTGGCTTTTGCCGGGCCTTTGCATGGGCCTGAGCTATGTGCTCAACAACGTGGCGCTGGCTCTTACGGAGGCGACATCGGTTGCCTTCCTGAGGTCTTTGTCTGTCGTGCTGACTCCGCTCTTTGCATTCGTGATATACAGGAGGAGATACCGCATTGCGATACTCCTCATACAGATAATGGTGCTGCCGGGAATGTACCTTCTCTGCGTCAGGGGAGGCCTGTCCGGGTTCGGACCCGGCGAGATCGTATCTCTTCTCGCGGCGGCTCTCATGGCTGGAGCCCTGGTGACAAGCCACAGGTATCTTGAGGAGGTCGATCCCGCGGCCATGACCACGCTCATGGCCGGCTGCTCTGCGGCGCTCGCGCTCGCAGGCAGCTTCCTCACAGAAGGCGGGATCCACCTTGAGACGACCACTCCGAAGGCCTGGGCCATAATCCTCTATCTGGCCATAGCCTGCACGCTCTTCGGCTACCTGATGCAGAACCTCGCTCTTACCAGGATCTCAGAGCGCTCCGTCGCTCTCCTGCAGAGCCTGTGTCCTGTAATGACAGCGATCTTTGCGTTCCTGCTCCTCGGAGAGCGCCTCAATGCCGCCGGGCTCACAGGCGCATCCATCATAATAATCTGCGTGGTCCTCGCCACCGTCCTCACACCCGGCGGCAGCGACTGACGGCAAGCGAAAACCCACCGACTGCAATATATTAACGAAGGGCAGAGCTGTAGGTGTTATATGATACACGGATCATTGTACGATATCCTGAGTATGACTGCATGGCGGATGGAGACGCCGGAGCTGTCTGGGGGCCTCCATATACTGATGATGTGCGCTATGGTGATAAGCGCGGCTGTGGCTGCGGCGCTGACCGCAGGCAGGAGCAGGTCGTCTGATAGCAGCGACGGCATGCTGACCCGCGTGCTCGCAGCATCGGGATGGATACTCATGGCACTCGAGCTCTACAAGCAGCTCTTCCTTTTTTATATAGTAAACGACGGCGCATACGACTGGTGGTACTTCCCGTTCCAGCTCTGCTCCGTGCCGATATATCTCTGCATATCCCTGCCATTTATACACGGCAGGCTGCGCGGAGCGGTCATGACATTTCTGGCAGGATACACTTTGGTGAGCGCGCTTGCGGCACTTATCTACCCTCAGGACTTCCTGAGACCGTATATCACACTGACCATGCACGGCTTTATATGGCACGGCATATTGCTCTATATAAGCCTGACGGTAATACTGAGCGGGGCGGCGTATACGCGAAGCGGCGCTGCCGTCATGGATGCGGCTATATTGTTCGTCGCGCTGAGTATCATTGCGGTGCTTATCAATACGGCAGCGGAGCCTGCGATGCAGGCTGCATACGCCGCCCGAAGGATCCCGCACGATCACGCGGCGATGTTCTACATGAACCCGTACCACTTATCGCCTCAGCCTCTGGTCAGCTCTGTCCAGATGGCTGCCGGTATACCACCGGGTCTGATGTTATACGGCCTTGTGATCATAGCTGCCGGAAGCGCGGCCGCGGTGATACCGCAGCGGATAGGCCTCGGCGGAAAGAAGCCTTCAGATGATTGACATAGCCATATGGCTATTTTATTCTTACGTTAACAATTTTGATCAAATGTTACTTGAATCGGGAGAAGCGAGATGGCAGACATACTGACACTTGGAGAATTACTGATCGACCTGACACAGGGCGGAACCGACGATAACGGCAATGCGGTATTCACTGCGTTCCCGGGCGGAGCTCCGGCCAATGTAGCCGTTGCGGCCGCCAGGCTCGGAGCTGAGACAGCCTTTATAGGCAAGGTCGGAAGCGACGCTTTCGGCAGGAGCCTGATCGCCGTCCTCGACAGGGAAGGTGTGGATACATCGGGGCTCTATGTGAGCCTCGAGCAGCCGACGACCCTCGCCATAGTCTCGGTGGACGAGACAGGAGAGAGGGACTTCACGTTCTACAGGGACCCGGGCGCGGACACTCAGCTTACAGAGGATGAGGCCCTCACGGCCGTCAGAAGCCATGAGTCCGCAGGTATACTCCACATCGGCTCGCTTTCGATGACCACTTCGCCTGCGAGAGAGGCCTGCGAGTCGGCTGTCGAGTGTGCGCGCGAGATGGGCATGCTCATAAGCTACGATCCTAACTACCGTGCGGCCCTCTGGGAGAGCGAAGACACTGCAATAGATATGATGAAGAGGCTGATGCCATGTGCGGATATACTCAAGGTCTCCGATGAGGAGATGCTGATGCTGACAGGCACACAGGACTTCGAAGAAGGAAGCCGCCTTCTCGCCGGATACGGGATCAGTCTTGTGATGGTGACTCTCGGACCGGACGGAGTGTTCTTAAGAAGGGGAGATGACACTGCCGTCGTGCCGGGCTTCAGCGTGAGCGTTGCGGATACAAACGGCGCCGGAGATACCTTCCTCGGAGCCATGCTCAGGCAGCTCAGCGATGAGGATCCAATAGAGGATATCGGATGGGACAAACTCCTGGAGATGGTTAAGTACGCCAACAAGGCGGCTTCGATCACATGCTCGAGGAGAGGCGCGATACCTGCCATGCCGACGGCGGAGGAAGTGACATTCTGATGGAAAAGCAAGCAAAAGATAAGAAGGCAAAGAAGCCTGCAAACGACAGCAAACAAAAGAGAAGAAGCCGTTTCGATGTGCGCCTCGAGAAGTATTATGATGAGCTCAAGTGGCTGTACATGGAGCTGTATAACGACGAAGAGGCTTTCAAGTACTTCGTCAAGATGCTCAGGCGCAACTACAGGGAGCGCAAGGAGACATTAAAGGGCGTCGATGCAAGGCGCGCGGGCAATCCGAACATCCATCATTCCAACCGCATGATGGGCATGATGCTCTATACCGAGAACTTCGCGGGCGACCTCGAAGGCATCAAAGACAGACTTGAGTACTTCAAGGAGTGCGGAGTCAAGTACGTCCATCTAATGCCTCTTCTGAAGACTTCAGAGGATCAGGGCAGAAGTGACGGCGGCTATGCCGTGGCGGACTTCAGGAGCGTCAGACCGGATCTGGGCACGATGAAGGATCTCGAGAAGCTCACTGCCGCCTGTCACAAGAGGGGCGTCAGGATATGCCTCGACTTTGTCATGAACCACACAAGCGATGAGCATGAGTGGGCCAGGGCGGCGAGAGCGGGCGACCCGGCTGCGCAGGCCAGGTACTTCTTCTACGATGACCGCCGGATACCTGATGCGTATGAGAGGACCATGCCGCAGGTGTTCCCTGAGACAGCTCCGGGCAATTTCACATATCTTGCAGACATCAACAAATTCGTAATGACGACCTTCTATCCGTTCCAGTGGGATCTCAACTACAGGAACCCGATGGTCTTCAACGACATGACGGACAACATGCTCTACCTCGCCAACAGGGGCGTGGATATCATCAGGCTTGACGCTGTCCCGTATATATGGAAGGAACTCGGCACCCAGTGCCGCAATCTGTATCAGGTGCATACTCTCGTGCGCATGATGAACATCGCGTGCAGGATAGTCTGCCCGAGCGTGCTGCTGCTGGGCGAAGTCGTCATGGAGCCGAGCAAGGTCATCCCTTACTTCGGTACCGAGGACAGCCCGGAATGCGACATGCTGTACAACGTCACGACCATGGCGACTATATGGCATACCCTGGCGACCAGGGACGTAAGGCTTCTCAAGCACCAGCTCAGACAGATCGAGAACCTTCCGGCCAACTGCATCTTCCAGAACTATCTGAGATGCCACGACGACATAGGCTGGGGCCTCGATTACGGATATCTGAGTCGCTTCGGCATTGCTGAACCGAGCCACAAAAAGTACCTCAACGACTGGTTCACAGGCAGATGGGGAGTGAGCCCGGCGAGGGGCGAGCTGTACAACGATTCCGAATGGATGCAGGACGCGAGACTCTGCGGTACGACGGCGTCGCTTTGCGGCATCGAGTCTGCCGTGTATGAGGGGAATGAAGAGGCGCTTAATATAGCGATAGCTGCCGATGTGATGCTGCACGCATGCATGCTCACTCTGAGGGGCATCCCTGTCATCTACAGCGGCGATGAGATCGGCATGCTCAACGACTACACATACCATGATGATCCGGGCAGATGGGCTGACAGCCGCAATATACACCGCGGACGCATGGACTGGGAGCTTGCAGAGCAAAGACACGATCCGTCGACTGTTACGGGCCGTGTATACGGAGAGATCAGGAAGCTGGTCATGATCAGGAAGTATGCAAAGGTCTTCCACTCCGATGCTCATGTGTATACGGTCGAGACCGGAGACGACAGGGTCCTCGGCATCGCAAGAGAGTACGAGGGCTTCAGGATGATCGGTCTGTTCAACTTCTCGCCTGACCACGTCAGGACGGAGATAGTCAGCGCCGAGAGAGTCGACATGACTTCGGCTGATCGTCACTACGTAAAGGGCGACGGTCCTATGGACGAGTACTGGATAGAGCCGTACGGCTTCCGCTGGCTCCTTGAGAAGTAGAGGGCGTCGGTCGGGGATTGTACCCACCACCGACGGTCGAAGATGGAACCCGCCGCCTTCATTGTCATTTAGAGGCGGGGGACATTCGGCGTCTGTTATATATCAGCTGATTTTGTAACTGTGGGATGCGAGGTCAGCCTCGAGAGTGATCCTGTCATCACCGTTGTCCCACGTGATGGTCAGCACAGGCCCGCAGGCATTTACCTTTATATCCGCCTCCGGCGAGAATGCCGGGTGAGCAGCTCTGAGCTTAAGCAGCTCGAGCTGTTTTTTTACTGAGTCCTTGGCGAGGGCTGTCTCCGCATCCGCCATGCTGAGGTTGGTGCGGTTGATCTCCTTGTGACCGCCGGCGCCGCTTATCATGACTGCATCGGCGTTGTTCCTGCCTGCGAGCAGGTCGAGATACCATATCTGCGGCTTGCCCGGCATGAAGAGCTGTATGGCGCGCGCCAGTACGAGGTCATCCTCGTCGCCGCCGAGGGCGCTCAGGTATGTTGAATTGACCTGGTAGTAGAGCTTCTTTTTGGCGTGAAGGTCTTTGACGAATCCGCCGCGGGACTTGAGCAGCTCGACGAGCTCCTCTATGCGATCCTCAGGTATCATCCCCTTGAGGTCGAGCACAGGGATGCCGTCGTGGCAGCCGAGCATGTTGACTGTCTTTATACCGCCGCTGATGATCTCGTCAGCCCATGCGGCGAGCCTGCCTGCATCGCCAGAATCAAGAGCATCGATGATGAGACCCGGCAGGAAGAAGTCGTATACGTGGTAGCCCTTGTCTGCGAGAGTCCTGTATGTACCCTCGCCGTAGGTCGCGTGTATCTCCGGAAGAAGCGAGAGACCGTAACGGTCAGCTATGCCCTGTATCCTTTCGAGGAGCTCCCATGTCTCAGGCTCGTTGAGGAAGTTGCGGCGTCCCGGAGCCTTAGGCGCGTATGCGAACGCGTCGAGCCTTATTATCTCGGCACCGTAGCCGGCGAGCTTCTCAAGAGTCTCTTCGTAGTGCTCCCACACGACAGGCGCTGCTACGTTGAGATCCATCTGACCGAGGAAGTCGGTCGTGCCGTCGGGATTCTCTATGATCTCCTGGTAGAAGGTGTTCCAGTAAGGCACCTTGCGTCCGTCAGGGAAAGGCACCATCATGATCGGAAGGCCCGGCTTACGGAAGAACATGTCCTTGATGTACTCAGGATCAGGCTCGATATACCCGTCCTTTGTCATCTCTCCCTTGCCCTCCCAGAAGGCGTTCCAGTCAATGAAGAAATCCTTATATTTTGACTCGCTGCCGTTGGCCAGCAGATCTTTGAACTGCGGCGAACGCACCGAGAGGTGATTGAGTATGAAGTCGAGCTTGAGGCCTATGCCCATCTCTCTGAGGTCTTTAAGATCATCCTCGGTAGCGATCACTCCGTTGATGTCGTAGTCCTGCACCGAAAAGCCCCTGTCGAGGTCCGTGTCGTACAGGCTCGGCAGTATGTACATCGATGAAAAGGCTCCGTCTACCTCGGGCTTCCTGAGGAAGCTGACTATCGATGAAAGGTCCCCGCCTATGCTGTCGGGATATGCGTTGAGCATCGGTCCGATGCCGCCCTGTGTCTTATTTGTCTGCATTTACTCTCTCCAGATATTCGTTACTCGTGATTATGTCTCCGGCCTTGGACACCAAGATGTGCGCCGCAGGGGCCTGGGATATGAGAAGCTGCTGTTCGAGCTCGAGGACCATCGTGATGAACGGGCTGTCCGGCTTGCCGTCGCGGTTCCTTGCGATGCGGTGTGCCAGTGTCTCGGCAGGGGTGCTTGCGAGGAAGACGGGTATGTCTATGCCTCTCAGATTGGCGTTATTGCCGTGAGTCCACTCCAGCACGAGCACCTTTGTATCGCTGAAGTCGACCGGCTCGTACCACAGCTCTCCCACACTGCGTCCCATGCGCCTCAGGTATATACTGTCTGCACCCTCGTGGAAGAGGCGGATGATCTCGTTGACTTCCTTGAAGTTGATCTCAAGCTCTGAGCCGAGATATCCTCTCAGAGCCTCGACTCCGCCCTCCTCATAAGTCCTCTCGCGCTCCGCATCGTTGAGCTCAGGTATGCGGTGCGGATAATTGTCACCGGACATCGTATATGATCTGATGCCGGCTTCATTCAGATAATATGTGAGAAGCGAGGCGATCTCAGACTTGCCGACTCCGGAACCTCCGTACACGGATACGACATATCTGTCGCGGCCGCCGGCGGCCAGCTCCTTAAGAAGAAGCGGGAATATGGTCTGAGCCTTTTGTATGTGCTCATCGCCTATCCTGACCTTGTCGCCCGGCATGTCGCCGCTAGGTACAACTTTGGGCAGGACAGGAGCCTGCCATGTATCCGGATTAACTCTAATCATCTTTTGATCCCTCATTTCAATACCAAAAACTATGCCATTAATTTACCATGAAAGAGCGCATAATAGAATCATAAATTTATTAATATGTTACAATCTTGAGAGAAGATTAAACGATCGTAATCAGCAGGAGGTATTCACTGTGGCTGGTATGAATGAAACGCCTTCGGGCGAGAGAGTGCATATAGGATTCTTCGGCAGGAGGAACGCCGGCAAGTCGAGCGTCGTCAATGCGGTGACGGGTCAGGAACTTGCGGTGGTCTCCGATGTCAAAGGTACAACGACAGACCCTGTCAGCAAGGCGATGGAGATACTGCCGCTCGGTCCTGTAGTGGTGATAGACACACCGGGCTTCGATGATGAGGGAAGTCTGGGCGAGAAGAGAGTCGCCCAGGCGAGGAAAATACTGGGCAAGACAGATATAGCTGTCCTGGTGATCGATGCGGTCGAGGGCATGAAGGAATGCGACAGGGAACTCATGGAGCTCTTTAAGGAAAGCGATATACCTTGCCTCGTTGCCTTTAACAAGAGCGACATTGTCGAAGATGCTGAATGGATCGACTACGGCTCAGACGGTAACGCGATAGAAATACAGAATTACATTGCAAAGAACAGCAGCGGCATGATACACATAAGCGCCGTTACGGGAGAGGGAATAAATGAACTCAGGAACCGCATCGCCGCACTTAAGCCTGAGGGGAACGAAGGCCGACTGATCGCTGACAAGATAAACAAGGGCGATCTGATCGTGCTCGTCGTGCCTATAGACAAGGCCGCGCCGAAGGGCAGACTCATACTCCCTCAGCAGCAGACCATAAGGGATATACTCGATGCAGGCGCCGCATCTGTAGTGGTGCGTGAATCCGAGCTCGAAGATATGCTTAAGAGCCTCGGAAGGAAGCCTGATCTTGTAGTAACCGACAGCCAGGTGTTCGGCTTTGTAAATAAGGTCATCCCGGCGGATGTGCCTCTTACATCCTTCTCGATACTGATGGCCAGATACAAGGGCCTGCTCGATGAGGCCGTAAAAGGCGTCGCGGCAGTGAATTCGCTTACGGACGGAGACAGGGTCCTCATCGCAGAGGGCTGCACCCATCACAGGCAGTGCGGTGACATCGGCTCTGTCAAGATACCGGCCTGGCTCAGAGAATCTACAGGAAAAGAGCTGGTATTCGAGACCGCAAGCGGTACGGGCTTCCCTGAGGATCTCAGCGGATACGCTCTCGTGGTGCACTGCGGAGGCTGCATGCTCAACGAAAAGGAAGTGACGCGCAGGACCCGTGAAGCGGCTAAGCAGGGGGTGCCAATCACCAACTACGGCACGCTGATCGCCTACCTGCACGGCATACTCGGCCGCAGCCTTGAGATATTCCCGGAGTACAGGGAGGCACTGGAGCAATGAGAGACGACCTGATGGAAGCGGTGTGCGAATTCCTTACCATGATCCCGGACGGCAAGGTCGTGACCTACGGACAGATCGCAGAATGGATGGGCAATAAAGGATACTCGAGGGTAGTCGGGAACCTCCTCCACAGGAATCCCGATCCCGTCCGCTATCCATGCTTCAGGGTGGTCAATGCTCAGGGGAAGCTGACCGGCCGCTTTGCTTTCGGCGGGATCAACGTCCAGAAGGAGCGCCTGGAGGCAGATGGTATTGAGGTGAGCGACGACTACAGGGTCGACCTTAAAAAGTATCAGTGGAAACCCGATCTTTGATTCAGGTTTCATTTTTTGTAACCTATGGAGAATTGCTTTTGTATTTGTTACAATAGTCAACATACAGGTCCTGCAGGTGATAGTGCCTGCAGTTTTAACGGGAAGACAAGACACAATAGTATATATAGAAGTTAGAAGGGACACTCAAAGATGAGAAAGTACAAATGCAAGTATGACATAGAATTCCAGGACCTCAAGGAGATCATGGATTTTGTGGCTGACAAGTACGGAGACAATACGGGATTTATTTACAAGACTCCGGACAGGACCCAAAAGGTCGAGATCACGTACAACAAGTTCAGAGAGGATCTTGATGCTATCGGAGCATATCTGATCAGCAAGGGCCTCAGGGACAAGAGGATCGTGGTCATCGGACCTAACTCCTACACATGGCTCGCTGCCTACTACGGCATCGTCATCAACGTCGGAGTCGTGGTTCCGCTCGACAGAGCTCTTCCGGAGGATGAGATCATCAATTCCCTCAGGAAGTGCAAGGCCGATGCTATCGTATACGACGAGAGTCTCGACATGGACTTCGAAAAGATCATCAAGACAGACGGCGTCAGCGTAACTACCCTGATCCCGATGTCCGAGCTTTCGCAGGAGGCGCTTGTCGAGCACGCCAAGCTCATTCCTGAGTATAAATCTGAGTTCAAAGTCATCGACAAGCACGCTACAGACATCATACTTTTCACTTCCGGCACATCGGCCGACGCCAAGGCGGCGCAGCTCTCGCAGCGCAATATAGCTTCGACCATCGCAGCCATGAGGAAGGTAGAGCCTATCTACGAGGATGACGTCGAGATGATACTCCTGCCGCTTCACCACGCATTCGGCAACCAGGGAGTCCTGATGTTCATCAGTAACGGCGCAACCAACGTATTCTGCAGCGGACTCAAGTACATCCAAAAGGAACTCAAAGAGTACGGAGTAACAGCCTTCTTCTGCGTACCTCTGATCATCGAGACTCTGGTAGGCAAGGTCCTCAAGACCGCCGAAAAGGAAGGCAAGCTCGCCAAGCTCGAGATGGGACGCAAGATGTCCAAGGCTCTCATGAAGGTCGGCATCGACGCACGCCGCAAGATCTTCAAGGACGTAATCGACGGACTCGGCGGCAAGCTGAGATTCCTTATCAGCGGAGCTTCCGCACTCGATCCGAAGATCCTCGAGTACACAACGGACTTCGGCATCATGACAGTACAGGGCTACGGCCTGACTGAGACGGCGCCGACTATCGCTTCGGAGAGCTACTTCTACCGCAGAGCCGGATCGGTCGGACATGCTATGCCGGGCGTCGAGGTCAAGATCAACGACCCTGACGAGAACGGCATCGGAGAGCTCTATGCGATGGGTCCTAACATCATGAAGGGCTACCTCGATGACGAGGAGGCCAATGCCGCGGTATTCGATAACGGCTGGTTCAATACCGGAGACCTTGCGCGCATCGATGAGGACGGATACATCTTCATCACAGGCCGCATGAAGAACGTAATAGTCCTCAAGAACGGCAAGAACGTATACCCTGAGGAGGTAGAGACCCTGATCGACAAGCTGCCGTATGTAGTTGAGAACGTCGTAATGGGCGAGGAGAAGGGCGCCGACTACAGAGTGGTCGCTCACATCGTATATGACCCTGAGGCCGAGGAGGTCAAGGGCAAGAGCGTCGAAGAGATCCAGGCCATGGTCGATGCGGACATCGAAAAGATCAACGATGACATGCCTAAGTACAAGAGCATCAGACAGGCATACATCAGGACAGAGCCGTTCGAAAAGACAACGACCCAGAAGATCAAACGCCGCAAGGTAAATGCAAAGTAAAATATCAGGTAAAGGATAGACTCAGGCTATAACAGAGGCGGGCAGAATTGATTTAATCAATTTTGCCCGCTGTTTATGTGATAGTAAAATTTATCTGTATGGATGGCAATAATGCCATCCACTGCATTCTATCAAGATGTAAAGAGGAGAATGATATTATGGCTGACAATCAAAAAATGTGGGCAGATCTCGGTATGAATCTCGAGATGCATGATATGCTCTGTGAAGTACTTCCGGGCGCTATCGGCGACGTATTCATGTCGCAGGAGAACAGACCTGAGGCAATGGACTATTTCGACATGGTCCTCGCTGACGTACACGGATTAAGACCTGCCGAGCTCGTTGAATTCAGGAAGAACGGCGGCAAGGTATTCGGTACATTCTGCGCGTACGTTCCTGACGAAGTGATCATCGCTGCAGACGCTATCGCTACAGGCCTTTGCGCAGGTTCGCAGTTCTGGGTACCTGGCGGCGAGAGATATCTGCCTGCCAATACATGCCCGCTCGTTAAGGCTGCACTCGGTGCCCGCTTCGACAAGACATGCCCGTTCTACAGACTGGCTGACGTCTACATCGGCGAGACTACCTGCGACTGCAAGAAGAAGGCAT
>SVCQ01000033.1 GCA_015058275.1 Clostridiales bacterium
GACAACGTCGTAATGGAGATCGAGCTGATCACACCGATCGCTATCGAGGAAGGACTGAGATTCGCTATCAGAGAGGGCGGACGTACTGTTGGCTCCGGAGTCGTTACAGAAATAATTGAGTAATTCCTTCGCAATCAGTTCAATACTAAAGAGGCATCGCTTCGGCGGTGCCTTTTTCGTGCGTTTCATTATGTCTTCACAAATGGGTTAACGAATGTGCTATACTTCGGGGTGGCAATAGAAATTCATTCCAAGGAGGAAACAACAATGGTTAATATGATTTCACAGGATAATTACGAACAGGAAGTCATGAAGGCTGAGGGTACTGTCCTGGTAGACTTCTATGCAGACTGGTGCGGACCATGCAAGATGCAGGGACCTATAGTTGATCAGCTCTCCGAGGAGAGGAAGGACGTAAAGTTCTGCAAGATCAACGTCGATGAGGCTCCGGCTGTAGCTATGGAGCTTGGCATCTCGAGCATTCCGACCATCATGGTCGTCAAGAACGGCGAGATCACATTCAAGCAGGCAGGTCTTATGCAGAAGGCTCAGCTCGCAGCTCTCCTGTAAGACATGGTTTAAGAGTAAGAAAGGATCGTAGTTAAAATGAAAAAAGCACTCAAAAGATGCGTAGTTCTCACCGCATGCGGATGCTGCGCCTATACACATCGCCGCGTTATCTCTGCTCTTGTAAAGGGAGAGAAGATGCCTCCTGCACCTAAGTGGCATTTCTGGTGTGAGAACAGACGCGATTATTAATATCGCAGATCAAAACAGTAAACAGCGAAGTCTCATCGTATCGATGGGACTTTGTGTCTGATTGGAGGAAACGAAAGTGATTCTGCTTAACAAAGATGAGATCAAATCGGTATTCTCTATGAAGGATGCCATCGAGGCCGACAAGGAGTGCTACAGGGCATTCAGCGAAGGCAAGTTCGACGTGCCGCAGAGGGCGGTCATCAACGGCAGCTGCGGCAACTTCCTCTTCATGCCGGCATACAGCGAGGAGATGAAGGCGGCCGGTCTCAAGATAGTGAATATCATGCCGGGCAATCCGGCTAAGGGGCTCCCGGCATCCATCGGGCAGGTCCTCCTGATCGATGGTGAGACCGGCGAGGTCAAAGCCATGATGGACGGCACTTACATAACAGCTCTCAGGACTGCCGCTGCGAGCGGCGCCGCATTCGATCTTTTCGGATCAAAAGATGCGAGCATCGGAGCCATGATAGGCACGGGCAGCCAGGCCATGGCCCAGCTCGAGGCTATGCTGAGCGTGAGGCCGCTGAGAGAGGTCAGGGTCGCCGCAAGGAATTTAGAGAAGACAGTCGACTTCTGCGAGAGGGCCGGCGACGAGTTCGGGCACTTCGGCACTGAGATAATCGCGATGGACGATACCAATGCCGCGGTCGACGGAGCGGATCTTGTGACGCTTGTAACTGTATCCGGCACGCCTGTATGCGATGCGGAATTCTTCAAGCAGGGCGCAGTTATCAGTGCGGTCGGAGCTTACACATATGACATGCAGGAACTCGATCCTAAGGTCTTTGACAGATGCGGCAAGATCTACTTCGACTCTGTCGAGGCAGTTCTGTCTGAGTCGGGAGACATACTGAGGCCTCTCGATGAAGGTACTCTCAGCAGGGATCAGTTCACGGGAGACATCGGGGACTACCTCCTGGGAAGGATCCCGGGCAGGGAGTCGGACGATGAGATCATCGTATTTGAGAACGTGGGCATCGGAGCACTCGATCTGTATACCGCAAGCAAGGTATACGACAGGGCGCTGGCTTCGGGCACAGGACTTAGCTGGGGATAATAATTTAATTACAATAATCATAATATATTGCAAACAGATGTATAGCTAGTACTCTGTAAAAGTTAAAACTGTCTTTCTGAACGAAGTGAAGAATCGCATAAGATCCTTCTCTACGCTCAGGATGACATCCAAGAATAAGGTGCTAAGGAATACTAAAGGAGGTATCGAAATGCCGCATGTAGACATCAGCATGTTCTCGGGAAGAGACGACGAGACTAAAAAGAAGGTAGCCGAGGCTGTGGTTGAGACAATGATGGAGTCTCTGGGCTGCCAGAGGAGCCACCTGTCGGTAGCCATCCACGATGTGGATCCTGCCGAGTGGAACGAAAAGGTCCACGACAAGGTAGACAGCTCAAAGGTATATGCAGGAGAAGTCTTCGAAAACAAGTAGGAGAATCTGAGCCGGGCGCTGCCCGGCTTTTTCGTCAGGTATTTCCTTGTAATTGAAGTCCGCTGCAAATATACTTATCATGTTGAGCATTTTTGGAAGACGATCGGAGATCAGGACTTAATGAGCTTTATCTGTGTAAAAGATCTGGTGATCGAGTTTACAAGGATAGATGAGAGCGGCAGCGAGGTCGCAGGTACAAGAGCCATTGACGGTATTAGTCTGGATATCGAAAAGGGCAGCTTTGTCGCGATCGTCGGAATGAACGGCTCGGGCAAGTCCACTCTCGCCAAGTGCTTTAACGGACTTCTGACCCCTACGTCGGGGGACGTAATCGTGGACGGTTTCAATACAAAGGACGAGGATCATCTATGGGATGTCAGGCGCCGCGTCGGAATGGTATTCCAGAATCCGGACAACCAGATCGTCAGCTCGGTGGTCGAGGACGATGTGGCCTTCGGCCCTGAGAACCTCGGAGTGGAGCCGGCTGAGATACGAAGGAGAGTCGATGAGGCTCTTAAGAAGGTCGGCATGTACGACCTGAAGGATAAGGGCGCTCACATGCTCTCGGGCGGCCAGAAGCAAAGGGTGGCGATCGCAGGCGCGGTGGCCATGAGGCCGGAGTGCATAGTATTCGACGAGCCGACTGCGATGCTCGATCCGCGCGGCAGAGAGAGCGTGATGGAGATCGTAAAGGAGCTGAACTCAGAGGGCATCACCTGCATCATGATCACTCACTTCATGAGCGAAGTCGAGCAGGCTGACAGGGTGATAGTCTTAAAGGACGGAAGGCTGCTGTGCGACAGGAAGCCGTCAGAGCTCTTTACAGACAGAGCCATGATAGATGAGGCGGGGCTCGAGATGCCTGCCCTCATCGAGCTGAGAGACAGGGCGGGACTGCCTGAGTCTCTTACAACAACAGCAGATATAGCAGATCATATAAAGGCGCACAGGCATTAATGTCGATAAAAGTCAGGAACCTCAGATATGTATATAACGCCGGGATGCCCGGAGAGACCGTCGCGCTTGACGATGTGTCTTTTGATGTGCCTGACGGCATAGTGCTCGGAGTGATAGGACACACCGGATCCGGCAAGTCAACTCTGCTCCAGCATCTCAACGGTCTGCTCAAGCCGGAATCCGGCGAGATATATATAGACGGCGAGTGCATCACGGACGGCAAGGCCCGCATGACTGAGATGAGACGCAGGGTCGGCCTTGTGTTCCAGTATCCTGAGTACCAGCTCTTTGAGGAGACGGTCTCAAAGGATGTTGCCTTCGGCCCAAAGAACCTCGGGCTTGACGAGGAAGAGACAGAGAAGAGAGTCAGGATGGCCATAGAACTGGTCGGTCTTGACTATGATGAGATAAAGGACAAGTCGCCCTTCGATCTTTCGGGCGGCATGAAGAGGAGAGTTGCCATCGCGGGAGTGATCGCGATGGAGCCTAAGGTACTCATACTCGACGAGCCGACTGCGGGACTCGACCCGTCGGCACACCGCGACATACTCTCGATGATCAGGAGGATACATGACGAGATGGGCATCATCCTCATCTTCGTATCCCACAACATGGGAGATGTCGCGTCCATGTCGGACAGGGTGCTTGTGATGAGCGGCGGCCGCATAGTGCTCGACGGAAGCCCTGAAGAGGTATTCTCTCATGCCGAGGAACTCGATGAGATGGGGCTTGCGCTGCCGCCTGCAAGGCAGATCATGATGGATATAGCGGGCAGGGTGCCGGGACTTAAGAGCGATGCCCTGACCATAGAAGAAGCGGCGTCGGATATACGGGGGTTCATCAGATGATAAGAGACATAACCCTTGGACAATACTATCCGGGCAGATCCGTGATCCACAGGCTCGATGCCAGGACCAAGATTATCGCCACATTCCTGTACATCATCGAGCTGTTCCTCGTCAACAACTTCCGGGGATTCCTGATCGCAGCGGCGGCTCTCTTTGCAGTCATCGCCTGCTCCAGGGTGCCGCTGAAGTTCATCTTCAGAGGGCTCAGCGCGGTATTTCTGATCATCGCGTTCACCTTCGTGATCAACCTATTCATGGTCGACGGCAGGGTCCTGTGGCACTGGAAGTTCCTGACGATCAGCTACGAGGGACTCTCGAGGGCATTCTTCATGGCGGTCAGGCTGGTGCTTCTCATAATAGGATCATCGATCATGACTCTGACCACAAAGCCGGTCGAGCTGACGGACGGCATGGAGAAGCTCTTAAAGCCTCTTTCGAAGATAGGGGTTCCGAGCCACGAGATCGCTCTGATGATGACGATAGCTCTACGCTTCATACCGACACTGATGGAGGAGACTGACAAGATCATCAAGGCCCAGCAGGCCAGGGGCGCGGATTTTGAGTCGGGCAATATAGTGCAGAGGGCAAAGAGCCTCATACCTATACTCATCCCGCTCTTTGTGAGTTCCTTCCGCATTGCGCAGGATCTTGCGATGGCCATGGAGGCGAGATGCTACCACGGCGGAGACGGCAGGACTCGCATGAATGAGATAAAATTCCACAGGGGAGACTCGGTGGCGGCATTGCTGCTAATAGCCTTCCTTGGGGTGATAATACTTTCGAGGCAGTTATAATGAGACAACGCAAGTTAAAGGATCTGGACAAAAAATACGAGGCCTACAGCGACCTTATAGTCTACGAGCCTGCGGACATGAAGGGAAGGTGGAGCGAGTGCTCGGGAGGAGCACCTCTCTATCTCGAGATCGGATGCGGCAAGGGCCGCTTCATCTCAGAGCTTGCGGCGAGGGAGCCGGAGCATCACTTCATCGCAGTGGAGGGCAACATGAGCGTCATGCTGAGGGCCATGCAGAAGATACGGGCGAAGGGCCTTACCAACGTCACCTTCGTGCCGGTGCTCGCGGGCGATCTGTCGGAATGGTTCGGCGAGGGCGAGGTGAAGGGCATGTACCTGAACTTCAGCGATCCGCTTCCGAAGAACTACTGGTACAAGAGGAGGCTCACATACCGCGACAGGCTCAGGTCGTACTTCAGGGTGCTCGCGGATGACGGCACGGTCATCTTCAAGACAGACAACACCGGGCTCTTCGAATGGTCGGTGCTCGAGATCGCGGCTGCGGACCTTAAGATACTGGACATCACCAGGGACCTGCATGCGGATCCCGAGAGGAACGCGGACAATATAGAGACTGAGTACGAGGCCAAGTACAGCGGCTTCGGCGAGAAGATAAAGAGAGTAGTGATCGGCCGCAGACAAAAGGCCGGCAGAGGAGGTATATAAATGGATATAATTGTTTTATGCGAGATAGTGATGCTTGTGATCTTTGGCTGCTCATGGCCGGCCAACATATATAAGTCGATCACGAGCAGGACTACGCTCGGCAAGAGCCTTGCATTCGAGGTGCTCGTAGTCATCGGCTACCTGTTCGGCCTTACAGCCAAGATAATCATCTACAACAGGACAGGAGAACTTCAGCTGTCGTTCTGGTTCTACCTGCTGGATATAACTCTGGTATGTACGGACATCATGCTGTACTTCAGGAACCTCAGGATAGACAGGGAAATGGGACGCATCGGATAACGCAAAGGAGAAGGTAAATTACAATGAAAAGCATGGCGGCATATAACGGAAGAGAGATACCAAAGGAAGACAAGGTCTTTGCGGCAAGCGGCAAGGCGCTCGATGCAGTCGCGAAGTACGGCGCGGACAAGGTCATAAATGCGACAGTAGGCGCTCTTTATGACGATGAGGGCAGGCTGATCGTACTAAAGTCCGTTGAAGAGACGATGAAGTCCCTGCCGGCAGCGAGCTATGCGGCATATGCCCCTATAGCGGGAACGCCGGGCTTCAAAAAGGCTATCGTTAAGGCAGCTCTCGGCGACTTCGAGCCTAAGAGCTATATCGGAGTGGTCGGAACCCCGGGAGGCACCGGCGCTATAAGGAACGCCGTAGCCAACTACTCACAGCCTGGCGACCGCATCCTCACTCACAGCTGGCACTGGGCTCCTTACAAGAGCATTTCGAGCGAGCTCTATCGCGGGATCGAGCGCTTTGAGATGTTCGATGCAGAGGGCGGCTTCAATATCGAGGACTTCGGCTACAAGGTAAAGAAACTCACAAGAAATCAGGAGCACCTCGTGATCATACTCAACACTCCTGCCAATAATCCGACCGGATATTCCCTCAGCATGGATGACTGGTACGGAGTCAAGGCTGTGCTCGACGAAGTACCTATGGACAAAAAGATCGCGCTTGTGCTGGACGTTGCGTACATCGACTTCGCAGGCGAGCCGGGAGAGGTCAGAGAATTCCTCAAGGTAGCAGACAACCTGAGAGCCAACATCCTCCCTATAATCGCTTACAGCGCTTCAAAGACATTCACTCTCTACGGCGGAAGATGCGCGGCCATGATCTGCCTGGCGCACAGCCCGGAGGTAGCAGACGAATTCGTAAAGGTCTGCTCGTTCTCCGCAAGAGCCAGCTGGTCGAATTCCCCGAGGGCTCCGCAGGAGGTCATTGAGAGGATATACTCGGATGAGGATCTCCTGAAGGCGGTCGAGCAGGAGCGCGCTGCCGCAAGGAAAATGCTGCTGGCAAGAGGCAGGGCTTTCGAGGAGGAAGCCGCTGCTGCAGGCCTTGAGATAGTGCCGTTCAGAGCCGGCTTCTTTGTGACCATACCTTGCGATGATCCGGACGGACTCTGCAGGAAGCTCGAGGAGAAGAACGTATTCCTCATTCCTCTCGACAAGGGCGTCAGGGTGTCGGTCGCGTCGAGCTCGGAGGCCAAGTGCCGCAGACTTCCTGCTATCATAAAGGAAGCCATGGAGTCCTGAACCGGGGCGATAAAATTCATGAAATATGTCTGCTAACTGTTGAAATAACTCCGCAAGAGGAGTATCTTAATTAAGACAAAGGGGAGCTTGCATGCGCAGGCTGAGAACGGACAGTGCGTCCGGACCCGTAACCTGATTTGGATAATGCCAACGTAGGGATATATTGTTTCGGATGTTCGTTTGAATTTGATCGGGCAGATATGTCTACGCGGCATATCTGCTTTTTAAATTGATGGGGACCGGCATATGGGATGAGGCCCCGGGAGGAGACAAAAATGTTTGGACAGTGTATCGACAATGTAAGAAAGAACGCACCGCTGGTGCACAACATCACCAATTATGTAACGGTAAACGATGTGGCCAACATGCTGCTCGCGAGCGGCGGCAGCCCTATCATGTCGGATGAGCCGGACGATGTGGTGGATATCACATCGATCTGCGGAGGCCTCAACATCAATATCGGTACTCTCAATAAAAGAAGCATCGAAGCCATGTACCTCGCAGGCGCCAGGGCTAACGAGCTCGGACATGCGGTACTGCTCGACCCGGTAGGTGCCGGTGCATCCAAACTCAGGACGGATACGGCGACAGGACTTATGGAGAAGGTGAAGTTCGATGTCATACGCGGCAATATCTCCGAGATCAAGGCGCTTGCCCTCGGAAGCGAGACCACAAGAGGAGTCGATGCCGATGTCGCAGACGCAGTGACTGACGAATGGCTCGACAGTGCAGCTGAGTTCGCAAAGAGCCTCGCCCAGAAGACGGGTTCCATCATCGCTATCACAGGAGCGATCGACCTTGTAGCGGATAATATCACCTGCTATGTCATCAGAAACGGACGCCCTGAGATGGGCCGCATCACAGGCACAGGATGCCAGCTCTCGGCTCTGATCACAGCATTCATCGTCGCAAACCCTGACAGCAGGCTAGAGGCAGCGGCCGCGGCTGTAAGCGCTATGGGACTTGCCGGAGAGATAGGATGGGAACACATGAAGCCCGAAGACGGCAATTCGACATACAGGAACCGCATCATCGACGCAATGTTCCACATGACGGGCGAAGTCCTCGATGAGGGAGCCAGGTTCGAGATCAAGTAAAGGAACAGCCGATGGATAAGAACAACAGAGATAAACTGGCGGAGTCGCTGCTCCTCTATGCAGTGACAGACCGCCACTGGCTGGGAGACCGCAGCCTATATGATGTAGTCAGGGAGAGCCTGGACGGAGGAGTGAGCTTCCTCCAACTGAGGGAGAAGGACCTCGACGATGCTCACTTCTATGAAGAGGCTGTGGCTCTTCAGGCGCTTGCAAGAGAGTACAATGTGCCGTTTGTGGTAAACGACAACGTGGACATAGCTCTCAGGATGGATGCCGACGGAGTGCATGTCGGACAGAGCGACATGGAGGCCGGCGACGTCCGCGCGCTGCTCGGCCCAGATAAGATACTCGGGGTATCGGCACAGACTGTTGAGCAGGCCGTGCTTGCGGAGCAGCGCGGCGCCGACTATCTCGGAGTCGGCGCAGTGTTCCCTACGGGATCAAAGGACGACGCCGAGGACGTCTCATACGAAACCCTCAAAGCCATATGCGATGCGGTATCCATACCGGTAGTCGCGATCGGGGGCATCACCATCGCAAATACCCCGCAGCTTGCAGGCAGCGGGATCTGCGGCATTGCAGTTATAAGCGCGATCTTCGCTCAGCAGGATATAAAGGAAGCTTCAGCAGAGCTCAGGCTTGTTACACAGGCCATGGTGAATGCAGGCAGATAGATATGGATATAAAGAACATCAAAGGCGTTATCTTCGACATGGACGGGGTCATACTCGACTCCATGGTCATCTGGAACGAGCTCGCTCCGAGATTCCTTGAGAGCAAGGGCGTAGATCCGGAGGCTGATCTGATGGAGGTCGTGTTCTCCATGAGCATGGAGCAGGGCGTCGAATACATGAAGAAGCGCTACGGATTAAAGGAGAGCACGGACGAACTGATGCAGGCTCTGCAGGACTTCATGAGGGACTTCTACTACTACGAAGTGGAGGTCAAGCCGGGATCAAAGGAGCTCATGGAGGCGCTCAGGAATGAAGGGATCAGGATCACCGCGGCCACATCGAGTCCGAGGAATCACGTGGAGCATGCGCTTGAGCGCAACGGATTGCTAGGCTATGTTGAGAAGCTGTATACAAGCGGCGAGGTAGGATCCAGCAAGCACTCGCCGGAGATATATGATCTGGCAGCCGCGTACATGGGGACAAGGCCTGAGGAGACGCTCGTATTCGAGGATTCTCTCTACGCTCTGGTGACTGCATCGACGGCAGGCTATCACACGGCGGGAGTTTACGACAGGCTCGGCGAGCCGGACCAGGAGGGGCTTAAGGCGGAGGCGGAGGTCTACATCACTTCCCCTGCGGACTTCCTCAGATACTTACAATAATAAATCAGCGACGGACCGGGGGCACCACTCTCCGCCGCTATATAAAACGTTTTGCTGAAAGGATGCCGGCCAATAGGGGCACGGCACGAAAGGAGACTCATATGAGAACAGCACTTACGATCGCCGGAAGCGATTCCGGCGGAGGCGCCGGTATCCAGGCAGATATCAAGACCATGACAGCCAACGGCGTATACGCCATGAGCGCAGTCACGGCTCTTACTGCACAGAACACTACCGGCGTAACAGACATCATGGAAGTGACGCCGGAGTTTTTGGCTAAGCAGCTCGACGCGGTGTTCACAGACATCTACCCGGACGCGGTCAAAACGGGCATGGTATCCTCTTCGGAGCTTATAGAGACCATAGCTGACAAACTGACAGAGTACAAAGCCCGCAATGTGGTGGTAGACCCTGTCATGGTCGCTACCAGCGGGGCCAGGCTCATAAGCGATGATGCCATATCCACGCTCAAGGAGAGGCTGCTGCCGCTCGCGACAGTCATCACGCCAAACATCCCGGAGGCCGAAGTGCTCTCGGGCATGAAGATCGCATCCGAGGATGACATGATAAAGGCGGCAAAGAGCATAGAGGCGGCCTACGGCTGCGCCGTGCTTCTGAAGGGCGGACACAGCATCAACGATGCCAATGACCTGCTCTGCAGAGGCGGAGAGATAAAGTGGTTCAGGGGCAGGAGGATAGACAATCCGAACACCCACGGAACCGGCTGCACTCTCTCAAGCGCCATAGCGTCCAACCTGGCCAAGGGCGAGAGCCTCGATGACGCAGTGCTCTACGCCAAGAACTACATATCCGGAGCTCTCGCTGCGATGCTCGATCTGGGCAAGGGCAGCGGCCCGATGAACCACGCCTTCATGATCGAGGGTGATTTCAGAGAGGTGAAGGCATGAGCACGGAAATAAAGAAGACTTCGAATTTCAGCAACGGACTCATATGGTTCGGAGCCGGCGTGTCTATCGCTGAGATACAGACCGGCACATACCTGGCTTCGCTCGGTCTGTCAAAAGGTCTTGCGGCCATAGTCTTAGGGCACATAATAGGCGGACTGATGATGTTTGCTGCCGGCCTTATCGGAGGGCGCACCGAAAAAAGCGCGATGGAGACTGTCAAGATGAGCTTCGGCGAGAACGGCGGCAGGTTCTTCTCGCTTCTCAATGTACTGCAGCTCGTCGGATGGACGGCGATAATGATATATGACGGCTCCCTGGCAGCCGGAGGGATATTCTCCAACCAGCCGAGGATATGGGCCATAGTGATAGGCGCCCTCATACTCGTGTGGGTCATGATCGGCATCACGAACCTCGGCAGGATCAACACTGTCGCCATGTCGGCTCTCTTCATACTGAGTATCATAATGTTCAGGGTGGTATTCTTCGGCAGCGGAGCTGCAGGGACGCCTGAGCCGGACGGCCTTACATTCGGCGCGGCGGTCGAGCTTTCGGTCGCAATGCCGCTGTCGTGGCTGCCTCTCATCAGCGACTACACAAGAGAGGCCGAAAAGCCTGCACAGGCAACGGCTGTATCCGTCGTAGTATACGGCATCGTCAGCATCTTCATGTACCTTATCGGCATGGGCGCCGTGATCTACACAGGCGAGAGCAATATCGCCTCGATCATGCTCAAGGCGGGCTTCGGCGTAGCGGGCCTTCTGATCGTCGTATTCTCAACGGTCACGACGACCTTCCTCGATGCCTACTCTGCCGGAGTGTCGAGCGTATCGATATTCAGCAAACTCAATGAGAAGAGGGTAGCGGTAGCGGTCACCATCATCGGCACGGTCGCAGCCTGCCTCTTCCCGATGGACGACATCACGAACTTCCTCTATCTGATCGGCTCTGTCTTCGCACCTATGATAGCCATCCAGATCGCGGACTACTTCATACTCAGGAGACCGTCGTCGGAGTCAGCCTCATTCAACGCGGTCAACCTCGTCATCTGGCTCATAGGCTTTATCGCCTACAGGCTCCTGATGAAGGTCGACCTGGTATGCGGCAACACCCTGCCGGACATGATCCTCACAATTGCGATCTGCCTGATCGCAGCCAGACTCGTGCGCAAAGAGCAGGCATAACGGCAATGCGGGCAATTTCCTGAGGTCACCTGCCAAGGTAAATGCAACATTGCCAAAGTAAATGCAACATTTTGAGGAATTTGGGTTCGAAAGACC
>SVCQ01000003.1 GCA_015058275.1 Clostridiales bacterium
GAGCTTGCTCTCTGTCTGAGGCTGTCTGCTGTTTACGTTAAAAGAGGCTGCCACATTTTTTCAAATGCGACAGCCCCCTCTTCATTTGTCCTGTGATCGGTCCTTACTCAGCGGTATCCCAGATGCCTTTATACTCTCTGTACTTTTCGATGCTGGAGACTCCGTTCCACGGGATGAATCCTCCCGTGAGGCCCGCATCCTCAAGTCCCCTCACCTGCGCCGATAATTCTTCCGTGCCGTACACCCTCGAAGGCTCCCAGTGAGGCGTATCGTAGCCTGTGATCCATGTCCTGGCGACAGCCGGGTTCTCCAGCTTGTCCTGCTGCTTTTTGGCCTTCTTGCCCCAGAGGTTCATCACGCCGTACGGATCCTCCCATGCGCCGTCCACGCCCATGTGGTCCGTATACGGCATCGCGCTTATGGCATCCACAACATTGGATATGCCTGCCCAGTACTGACCGTAGGCCGTCATGTATCCGTATGCGCTCTCTCCGAACACATCCACTGAGAAGTATGCTCCTGCCTCATGTATCTGATCGGCAGCGTACATGCAGAAGTTCTGAA
Organism: Clostridiales bacterium; assembly: GCA_015058275.1. GTDB lineage: Bacteria > Bacillota > Clostridia > Peptostreptococcales > Anaerovoracaceae > Crickella. The sequence continues at coordinate 565 of SVCQ01000003.1, forward strand.
CAGCCTGCCCCTTCTCTTCTCCGTAGACATTCCTGAAGTCGGCCTCACCGGACACTGACATGTCGTACGAGCTCTCAGGGAACCTGACATAGTCGAACTGTATCTCGTCGAATCCGAATTCGGCTATGGCCTCCTGCGCCAGTCTGACATTATACTCCCATACTCCGCGCGAGAAGGCGCTCGGCCAGTCTGTGCTGTCTCCGTATTTGATGCAGTTCTCAGGGTGATCCTGGGCGTATATCGGGTCATTGAACACGACTATGCGGCCTATGAGATACACTCCGGTATCGCGGTAAGCTTCGATGCCCTTGCGGTAATCCTCCTTCGATACATATGCCGTCTTGTATGAAGTCGGCGACAGCTCCTTTGCCACATCCGACTCGTAGGCAAGAACGCCGTCCTTTATGTCTATGACAGCGGCGTTGCAGCCTGTCTCCTTGATCAGCCTGACCCAAGGTTCATAATTGACCGCAGCCTCGCAGTTTATGTACATGCCGCGTGCGTATTCACAGAAGTCCTTGCCCTGTATGACAGGCTTCTCGAACGGATAGTAGTCAAGGGACGATGCCTTGCCTCCGTAGAGCTCAAAGCTGTAGTTGTCCTTTGCGACCTTGTCGGCTATGCCGTTTTCGTTGTATACAGCATCGGCTTTCTCCTGAGTGTCCGTCATGTACTTGCCGTACACATATCCCTCTGCCGGCTGTCCGTCGGCTCCGGTGTAGGCGATCTTGTACTTGTTGATCGATCCGTCCGGCAGTATGGTATCGTAGCCGGTCACTTCATAGTGCGCGCTCTTGGGAGCAAACGACGCGATGGCCGGGCCCTTCTCCTCTGCATATATAGTGGCAGGAGTCCTCACGTACACCTCAGTCTCCCGGACTATGTCATCAGGTGAGAACGAAATATCCGCCTCTCTGACATAAAGCACGGGCTTGCCTGCCGCTTCGGCGCTTTCTTCGGATGCATTATCCGGGACCGGCGAATCGTCATCTTCGTCAGCGGCGATCCTGTAGTAAGACGTGTCTTCGATCCTGACGTTCTCCGCATAGAGTCTTACAGGAGTTCCCCTTGTAAGCCTCTCGTATTCAGCAGCCTGCTCAGGCGAGGATCCGTCCTCTGCCTCCGCATTGTCTATGGTGAATACCGGCACATCCTTTGAAGTGCCGGCTATGTAGGCATTGGCGATCTTTTGCGCTGTCTTTGTATACCTGGCAGCGGCTATGACCACGAGCACCATGGCTATGAACAGTGCGGCGAGAAGCGCCCACTGGCCTGCCGACATCTTTTTGATCTCAGGCGCGCCGTGTCTGCGGAGTTCCTCCTTTATCGAGGAGCGCGTGATCATGCCTGCAGGTTTCTTCGCCTCTTCAGGCGTCTCCTCAGAGAGTATCATGAGATTCGGCCTGGCCTGGGTCTTTTCGCTTTTGCTGTTATTTTTGGTCTCAGCGGCCTTTGCGCGCTTGTCGCCCCCGGACTTTGAGTGGCTTCCACCCTCCTTTGAAGACTTCTTTTCGCTCTTCTCCGAGGCTTTACTGCCGCTCTTATTAGCTCCGGCACTGCTGCTCTTCCTTGAAGTACTGCTCCCGGATTTCTTTGAGCTGCTGCTCTTTGCTGCAGAAGCGCTTTCTTTCTTTTTTGAACCGCTGCTTTTCTTTGAGCTGCTGCTCTTTTTGGAGCTTCCGCTCTTCTTTGAAGCAGTGCTTTTCTTTCCGGAAGCAGCTGCTCCGCTCTTTTTGTCAGCGGACTTATCATCCTTTTTATCTTCGGTAGCCTCGCTCTTTTTAGGCGCGGTCTTTTTGGTCTTCTTACCGCTCTTTTCGATCGCTGTATTTAGTTCTTCCTGTATCTTCTTTTCTTCTTCTTTTGTCATTTCCGTTCCTTTCCGCTACACACTTTAACGCTTTTTGATTTGCTAATCAACACCCGCATTTTGAAGAGTAATTAAAAGGCCCTGACACCATGCAGGCGGTGTCAGGGCCTTTTTGTCTGATCATTGCTGCTGACTTGCAGGCGGTCCGAAGATCACGTCTTTTCTCTTCATGAGGGCTGTAGCGAGAATCTCTCCGAGTATGAAGCATCCCACTATCTCTCCGATGCAGATATATACCATCATCAGAGGAAGAGCCATGTCTGCCACTCCGTATCCGTATCTGAGTACGAAAGGTACGATCAGAGTGTTGGATACTATCGCCGGTACAGGTACGAGCCATCTGTTGCTGCGGAGCAGATATCCGATCCACGCTCCTATGAGAGTCGCGATGCTGCCGAATATCACGTCGAGCATGATGCCTCCGCCGAGCAGATTGCCTATGATGCATCCCAGGAAGAGCCCCGGTATAGCCGCCGGTGTGAAGAGCGGCATAATGCAGAGAGCCTCTGCTATCCTGATCTGTACAGGACCGAACGAGATCGGTGCAAACACCATGGTCAGCACCACATAGAGCGCAGCTATCACAGCGCCCTCCGCGATCCAGCGGACTTTTGGATCTGTGTTTTTCATTCTGTTATATTCTCCTTTGGTTTTTATATTTTACGAGCAGGTTTTACCAATACTGCTCTTCCGGTTTTGAGCCGGCAAACGCGATTATACCACACTTTATCGCAATGTCAAAAGGTAATCCCGCGCTCTCATGTAATATATCTCCCCGGTACGCTCCTTTGCCTCCTTTACACTGACAGATCCGCCTGCAAGCGGGATCACTTTGTCTATGCCGCAGCTGAGAAGTCCCTCCCAGCCTTCGCCCAGGCTTCCTACTATGGCGGTAACCGGCACTCCCTGTGCTTTGGCTCTCAGGCCTATCCCCTGCATCGCCTTGCCGCTGAGGCTCTGAGCATCAGCTCTGCCCTCACCTGTTATGACAAGATCTGCGTCCTTTATCACATCATCAAAATGCGTAAGATCGAGCACGGTCTCAATGCCGGGCTTAAGCTCCGCTCCCAGCAGCGCATTGAACGCCGCTCCGAGGCCTCCGGCGGCACCCGCCCCCGGCACCCGGTCGCAGTCTGTGCCCGTGAGATCCCTGATCACATCCCTGTAATTGATCATCCCGCGCTCGAGCCTCTCAAGGCGCTCAGGATCCGCTCCCTTTTGGGGACCGTATACATATGTAGCGCCGTCAGGTCCGGTGAGAGGATTCCGCACATCGCACATGACTGTTATGTGCGCCCCGGATACTGCCGGGCTGAGTCCTGTCATATCTATGGAAGCTGCCCTCTCAAGATCGGCTCCCCTGCCTTCGAGTTCTCTGCCCGTGCTGTCTTTGAATCTTATACCAAGAGCCCTCATGCAGCCCATGCCGCCGTCATTGGTCGCAGAGCCTCCGAGAGCTATGGTGATATCCGATGCGCCGCGCCTGAGGGCATCCATGATGAGTTCGCCTGTGCCGTAGGATGTGGCAAGAAGCGGATCTCTCATCTCCTCCGGCACCAGGGTAAGCCCTCCTGCCGCAGCCGTCTCTATGATGGCGCGGTCTCCTCCGAGGAGGCCGTAGGTTGCGCTTATCTCCCTCATAAGGGAATCGTGCGCCTTCGCCGTGATCATCTCACCTCCGGATGCCATTGTGACAGAGCAGGCCGTCCCCTCGCCGCCGTCGGCCACGGGTATCCCGGTCACTTCAACATCGCCGAACACTTCGCGTGCGGCCTTCTCAATGAGCTCGGCCGCGCGTTCGCTCGAAAGCGTCCCCTTGAATGAATCACTGGCGCATACTATCTTCATCTCTTTATTTATTGACTACGTTGACAGGCTCTCCCGCGTCCCATGCGCGGATATTGTCTGCCGTAATATCCATTATCCTCTGACGCGCCTCCCTGGCCGCCCATGAGATATGAGGCGTTATGATGCAGTTAGGCGCTGTAAGAAGCGGGCTGTCGGCGTTGATCGGTTCCTGCGATACCACGTCCACAGCTGCCGCATATACCTTGCCGCTCTTAAGCGCGTCGGCAAGATCCTGCTCGATCACCAGAGGCCCTCGGCTGTTGTTGATCAGTATGACGCCGTCCTTCATCTTTGCGATATTGTCCCTGCATACTATTCCCTCTGTTTCGGGGAAGAGCGGGCAGTGAAGGAAGATTACATCAGACTGAGCAAGGAGCTCATCGAGGCTCACATACTCCGCAAGCACAGCTCCCTCATCCGATCTGTGCGAATCGTTTGCGAGCACCCTCATCTCGAGAGCTCTTAATATCTTTGCTGTGGCCTTGCCTATCCTGCCAAGGCCGATTATGCCGGCTGTCTTGCCTGCGAGCTCCATCATCGGATAGTCCCAGAAGCACCAGTCGATATTATCCTGCCATCTGCCGGCCTTGACCTCACGGTCATGATGGCCGTAGTGCGAGCAAATCTCCATGAGAAGTCCCACGGCATACTGGCTGACTATGTGGGTGCCGTATGTAGGCACGTTGATAAGATCGATGCCCCTGCTCCTTGCGTATGCGGCGTCGACAACGTTGTATCCGGTCGCAAGCACGAATATCGCCTTAAGATCCGGACAATTGTCTATCGTCGCAGCGCTGATCGGGGTTTTGTTGATGATGGCTATGTCAGCATCCCCTATCCTCTCCGCGATAAGATCCGACTCCGTGTACGAAGTGCGATCATATACCGTCAGATCTCCGAATTCCTTTATCGGATCCCAGCTCAGGTCACCGGGATTCTCCGTGTATCCGTCCAGAACCACTATCTTATGCCTGTCCATGAATAGCTCCTTTTGAATTCTGTGAAAAAGCGGCAGAGCATGATACCCTGCCGCGATATGCCTGAAATATCTGTTTGATGACTACTCTCCGAGGTCTTCGCCGAGGTCCTTGAGGATCTCTCTGGCCTTGGTGCATGCAGGGCAGTCGCAGAACTTCTTGCCCTCAGCCTTGAGAGCCTCTGCGTGCTTTTTGATCTGGTCTGCGGCCTCCTCGCCGAACTGCTCTCTTACCTTAGGATCGCTGAAGTGTTCGATGTTCTCGTTGACTGTAGCGATGCCTTCCTTGAGCTTGGCGATAAGCTCGCTCTCTGTGATCTTGCTGACCGCAGGGGCAGCCTTGTCCATGAGCTGGTCTACCGCAGGAGCTGCTTTGTCTGCGAACTTCTCTGCGCCCTCTGTGAACTTCTCACCGGCTGTGTTCATGGTCTCGTTGAACTTTGCCGAAGCATCAGCGAAGGAATCCGCAGCATCGTTGATCTTGTCCCAGGCCTTGCCTGCCTTATCCTTGACATCGTACTTTTCGTCGGCCTCTTCGAGCCACTTCTCTGCAGTCTCCTTGAGCGGAGCATATACATGACCGTTAAGGAGTTCTTTTACTTTATCTACTGTGTTCTTGTCTGCCATTTTGGTTCCTCCTGATCTGTTAACAAGGGAATAACAAGCCCTGCGTTGCCGCAGTGAATTGACGTCTAAAGTATATCACATCTGATAATTGAAGGGATATCAGAAAATAAGGGTCTTGTCGCCCGAAGCAGCCGTCTCGATCCTGTGAGCCTCACCCTTCCTGTCGATGAGCACGCCGGCCTCCACAGGGTGCTCTGTGACCATGAGCGGAATGCCCCTCACATCCGATATGCCTGTCTCGTGCGAAGGCATGTACATCTCAGCGCCGAGCTCCTCATATGCGATGCGCGCCTGGCGGTTGAATATATTGAGACCGTAGTCTCCGTATACCTTTACGCCCGCATCCCGGAATCTCTCTATCCATCCGAGATTCCCGATCAGTATGCCGCTTTCTCTGCAGGCATCCGCTATCGCATCGAAATTGTCCCTTATGTATCTGTCGAGCCTGCCCTTGGATACATTGAGTATGTAAGGCAGCGTGCCCGCCTGTCTCTCCACCATGAATATCTCGATCGGAACAGGCTTCCTCGGATCCTTCCTGACAGCTTCATCTATGCGGGCAAGATCCAGAGCATCCTCCCCGAGAGCCTCCGACGACTTTATCTCTTCTGTCCTGTCCTTTGTAAGCTTGGGCGACCTGCCGGATATGACAGACTCAAGGCGTCTTTTGAGAAGTATGTCGGCAGCTTCTCTTCTCATCCTGTTGACCACCGAGAGCGGCATCATGATGCCCTCATCGATCTGTACATCAATGCCGGTAAGCCCCGGAGCATACGGCGTATCTCCCAGTCTGTCGAGATTGCGCTCTATCATCTCCACGTCGGTGACCGCCTTGCGGGCTGCCTCCACGACATGATCCGCGCTTATCTCCACGCTGCTGTCCGCCCTGACATCCGTCATGATCAGTACAGGATACTGGCCTTCTCTTGCAGTGAACTGCATCGTGACCGGGAGCTTTCTCTCGGGCACATCAAGAGCCCTGTCCATGAGCTCTCTGTCTGTGACCTTGAATGCCAGATCGCCCGTCTCGACACCTCTCTCGAAGTCTCCCACCAGCACGTATCCGTCTCCGGTGTCCTTTATATATGTACAGACATTGCCCACAGGGGAATTGACCAGATAATCCCTGTCGCTGCTCCTGAACTCGATGCCGTCGTTCATTCCGATGAAAGTGCCGCGCTCAGCCGCCGATCCGTCTATCTCGATGCAGATGAGCTCCCTGCCCCTCCTCAGGGCACCGCGCGCCGCGGACTTCTCGTCTTTGGCACTGACCTTGTCCTCGCTGTCTATGACTGCGATGACGCGGCCGAGATAGAGTCCCTGGTTTTTAGGGCTTGTACCGGAGAGAAGCTCACTGCCCGGGTTGCCGTCAAGATATCCCTCGGTGAAGTCTCCCCTGTTGAATATCTGTCTGAGCTCGAGCATGTCGCTTTCGTCTACGGAGTACATCTCCGCCGCCTTGTCTCCGTGCTCTCTCAGGAGGCTGTCAAAGAGATCTATGTACTTGCGGTATATGCGGGTGACAGTAGCCACATACTCCGGGCTCTTCATGCGGCCTTCGATCTTGAACGAAGAAGCCCCGCTCATCACAAGATCAGGAATGCGGTCTATCAGGCAGAGGTCCTTAGGGCTGAGGGCATAGTAGGTGCGCCCCTCCCCGTCGGTATATGCATGCCTGCACGGCTGGGCGCAGGTACCGCGGTTGCCTGTCCTGCCGCTGCCTCCGCCGGTGACCCTGCTCATCTGGCACTGCCCCGAATAGCACATGCAAAGAGCCCCGTGCACGAATATCTCCACTTCGAGAGGATCCTTAAGTCCCGCACAGTATGACGAGAGTTCTCTTATCTCATCAAGGCTCAGCTCTCTTGCCGGCACAACTCTCCTGAATCCGAGCTTCGACGCTGTCTCTGCAGCCTCTGTATTGTACAGAGTGCCCTGAGTCGACAGGTGAAGAGGCAGATCCGGGAGGTATTTGCGCAGCAGTCTCACAAGTCCCATGTCCTGAATGATCACTCCGTCCACACCTATGCCGTAGATATAGTTACAGTACTCGAACGCTCTGGCAAGTTCGCTGTCGCTTACCAGAGTATTGATCGTCATGTACACCTTTACTCCGTGAGCATGAGCGTAGTTGATCGCATCAGGAAGTTCCTCATCGCTGAAATTGTCTGCAAATATCCTGGCGTTGAATGCCATGCCGCCCATGTATACGGCATCAGCTCCGTTATTGACCGCCGCTATGAGATGCGGCTTGCCTCCTACAGGCGATAGTAATTCAGGTTTTTTCATCTCCGTAGTCCTCCGTATGTACTGATTGTAGCACATGTACTTAAGCCAGACCAAATTGTCAACCGTCTTGATAAGCAGAATCGCAAGTATTAAACTAAATATAAGATAGTAGCCACTAACCGGTATTTACATCGAGAAAGAAGGCGTATAAATGAGCACTAAGGATACGTTCCTTGAACTGTTTGAACAAAACAGAGGTTTTTTCATATCCGGCGAAAAGATCGCCAATGATCTTTGCGTCTCCAGGACAGCCGTATGGAAGGCCGTCAAAAAACTTCAAAGAGAGGGCTACGAGATCGAAGCTGTGACCAACAGAGGCTACTGCCTCGCAAAGAACTCAGACATTCTGTCAGCCCGCGGTATTACAGGCCGTCTGACAGGCGCCGGCAAAGAACTCAGGCCTGAGGTCTTTGTTACAGTCGATTCGACCAATACCGTATGTCTTGATATGGCTGTCAAAGGCGAGAGCGAGGGATATGTCGCGGTCGCCGGTGCTCAGACCAAAGGCCGCGGACGCAGAGGCAGATCCTTCTTCTCCCCTGCCGACACCGGTATCTACATGAGCATCCTTTTAAGACCGTCATCCTACCCGGGCACTCAGGCCCTCAGGATCACAAGCATGGCGGCAGTGGCAGTCTGCGAGGCCATAGAGTCCCTGACTGACTGCAAGGCTCTCATCAAGTGGGTCAATGATATTTATATAGACGGTCGTAAGGTCTGCGGCATCCTGACCGAGGCTCACACGGGTAATGAAGCCGGCACTCTTGACTGCGTAGTGGTAGGCATAGGCATCAACGCATATGCTCCTAAGGGAGGCTTCCCGGATGATCTCACAGGCAAGGCAGGCTGCGTATTTGACTCGCAGTCTTCAGACATGCGTAATCGTCTCGCTGCCGAAGTCCTGAGCCGCTTCATGGATTACTACAGATCGGATTCACAGGCCGGCTACATCGACAAGTACAGAGAGCGCTCTATTGTAGCAGACAAAGACATTGAGATAAGCGGGCACGGCGACACATGCAAAGCTCACGTGCTGGGTATAGATGATGAATTCGGTCTTATTGTCAGATACCCTGACGGCAGCGAGGAAGTCCTCAGATCAGGCGAGGTCAGCATAAGAGGCATCGAGGACTAGCGTGCCTTCACATATCACGGCAAATAAATCAGCGGCAAGGCCGTGCCTTGCCGCTTTTGTGTTGCCTAATATATCAGTGCATCACTCCGCCTGACTGAAGTCCTCGTTATCGAGTCTCTGGCGCTCGACCAGCTCTGCAAAGAAGCCCTTCTTTGCTATGAGCTCATCGTAATTGCCGTCCTCGATTATCCTGCCTCCGTCGAGCACAAGTATGCGGTCGCAGTGCCTGATCGTCGAAAGCCTGTGAGCTATTACGATACGGGTGCAGCCCATCGCATCAAGAGCTTCGGACACCTGTCTCTGCGTCTTGTTGTCGAGAGCAGATGTAGCCTCATCGAACATCAGGAGTTTTGGCTTAGGCGCGATAGCTCTTGCTATCATGATACGCTGTCTCTGGCCGCCGGAGATTCCTCCCTGGCCCTCGCTTATGATGGTGTGCATGCCCATAGGCATCTCGCGTATGTCATCTGCTATGCCCGCCTTCTCGGCTGCCTCCCAGGCATCATCGAGTGTCAGTTCAGGATCAGTGATGACGATATTGCTGTATATGTCGCCCTGGAAGAGCCCGCTTGACTGCATTACGGTACCGATATTGCGTCTCAGTGTACCGAGATCCATGCTGTTGATGTCCTTGCCGTCGAAATAGATCGCTCCCTTTTCGGGCTTTTCGAATCCGAGCAGCAGCCTCATGATGGTGGACTTGCCGCAGCCTGTCTTGCCTACGATGGCGACATACTCGCCGGGTTTGATCTTGAACGATATGTCTCTGACGATATACGGGGTATCATCGCTGTAGCGGAATGTCACGTGATCCATCTCGACTCCACCGGATATGGACGTGACAAGCTCCCTGCCCTCTGTTGTCTCAGGCTCTGCATTGAGGAACGGCTCTGCCATCTCAAGTATAGGCTGTATCTGCGCGGCCGACAGGGCCGTGCCTGCAAGAGTTGTGAACGCTCCCATGACCATGCCGTAGGCAGTCATGAAGGCAAAGTACGACGACTGATCAATGCCGCTCTCAACCGCGAGATAGTACAGGACTATGTTCGACACGAGAGTTATTGCCGTAGTGATGACCGGGTTGATCTTGATGAACAGCGGCGGATTGTATGTGAGCTCCGCCTCCTGTGCATAGAGATTGAGCCATCTTGCGAACATTCTCTTCTCGGCTCCGGCCAGCTTTATCTTTTGTACGCCGGATATCATGGCGTATGACATTCCGGATTCCTTGGCGGCAACCTGCAGCTGTTTGCGGTTGACGTTGATCTGGATAAGCGTGGTGATCGTCGAGAATGCCACGGTTACGAGCATGATGACCAGCGACGGTATGACGAGCACTGCGGCAAAGTGGAATATCTGTGTCACGTACAGGAGCGATGACAGAGATGACAGCGCCGAAGTTATTACCAGACCCATCAGAATGCTGCAGAGCTGACTGACCGACATGGCGCGGCTCTTGAGCTCGCCCGGGCTGTACTGCCTGAAGAAGCTCGCCGGAAGAGACATCAGTCTCATCATCATGGCCGACTGTACGGCGACCGAGGTCTTGGTATCGAGCCGCTTGGCTACAAGCCCCTGCACGCTTGTCATCAGCTGTGAGGATATCGTCACGGCGACCATGCATACTGCAATGCCGATAAGGGCTTTTGAACTGCCGCTCATACGGACAGGCCCGGTAAGAGCCTTGGTGGCACGAGGCATGACAAGCCCTATCACCGTAATGGCAAGGGTCGCTGCGATCAGCATCACGATATCAGTCATTGTAACGCTGTGCCTCATGAAGGCGATCAGGTCCGTGATCTTGAGCTTTTTCTTAGGAAGAGGCTTGTAGAGTACAAGCGCCTTGTCGCCAAGAGCTGCTTCGTTATTGCGGCCGACCTTTATGATCTTGTCGGTCTCAGGGTCCTTGTATGTATACCCACTGATGTGGTGAGGGATGAGAGCTACGACAGTCCCGTCCTCAAGGCGTCCCAGCATCGGTCCGAAGGCATCCTTGTACCAGCCCGGTGTGAGATCGACGGTCCTGTACATGACGCCGTGCGGACGAAGAGCATAATCGAGCTGATCCATCGGATCCGTGATCGATTCAGGCACATCCACCGGTTTGTAATGGTAGTATCTCAGCACTTCATCAATTGCGTTTTTGGTGATGATGCGTTCATCACTGAACTTCTGGGCGCTTCTCTCGCCCAGTATGACTCCGGCTATCTGGAAGAAGGAATCTTCAAGAAGCTCGTTGTCGGCATTACGCCTTTCTTCGATTTGGTTTTCAAACCAGCCCATGACTTCCCTCCTTCCTATTCGTTAGAGACAAGGTCTGCATAAGCACCGCCGAGCTTCATCAGCTCTTCGTGCGTACCGCGCTCTGCGACAAGTCCGTGATCGAGCACGATGATCTCATCGCAGTCTCTCACGGTGGAGAGTCTGTGAGCGATTACGATGCATGTGATACCTCTGTCCTTGATGGATTTGACTACTTCGTATTCGGTCCTGGCATCAAGCGCGCTCGTGGCCTCATCGAGTATGATGATGGTCGGGTCCTGTGCCAGCACACGCGCGATCTCAAGACGCTGACGCTGTCCGCCGGACAGGTCCTGGCCTCCGCTTGTCAGTTTGTGTTTGTAGCCGCCCGGAAGCTGGACTATATCGTCATGGATCTGCGCATCGCGCGCTGCCATTATCATTTCGAAATCAAGAATGGTGTCATCCCACATCTTGATGTTGTTGGCTACAGTATCCTCAAAGAGGATGATATCCTGATCCACTACAGCGAGGGATCCGGATACGATGTCTCTCGGATACGCGCTGCGCGGTTTGCCGTCAAAGAGTATCTCGCCGCTCCACGGCTGATAAAGTCCCGAAACGAGCTTGGATATGGTGGACTTGCCGCAGCCCGAAGCACCGACAAGAGCCACCCTGTCTCCTGTCTTGAGAGACAGTGAGAAGTCTCTGATGAGAGGTTCCTCAAGGCTTGAGTATCCGAATGTCACATTCCTGAGCTCTATATTGCCCTTAAGCTTGGTGAGAGGCATATCCTCAGCAGACTCATCCGAAAGAGCCTCGTCTTCCGGATACTCCATCACGTCCTCTACACGCTCCATCTCTGTACGCATCTCCTGTATTGTCTGACCCGCAGTGACCATTGTCATCGCAGGAGCCATGAACGCTGTCAGGAAGCCCTGGAACATTATGACTGAACCGAGTGTGAAGTCGCCTCTCATTACCAGCCAGACACCGAGTACGAGTACGGCTGAGCCGGCTATGCTGGTGAAGAACACCGGCAGCATTCCGAGGTACTGATCGGTACGGGCTGTCTTGACATCCTGGGCATTGACCGATGCCTGATATCCGGCCCATTTGCGGAAGAAGCCGTTCTCGGCTCCGCTGGCCTTGATGGTCTCGATCATCTCGATGCCTGTAACAGTCGAAGACTCGAGCATTCCGGCATCTCTGAGCTGTACACGTGTTATGTTGATGCGCTTATCGGATATGATGCGCGACAGAACTATGTTGATGATAAGAGTGGATAATCCGACAGCTGTGAGCATCGGGCTCTGTTTGATCATGAGCACCAGATAGAACACCATCATGATGGTGTTGAGCAGCATCGGTCCGAATGTCTGGACGAGTATGTTCGCAATGGATGCGTTCATCATCTGTCTGGACTGGATATCTCCCGCAAGGCGCTGGGAGAAGAACTCCATCGGCAGGCGGAGGACCTTCCACATGTATGATGAATTGCCTATGACCGCCATCTTGCCGTTGATCTTGAGCGAGTATATCGCCTGCGCCCACTCAACTATGAGCTGCATCACGGCAAATGCGACCAGGGCCATTATGAACGGATAAAGCCAGTCAGGATTCCTGCCTGTCAGGAGCCTGTCCATGAATATCCTCGAGTTGACCGAATTGACTATTCCGAAGAGATATGTGATCACCGTGGTGAGCATAACAAAGGCGACCGCTGCTCCGGCGCCTATCAGGCGCTTGCGGGCAAAGCGGAGTGTGCTCCTGCGCTTGCCGCTTGGCTCGAAATTCTCTCCCGGCACCGGTACTATGACGACACCGGTAAATGACTCGTCAAAGGTCTTCCAGTCGACCTTTACGGTGCCTCTGGCAGGATCGTTGATGACCGCGGTATCCCCTTTGAATCCGTCCAGCACAACGAAGTGATTCATGTCCCAGTGGATGATGCACGGATACTGTCCGTTGTCCCTGAGAGCCTCAGGGCTCATCCTGTAAGCATTGACATCAAAGCCGTAGTTGACGGCCGCAAGATATATATTTTTGGCTTTGGAGCCGTCACGGGAAACGCCGCAGTCACGGCGCGCCTGTTCGAGCGGCACCCACTTGCTGTAATAAGCCATGACCATGCAAAGAGCAGCCGCGCCGCACTCAAGTGCTTCGAGCTGCATGACAACAGGGACCTTGGCGACCCCCTTTGTCAGTGTTGGTTTGACTTTTGTCTTAGTAGCCTTATTGTTTGCTGTATCTGCCATCGGGACCTCACTCTACCGCCTTGAGCAGGAATTCAACAGGTTTGGTCTCGTCTGTGACCACTATCGCATCGTACTTGCCGTCAGGCAGATCGACTTCTGCGACGCCGGTCTCCCTGCCGTAGTCGTCCTCCGAGACCGAGGCTATCATGTATTGCTGTGAGGCTATGCGAAGCGGCATGCCCGCCTCGAGCTTACTGCCGTCACCCACTACTACCATGGCGGTGTGATCGCTGATCACGGCATTTGCAGGCGTCGTTGTCTCAAGTGTGCCTACGCACGACCATACAAAAACGCCGGCCATCAGCACGATAATGGCGATCAGTATCACCCATATCCCCGGATTTGTCACGTGCAGATAATCCGTGAGCTGCTCGGGCGAATTTATCCTTTCGAGTGTTTTCTCTCTGAATACGGATTGTTTCTTTCCTTCCATATCGCTTAATCTTCCCTCTGTCATGAAGTTATAGTTCCATTTCACTAATTATACAAAAAACGGATGACTTTTTAACAGTCATCCGCCTTAATTACTTCATTATCTTAATGATTTTGTATACCTGACAGGTTTACATAAACTTCGGCCCCTTGTTCCCCCACTGTATGGCCAGATTGTCGTCACCGTCACTGAGAGGATGCTCTTCCTTTTTGCCGAGCATATTTATAAGATCATATTTGGCCTGACCTATAGCGCCCAGCACTTCTTTGTTGCAGATGCCGCTCAGGATCGACGGGCTGGCGTCATAGGCTATAACGGCTATACCGCCTGCCACATCCTCTAGTTCATCAAGGTCAAGCAGCTCCATATTTGCTTTGTCTGCAGGCTTTACAGTTCTGAATGCATAGCCCAGCCCCTCGACTTCTTCGGCTGTGAGCTCCGCTCCGTGAGCGGCGAACCACTCGCGCGCTGCCTCAGATGTCTCGATATCTGCAAGCTCTCTGACGAGTTCCCTGTCCGAAAATATCTCCTTAAGCCTGTCTGTCTTGTTACTCATCTCAAGTTCCTCTCTATTGATAATAACTCTCAATAACTCCTTGTGTCTTTCATTGGGGAATTTTGTCTCCCTAATGAGCTTTTCAATTCTGTCTTCGTTCATTGTCGCGTCTCCGTTCCGTGCCTGTTTACGCCCTTCTGTATCTTGTACAAACAAGTCATGCCTTTTGAGACATGTTTTTTAATAAGCATCGCCTATCAGATCGCGGCATTTGGCCAAAAGTCTCTGATACCTCTTGTTGACGGCCTTGGCGCTGATACCGATCAGATTGGCGACCTCGGAATCCTTGAGGTCCATCACGAAACGCATGTTGAGGAACTCTCTCTCCTCCTCTGTGAGTCTGGAGTACAGCTCCGTGATAAGGTGCCTGTCCTCTGCGTCCCGTGAAGTCTCTCCTGTGTCTGCCGGCTCGTAGTACTCAGGCATCTCGGCACGCTTTTTGTAAGAAGCTGACCTGACCACATTGATGGCCTGGTTGTGAGCTATGCGCGACAGCCATGTCGCGATCGAAGCCTTGCCGGGATCATAACTGTCGTAGTGCTTTAATGCCAGCAAAAATGTCTCGGATACTACGTCCTCGGCCATCTCCCTGTCCAGAAGTATGGTGTAGGTGTATTTGAAGATCCTGTCATAGTACTGTTCGTATACCTCGCCGAAGTCCGGCTTCGACGGGAACTGTATCAAATTGCTCATAATGACCTCTGTTAAATAATGCTCTGTTCCGATGATAACACAATCGAAGTCATTTTTGTTTGAGTTTTTAACTCTCTTCTGATCTGTAGATCAAGCCCGCGCCGTCGCTGTCGCATATGAGCTTCTGTCCGTCGAGTATAGTGCCTCTTATGATGCCCTCGGCGACTTCGGTCTCTACGTTCTTTTGCAGGTACCTCTTGATAGGTCTTGCGCCGTAGTGAGGATCGTAGGCCTCATCGGCTATATAATCAAGAGCGGCGTCAGTCAGCTCGAGGTCGATATCTCTGTCCCTGAGCCTGCTGCGTATATCCGCTATGGACAGCTCGATTATGCCCTTGATCTGATCCTTGGTGAGCGGACTGAACAGGATGATATCGTCTATCCTGTTGAGGAACTCCGGTCTGAAGCTCTGTCTCAGCTGGGACAGTACATTCTCCTTGACATCATCGGCGATGGTGCCGTCATCTGTCATGTTGTCGATGAGCTCCATGCTGCCGATATTGGATGTCATGATGACTATGGTGTTCTTGAAGTCGACCGTCCTGCCCTGGTTGTCGGTCAGGCGTCCGTCGTCAAGAAGCTGAAGCAGGATGTTGAATACATCCGGATGAGCCTTTTCGATCTCGTCGAAGAGGATCACGCTGTAAGGCTTGCGCCTGACAGCCTCTGTCAGCTGTCCGCCCTCATCGTATCCGACATACCCCGGAGGCGCTCCTACCAGTCTCGAGACTGAGTGCTTCTCCATATACTCGGACATGTCTATCCTGATCATGTTTCGTTCTGTATCAAAGAGGGATTCAGACAGCGCCTTGGCGAGCTCTGTCTTGCCCACTCCGGTAGGTCCGAGGAAGATGAACGAACCGATAGGTCTGTTCTCGTCCTTAAGTCCGGCCCTGGCTCTCAGTATGGCCTCGGATACGGCCTTGACGCCCTCCTCCTGGCCTATGACTCTTTTGTGGAGTATATCAGGCAGCCTCAGGAGCTTGTCGCGCTCGGTCTCAACCAGCTTGCTCACAGGGATGCCCGTCCAGCCGGATACCACCTCGGCGATCTCCTCCTCGGTCACCCTTGCGGTGAGCATCCTCTTCTCTTCATTTGCGGCCGCTATCTCTTCTCTTTCGTTAAGCTCCTTTTCGAGACCCGGTATTATACCGTTCCCGAGTTCGGACATCTTTTCAAAATCTCTGATACGCTCCGCCGCATTGTATTCACGTCTGGCCTCGTCAAGCCTATCCCTTAATTCCTGTACATCACTGATGATCTTCTTTTCGTTCTCCCACTGCGCGTTCAGATTAGTGAACTGCTCGTTGAGCTCGGCAAGATCCTTTTCAAGAGCCTCAAGTCTCGCCTTTGACGCCTTGTCGTCCTCATCGGCGAGCGAGCGCTTTTCCATTTCAAGCCGGGTCATCTTGCGTTCGATCTCATCCAGCTCCTCCGGTTTGCTGTCGATCTCGGTGCGCACGCGTGCCGCAGCCTCATCCATCAGGTCGATAGCCTTATCAGGCAGGAATCTGTCGCTTATGTACTTGTCGGAAAGCACCGCGCAGGCTACAAGCGCGTTGTCCGTGATGGTGATACCCTGGTGATGGTTTTCGTACTTCTCCTTGAGTCCGCGGAGGATGGCAATGGTGTCCTCGACATTCGGCTGATCGACCATTACCTTCTGGAACCTCCTCTCAAGAGCGGCGTCCTTTTCGATATACAGTCTGTATTCGTCAAGTGTCGTCGCGCCTATGCAATGCAGCTCGCCCCTCGCCAGCTTCGGCTTTAGGAGATTGCCCGCATCCATCGACCCCTCGGTCCTGCCGGCTCCCACTATATTGTGTATCTCATCGATAAACATGATGATGCGCCCGTCGGACTTCTCGACTTCGTTGAGCACGGCCTTGAGCCTCTCCTCGAATTCGCCCCTGTATTTGGCGCCCGCTATGAGAGCACCCATATCCAGGGCGTATATGGTCTTGTCCTTGAGTCCCTCGGGCACGTCCCCGTCGAGTATCCTCTGTGCCAGGCCCTCCACCACCGCGGTCTTGCCGACACCCGGCTCTCCTATGAGGACAGGATTGTTTTTGGTCCTGCGGGACAGTATCTGTATGAGGTGCCTGATCTCGGAGTCTCTTCCGATCACGGGATCCAGCTTGCCGGCCTCTGCCATCTCCACAAGGTCTCTGCCATACTTTGCAAGGGCATCATAATTGCCCTCAGGGTCCGGACTGGTATTCCTCTGATTGCCTCTCACCTTTATCAGCTCCTCGAGGAATTTTTCCTTTGTAATGCCGTATCTGATAAAGATCCTCTGGCTCGGTGTGCCCCTTTCGTCGAGAAGAGCCAGATATACTGAATCTACGCCGACGTATTCGTCTCTGAACTGGTTCACGGCGATATTCTCGGCATTCATCAGGATCTTTGAGAACCTGGCTGAGATGCCCGGCTGAGCGTTGCTGCCGGATACCTTTGAGAGCTTGCCTACCTCAGTCTGTACGTCTCTTGTGACTGCTATGATGTTGACCCCCATGGACTGAAGCAGCTTTGGGATCAGTCCGTCCTCCTGTTTGAGCAGCGCGAGATGGATGTGCTCGCCGTCGATGGTAGGATTGCCTTCGACTATGGCGAGGTTCTGCGCATCCATTACCGCCTGCTGCGCGTTCTGTGTGAATTTTTCGATGTTCATTTAGGCTCCTTTCGCCGCGTACAGTCGCGGCTTTGTATATATGTATTGCGTTCAAAAACGCGTCTTTAACGATTTTGCTGATTAGATAATAGTACAATTTCCAAGGCTTGTAAAGACTTTTTTAGCACTCTTCTTATTAGAGTGCTAACAATTTTGCGTTTTGGGAGCAAGTAAAACGCCCGCCTTGCGGCGAGCGCCGGATGTACTTACTCGCCCTGCTTGCCGCCGAGTCTGGCGTTTGCGAGAATGTTGGTGTCGAATGTGAATGTGAGGGCTTCCTCGGTCCTCATCCTCTTTAGAGCAAGCTCTATCATCCTGCTCAGGAGCTCTTTGTACGGAACTCCCACAGGCTCCCAGAGATAGAACGCCAGCGATCCCGGTATAGGATTGATCTCGTTGAAGTAAAGCCTGCCGCTTTCCTCATCGATCATGAAGTCTATCCTCGATACTCCGTTGCAGCCAAGAGCCTTAAAGGCCTTTACCGCAAGCTCGCGTATCTCCTCTCTCTTGCCAGGAGCAAGCTCAGCCGGGATCTTCCTTGAGAGATTGGCCATGCCGGCTCCCTTGGAGCCGCCTGATTTGGCGCCGCCCTTTTTGCCTCCGCTGTTAACATACTTGTCCTCGTAGCTTAATATCTCGCCCGATGTCAGAGGCTCCTCGCACTCCGAAGCTATGGCTTCGTTCTCATCTCCCAGCACAGCGCAGTTGATCTCTCTGAGCTTTGAGATCGCATGCTCTGCCATTATGCGGACAGCGTATCTGAACGCATCGTCTATAGCGTCGATGAGTTCGTCCCTGCTTTTGGCTATACCGATACCTACGCTCGAGCCCAGGTTTACCGGCTTTATGATCACAGGATATCCGATCGTCTTCTCTATATCCCCGGCGACAGCGTCTATGTCCTCGTAGTCGGACATCGTGTAGACATTGGCATCGAGCACAGGGACTCCCGCCTCCTTGAGGACAGCCTTTGTGATCGCCTTGTCCATGCTGATGGCCGATGCCGTCACATCAGGTCCCACGAACGGGATCCCAACGGTCTTGAGATATCCCTGGAGGGCTCCGTCCTCAACGTTGGTGCCGTGCACTACAGGGAATGCGATATCTATGTCCACAGGCTTTGCACCGCCAAGCAGCTTTGCAGGATATGGCACAAGCTGTACCCTGCCTCCCTCGTTGACCATGATGACCCTCTGAGACTTTTTGAGCAGCGCAGGGATGTCCCTGTAAGCCTTGATGTCGCCGACACTGCTGCCGGTGTACATGTCGTTGTCCTTGGTCATGTATACGGGTATTATCTCGTACTTATCCGTATCCATCGCCATGATGGCCTGGATGCCGGATATCACGGATACCTCATGCTCGACGGTCTTGCCGCCGAACAGCACAGCTACTTTGGTTTTCATATAAGCTCCTTTATAACTAGTAGTTGTCCGGAAGGTCGTTCTCGAGCAGTATGTACTTGTGCTCTTTGGTCCTGACCGCATATGCGCGGTTGATGGCGTCCTCGACCTTGTCGAATATCTCGATGTGATCCTCAGGGAAGCCCTCGCTGAGTATGCCCTCTTTGATAGGCTTTGTGTGTGCGGCTCCCACGAGGAATATCCTGTCGCAGCATGCGGCCGCGTATGTACCGAACTTCCTGTTGTACTCGGCCTCGTCCTCGCCGAGCTCAACCATGCCCGGAGTGATGAGTATCCTCATGCCGTCCATCATGGCCAGGGTCTCAACCGCAGCCTTTGAGCCGATCGGATTCGAGTTGAACGCATCGTCTATTATGGTCACATCGCCGTGGTTCTTCATCTCCATGCGGTGCGGCACGCTCTGTATCCTCCTGACAGGGATCCTGAGATCCGCCAGGGAGATGCCGAGCTCATGTGCGACCGCGATGGCGCCCATGACATTGATGACATTGTGGCCGCCCACGAGCTTCATCGAGAATCTCGCGCTCTCGCCGTCAGGTGCGTTGACAGTAAAGTCAGTGCCGTGATTGGTGACGGCTACATCCGATGCATAGTAGCCGGATTCGGTCCCGTCGGAATAATACATGACCGGATCATCGTAGAGAGGTCTCGTGCCCCTGCGGCGTCCGAGTTCCTCCTTTATGTACTCGTTGTCCCCGTTGAGGAAGAGCATGCCTCCGTCAGGTACGGCATCAGCAAGCTCGAACTTGGTCTTTTGGATATTCTCAAGGCTTCCGAAGGTATCGAGATGCTGAGGACCTATCGAAGTGATCAGTCCGTGATGAGGATGCACAAGATCGCAGTCCTCCTTGATCTCACCGACATACCTCGCACCCATCTCGCACACGAAGACCTCGTGCGTCGGCTTGAGGAACTTCCTTATGGTGATGACTATGCCCATCGGGGTGTTGTAGCTCTCAGGCGTCACCAGAGTGCTGTATCTCTGCTTGAGGAGAGTCTCGAGATAGAACTTGACGCTCGTCTTGCCGTAGCTGCCCGTGACTCCGATTATCTTAAGATCGGGGTTCTGCCTGAGTATGCGCCTGGCATCCCTGATATATCCGTTGTTGATATTGAGTTCGATCGGCTTGTTGACCGTATTGGCTATCATCTCCATACCGATCTGGCAGCCAACCAGCAGCACAAGCACTCCGCTCATCACTCGCAGAGCGCCGTCCATAGTCCCCAGCATGTAGGAGATCAGGCATACAGCCCCGATGAACAGCAGGCACAGGAATATGATAGTGCCGACCATCCTCCTGACTCTCGGAGTGAATTTGAGAGGCTTTTTTGAATTCATCTCCACCATGAGCCTGTATACCAGGATGATGACTGTGAGAGTGAGCCAGATCAGCACATCCAGCACGATGTCCGCCCAACCATACCATGACTTCGGCAGGCATATGCGCGCTATGCCGAGAACCTCAGCGAATCTCAGTATCCACTGGAGATGCCTGTTCCTTGACAGCCATGCCCTCTGCTCGTTGTTCATGTAGGTGTTGAGCTGGAACATGTGCATGTTGTATCTCATTGTCAGCCAGAATGCCGGCAGAGCCAGCACCAGCGTGATAAGCGTGCGTATTATCATGCGGCACCTCCCGTCAGAAGGAAGGACCTGAGGATGCTTCGGAATTCGGCAGGCTTGTACAGGAACGAATAGTGGTTGGTCCCCTCAAGCACGACCAGGGCCGAATTCGGTATCCTCTCCTCCATGATATGGGCGTCGCCTATCGGTGTATCGAAGTCGAGATCTCCCCAGACTATGAGAGTCTCAGGCTCCACAAGAGGCATGATGTCACAGAGATCTTCGTTGACCGCCATGACAAGGCATTTCTTCATGACAGGACTTGCGTTCCTGTAGTCCTCAGAGCCCTGCTTGCTCATCCAGTAGTCGATGACCTCAGGGAAGAGCGAGTGCACGGGCCTGCTCGTGAGGAAATTCCTCATCGCCTTGTATCTCTTTACTTTGAAGTTCTGTGCGGCCGTGCGCTTTGGCATCACGCCTGCGCTGTCCACGAGCACTATCTTTGATATCTCAAACGGCAGCTCCCCTCTCGAGGCTCTCGCCGCCATCTTGATTATCATGCGCCCGCCGTAGGAATGGCCGATCAGAGCCGCGCTCCTGATACTAAGAGCATCCATGAAGTCGCAGAAGAAGTCGCAGTAAGCGTCTACGTTCCATGCCTCAGGCGGCTCCTGGCTCGCTCCGAATCCGGGCAAATCAAATTGAACGACCCTGCACGAATCATTTAAAGCAGATGCGACAGAGTCATAAATACTGAGGTCCGTGCCCCAGCCCTGCAGCACGACTGCAGTCTGAGCGGCATCGTCAGGACCCGTTATCTTATAGTTGATTTCAAGACCGTTTATATTAATTTCCATACATAGTTATTCTAACATATCTCATGGCTTAAGTCGCGGAGTCCGGGCCTTTTATCCGAGTCCGAGCATCAGCCCGATGACCCGTATCACGACGGCGGCAAGCCATGCCACGAAACACTGCCATACCACAACGTACAGCGCCCACTTGCCTCCCATCTCGCTCCTGACGGATGCAACAGCGGCCACGCAGGGAGTGTACAGCAGGCTGAATGCCAGAAGCGACGCTGCAGTCAGCGGGCTCATCACGGCGGCTACCCCGCCGCCTCCTCCGAAGAGTACTCCGAGCACGGACACCACGCTCTCCTTGGCCATGAAGCCGCTTATGAGAGATGTGATTATGCGCCAGTCTCCGAGTCCTGCCGGCTTGAAGAGCGGCACGAAGACTCCTGCGATGGAAGACAGCATGCTGTCCTTTGAATCGCTCACGATATTGAATCCGAAGTCAAAGGTCTTGAGCAGCCACACCACGATGGTCGCAACCAGTATGACCGAGAAAGCCCTCTGCAGGAAGTCCTTGGACTTCTCCCAGAGCAGGAGGCCTACGTTCCTGAGACCCGGCAGCCTGTAATTAGGCATCTCCATGACGAAAGGCACAGCCTCGCCCCTGAAGAGGGTCTTTTTGTACACCAGGGCGACCAGTATGGCCATCACTATGCCGAGGACATACAGGCCTATCATGATGAGCGCCCTGTAGCTGGCAAAGAATGCGTTTATGAAGAATGCATATATCGGCAACTTGGCCGTGCAGCTCATGAACGGCGTCAGCAGTATCGTCATCCTGCGGTCCCTTTCGGACGGCAGAGTCCTTGTGGACATGACAGCCGGCACGGTACACCCGAAGCCTATGAGCATAGGCACTATGCTCCGCCCGGACAGTCCGAGTCTCCTCAGGATCTTGTCCATAACGAAGGCGACCCTTGCTATGTAGCCGCTGTCCTCGAGCAGGGACAGGAAGAAGAACATCGTGACTATTATCGGCAGGAAGCTGAGCACGCTGCCCACTCCCTCGAATATGCCTTCGGTGATCAGGTTGTGTACGACCGGATTGACATCTCCGGCATCGAGTGCCGTCTCGACTGTATTCTGCAGAACTCCGAGTCCTGATTCTAAAAGGCCCTGGAGCCAGGCTCCTATCACGTTGAATGTCAAAAAGAACACCAGTCCCATGACGATGATGAACACCGGTATAGCCGTGTACTTGCCGGTCAGTATGTTGTCAAGCGCGCGGCTTCTTTCGCGCTCTCTGGTCTCCTTTGGTTTTTTGACGCAGGCACGGCTCACCTTCATGATGAAGGCGAACCTCATGTCCGCTATCGCGGCGCTCCTGTCCAGACCGCGCTCCTTCTCCATCTGGAGAGCTATGTGCTCGACCGTCTCCTTCTCGTTGTCGTCAAGATCGAGCTGCCTGATGACCTGCCCGTCGCCCTCGACTACCTTGTCAGCGGCGAATCTCACGGGGATTCCCGCAGCCTTGGCGTGGTCGTCTATCAGGTGTATGACCGCATGGAGAGCCCTGTGGACGGCTCCGCCGTGATCGTTCTCATCGCAGAAGTCCTGCCTGGCAGGCTTCTCCTGGTAAGTGGCTATGTGTATGGCATGCTCGACGAGCTCGTCTATGCCTTGATTCCTGGCTGCGGATATCGGTACGACCGGTACTCCCAGCATGGCCTCCATCGTGTTGACGTCGACCGAACCTCCGTTGCCCGTGACCTCGTCCATCATGTTGAGCGCGATCACGACAGGTATCTCCATCTCGAGAAGCTGCATGGTCAGGTTGAGGTTCCTCTCTATGTTGGTGGCGTCGACTATGTTGATGATGGCGTGAGGCTTGTCCGTAAGCACGAAATTACGGGATACCAGCTCCTCGCTCGAATACGGTGACATCGAGTAAATGCCCGGAAGGTCTGTTATGAGGGTGTCCGGGTGTCCCGAGATCACGCCGTCCTTGCGGTCGACCGTGACCCCCGGGAAGTTACCGACGTGCTGCCGGGAGCCCGTGAGCTGATTGAAGAGAGTGGTCTTGCCGCTGTTCTGGTTGCCGACAAGGGCGAATCTCAGCACAGTGCCCTCAGGAAGAGGATTGCCCGTACCCTTGGGGTGGAAGCGTCCGAACTCGCCGTAGCCCGGGTGCTCCGGCTCCCTGCGCTCCTCGGCCTCTGCGGCCTCCAGCGACTCAGGAGCCTCGCTTATCTCTATCTTTGCGGCGTCATCGAGCCTTATGGTCAGCTCGAATCCGTGGATCCTTATCTCCATCGGATCACCCAGAGGCGCGTATTTTACCAAAGTAACAAGGGCCCCCGGTATGAGGCCCATGTCAAGGAAGTGCTGGCGCAGCGCGCCCTCGCCTCCCACTTCGCTTACTATTCCTGACTCACCTGTCTTTAAGTCCTTTAGTGTCAAATCGTCTGTGCCCTCTTTCTTATCTTATTCGTCAGCGCTCGCTTTATTGAGCAGCACCCACATCACAAGCGCTGCGACTGCAAAGCCGACTATCGCATAGAAATTGGTATCGTAGCTGCCGCCTGCCGATTCAAGAAGCGCCGATGAGATCATCGGTCCTATCGTGGCAGCCGGTATGAGGCTGAAGTTGGCTATGCTGAAATTGGTCGGGAAGTTGGCCGGACCAAACGCCTTGTTGATATATGCGGAAGTGATGGTCGGGCATCCTCCGTAGGCAAGTCCCACGAGCACAAGGCCGCAGAGTATGAATATGTACTTGCCTGTCATGCCGCCTAGCGTCAGGGATACTCCCGCACCCAGCATGAACGCGTTATTGACTATGGTGGATACCTTGCGGCCGAATCTGTCGAAGTTATTGCCCGCCACGATACGTCCCGCTCCGTTGAAGAGAGAGACTATCATGCCCAGCACGGCGGTGCCTCCGAAGGCAACCGAGATATTGGCCGCGCTGTTGATGACCAGAAGACCTGCGGAATTAAGGAGTATGGCCCATATGGTGAATAGCCAGAACCTCGCCGTCCTGAGCATCTCACCTGCCGAGTAGTTCCTGACATCTGCAGAAGCCTGCTGTTTGCTGCCCGCCCCTGCGAGGACGGCAAGCTGAGCTGTCTCCTCCGCGTCCGGTGACTTTATGATAACAGCCGCCATAGCGCAGACTACAGCAATAACGATGCCGAGTATCCTGAATACAGCCAGAAGCCCCATCGAGCCTATCATGGAATTGACCACAGAGCCGAGCACGAGGCCGCCCAGGCCGAATCCCATGAGCATGATGCCGGATGCAAGTCCCACCTTGTCAGGGAACCATTTATTGAGCGTGCCTATGACGCCGTTGTATGCAAATCCGACTCCGCCTCCTCCGAATACTCCGTAGAATATGTATAGCATTACGAGGCTTGATCCCGGCGCCTCAGCCCTGACAAGCGAGACCGCAAAGAAGCCCACAAAGAGCATTACCGCGGATATGAGCATCCTTACGCGTATGCTGAGCCTCTTGCTTAAAAGTCCGCCTGCGAATCCTCCGAGGCAGAAGAATATCATCGATATCGTGAATGTCAGTGAGAGCTGGGATATGCTCCAGTCCGGGAAGAGCTCGCTGAACGGAGTCCTGAATATGGACCACGCATATATCAGCCCTAAGAAGAGCAGCGTGAGTGTCCCGGCAGCCAGATATATCCATCTTTTGTTTGATTTCATTTCAGTTGTATCCTTATCTGACGAAGTCCGTCCTGTCATTGTCATTATCTGCAGTGTCTTTGTCTGTGTTGACGTCAGCGGCTTCCGGAGTCTCAGGAGCTGCCTTGACCGGCCTGTCCTCTGCCCTAGGCACTGCCTCGACATCCACGAGGAGTGCTTCCTGAAGCTCAGGCTCCGCTACAGTGCCCGATGTCTCGCCCTTGAGAGTGCGGTAAAGCTCGGCGTCCGTAGCGTCATGGTACGGATTGGTCCAGATGATGTTACCAATGCCCAGAGTGAGCACTCCGAGCATCACCCATCCGATGAACGAAAGGTCAAGCACGAATGCGTCCATCTTGCTGCCGTACATGAGCTGAGCAGATCTCATCCTTGCCTCAGTGCCCGTGATCTGCGGATCCTCGGCGATGATATACGGTACCATCCTCCACGAGTACGCCTTGATGATGCCCGGAACGATGAAGCACAGCGTCCACAGGAATACGAAGAGGTCTCTTGTGAACATAGCGGCCACTACGTTGGTGTAATTGCCTTCCACAAAGCCTCTGCCGATCGTATTGCGGTCGAGGCCCGTCTGAGAGTCCGTAGCGTTGAGCACGAAGAATCTCTTGAGTCCTACCTGTACCGGATTGAAAACGAATACCGACAGCAGGAAGGCGACCACGCTTGCAAGCCCGAGGGCTGCGATGGCGCCCTTGATGACTTCCGGCGGTATGTTGTTGATGTCGATCTGCTCGTTATTGATATTGACGGTCGTAGTCGGGATAGATCCTCCTCCTGCGACGACCGACAGTATGAACGAAGCGAATATGCATGTGACCCTGTTGGCCCTGAATGCATTGCGTCCTCTTTCTTTAAGAATTACTCTGTTCCACATAGTAAAATAACCTTCTTTCCGAATTGTGTCACCGAGAGATTATATCACAATCTGTTCATATATCCTATCGATGAGAGCGTCTGTATACCTGCAGGACATATCTCCCTGCAGGCCAGGGATTTGGAGCAGCCGCGGGCAAAGTGCCGCTTGTACTCCTTTGCTATCTCGCGCCTGCGGTCCTTTGTACTGCTGGCCAGCAGATAGCTCTCGTTGGCCATCACGGCTCCGTAGAACCTGCCCTCGGGCCCGACGTAGTTCGGGCAGACCTCAAGGCAGAGTCCGCACCTCAGGCATCCCGCGGCGGAGTACTGCTGGCCGCGCTCTTTGGCATTCGGCTCCGCCCTCTCTCCGAGATACATAAGAGCGGCCTTCTGGTGCTCTTCGATGCATGACCTGTCTACCGCAAGATCCGAGATCACCGGGAACTTGCTGAGAGGCTCCAGGAGCAGCATCCCGTCTGCGTCCGCATCGACAAAATACGAGCACGCAAGAGCGGGTCTTCCGTTGATGACCATCGCGCAGGCGCCGCAGGCCTTCTGGAGGCAGCTGTGCTCCCATTTTATCCTGCGGGCAGGTCTTCCCTCTGCATCCCTGAGATCATCCTCTGAGTTGATGGCCTCAAGGATCTGCGAAGCGGTCGTACGGCCGCTGCCCTTATATACAAAATCCTGATAATAGCTTTCGGATGATGCATCATCCTGACGTTTTATCCTTACTATCATTGTCTGTCTCCGCGTATCCTGTCGTCCTCAAAACTGATGCTGAGCTCCCCGCCGCTGCATGATGTAAGCGAGCATCTGCAGTACTCATCTCTTGTGTCCGGGAAGTCCGATCTGAAGTGAGCCCCTCTCGACTCCTCCCTGGCAAGCGCGCTCATGATGATCGCCCTCGCAGTGATCAGCATATACGGGATCCTGTAGTTCTCATATGCGCTGAGGCCTTCGTCATATCTGCGCCTCTCCGCCTCCTTTGACAGCGCATCAAGTTCGGCGAGCCCCGCTCTGAGGCCTGCCTCGTCTCTTACGATGCCGAGTCTTGTGTTCATGATGCCTGCAAGTCCCGTGAGTATCTGCGACGGACCCGGCCCGTCTCCGTCTGTCCTGATGTCACTCAGTATATCCGCGGACACATCGCCGAATGACTTCTCCGGAGCTTCGCCCCTGCGCATGCAGGCCCCGGCAGCTACCCTGCCGGAGTACAGGGCAGCGAGCAGTGAATTGCCTCCCAGCCTGTTGGCTCCGTGGTACTTGGATGCACCCTCTCCGACAGCGTACAGGCCGTCGATATCCGTCATGTGATCATCGTCAGTGCGCAGACCTCCCATGAAGAAATGCACACCCGGCGCTACCGGGATGCTCTCTTTTGTGACATCGAGTCCGAGGTATTCAAGGCAGAGCTTGTATATCTCGCCCAGTCTCTCTTTGATGAGCCTCTCTCCGAGGAAGGATATGTCGAGGTATACCTGTGACGGGCACTCGTACATGCAGCGCGAGACGACGTCCCTCGGCATGAGATTGCCCTTCTCACCGAACCTGTCCTCCATGAAGTATACGCGCCCGCCGTCCTTCTCGTAGTAGAGCCTGCCGCCTTCGCCGCGGGCAGCCTCGGAGATGAGCATGCGCTTGTTGGGCGTCTCGATCGTCGTCGGGTGATACTGTATCATCTCGGCGTTGCGAAGTCTGGCTCCCTGGCTGAGCAGCCTGCCTGCCGCATATCCGTCGCACAGGGCCGAGCCCGTGGTCTTGCCGAAAATGCGGTTCATGCCGCCCGTCGCCATGATGAGGGCATCGGCGTATATGCTCTGAAGCTCTCCGCCTGTCCTGTCTGTATATACCGCTCCCCCGCATCTGCCGTCTTTGACGATGGCAGAGTGAAAGTCGAGTCCGGTACGCCTGTCGATCAGGCCTTTTATCTCATACTCGCGGCACTTCTGCGCCATGGCGGTCACTATCTGCTTGCCTGTGGTGTCGCCTGCGTATGCGGTACGCCTGCGGCTCTGGCCTCCGAAAGGTCTCTGGGCTATCTCCCCATCCTGCGTGCGGCTGAATATGACGCCTATGCTGTCAAGCCACCTGACTATGTCAGGCGCGGCCTCGCAAAGACCGCGGACGGCTTCTTTATTCTCTATGTAGCATCCGCCTTTAAGGGTCTCCTCTGCATGGAGGGCCGTGCTGTCGCTGCCCGGCGTCTCATCGAGCACTGCGTTGATGCCTCCTGCGGCCATGACGGACTGCGCCCTCTCCGAGATGAACGGAGAGACCAGTGTGACGCGGCAGCCTGCCTCAGCAAGGCTTATGGCTGCGCTCATGCCGGAAATACCGCTTCCGGTTATCAGTACATGCATCCTGCCACCTCCTCTATGCCGTAGGCCATGTTATGAGGAATCTGGCCAGGATGACGAATGTGAGCACGAAGAACACCGCGCTGAATGCCCTGGCTCCTATGTCGACTGCATGCTCGGCCTTTTCGGATCTGATAAGCCCCATCGTGATGAGGGATCTCGAGAATGAACACTCGAGATGTACATATATCGAAAAGAAGAACAGCATCTCGACAACGAACACCATAAGCTTGCGTGCCGGCGTCAGCGCGCTGTGATCGTAGATGAAAGATGCAAAGATCTTGACGTGAGGATGCACCAGAGCGAGTATCATGAGGCCCGAGAGTCTCTGCATGAATGTCCTCTGATTGAGCTTGCCGTAGCGGTCGAACTTCGACCCGTCATGCATGAAGAAAACTATCCAGAGGCTGAGGCATACATGGAGTATGCACACCATCGCGAGTACCTTCGGCACAGTCATCATTACCTTGAGACTGAATATGCCTGTGGCCAGATATACAAGTGTTGTAAAGATATGTACCAGCAGCAGAGCTATGAGTATCCATGAGCATACTGCGTTTAATTTTTTTATCGTCATTGCTTTTACTGTCCTCTAGCTTACCTGTAACGAATTCCAGCAAATACTACCATAAAAGGCCGAATAATAGTATAATTTTGACTATGAAAATGACAGATTTACTCGAAAAAGACAAAGACAGACTCATCACCGAGCTGTCGGCCGCAGCTGCCGCTGACAAGGCCTGCGGAGTACTCGAAAAGGAAGTCGACAAGCTTCTTCTGACCTACAACGAGAGTGCCGGCAGCGATGCCGAGCGCGACGCGGCTGCTCACATGATGCAGGCCGTCCGCCTTTCGCTCCCGCTCATCGATTCGGTCGGAGATACAAAGGTCTGGGAGCGCGGACGCGGCAACGATGAGAGTTCAGGCGGGATGTCGGTCACATCCCTGCTGCTTCTTGTCGGCGGTCTTGTGCTGCTGGGCTTCGGCCTGGTCCCTCTTGTGCTGACAGGCGTCAACCAGGTCGATTCAGACTCCATGACCGACTTCATAGTCAGATGCGGGTCCATAGTCATGGGCGCCGTCATCCTCTACCTCTCAGGCTCGCTTTACGGCAGGCCTAAGGGCAGTGTCAAAAAGGACTATCAGGTCGAGCTCCATGTCGATGCAGACAGCATCTACCGCAACTTCCGCACCGTGATCCTCTCCGTCGAC
Organism: Clostridiales bacterium; assembly: GCA_015058275.1. Lineage (GTDB taxonomy): Bacteria > Bacillota > Clostridia > Peptostreptococcales > Anaerovoracaceae > Crickella. The sequence continues at coordinate 30,091 of SVCQ01000003.1, forward strand.
CAGAGCCTCGAGGAGGTGCACCTCGGCGAGCTGCAGGCTCACCGCGAGCAGGCCGGCAATATAGACGGCAGACCGGCGACAACGCCTGAGCTGGAGCTCTTCTCGGATCTTCTGGCCGCATCCTACAGCGGCGATCCGGAGTACGCGCTTGAGAAGATAGAAGCCATCAAATATTACCTGCACAAACAGCAGATAGAGATAGTCGACTACGGCAAGGGCACCGAGGAGTACTTTGACCTCATGCCGGGTACCAAAGCCGGCACCATCAGGCCTGCAATGGTCGCAAACGGACGCCTTCTCAAAAAAGGCCTCGCTTCCAAGGGCTAATCAATCATCGATTCGAAAGGTAGATCACAGACAATGGACCGTTTTTTCGGATTCGACCTCGGTGACGCCGAAAGCGCCATCGCAAGGCTTACAAAAGACGAACAAAAGACACCTGAGATGCTCACTGTTGTCGGTGAGCAGAGTTTTATTACGGCCTACGCCCAGCTCGCAAGCGGCGAGCTCATCATCGGCGAGAAGGCCTGCTACGCTGACAACGCCGTCAAGCGCAAGCTCAGATTCAAGAGCCGCTTCCTGACCGACAGGTCAAGCGACGCGGACGTCAGGAGCTTCGCTGCCGGAGTGCTCGGAGAGCTCTATGGGAGCGGCGATCTTGTCAAGAACGAAGAATGCAGCTTTTACATCGGCTGCCCTGCCGGCTGGGACCGCAACACCAGAGAGCGCTACAGGGAGATATTTGAGAGCGCGGGCTATCCGCCTGCAAGGATAATCTCCGAGTCGCGCGCGGCCATGGTCAGCGCCTGCCAGTCCAAGCACCTCCAGGTCGGAGTGGACATACTCTCAAAGCCTGTTCTCGTTGTCGATATCGGCTCATCCACCACGGACTTCGCCTATATCATGGGCGGCAAGGAAGTCGAGATCCAGACGGGCGGCGAGGTGGTCCTGGGCGGAGGCCTCATGGACGAGATACTCCTCGAGGAGTCCATCGCCTCCTCCGGGCTGATGAAGCGCAAGATCCAGTCCGTACTCGATAAGAGCGAGCCATGGAGGACCTATGCTGAGTTTGCGGCCAGGAGGCTCAAGGAGAAGTACTACTCCGACGAGGAGTACTGGAAGACACACGAGTGCCGCGAGAGCGTGGTCATCCATTACGACCACCCTGTCAGACTGACATTAAAGATGGATCACGTCACCGCGGACCATCTCATCAACAAGCCTATACAAAAGCTCGGACACAGGTCCTGGAAGGAAGTCTTCATCGCATCTCTCGAGGAGGTGCGCGACAACATCCAGGGAGCTCAGCCTGAGCTCATTTTCCTGACGGGCGGAGTCAGCAAGCTCCCTGCCATACGTGACTGGTGCGGCAGCGTCTTTACGGATTCGATCGTCGTATCCGCCACCGATCCTGAGTTCTCTGTCGCAAGAGGCCTGTCCTACTGTGGCCGCATAGATGAGGATCTCAAGGAATTCCGCGAAGAACTCGAACAGCTCATAGATTCGAGCGCCATAGAGGACATAGTCAGCAAGCACATTCCTGCTTTGTACAGGAGTGCTGTCGATACACTCGTCGACCCTATAGTCAACGAGGTCGCCATTCCGGTATTCGAGAGATGGAGAGCCGGTGAAGTCGCAAGGCTTGCGGACACCGACCAGATACTTCAGGATGAGGTCGAGGAATTCCTCAGGACCGACAAGACCAGAGCGCTGCTGGCCGGACCTATCACGGCCTGGCTCAAGCCTGTGATCGAGGAGCTCGAGTCTCTTACGGTTCCTATCTGCATACGTCACCGCATACCGTACACCGCGCTCAGTCTCAAATCCTATCTCAACGCGTCTGACATAGATATCAGGGTCGATGCCAAAAATCTCTTCGCTGTCGAGGAGATGACCTTCCTCATCGACTCCATAGTCACCGCGATAGTAGCGATACTCATCGCCACCATCGACGTCATCCCGTTCATGGCCGGGCCTGAGGGCGTGCTGATCGGCATCGTTGCGTCGGTAGTCGTGCTCTTCCTCGGCAAGGACAAGATGCAGGAGGCGATGCTCTCTTCGGACATCCCTAAGCCGATGCGCAGGCTCATTCCTAAGAGCGCGTTCAGCTCGAGGAGCGCCAGCATAAGCGCCGACATCAAGGAGTCCTTCTATGAGACCCTCCGCAAGGAAAAAAACGACGAGATCAGCGAGCGCATGGTCAATGAGATATCCGGACAAATAGAAACGACCCTCGCCAGGATGGCGGAGGTCGTCGAGATACCTCTCGGTTAGTTAATACCGTCAGTTCTTCCTGATCGTGAGATCATCGACCTCTCCGATCAGAGCGTCTATATTCTTTATACTTATCTCAATAAGCCTGTTGCGGTAGCCTTCCTCCCTCTCCGTATGTCTGATGATAAACGAGAGCAGGAACACAGCCGACATCAGGCGTATTTTTTTGTCTGCGGAGACAGCATCCTCCTCATTGCCGAAATACTCTCTGAGTGTCGCCTTCCACAGCCTGCCTGCGGTATCTCCGCTAATGCCGAAGAATTCCGTCACGTTGTTCGGATCAGGCTCGCTAAATCCGATATACGCGGCGTACATACCGGAGAACTCGAACACCGGGTCACCGACCGCAAGAGTGTCCATGTCGATGATAAGGCTCTCTCCGTTCTGGACCATTATGTTCTTGATATGGAAGTCTCCGTGGAGCATATGAGGATCGTAAGGCATGGCCTCGAGCATCGATCTGAGCTTTGCCACCTGTTCATCCGGGACCTTGCCCTCGATATCATTTACCATATCGAGATACGCATCTCTCCTCTCCGGCAGGAAGCCCTTGTCCGGCACCGCGGAGTGGACGCTGTGCAGGGTCTCCGCAGTCATCTTTGCTATCTCATCGACGGTCTTCTTTCCGTCTATGAGCAGAGATGCGTAGCTCTCCGCATTGAGCATCTCAAATACCGCTCCGTAATGCACCCCGTCATCTATCATCACGACATCATACGGGATGGCCGTAGGCACTCCGAGCAGGAAGGCGCTCCTTGAGAGCTCTCTCTCCCTGTGTATGGTATCGATATCATCGCTGTTCTTGTATACCTTGACTACGGTGTCCGCGTCTATCTTGTATACGATACCGTTGGCGCCCTCGCCTATCACCTCGCATCCGTCGACGGAGAGCACCCTGTATGCCCTTCGGATGTCCATCATCTGTACGAATCCGGTCATATCAAATATCTCGTATACATCGCGTGACACATTGGTCATGGTGATCCCGCCCGGCAGGGATTTGCGCGCCTTTAGGATCGCGCGAAGGCCGGCGCTCGATATATACTCAAGCTCGCCGCAGTCTATGACTGCGCTGTCTGCTCCCGCAATGCCCTCCATCAGCATCCTGCCTGTCTCTTCGGCATTGCTCGAATCTATCCTGCCCTGCAGTTTGAGTTTAGCTTCCATCTTTGTTCCTTTCGCTGTACGACATCTCATGTTTATATAAATGTGTTATTATCATAACGCATACTATACATATATTACCATAACAAACGGCTAACGATTCAAGAGCATATTATGAGATCAGACAGATATAAAGAAGACGCATCATATAATAAAAAGAAACCGCTCAGGATACTCCTGCCCCTCATCCTCGTACTGGCGCTGGCTGTAGCGGGATCCCTGGCTTACCTGTATAAATCGACCGAGAAGTCGATCTCTCTGGAATTCAAAAGCGATCACCCCGTGATACCGTTCGGCGAGAAGCACTCCTCGAAGTTCTACGTCAGGTCAGCGTCCGGAACGGTCACTCCGGCTGCCGCCACCCTGGATACAGACACTGTCGGTGAGATGGAGCTTGTATATACCGTCACAAAGCCCGTGCTCGGAGGTCTGCTCAAGCCTTCAAAGGATTACACTCTCTCCTATACTGTCGAGGACAGAGAGGCTCCTATGCTCATATGGAGCGGAGCCGGCACCGTCATCGAGACGGGCAGCGAATTTGACATAAACAAAGTCATAGCCTACGGCGATAACGCGGACCCGGAACCTGCCGTCAGTGTTGAGGGCAGCGTCGATACATCCGTCGCCGGAGACTATCCTCTGCGCGTCACGGTAACCGACGCATCGGGTAATCCGACTTCATGGGATCTCAAAGTTGAAGTCGCAGACGAGCTTCCTGAGGATGAACCCGAGGAGAGCGAAAAGCTGCAGTTCAGGGACTTCGTGTCTGCCAATAAAGGCGACGGACGCAGCTTTGGCATAGACGTATCCAGCTGGCAGGAGGACATCGATTTCGACAAAGTCAAAAAGGCGGGCTGTGAATTTGTCATGATCAGGGTCGGATACAGCGAGGGAGACGGCAAGACCTTTGAGATCGATGACAGATTTAAAGAGAACATAGAGAAAGCAAAGGCCGCAGGTCTTAAAGTCGGCGTATACATGTACAGCTATGACAATACCGAGGACAAGGCGAGAGCATCGGCCAGATGGCTCATCGAAACCCTGGATAAAGCCGAACTTGATCTTCCGGTCGCGTTCGACTGGGAGGACTTCGGTCAGTTCCAGACATATAAGATGAGCTTCGCTGATCTCAACAGACTCTATGATGCCTTTGCGGATGAGATAAGCAAGGCCGGCTATGAGCCTATGCTCTACGGCAGCAAGCTCTATCTCGAAGAGGTATGGGAGGATACAGGCAAGCGTCCCGTATGGCTCGCCCACTACGCAGACAGGACAAATTACAAAGGCCCGTACAGGATATGGCAGGCAGCCAATACGGGCAGGATAAAAGGCATAAGCGGCGATGTCGATCTCGACATCATGTACGAATGAGATCTATAGATTGTCGGCTTTCCAGAGCAGTGTATAGCTGCCGTCGGAATTGCAGATGACCGTCTGCTCCATCTCGTCATGGGCAGGATCGTAAAGAGGCTCCGGCGCAGTATACCTGACGCAGGTGCCGCAGCTTGATGAAAGGCTTCTCGGCACGGGCATTGTGCGCGCCTCGTAGCCCTTTGACCTGCAGAGGCGCTCGAACCTGATCGAGCCGAAATGCATAAAGAATGTAGCGATATAAGTATTCATACGATCATTATAATACAAAAGAACAAAACGGGTAACCATCCTTTGCATCACACAGCTCAGAATGGTTACCCGCCTTTGATTATCTGGAGATCCTGAGCAGATATTCTCCGCCCTTGTCTTCTACTTCTACCTTGTAACCCTGGCTCTCGGCAAAACGCGTTACGTTTTCGAGAGGAGCCGGAGCATCCACCATGACTTCATAGTAGTCCTCCTTGCTCTTCATTGCCTTCTGAGTCATGATCACAGGCATCGGGCACGAAAGCCCTCTTGCGTCTACCATGGCACACCTCCTGTTATGCGGTCTCCCCTGCCTCAGCCGGAGCTTCCTTTACATATGTGTTGAGAACGCCGATAAGAGCAACGACTACGATGCCGATGACAACAGCGATCTTTCCTGCAGGTGTAGGACCGTCTGCACTTGCGGCGAGTCCGAAGTTGTGGCAGAATGCAGCACCGACCATGAGGCCGAGAACTGTAACAGCGCTGTCGGCATTGCCTTCACCGGACATAACGAGCTGTCTGAGCGGGCATCCGCCGAGAAGTACACATGCGAATCCGACGAGCAGCATGCCGAGGCAGTTCCAGAGTCCGTCAGTGTGTGCAATTGGCTGCTCTGCGAATCCGAGCTTGAAGCCGCCGAGCACCAGGTTGGTCACGAGGGCTGAAGCGAGGATAGCGATGAAGCCCCAGAGAAGTCTTGTCTCCCTGAAGAGAGCGAGATCCCTGACTCCGCCTACCATGCACAGTCTTGTCCTCTGAGCGAGAACCCCTACGACGAGACCTGCAGCGAGGGAGAGAGCGACAGCAGCATGCATCGATCCCGGACCCTCTTCAGAGAATGCGATGAATGCAGGCTTGGCAAGAAGCAGGATGAAGATCACTACTTCGAGTACAGGCATCCAGTAACCTTCATACTTTGTCAGGCTGTATGTCCTCTTGAGACTGTAGCCGTTCTTGAGGAAGAAGATGCCGCAGAAGATACCGATTACGAATCCAACGAGTCCGAAGATGGCGTTAAGGTCTCCGCCGGCCAGTCTCAGGATCATCCTGAACGGGCAGCCGAGGAACATGAGGCATCCTACCATCGCAAAGAATCCGAGCACGAATCTTGTCATAGGAGCGGAACCTCCCTTTGATCCGAATTCCTTTTTTGCAAAGGCTGCTACGAAAGCGCCGATGACGATACCGACGATCTCCGGTCTGATATACTGTACCGGAGGTGCCTTGTGTAGTCCGAGTCCGCCTGCAGTGTCACGAAGGAAGCATGCGATGCAGAATCCCATATTCTTAGGGTTGCCGAGGAAGGCAAGACCTGCGGCGATGATGCCGATCACGACTCCGGCTATAATGATGAATAGCTTGTCGTTTTTCTTTTCCATGATTAATACCTCCAATTATAATTTTTAACCACAGCGATAATAACCGCTCCGTTTATTCTAGGCTTGAACAAACGGCATAACAAATTGATGGATTTGATATTCGCGGATCAACTATAAGCATTATCAATAGCCCTAAGTATTGAAATTACAGCGTATTAATTGGATTATTAGATGTCAGATAAATATCTATTATAAGGAGGATATAACATGTCTATTGAACTGGAATACGCACTTGAACACAAGAACGACCCTGCAGTACTTTGCTGCAGAATGGAACCGGGCGAGATCTCGCATCACAACCTCGAGGACCCTGCGATCTTCCCTGATCTGGTAGATACAGGACTGCTCAAGCTCGACGGATGTCTGACTATCGGTCAGTGCCTCGGCGCTACACTCAAGGAGGTATCCGATTCCCTGACACCGCTCACAGCTGAGATCGTCGACAACATCCAGGACCCTGACGCCGCCGGCGGAGACGCCCCTGCAGAGGAAGCAGGCGCAGATGAGGCAGCCGTTCCTGCAATGTCAGTACCTGCCGGAACACAGATCGCAGTAGGCGGCGGAGTCGTCAAGCTCTACATCGCAGAGGGCAAGGACATCGCCATCGAGTTCCCGGTATAAGATACTGAGTACAACATATCGATCCGCCTAGGTATTACAAGAACCGGCCCCCGGAATCTCCCGGGGGCCGGCTCGTTTTTGTGTTTGCCTGGTGATCACTGCTCGGATCCCTTTAACTTGTTTATCTTTTCGAGTATCATCTTCTCCTTGTAGAGGAAGAACAGGCAGGCCCCGATGAAGCAGGCCGCAAAGGCTACGGCAGCTGTGGCGCGGTAGCTTCCCTCTGTGCCGGATACTGTCATGGATGTGAATACAGCAAGCGCGATGGCCTGGCCCATCTTGAAGGCGAAGGTACGGGCTGCAAAGAACATGCCGCTCCTGTCCTCTCCCGTCTCAAGACGGCTGAGCTCCGCAACGTCGGCTACGCAGGCCTGAGGAAGTATGCCGAGTATGGCCATCGGTACCGATGCTACAACGGCGACGATGAATCCCCAGACGAGGCCCTCACCGCAGAGGAATGTGATCAGGAATACAGCCGAGTAGCAGAAGAATCCGAAGATTATCATTCTCTTCTTGCCGATCTTAGGCGCCAGCCTGTTGACGATCGGATACTGGAGTACCGACAGCGCCGTCATTGTGGCTGTCAGCAGGAATGTCCATGTGTCTTCGATCTTCATGAGCTTTGTCTCATAGAACGCAAGTCCTGTCTGGAAGAGCGTCAGAGAAAAGAAGTAGATCACATCGCTGTATACGAAGCGGCGGAACATGCCGTTCTGGAAGGTCTTGAGAAGCGACGAGAATGCCTTTGTCTCGCTCGGCTTGGCTTCGAGGTAGTCGCGCTCCTTGATGTAGAGCGACGGCGTGAGCATTGCGATGCATGCGAGGGTCGACATGACGGCTACAGCCATGCGTATCGATCCGGCCTGGCCGAGAGATCCCTGGAACATGCCGGCTACGTTAGGCAGCATGTAGGAGATCGAAAGCCCCGCGATGTATGTGAACGAGATATATGTGGATACGTTGATCCTGTGCTCCTGCGTATCGCCGAGCTCTGCGATCAGAGCGTTGTACGGCGTGCAGTAAATGGTCATGAACAGATAGAACGTGATCAGCAGCACGAAGAGTATCGTGTCGTTGACCTGGATGCTGGCTGTCTGAGGCAGAGTGAAGAGTCCTATGGTCACAAGAGCGAACGGTACAGCGATCGCTTTCATGAAAGGTATGCGGCGTCCGCCTTTGAATTTGGCTCTGTCGGACCAGCCCGCGATGAGAGGGTCGGTGATGGCATCGAACACACGGCCTACAGCCAGCACGACTCCGAACAGAGTCAGCTTGAACAGGATAGGATCCTGCGTGATGCCGGATGCAAAAATACCCGTGTTTGGATTCTGGGCATTAGGACTGCCGGTATAGTAGTATACCATCCAGTTGGATACGATGCCCGAAAGCAGGCTCCATCCGAACTGCCCTATCGCGAATATCCACAGCAGCTTGTTGGTGATAGGTTTCTTCTGCATAGTGATTTCCTTTCATGCATAAAAAATAGCCGGTGATCAGTCTCTTTAGTCCCATCACCGACTATGATACCTTATTTGGAGCTAAATCGCAAAGCGCTCCTTATACTCCTGGAAATATCTCTTGAAGAGCTCATCCTGTCTGAATTCAGGATTGCTGTGGAATTCGTGTTTCCATCTGGTGCCTGTTATCGAATCGAGTATATCCACAGCCACATTGCTGCAGTGATCTGAGATACGCTCGTAATCCGTGAGCAGATCGTTGAATACGAATCCGTTCTCGAGGGTGCAGACCTTCTGGCTGACCCTCTCGATATGATTGCTCTTCATATCGTCGCAAAGATCATCTATGACCTCCTCAAGCGGGTCTATGTGAAGCGCCAGTTCCGCATCGTCTTCGATGAACGCCTTGATGGTGATCCTTGTGATCTCTCCTATTGCATCCTCCAGTGTCTCCAGTTCTCTTGCGGCTGCATCCGAGAATTCGATCTTCTTTTCGTTTATCTCCTCTACGGCCTCGCCTACGTTCCTTGCGTGGTCGGATATCCTCTCAAAGTCGGACAGCACTCTCATATACTTGCTGACTTCATTGGACTGCTGCTCGTCGAGCTGGCCCTCCATTATCTTGAACAGATAATTTCCCAGCTTGTCCTCGTAGCGGTCAAGCACACCCTCGAGATCGAAGACCTTTTTGAGTCCGTCCCTGCTGAATTCCTTGCGGACGCTGATGGCGCTTTCGACGCTGTCTCCCGCCTTGGCCGCCATGGAATCTATGACTGTCCTGCTCTGTGTAAGTGCGAGCGTTGGGTGATTGAGGAATCTCGGCTCGAGCCTGTCCATGTCGGCTCTCTCAGCCGCCGCCTCCTCTCCCTCAGGGAAGAGCGCGCATACTATCCGCTCGAGCAGACCTATGCTCGGCGACAGCAGTACTACGATAGCCGCCCTGTACAGGGTATTTGTAAGGGCTACCGAGACCATGTTCATCTTCATGCTCATGAAACTGAATCCTATCACCGCGTTGAGGGCGTAGAATATGCCTCCGACGAACACGGCACCGAGTATGTCGATAATGAGATATACAAAGGCTGTACGCTTGCCGTTGGTGCTGGCTCCGAGGGCACTCAGCATGACAGGCACCGAAGCACCGATGCCTATACCCATGAGTATAGGGAATGCCATGTCGAACTCGACTGCACCTGTGACAGCAAGAGCCTGGAGTATACCGACAGCAGCGCTCGCACTCTGGATCACGGCTGTTACCAGGACACCGATGAGTACTCCGAGCAGAGGATTTGTAAAGCTCGTCATCATGCTGATAAATCTCTCATCGGATCTCAGCGGCACTATAGCGCCGGACATCATGCTCATGCCGTACATCAGCACTGCGAATCCGAGCATTATGCCGCCGACGTTCTTCTGCGAATTCTTTTTGGCAAACATCCACAGGGCAATACCGATAAGAGCGACAACTCCCGTCAGCACCTCGGTGCTGAGAAGCGAAGCGACGCTTGAGCCTGAGCTGCTGAGGCTGTTGAGAGCGAGCACCCAGCCAGTGATACTCGTGCCGAGTATGGCTCCGAGCACTATCCCTATGGCCTGACGCACCTGCATCATGCCTGAGTTTACAAAACCGACTACCATTACGGATGTCGCTGACGAGGACTGTATCACGGCGGTCACTCCGGTACCGAGGAGTATGCCCTTGACCGGATTGCCTGCAAGCTTGTACAGAACCGTCTCCATCTTGCTTCCGGCGACTTTTTTGAGGGAATCCCCCATGACTGACATTCCAAAGAGGAACATCGCCACACCGCCGAGAAGCGATATGATGTTTGTTGTATCCATTGATCGTTCTTTCCTTTCTACCGGCCGGGGTATCTGTCCCTGCCATTTATCAAAAGAGACTTTCACCGCAAATAACGACGGTAAAAGTCTCGCTACTTCGAACATATTCCGGGGCCTCGCCCGTACTGACGAAATATGTAACGCATTTCTGCGCAAGCTACTCCCTTATTTGAACCGTGATTACTATCACATATTAAGGACGCGATGTCAATCAAATCATCAGACATTGCGTTGTATTTTTTTGCGTATCTCGTCCTCTGTAGCCGACAGCATGTCCAGGAATTCCCCGGACGCGATCCTGAGAGAGCCATGGCCCAGTGCATCCTGCTGTACAAGCGCATCGGAAGATACCACATATATCTGCCTGTCCTTTATGGCAGATGTCATCTTGCCCATGAGTATGTCCGCAGGTTCGTCCTCTGAAGTGAATATGACGCTGACGCCGTTGACCTCCTCTTCGCGCGGCCCGCTGAACGGCACCCTGTATGCGTCAAAGACGACAGAGACTTCGCATCCCCTGTAGCCCGCGAAGTTGCTGAGCCTCTCTGTCAGCTGATCCCTGGCAGAGCCCATGTCCACATGGGACAGTTCCTTAAGATACTCATCGGCGAATATGAGGTTGTATCCGTCCACCAGTATGAGGACTGGCTTTTCCTCGCTGCCGGCTGAAGTGCGCGCGTGCCTGGCCCTGATCTCGAGATTGCGTTCGGCAAGCGCCTTCTCCTCCTCTTCGGAGAGGCCTTCCCTGTAGCGCTTCTCGACTTTATCCTTATATCTGCTTTTCTTTTCGGGTCCGTAGGTCTTCTCAAATATGGCTCTGAGCTCCTTTTCGGCTGCCGCTCGCCTGCGCGCTTCCTCGCGCACATCGGCAGCTCCGCCGCCCTCTCTTATGGCGGTCCTCGACTGAGCTTCATATACCAATGCGCTGCCGTGAGCGGATCTGCGCTTCAGTACGCTCGCTATATGCATGTGATCCATCGCCTCGTCCCACTTAACTATGTCGCTGCCGCTGTGGTTCACGAATACCGAGTCCGCAGGATCGTCTGTATCCCTTTCGGGATCGTACGCCGCAGCTCCGATAACCTCCTCCGCGTTGTGGCATATATCATAGCCGCACGGGATGCAGCTGAGCCTGCCGTATCCGGAGGTATATCCCGCGAGCGTCTGCATGTAGTCAGCTATCTCAGATGCCGGCACCCGGCCTTTTATGACGGCCGTGTCTCCTCTTTGCTCCAGTCCGTCCTGGCTGCCGCCCATCTGCTTTATGTCCGTCATGGCGCGTCCCACAGAGCCCGCAGGAAGTTCGATCTCGTAATTGCACCACGGCTCGAGAAGTACAGCCTTTGAGTCTCTCCTCGCCTGCATGAGTCCCTGTCTGACGGCCCTGTATGTCGCCTCGCGGAAATCTCCGCCGACCGTATGCTTGTCGTGGGCTCTGCCCGCAGCCAAGCTGATCCTGACATCCGTGAGAGGAGCTCCCGTCAGGACGCCCCTGTGCTCCTTCTCCTCAAGATGCGTCATGATGAGGCGCTGCCAGTTGATTGCAAGCTCATCCTCAGGCACCGTGCTGTTTATCACTATGCCGCTTCCGCGCGTGCCCGGTTCCATTATGAGATGGACCTCGGCGTAATGCCTGAGAGGCTCAAAATGACCGACTCCCTCATATGTATCCGTGATCGTCTCAAGATATAGCACGCTGCCGGCGCCAAAGCTCACATCATAGCCGAAGCGCTCCTTGATCACCGCCTGCAGGACCTCGAGCTGCACCCTGCCCATAAGTCTTATCTCTATGTCGCTTCCGTCCCTGCTCCATCCTGCGCTCAGCGCCGGGTCCTCGTCGGTCAGGAGGCTCAGATCGTCCATGATGCGGTGAGGGTCCATGCCCTCCGGGCCGTATACCGAATAGACCATAAATGGCTTTATCTCCATACCGCCCTGAGGCTCTTCGGATCCGAGCGCATCACCCGGCAGGGCTCGTCCGAGCCCCGTCACGGCGCAGACCGTGCCGGCCGTTGCCGAGTCAGTCATCGTGCAGCGGCTGCCGGAGTACAGCCTGATCTGATTGACCTTGGCTTCACGCGCTCCGCCGTCCGCAGCGCTCCTGATGACCACCTTGTCCCTCACCCTGAGCTCTCCTCCCGTTATCTTGACAAAGCACAGCCTCTCGCCGTCTTCGGCATCGGCCGCCTTGTATACCTTCGCTCCGAATTCATCTCCGTACTCTGGCTCTGCTGAATACCTGCCAATAACTTCAAGAAGATCTTCGATCCCTTCTCCCCTGAGAGCAGAGCCGAACATGCACGGCACAATCTCGCCGCGGGATATCGCCCCCGCGATCTCTTCATCGCTTATCTCTCCTCTTTCGAGCACCGACTCTGCAAGAGACGGCGAGTACAGCGTTACGCCGTCTATAAAGTCATCACTTCTTGATGCCGCCCCGCTGAAGTCCACAGCATCCATGCCGAGTCCGGAGATCATCTCAGAGAGTATATCCTCCCTGCTCCTGACAGCGATATCCATTTTATTGATGAACACAAAAACAGGGATGCCTCGTGATCTCAGCATCCTGTATAAGGTCTTTGTATGCGCCTGCACGCCCTCAGAGCCGCTCACCACGAGCAGCGCCTCGTCTATGACCGACAGAGATCTCTCCATCTCCGCGGCGAAGTCGGTATGGCCCGGAGTGTCTATCATGGTCACTTCGGTGCCACCTGCCATAAAGCGCGCCTGTCGTGAAAATATAGTGATCCCGCGATTGCGCTCGATTATATTGTCATCGAGGAACGAATCTCCGTGATCGACTCTGCCGGGCTTTCTGATCTCTCCCGAGGCGTAGAGTATGGCCTCGGACAGAGTGGTCTTGCCGGCGTCCACATGCGCGAGTATTCCTATTGTGATCTTTTTATTATCCACAGTCTGTATATTGGAGGCGCGGATGCTTATCAGCCCTCCTGCCTCCTCATCAGCTCGTAGAACTCACCCTTGAGATCCATGAGCTCGTCAAAATTGCCCGACTCTGCTATCCTGCCGTCCTTGAGCAGCACTATCCTGTCGCAGCCCTTTACGGTGGAGAGCCTGTGAGCGACCATGATGACGGTGCACTTCTCCGCGTATACGGATTTGAGGACCTTGCTCTGGGATATATTGTCAAGCGCCGATGTCGCCTCGTCGAGTATCATGATCGACGGCTTTGATGCAAAGGCCCTTGCCAGCAGCAGTCTCTGCCTCTGTCCTCCTGAGAAGCCTCCGGAGTTGGAGTCGGATATCTCGGTATCGTAGCCGAGCGGAAGAGCGTTGATCGTATCCGCTATGTCGGCCTTTTGGGCAGCCTCCTCAGCCTCCTCCCGGCTTACCGGATGCGGACAGAAGGCTATATTGGACAGGATCGTCCCCGGCATGACCTTGCTGAACTGGAAGACCGTGCCTATATGCCTCCTGTAGGCGCGCAGGTGTATTGAATCGATAGGCTTGCCGTCTATGAATATGCCTCCGCTGGAAGGCCTTATTATACCCAGTATGAGCTTTAGGAGAGTGCTCTTGCCGCAGCCGCTCTCTCCCACTATGGCGATCTTTTCGCCCGGGCTTATATGAAGCGATACATCATCCAGAGTACCAAAGCTGCTGTCCTCATATGTGAAGCTGACATTCTCGATGCGGATGTCTCCTCTGACCTTGCGCAGTATCGTACGTGTCTCATCGTCCTCTGCCGCTGCGTCGAGTATGCCCTTGAGCTGCGCCATCATAGGCTTCATGAGCAGTAGCTTGCGCTGGGCGTCCATAAGATCCGTAACGGCCGAAGTGATCAGCGCGAAGGCCGAGGTAAATGCTATGTAGTCGGACTTGGCTATGCCTCCCGGCACTATGAGCGAGAGCAGTATGACCGTACCCAGAGATGAGAGGAATCCTATCGCCACATCTTCGAGCTTGAGCACTGCAGGCTGATCCAGGTCACATGCCAGGACAGACTGGTACTTACTCGTCCATTTAGCGTATATCCTCTTTTCGGCTCCGCTCTCCTTGATGCGCTGGATGCCCTTGAGAGCCGTATACATGAAGGCCCTCTGATCCATCTCGGCCTCCTGGCGCTTCCTTTCGTTAGTCGCAAAGAACCTGCCGGCGACGAGAGTGTAGGCGCTCTTGATCACGAGCACCACTATCGCAGGCAGCAGCATCAGCCTGGAGAACGACGCCATCTGAGGTATGTAGACCAGCGAGAACACCGCCGTGAGCGATGCTCCCAGGAAGAAGTTTATCATCTGTTCGGTGAGGAACCTCGCGTTGGCGATCTGTTTTGAGAGCTTGCCGGTAGAGGAATTCATAAAGTAGTTCTGCGGCAGCAACAGCACCTTGGCCATCACGGCAGACTGAGCCTCAGAGGATATCCTGACCCTCATCTTGCCTAGGAATATAGTTCGTCCGGCAGTTATGGCCGCCTTTACGATCCCGGCCGCAAGGAAGAGACCGAGGCTCTTCATAAGTATGCTGTATCCGCTCATCCCCATCGGGACGATCTCCTCGAGCACGACCTGGTTCATCTTAGGCGCTACCATGCCGAGCAGCGAGGTCAGCATAGCAGCCGCGGCTATCGCCACTACATCTCTCATGGAGACAAGTCTCAGGACATATACGGCCATAGTCACCATATTGGCATTTTCTAATCTGATCGGTCTGTATATCGCATAAGCCTGAGGCTGCAGCTTGATGCTCGAGGACACCCTGCCCGCGGCCCCGTCAGCCGGGCATGTGTATCTGTATCCGCTTACGGCAGGACTCAGCAGGACAGCCTCGCCGTCATCTCTGAATCCGAGTAAATACTGTGTCCTCTTGAGCCAGTCGGGATCCGTCAGATCTACGGCATCGTAGATCACGCCGAGCGGATCGAGCATCAGATCGAGCATCTCGACTATATCGCTGCATCCGCTTACTTCATGCGTCTCAAGTCCGAACTTCGAGAGTATCTGAGCCACGACAAACTGAGCTCCGCCTGAGCTGATCGCCGGATCATCCTTGCCCATGCGGTGCATCATCCGATAATCGGCTTTTCTGACAAGCTCGTTATCCTTTCGCTCTCTTTCTCTTATGACTTCGGTGTAAAGGCCCATGCTCTATGCCTCTTCCGGTACCTGGAGAAGCTGCCTGTAGAGGCCTTCGCTTCTCATGAGTTCCTCGTGCGTTCCGCGCTGTACTATCCTGCCCTTGTCCATCACGAGTATGTGATCGCACGAAGCGACAGTCGACAGTCTGTGAGCGACGACCACGCAGGTGGTGCCTTTATCTCTTATGGATTTGAACACCTCGGCCTCGGTGATCGCATCGAGCGCCGAAGTGAATTCATCAAGCAGCAGTATATTAGGCTCGGCCGAGAGCGCCCTCGCAAGCTCCATCCTCTGGAGCTCGCCGCCCGAGAAATTGCGCCCGTTTTCGAGCATATGGGCATAATATCCCTCACGCTCGCGGATTATCCTGGAGTGTATATGCGCGTCTCTGGCCGCGAGTATCATCTCGTACTCCTCTATCGTCGGATCCCACATCGTCAGATTGTCGGCGATGCTGTCCTCAAATACCACACATTCCTGATCGACCGCAGTTATCGAGGAGTGGAAGACCACATCAGGGATCTCATCCCTTGTGAGGCCTCCGTATCTGATCTCTCCGCTCTCAGGTGTGTAGAGCGAGAGCAGACACTTAAGGAGAGTGCTCTTGCCGCAGCCGGAGGATCCCACTACGGCGATCAGATCGCCCGGTTCTGCCTTAAACGAGATATCCTCTATCGACAGAGGCTCGCCCTCCTGATATCTGTATGAGACGTGAGATACATCGAGAGTACCCGGCAGCTTGTCCGGCTCGTCCGAGTCCGCCAGAGCGCGCACAGGCATTATATCTCTCTGTCTTATATCCTCTATCCTCTCAATATCTGTACGTGTCTTTTGGAGGTTGTTGATCATGTTGATGCAGTTTGAGAACGCGCTCCTGAAGTTGCCGAGCAGAGACTGAAGGGCCGCCATTAAGCCAAAGGTGAAGTTGCCCTGTATCATAAAGTAGGCTCCCACAAAGAGCAGGACTGCCTGAGACAGCAGCGAGTGCATACTGTCAAGCACTCCCGTTATGGCGGTTATGTTATTACCGCTGATGCGGCTCTCGTCGAATTCCATCTGAGTGCTGTTCCAATCAGAGAAGAACATCCTCTCTGCCCCGCCGGCCTTTATGGTCTCTATGGTATCCAGTCCGTTGAGCAGGGATGTATTCATATTGCCTGTGCTGACAGCATTGGCCCTGGCCTGCATGCTTATGATGCCCTTGAGGCGCAGCGAAACGACGAGGTATACCACCTCTACGGAGACGCACGCGAGCGCTACCTGCCACTGGTAGCTGATCATCAGCATCAGATAGATAAACGTCATCACGAAATCGAGGAGCCTCGGCACTATCGTCCTGACAAGCGAGAAATCAAGCTTGGCGTTGTCCTCCATGCGCTGTATCAGCTCGCCGGAGCGGTACTGCTCAAAGAACTGCATAGGCTGTGCCAGTATACGGCTAAAGAGCCCCGAGCCCGAGGATGCGGCGACCTTGTATGAGGTCCTGAATATGAGAAGTGTCTTTAAGATGTTTACTATGGTAGCCAGCACGAGTATGACCGCCATGGAAATCACGAGGATGCTGTAGACATCGATATCTACGTCGTAATGGCTCGACAGGAGCCTTGCCAGGGCATCGTCATTTGAATTCTTCGGGTCGGCCGTATCCAGCATGAGCCTTGTGGCTCTGACCATGAGCAGATTGAGGCCTACCGCCATCATGTTGAGGGCCGCAAGCCACAGAAGCGATCTCCACGTGCCCTTCATCCTGTATCTGATAAGGTCATACAGAGATTGGCGCTTGCCGCCCTTCACAAAGCCCTCACCCGGCCTCATGATAAGTATCTCGCCGGAGTACTTGGACAGGAATCCGTCGAGCGTCATCTCATACTCGCCCTTGGCCGGATCTGCCAGATAAACCACCCCGCGTTTGATCTTTTTGACGATGCAGTAGTAACGCTTCTTCCAGTGTATGACCGCAGGGAGCTCGACCTCGGTGATACGGGATGCGTCCGCGCGGATGATCTCGGTATCAAGGCCGTAGCGCGCGGCCATGTCCTTTACCTGCTCCGGAGTGGAGCCGCCGCGCGAGCTTATATTGGATGCACGAAGCTCTGACAGAGTCTTGATGCAGCCATAATAAGAGAGCATCGTGGCGATCACCGCGATGGCATTCTCTCCCGGATGTGTCTGTACTACTACAGGCATCTTCATCTCTGTCGGCACTCCTTTACTATTCTAAAGAAAACGGACGGGGATGCATTCAGCAAATTGCGTATCAAAAGCACTCCATATAGCAGCCGCCTGCATAGCCCTTTTTAGCTATATATCATGCTTTCATGCAGGCGCGCCCACAGGGACGCACCCGTCCGTTTTCCTTAGCTCAGCACGCGCAGTAAATTATTTATTCTTCTCTTCTTTCGAATCCGTGGTAGTAAGCGTGGACCAGCGTACGGTATCCCCTGCGCTGCATCTCCTTATACCTTACTCTGTATTTTGCGTTTGTCTTCTTACCGCTGCCCGCTATGCGTATGCAGTCCTGGGCGCAGCTGTCCAGGCGCCTCAGGCTGTCAGGCCTTGTCAGCACCCCGAACGCCCAGTCGACCCAGTTGAGTTCGTTCTCATCTCTACGCATACCAAAGAAGTAGCGGTCTATGCGGTCGATCATCCGCTGCATCGACTCCTCTCTGCTGATCCCGTATTTGGCCTGCCATCTGAGCAGCTTGTCTGCAAAGTGTCTGAACTTCCACTCGACCTTGCGCATCGAGGTCTCGGCTATGTCGAATTCTCCGTTCTCAAGCTGGAAGCCCAGGAGCTCGAACCTCTCTCCCGGAGATGTGATCGCGGTCTTGTCTTCGTTGAATTCAAGGCCCCTCTCTTTAAATTTACGCCCCAGTATCCTGTAAGCCTCGCGGGCCTGCTCCTCGGTCTCGGTAAACACCGCTATGTCATCCGCGAACCTGCAGTAATACGAAGCGTGCTCCCTTATTATATCATCAACATCGAGCAGGTATACGTTCTCAAAGAAGTTCGTCAGGGCGCATCCGCTGAGGGCCCCCGTATTACCATGTACGAGCTCCCCCTTTTCATAATACTCGCCCCTAGTAAGGAGGCGGTCAAAGAACCATAGCAGATCAGGATCCTTGTCCTTATATATATCAGTGAGCTGCTCCATCAGGATATCCGCATCAACGTTATCGCCAAAGCTGTGTATATCCGTCTTGAGCACCCAGTGCGTCCTGTTGTAGCCTTGCTTCCTTATGTGTCTGAATATCCCCGCTATTGGCCTGCCGATCCTGAACGAATAAAGAGAATCGGAGAAGAGATAATCATGATCATGCATGACAAATGCCATGAGCTTGATTATCATGCTCTCCTCAGGCCTGAAGCGGTATACGGCGCGGCGCTTATCGGAATTCTTTTTGCGCAGAAGCACTCTCCGAGGTGCTTCAAAGTAGAAGTCTCTTTGTCTGAGCCTCTCGATATCGCGCTCGCAATCATCGCTGAGGATGTACCTTTCGAGCTCCCCGATCTCGGAATCCTTTGTGTTGTATGATGATCTCTTCCTCTCGAGGAAGGCCTCGCGGGTCTCCCTTTCGATCATCTTATCCAGAACCCTTATATACTCGTCCAAATCAGTTTGCTCTCCGCATGTTACGTTATAGAACAATACGTCTCTTATCGGGATCAGATGACTGTCTGTAAAGCACGAACTTGCGCCCTATTGCCTGCACGAAATCCGCGCCCAGCTCGGATGCTATCTCGTTTGCCGTCTCCTTCGGATCAAGCACCGCTCCGTCCTGTATCTGTACCTTTACAAGCTCGTGTGCCTCGAGGTAATCATCTATAGCCTTTATGACCGTAGGAGTTACCTCCTCTTTGCCTATCATAACACATGGCTTTATGCCCTGCGCCATTTTCTTAAGCTCGCTGCGTTCTCTTCCTGTGATCATATCTAAAATGCCTCCCGTGTCCTGTCTGTATCATGTATCAGCTGTCCTTACCGTTTCCGTCCCTGTCCCTTGACTCCTTCCACACAAGATCGTATATCAGAGGATCACGAAGGAGATGTCTCCACACTGTCGTCGTGGCCCTGACGAATCTCTCATCCAGCTCCGCTTCGTCCTCTATCATGGGACAGACATATGGCAGTTCGAAGTCGTTGAATATCATGTGAAGCCCGCCGTCCTCATCGAGGTGAGGCGTGAGCGGGAATGACCTGCACTGTATAGGTCTTAAGTGTCTCGGACACTCAGGCGGAGTCTTGCATCTGACGAACCAGACCTTGCCCTGCCATGACTCGGGGAACTCATATTCGTTGGTTATGAGCGCCTCCCATGTCAGCCAGCCGTCATGCCTGTCGTGGATTTTGTCCTCTCCCGGCAGGAGCATCATGCCGAGGCTTTCGTCGAGCTCAGCGGCATTGCAGCAGGCCGAGCCGCATATAGTGCCGCATTCAAAAGGCACAGGCGATACCCTGTCGAGCAGCCTGTATATAGCTCTGTATGTCCTTTTGCGTGTACTTCCCTTTATCATGGCGTTTTTCCTTGCAAGTATAACCCATATGACTGCAAAAATCACTCGATACGGGCACAAAAAAACCGGTGCGCACAGCACCGGTCTGATTTAAGCATATCTATACTGTCATTATGCGAGATTGAGATGCTTCTCCATGAGGTACTTGCAGACAAAGAAGTATACTGCCGAGAATGCCAGCGTCATGAGCATTGCCGGGATGAACAGTCTGTTGAACATCAGTATCCCGTCCGGCCCATAGAGATCCGCATTGTATTCACCCTGCATCATTACCTGTGTGAACACCGGGACCACTCCCGCAATGATCCTGCCGAGAGCGCCCTCGAACATGAGCACTACTATGTATGCGCCTATGGAAGCGAGCGTCGTGTGGTTCTGAGCCTGATGCCCGATCGTTATGGCTGCGTATATCTGCATCACCATCTTCACTATCCCCGCTATCATGATCAGCAGGAATTCGAAGGCGTATAGCCAGAAGCGCTTCGGCACTTCGATATTCGCCATGTCATATCCTTCAAAGCCCGTCGTAATGCCTATGCCCAGCAGTACCAGCAGGCCGGTCAGAAGAGCTACCAGCATGGTCACGGTCACCCATATCACGGCGGATATGAGCTTGTTGCCTATGTGAGCCGATACGCTCACAGGCAGTACGTGGCTGAAATAGCCTTCATCGTCGAGCAGACTCGTGCTGTATCTCTGGATTATCATCACGACCGACAGCACCATTATCGCCACAGTTACTCCCACGTAGAGCAGTATGCTGAGTATCGCCATGAGATCGGATTTAGAAGCCGATGCCTGAGTGCCTATCCCGAGTATGATCGCCGTCACGGCCCATGCCGCATACATCGGCAGCAGCTTGCGTCCCATTGCCGGGAGCTCGTATTTCAAGAGTTTAGCTAACATTTGAACACCTCCCTGAAGAGTCCGTCTATGCTCTCGCCTTTTTCCTCACGGATCTCATCCGCAGCCTTGTGGAGCACCACTCTTCCTTCTTTCAGGAATATGACATCATCCAGAACGGATTCGATGTCGGATATCAGATGCGTCGAAATGATCACGACGGCATCTTCGTTGTAATTTGAGATTATCGTCTTGAGTATGTAGTCGCGCGTCGCAGGGTCCACTCCTCCGATAGGCTCATCGAGCAGATATACCTCCGCCCTTCTTGCCATCACCAGGCAGAGCTGCAGCTTCTCCTTGGTGCCCTTCGACATCTTCTTCATGGCCTGCTTGCGGTCGATCCCGAGATCATCCAGCATCGCTTCAGCCCTGACCCTGTCGAAGTCTTCAAAGAAGTCCGCGTACATGCCTATGAGCTGATCCGTTGTCATGTAGTCAGGAAGCGCGTTCCTGTCCGGCAGATACGCCACGATCTTTTTGGTCTCGACGCCCGGCGCATTGCCTTTGATCCTCACTCTGCCGGATGTCGGCTGGAGAAGCCCGTTCAGTATCTTTATAAGAGTAGTCTTGCCGGAACCGTTAGGCCCGAGCAGCCCCACAATGCGGCCCGGCTCAAGTGATATGCTTATATCATCAAGGGCAGTCAGGCTGCCGAAGTTCCTGGTGAGACCGTTTATCTCAATTATTGCCATGTCTCTTACCTCCTGCTATAACGCGGCCGTCCACTTTTTGACGGCTGCCTTGATCTGATCATCGTCCATGCCTATCTTGCGGAGCTTTCCGGTCAGTTCATCAAAGTACCTGGCCGCAAGCTCCTCATGAAGACCCGACAGCACGGACTCATCCTTGGTAACAAATCGTCCGCTCGTACGCTCAGAATAGACAAGCCCCCTGCGCTCGAGCTCCGCAAGAGCCCTCTGCATCGTGTTGGGGTTGACGCCCGCATCCAGCGCGAGATCACGCACCGAAGGAAGCTTGTCGCCCGGCGCGTATGCACTTGATGCGATGCGCATGGTCATCTCATCTATTATCTGAGAGTAGATCGGGATACCGTTTTTAAAATTCCATTCCATAGCCGTGTCCCTTTGTAATGATCTTAGGTATAGTTTGCAAACTAAAAGTGTATTATTGTATTAACTGATTAATACAATAATACACTTTGCTTTATCTGTCAAGCCCCCATAGGGAAAATTATTTATGCCGCGTCTTTGAGCTCCTCTGCATCATCCTGCGATGTGCCTGCGCTTCTCTCCTTGTACTGGACAGCAGCCTTGGTGATACCCTCAGGATAGATGGCCTTGAAGTCGCTCTTCATAGATATCGGAGTATATCCCATTGCAGACCACTCAGCGGATTTCTCTTCCCAGCTCTGGCTGCCCCACTCTCTTTCGCTGTCATCGGCTACGAGCATATACGCCTGAGCGGGATATGGATTCCTGCTGTCTATGGTGTAGTTCATCATGCTCGTGTCGCTGCCGCTGTTGCCGAATGCCAGGACCGGCCTGCGTCCTATCTCTCTTTCGATATATATGGACTTATTGCCGTTTAGATTCTTTTGTATGAAGCCTCCTGTCAGCACCAGCTCATCGCCGTTCTCGTACTTGAAGTCCATGTTGGAGGATACATCCTCGTATCCCCTCTGCTTGACCTCAAAGTCCGTTCCGATGATGTGATCGCTGGTCACGTATTTACTTATAGGCGAGCTGCTGATGATCGCACGCGTAGTCGTCCTCTCGGTGCCGCTCATGACGTAAATGGTGAAGCCGTTGTCATAGAGATACTCCACGAGCTCTGTCATCGGCAGGTAGAAGCCGTCGATGTATCTCATGTTGTTGAAGCTGTCGGTCTTCCTCTGTCCGAATTCCTTGGCATAGGCCGAAAATTCCTCGACAGTCATGCCTGCATAAGCCTTGGCGAAGTTCCTTGCGAGAGACTCATCCGCCGTGTATCCCGGCTTGATGGCTGTCGCCGTCTCCCTGAGTTCATCAGACACCTTGTCAGGATGATCGTCCAGGCAGTACTCGATGAACATCATGGTATCGAAATATGTATAGAAGGTCTCGCATGTGAGAGTGCCGTCCATGTCAAAGACAGCTATGCGGTCCTCGACAGGTATGAAGTTCTCCGCATCATCCGGATCAGTCACCATTTCGACATAATCCCTTAGCTGCTGCGCAGGAGCGGAGTCCTCAGCCCAGTACTCGGTCAGGGCCGTGCCTCTTGTCTTGGTATCTTCGTCCCAGGTGAACTTAACTACACCCGTAGCAGCGAGTATGAGGCAGATAACGAGCAGCGCGGCAGCTGCTCCACCTGCAAATATGAGTATCTTTTTGCTGTTTTCGTTTATTATCTTGTTGCTTTCTTCCATGTCTCTTGATCCCCTCTAGTTCTTGAGGCTCTGGAGAGGTGCAGGTATGCGTCCGCCGCGGTTTATCATGACAGACGGCGACTTCGTGCGCAGCTTCATCACAGGGCCGTATCCGAGCAGGCCGCCGAAGTCGAGTTCCTCGCCCTCCTTAAGGCCTATAGCCGGTATGACTCTGACTGCCGTGGTCTTGGAGTTCACCATGCCTATGGCAGCCTCGTCGGCTATTATCGCGGATATCACATCGGCAGGCGTATCTCCCGGAATGACTATCATGTCAAGGCCGACCGAGCATACGGCCGTCATGGCCTCGAGCTTCTCTATGGAGAGAGTCCCCTCTCTCGAAGCATCGATCATGCCTGCATCCTCGCTCACCGGTATGAAGGCTCCGGAGAGTCCTCCTACGGCAGATGATGCCATGACTCCGCCCTTTTTGACTGCGTCATTGAGCATCGCAAGCGCCGCTGTGGTGCCGTGAGCTCCTACCTGTTCGAGTCCTATCTCCTCGAGTATGTGAGCGACCGAATCGCCTATAGCAGGCGTAGGGGCAAGCGACAGGTCAACTATGCCGAACGGCACTCCGAGTACCGAAGCCGCTTCCGAGCCTACCAGCTGTCCTACTCTTGTGATCTTGAAGGCGGTCTTTTTGATAGTCTCGGCGACTACATCAAGAGGCGCGTCCTTCGGCATGTCTGCCAGCACCGATCTTACTACTCCAGGGCCGGAGACTCCTACGCTCAGTACAGTATCGGCCTCGCCCACTCCGTGGAAGGCTCCCGCCATGAACGGATTGTCCTCGACGGCGTTGCAGAAGACGACGAGCTTGGCTGCTCCTATGCACTGCCTCTCAGCTGTCAGCTCGGCTGCCTGCCTGACCTTTTGTCCCATCAGCCTTACGGCGTCCATGTTGATTCCGGCTCTTGTGGATCCCACATTTACAGACGAACATACGAGCTCCGTCTCACAAAGAGCCTGGGGTATGGATTCGATCAGCGCCAGATCTCCTGCGCTGAAGCCCTTCTGGACGAGGGCCGAGTAGCCGCCTATGAAGTCCACGCCTATCTCGTGGGCCGCGCGGTCAAGAGTGCGCGCATATTTGACCGGATCTCCTCCCGATACTCCCGCGAGCATCGCTATCGGCGTCACCGACACGCGCTTGTTGACTACAGGGATGCCGTACTTGTCGCGTATGTCATCGCCGGTGCGGACGAGATCGCCCGCCAGCCTGCAGATCTTGTCATATACCTTTGTGCACGACTTGTCTGTATCCGGATCCGCACAGTCGAGCAGGGATATGCCCATGGTGATGGTGCGGATATCCAGATTGTTGTCTCTTATCATGGAGATGGTCTCCATGATGTCATTGGTGTTATACATTGTATGTCTGACCTCTCTTCTTAAGTGCTGATCCTAGATGCTGTGCATTGAATTGAAGATGTTCTCGTGCATCACGTGAATCTCCATGCCCGGCAGCCTGTCCTTGAGTTCGCTCTCAAGGCCCGGTATATTGCCCTCCATGGATGAGATATCTATCAGCATGTTCATCGTGAAGTACTCGTCCATTACGATCTGGGATACCTGCACGATGCTGGCCTTCGCCTCAGCTATCGCTGTCGCGACCCTGGCGAGTATGCCGATGTCGTTCTTTCCTACCACCGTTACAACGGCCTGTTCTTTTTTGTCCATTCCTGAATTCTCCTCTTAAATAATTACTGTATGCTTTGAACGCTCCTCCACTTAGTCTGGCGACTTGAAGTGGGGGATTCCTGCTTCATCGAGAACCGCGCTCGCTCCTTGGAGCTAGCGTCTCACATTCTCTCGACAGGCTTGAATTCCCGTGCGACCCACGGTATTTGTTTTAACTTATATGTTTTGCCTCAGGATGCGAGCATCTCAAGGCCTTTGGCTAGTATGTTGACCGCGGCATTCACGTCGCGGTCATGTACTGCTCCGCATTCCGGACATGTCCAGGCGCGTATCGACAGGTCTTTCACTTTGCTGTTCTGACTGCCGCAGCAGCTGCATAGCTGACTCGACGGATATGTCTTCGGCACCCTGATCAGTATCCCTCCATGATCTTCCATCTTGTACTCAAGCTTGCGGAACAACTCACTCCATGATGCGTCGGATATCGACTTTGCAAGTCTGTGGTTTCTCATCATTCCTTTCACGTTCAGATCCTCTATACAGACGACTTGGTTATCGTTCGCCAGTCTATGTGTCATCTTATGCTGGAAGTCATTCCTGATGTCCGCCACTTTCTCGTGTTCTCTTGCCAGTCTTTTCCTTGCCTTCTCTCTGTTCTTCGATCCCTTCGCCTTCCGAGACAGTGACCGCTGTAGTCTCCTGATTCGCTTCTCATGCTTTGTCAGCGTCTTAGGGTTCATGATCTTATTACTATTTGAATCTGTGCACAGATCGGTGAGTCCTGCGTCTATACCCAGCATGCCGCCCTTGTTTGGAAGGATCTCATATTCCTCTTCCACCTGGAGTGATATGTAGTATCTCCCGCTTGCAGTCCTCGTCACTGTCGCACCGGTGATGCGTCCTTCGAATGTTCTTGTGTTGACGATCTTCACTCTCCCTGCCTTTGGCAGTTTTATGTGATTGCCTTCTATGCGGATGCTGTTATTGTTATTCATCGTACGGTAGCTCTGTACTGACCTTTTCTTCTTGAACTTCGGATAGTCGGATCTTTTCTTGAAGAAGTTCTGATACGCATTGTCCAGATGTCTCAGGCTCTGCTGCAGCGCACTGCTGTCTGCTTCTTTCAGCCATTCCTTTTCTTTCTTGAGTTCATTTGCAAGCTCCCTAGAGGTTTCACTAAATGACATGGTGTCATGCCATTCTTCCCACGTTGCTTTTCTTTTCGCAAGGTAGTGATTATACACAAAGCGGCAGCAACCGAAGTTCTTCGAAAAGAACTCCCGTTGCTCTTTATTTGGATATGCACGATATTTGTATCCTCTTTTTCGCACCATGATATACCTCCGAACTTATGTTCTATTATATCACGGAACCTCAGTGTTTTCAAGGGTTTTAGTCCTGCAATTATTTCGCCGAAAACTGCCTGAATGCGCCAAACTAGGAGCAATTTTGTGCTTTCTGCGACCCTGCGGGACGATCATTACTGTTCTGACGATTTTCACAAAAGCATCCCTCAACCATATGCCGGGATCCTGATCTTAGCTGCGGTCCGGGCGATTCATCCCACTACCTACAGAGGATAGGGGCTTTCTCGCCTATTTTATGGTAAACGAAGACCTCATGGATCTCCTCATCATAGCCATCGTAAAAGCCCTTAGGCATCCCCTTCACTATCCTCGCGCCTCTGTTGTAGCTGATCAGCATCTGATCATTGGCGCGGTCAAAGGATATGCCCTCTATCTCTCCCTGGCGGGTGACATCGTCGAGGGTCTTCTCTAGGGAGACCTCAAATTCATCGAGGGAGACATCCGCCCTGCATTTATACACATGATCCGGAGCATCATCATCCGCATCACCGTCATCGGATGTTATGTACAGGAAGCCGTCTTTATATGCTACTCCCTGTATCAGCTGAGGCGGCTTGTCCATGCGGTACCTGCCGAGATACTCTCCGCTCTCAAGATCATACCTGTAAAGATAGCTGCCGCTCTCACCCTCAGCCCAGGAGCACATCCACATCGAAGCGTTATCAGGATCGACCGCTATGCCCGAGACCTCAGTCTGGCCGCTTGCAGGATCGAACATGTAAGTGCGCTTAAGCTCAAGCGTATCCGCATCATAGACAGCCATCTGGATGTTGGATGCCTCGCCGTCCATGAAGTACTCTACGCCTGCGTATATCTCACCCTTGTACACATCGATGTCTCCGATGTGATTGACCTCGGCGTCGAATGCGGTGAAGGGTTCAGTCTGCGTCCTGACGAGTTTCCAGTCGGCGTCATAGACAGACAGTGTAGTACTGCCGCTGACGTAGTACATGCCTTCCTCACATGCTATGCCCTGCCTGCCGTCCACGGCGTGTGAGGATACAGGAACATAGACGCGCTCTTTGGTATCCGCCTCTCCGCTGCCGGATGAGCAGGCGCTCATGCCGAAGGCCGGGACCATCAATGCGGCTATCACTAATGTCAGTAGTCTTTTGGTGTTCTTCATGATATCTGATCAGTCGTTTACGACTCTGTTCTCTTCCCAGTCCCATCTGCCCTTGAGGGTGATCTTTTCGTACCAAGGTACGAAGTACGAAAGTATGGCAAAGAATGCCAGGAGGAAGAGGTACCAGTTGTCAGGTATGATATCCATGGGACTTACCCTTCCCTCGCACAGGCTTGCAACTACCAGGAACTGAGCCCCATAAGGGATGAGTCCCTGAACGATGCAGGCAAACACATCCAGAATGGATGCAGTCTTCCTAGGGTCAACGCCGTACTGCTCGCTTATGCCCTTTGCCATAGGACCGTCAACGATGATCGCAACAGTGTTGTTGGCGGTGCAGGCATCTGTCAGCGCAGCAAGTGCGCTGAGTCCCAACTGTGCGGATTTCTTGCCTTTGATGGTCTTTGAGATCTTTTCGATAAGCCAGTTGATGCCACCGTACTCCTTTGCCATCTCAGCTATGCCGCCTACCAGCATCGACAGGAGGAAGACTTCGATCATGCCCTGGAAGCCTTCCCAGATCCTGACTGCGAAGTCCAGGAATGTGAGGTCTCCGTAGGCCATCCCTATGATGCCTGCGGAGAAGATCCCTATCGTCAGATCAAGATATACATTGACTCCGGCAAGAGCCAGAACGAGGACCAGGATATACGGTATGACCTTTATGAATGAGAACTGATCCACCACGATGGCCTGGCTGGATTCGGGTCTTCCGAAGATCACGAGAAGGATTATCGTGACCACGGCTGCAGGAAATGCGATCCAGAAATTCGTGCGGAACTTGTCCCTGAGCTCGACGCCCTGAGTCCTTGTAGCCGCGATGGTGGTGTCCGAGATCATCGAGAGATTGTCTCCGAACATCGCACCGGATACGACAGCTGCCATGACAAGCGGCAGGCTGAGTCCGGCCTTGTCGACAACGCCGAGTGCGATCGGCACGAGAGCTCCGATGGTACCCATCGAAGTGCCGGTAGCCGTTCCGAGGAATGCGGCTATTACGAATAGTCCCGCAGTAAGAAGGGATGCAGGTATGATCGAAACGCCGAGGTTTACCGTAGCGTCGACACCGCCCATGGCGCCTGCTACCGACGAGAAGCCTCCCGCGAGGAGGAATATCATCAGCATGCACATGATGTCCTCGCTTCCGGCTCCTTTTGCAAAGATCCTGAAGTTCTCGTTGATCCCTGCCTTGTAGTTGATCGCAAATGCCGTGAGCACCGAGATGAACATCGCCACCACTGCCGGGAACTGATAGAATGCCATCTCCACTCCCCTTGACTGGAGGACGATGCCCGCTCCGAGATAGATCACGATGAATACCAGGAACGGTATAAGCGCAAGACCGCTGCTTTTTTTAGTTTTATCCATTATTGTTGCTCCTGAAAAATAATTTGTACGGCTGATTCATCATTCTCTCCCGAGCAGGTCTTCTATCTTGTTCCTGACCAGATCGAATGCTATGTCGTTCATGCCGCTGTTGGTGATTATGTCCGCAAAAGCCTTTGTAGGCTCTACATACAGATAGTGCATCGGCTTGACCGTGGACAGATACTGCTCCACGATGCCCTCCACGTCGCGTCCGCGCTCCTTTAC
The DNA here is from genome assembly GCA_015058275.1 of Clostridiales bacterium. Classification (GTDB taxonomy): domain Bacteria; phylum Bacillota; class Clostridia; order Peptostreptococcales; family Anaerovoracaceae; genus Crickella. The sequence goes on from SVCQ01000003.1 coordinate 59,063, forward strand.
ATCTCGCACCACGCGGCGCAGTATGCGTTCATCGGCATCCGCTTCAACGAAGACCTTGATATCCATCAGGTCCCTGAGTTCTTCGTTCTGGAGAGCAAGTATCCCCTCCACTATGATGACCTTGGATGGCTTCAGCAGGACCGTCTCGTCCGATCTGGTCCTCAGGGTGTAGTCATACACCGGGCCGTATACCTCATTACCCTCCTTGAGCTCCCTGAGCTGCCTGACGAGAAGATCCGTCTCGAACGCATCCGGATGATCGTAATTGATTTTATTCCTTTCTTCGAAAGGCACATCATCATGCGGCCAGTAATAGTTATCGTGATATATGACCGTTACCCGGTCGCCGAAGGCTTCTTTGAGGCGGTTTGTAAAAGTGGACTTGCCTGAGCCCGTACCTCCCGCTATGCCTATGATGGTTGTCTTCATGCTGGTCTCCTCTGCTGATTCATTATCCTGAATTACAATCTCATACATTATAACATCCTCAGCACTGTTCCCGCCCGATTAATTTACGATAGGTTAATACTCAATGAATTTGTTATAATAAACTTACTATGAAGAAATCTATGATCAAAAAACCGAATTTCAAAAGGCGTACGCCCGGAGAGATCCTCAAGGAATACGTTCCGGACATCCCCCGCAAAAGCGCTGCTGTGCTTACAAGGACGATAATGCGGCTGAGTACCATCGGCAGGCCTGCAGTCATCAGCTACGGCTTTGACAAGCGCGAGATGAAGGACAGACAGGTGCTCATACTAGCTCAGCACGCATCGAGAGATGACCCGTACTACGTCAATGCGGCTTATCCTTTCGTGCAGCCAAACGCGGTAATGGGCATGACCAATGTGCTCATCCCCGTGATGTTCCGTCTGCTTCTGGCTGACGGCGTCATACTGAAGTCGCTTTTCGAACCGGATCTGACTGCGATGCGTCATCTGATGCGCCTTCACAAAAAGGGCGCGTCATTCCTGCTCTTCCCTGAGGGCATCCAGTCCGTTGACGGGACCACGCAGCCTATCCACCCTGCCACCGCAAGGCTCATCAAAAAACTCGCAATGGATACCGTGCTGTGCACAAGTCACGGCGCATATCTTTGCACTCCGAGATTTGATGCGGACAATAAGCGCAAAGGCAGGATAGAGTACAGCTTTGAGATGCTGTTCACCAAAGAAGAGCTCAGGGAGATCTCCGAAGAAGACCTGTATGCACGTCTTCTGGAGAAGTTCGTATACAACGATTTCGAATGGAACAGCGAGAAGCAATACAGTTATAAGGCTAAGGTTCCTCTGGCTCACGGCATAGACAATATGCTCTTCATCTGTCCGCGCTGCGGCAGGAAGTTCACCATGCACGTGGAACACGACAGGCTGCTTTGCAGCTGCGGGAGCGCCGTGACCATAGACGACAGGTATAATCTCATACCCGATGACAGCCGGGACTTCCCTTTCAGACGCATAGATGAGTGGTACCGCTGGCAGCAGGACACGATCGCCGAGGATGTTCGCCGCGAAGACTTCCTCCTTACAGAAGACGCGGTATTCAACAAGCTCAACACCGAAGATCTCAGGAGAGGCCGCTTCATCACTGCCGGAGAGGGCCGCATCGAGATCGATCGCGATCACTTCCGTTATACCGGTACAGATGACGGAAAGGATGTCGATCTTAAATTCGAAATATCCCGGATGCCGTGCGCATCAGTCACAAAAGCCATGGCAAACGAATTCTATTATGACGGCGTATATCATCAGTTTGCAGTAAAGAGCGGACCGGGACATGCCATGAATCTGATGATGACGGTGGAGGCTCTGCACGACATGACCGATGCAGACCGCCGCAAGGCCCGAGAAGACGTACGCAGAGGAGCTGAGAAAGGAGTATAGAAGAGACCATGGAACTGCTGGACAAACTGAACTCACCTTTCATGTATATCGTATGCGGCAGCATCGTCGCATTTATCGCCGCGGTCTGCGTGGTATTCCTTGTGCGCGCATACCGTGCCGGTATCGCCATGGGCATAGACAAGGCCAGGCTCAACAGAGTCATCATCTCCAGCGCTTCATTCACGCTGCTGCCTGCCGTTGCCATACTGCTTGGCGTAATAGCACTTTCGGGAAGCCTGGGCGTACCGTGGCCGTGGCTGAGGCTGTCCGTGATCGGCGCCCTGCATTATGAGACGCAGGTCGCTTCGGCGGCGGCCGAGGCTACGGGCATGAGCAGCCTTTCGGCTGCGGAGATGACGGCGGGCAGCTTCAGCACGATATGTCTGCTGATGAGCGTATGCATCATATGGACCCCGCTGCTCACCGTACTCCTCAACAAGAGATACTCCGGACGTCTGAATGCCTCGGATGAGAACGGTAACCGCAAGGACAATATCTTTACAAGAGGCTTCGGAGACCTGGCGATCACCGCCATGTTCATAGGTCTTGTGAGTGCATATATCGGGAGCTACATAGGCGGCATCGTATCAGGAGACGGGCTCTTCCGCTTCAGCGGCAACTGGCTGCCGCTCGCCGTGGCGATCGTATCCGCCATAGCCATGGCCTTCTTTGTATGGCTCAGAGAAAAGAAAGATCTTGTATGGGTCGAGAGCTTTTCGGTATGCGGCAGCATGCTCATCGCTATGGCAGCCGCCATACTTATGGCTCCCCTGGTGTAAGGAATGGAGGACGACATGTCAGAGAGCGATAAAAACAAACTGTTCGAAAACTACACCGCCCGCACTCACGTGCTCGGACGCATTTGCAACGCGGCCGCTCTTGTGCTGCTTGTCGGAGCACCTTTCGTCATAGGTGCATATCTCGGCGCCCTTCCGAATCTTACGGCTGCGGCCCGCGCCTTCCTTGCGGTAGGTCTTGTGTGGATGATAAGCGGGATCGTGGAATTCCTGGTATATACGCCGATGCTCGGCTCCGGCGGCAGCTATCTCGCCTTCATCACGGGCAACCTCGTAAACCTCAAGATACCATGCGCCGTCACGGCAAGAGACATCGCAGGCACAAAGACAGGCACACCGGAGAATGAGATAATCTCCACCCTGTCCATAGCCGCCTCATCTCTCGTCACCATCCTGGTGATAGCCGCCGGAGTGGCGCTTTTGATACCGCTCCAGCCTGTGCTGAGATCTCCTGTGCTGCAGCCTGCGTTTGAGCAGGTGGTACCTGCGCTGTTCGGCGCGCTTGCGTATAAGTACTTCCGCGGCAATCTGGACATCGCACTTCCGCCGCTCATCATGATAAGCCTGCTGTTCTGCTTCGTTCCGTCGCTCAGCTCAGCCACAAGCTTCATGATACTGCCTTGCGGCGCAGTCGCGATCGGCATCGCATGGTTCAAATTCCGCAAAAGCGAAAGATAAGCATGAAGAAACGCTTTTACTCAGGTGTTATAAGATATCGAAGAGCGATAATGCTGCTGTTTGCTGTCATAACAGCAGTCAGCGCTTTTATGATACCCAAAGTAAAAGTCAATTACGATCTGGCAGACTACCTGCCTCAGGAGTACATTTCCACAAAGTCCATCAGTTTCATGAAGAGCGAATTCGGAGACATGCCGAATGCCCGTGTAGTCCTCCGAGATGTCAGCCGGAAGGAAGTCATGGATTACAAGACCAGGCTCGAGGCTCTGGACGGAGTGGAGTCCGTAACATGGCTGGATTCGGTCATGCCCGCAAGCATACCCGAGGACGTATTGCCTGAAGGAATAACTGATGTATTTTACAAGGGCGGCAATGCTCTTCTCATACTGACCGTAAATGAGGACAAGCAGTATCAGACCATACCTGAGATCTACGATCTTATCGGGGAGGACAACCAGCTGTCCGGAAATGCCGTCACCACAGTCGTAGCCGCCGAAAACACCGTAAGCGAAGGCATAGTGATAACCATAGCAGCGATCCTCATCATGCTGCTCGTGCTGACTGTCACGACAACATCATGGCTTGAACCTCTTGTCATAATGTTCGGGCTCATCGTTGCCGTTATCATCAATACCGGCACGAATCTGATCTTCGGAAGCGTTTCATTCCTTACCAGTGCAACGGGCATGCTGCTCCAGATAGCAGTGGCGCTCGACTACTCGGTATTTCTGATACACAGATTCGAATCCTGCCGCAGCGGCAACACAGATCCGGAAGAAGCGATGGCCGAGGCTCTTACCCTCTCGTCATCCTCGATAGTCTCCAGCGGTCTTACGACCATCATCGGATTTCTTGCGCTTGCCACCATGAAGTTCCTCATCGGAAAGGATCTGGGGCTCGCCCTGTCAAAGGGCGTCGCCATATGCCTCATAACCACCCTCGTGTTCATGCCGGGAGTCATACTCGGCACATACAGGCTGATGGAAAAGACCCGTCACCGCAGGCTGGTGCCTTCATTTGATAAGTTCGGCAGATTTGTGCTCCGGGTGACAGTACCGCTGATGATAGTATTCGCAGTCCTGGTGATCCCGTCATATATCCTGAGCGAGCGCAATACCTTCTGGTACGGCGGATCACACATGTATGGCCCTGAGACCAGAGAAGGCGGCGACAGATTAAAGATAGCAAAGGCTTTCGGGGATATCGATTCGTACGTGATCATGGTGCCGCGCGGCGATACGGCAGGAGAGATCAAGATGATCGAAGAGCTCAGGGAGGATGAGCGCATCACCATGATACTCTCAGCAGAGTCCTTCATGGGCCTGTCCCTTCCTTCAGATGTACTGCCTGAGTCTCTCATCGGACAGCTTCAGTCCGATGATTACGACAGGCTGGTACTTACTGTGGCCGAACCGCCCGAGGGTGATGAAACATTCGAGCTTGTAGCCGATATATGTGATGTCGCAGACAAGTACTATCCCGGCAGCTACTATCTGACAGGTTCGGGCGTCATCAATTATGACCTCCGGAGTGTGGTAACAAGCGACAGGCAGAGGGTCAACCTCATAGCCATACTGGCGGTCTTCCTGATCCTCATAGTCACCATGCACAGCCTCCTGTTCCCTGTGATACTGGTGCTGGTGATAGAATCCGCGATCTGGTTCAATCTGTCGATATCCTTTGTAAGCGGATCGACGCTCTTTTACATATCATTTCTGATAATCAGCTCGGTGCAGCTCGGAGCCACGGTGGACTACGCGATACTCTTTGCGCAGCGCTACAGGGAAAACCGTATCGTCCATGATATCCCTCCAAAGGAGAGCATCCTTAAGACGGTAAGCGACAACACCGCGTCCATAATGACCTCGGCGCTTGCCTTATCGATAATAGGCTTCCTGCTCGCAGCCTTCTCTTCACACGGGATGATAGCGCAGCTCGGGCTCCTTCTGGGCAGAGGCACTCTGTGCTCGCTCTTTGCGGTGCTCTTCGTCCTGCCGGGACTACTCATGACATTCGACAGATATCTGATCAGGAAAGGCAGCGATACGGCCTTTCAAAAGGATGCTCAATAGCAGTCCGCATCGCATATTGAAAAGACCTATTGAAAGCGAATCCATCTGAGCTTAGAATTCAATAAGAGAGGTCTTTTTTTATGGAAACAGCAAGACTAAAAGCATTCATAGAAGCTACAGAGCACGGCAGCATCAAGGCTGCAGCGGAGTCGCTGGGATATACCCCGTCCGCGATCAGCCAGCTCATATCGGCTCTCGAAAAGGAACTCGGCCTTACCCTGCTGAAGCGCTCACAAAAAGGCGTGTCGCTCACGGCTGATGGCGAGGCTTTGGTGCCGCTCGTGCGTACATATCTCGCAAGCGAGAATGAGATCTACAGGTTCGCATCGGAGCTCAAGGGAGTGACCGTCGGCCATCTCACGATAGCGACATATCCGAGCGTGGCTATCACATGGCTTCCGGAGATAGTCAGGAGTTTCAAAAATGACTACCCGGGAGTACAGATCAGCATCATGGAGAGCATACGTGAGGATATATTCCATCACTTTGAGCAAAACAAAGCTGACCTTGCATTCCTTGCGTACTCCGAGCCCATGCCGTACGACTGGATCTCTCTCGCCAGGGAGAACGTCATAGCAGCCCTGCCCGAAGACCACGAGCTGGCGGGCGCAAAGAGCTTCCCTGTCGCAGAGTGCGAGCACAACGACTTCATCCTCGGCTCCTGGGGCCGCGAGATTGAGATCCTCGATATACTTGACCGCAACGATGTCCATCCTCAGATCAAATATACGACCTACGATACGCCGGCGACCCTGGCGATGGTCAGGATGGGACTGGGCATCAGCTTCGTAAACGAGCTCTCCGCTCAGTTCTGGAACGAGCATCTGGTAAAGCTGCCCCTCGATCCTCCGCAGACGATCGAGTTCGGAGTGGCCGTTCCGGACAGGGATCACATGACGGGAGCCGCGCGCAGGTTCCTCGACTACACCGTAAAATTCTTCGAATCCAGACAACAAAAATGATCCATGTAACAGAAAAGCGCCCTCTCACAGAGAAGGCGCTCTTCTGTTAGTTGTACATATGAGTGAAGTTATTCTGAATTTCTCTTCTACTACATTTTACCCATGGCATGCATTAAGTAAAGTTAATCTTATTTACGCGCTCATTAAGCGCAGCTTAATTGCATTTACTCAAGCTCCACAGTCCCCGGCGGTTTGCTCGTCAGGTCGTAGAATACTCTGTTGACGTGATCGACCTCGTTGACTATGCGGGTCATCACCCTCTGAAGCACATCATACGGTATGTCCGCGGCAGTGGCTGTCATGAAGTCGGATGTAATGACCGCCCTTAAGGCTACCGCATAATCGTAGGTCCTGAAGTCTCCCATCACGCCTACAGTCTGCATGTTGGTAAGTGCCGCGTAGTACTGGCTGATCGTCCCGGCGAGTCCCGCCTTTGCGATCTCCTCTCTGTAGATGGCATCAGCATCCTGGACTATCTTTACCTTGTCAGCAGTCACCTCTCCGATGATCCTGATGCCGAGTCCCGGTCCCGGGAACGGCTGACGGCTCACGAGCGACTCAGGGAGCCCGAGCTCTCTGCCGAGCTGCCTTACCTCATCCTTAAAGAGCATCCTCAGAGGCTCTATTATCTCGCGGAAGTCCACATGATCCGGAAGTCCTCCGACATTGTGGTGGGACTTGATCACAGCCGACTTGCCGAGACCGCTCTCGATTATATCCGGATAGATAGTACCCTGGGCGAAGTAGTCCACGGTCCCTATCCTGTGCGCTTCCTCTTCGAATACACGTATGAATTCCTCTCCGATGGTCTTGCGCTTGGCCTCAGGCTCTGTGATGCCTGCAAGCCTGTCGTAGAATCTCTGCGCAGCATCCACTCTTACAAAGTCGAGCTCGAAAGGTCCATCCGGTCCGAATACAGCGGATACCTCATCGGCTTCGTCTTTGCGCAGAAGCCCGTGATCTACGAACACGCAGGTCAGCTGTTTGCCGACAGCCCTCGCAAGAAGCGCCGCCACTACGGAAGAATCGACACCGCCCGACAGTGCGAGCAGCACCTTGTCGTCTCCTACCTTCTCTCTGATCTCCTCTATCTGCGTCTCCGCAAAGGAGTCCATCTTCCAGCTCTGATCGCAGCCGCATACATCGAGCACAAAGCTCCTGATGAACTCGCTGCCGTGATCTGTATGGTTGACTTCCGGATGGAACTGGACCGCGTAGAATCCGCGCTTCCTGTCCTCCATGGCCGCTACCGGACATTCATCCGTATGTGCAGTCACGATGAATCCCTCCGGAGTCTCGCTTATGTAATCTGTATGGCTCATCCAGCAGACATTGCTGTCGTCCGCTGCCCTTAATATGCCGCCCTTGTCATCTATGCAGACCTCTGTGCGGCCGTACTCGCTGGTAGGCGCTGTGCCTATGCTGCCTCCGAGGAGGTATGCCATGAGCTGCGCTCCGTAGCAAATGCCGAGTACAGGCACTCCCATCTCAAACACCTCAGGATCGACGCCCGGCGCACCTTCAAGATATGCGCTCTGCGGTCCTCCGGTAAAGATGATGCCTGCCGGGTCAAAGGCTTTTATGCTCTTTATATCCGCAGAGTCGTAGTTCATTATCTCCGAGTACACTCCGCACTCCCTGACCCTGCGCGCTATAAGCTGGTTGTACTGTCCTCCGAAATCTATTATCAGTATCCTGTCTTTGCTCATCTCAAACTTCCTGTGATATCACTCGACCGTTACGGATTTTGCGAGGTTGCGCGGCTTGTCCACATCGAGTCCCTTTGCGACGCTCGTGTAGTAACCGAGCAGCTGCAGAGGGATCACGGCGAGACTTCCGATGAAGTGCTCATCCGCCCTCGGTACATATATCGTGAAGCTTACAGAATCCTCGACGCTGTAATTGCCCTCGGTGGTGATGCCCATCAGATAGGCTCCGCGCGCCTTGCACTCAGCCATGTTGCTGATCGTCTTTTCGAGCAGCTCCTCCTGGGTCAGAATACCTATGACGAGCATGCCGTCCTCGATCAGGCTGATGGTACCGTGCTTGAGCTCGCCTGCGGCGTAAGCCTCACTGTGTATGTAGCTTATCTCCTTCATCTTGAGGCTTCCCTCAAGGCTGATCGCATAATCGAGACCTCTGCCGATAAAGAACACGTCTCTGGCATTTGAATACTTGGACGAGAACCACTGTATCCTCTCCTTGTTCTCAAGGACCTTTTCGATCTTGTCAGGCAGAGCCAGAAGCTCATCTACGTAGTAATTGTATTCGCCCTCGCTTATCGTGCCGCGGGCATCTGCCATCGCAACAGCTATGGCGTACATGGCTGCGAGCTGGGTGCTGTAAGCCTTGGTGGTGGCTACAGCGATCTCAGGCCCTGCGAGAGTATAGAGTACATTGTCCGCCTCTCTTGCGATGGTCGATCCGACCACATTGACTACAGCGAGAGTTCTGATTCCCCTTTCGCGTGCCGCTCTGAGGGCAGCCAGCGTATCCGCTGTCTCTCCCGACTGGGAGATGACTACGACGAGAGCGTCTTTGTCTATCAGCATCCTGCGGTATCTGAACTCGGATGCGAGCTCGACCCTGACAGGTACGCCCGCGAGTTCCTCTATCACATACTGACCGGCCATGCCTGCGTGCCAGGCTGAGCCGCATGCAGCGATGCGCACCTCGGATATGCCCTTAAGGACATCCTCTGTGAGACCTGCAGCGCTGAGATCTACCCTGCCGTCCTTGATGACGCTTGCGAGGGTGTCTCTCACGGCCTTCGGCTGCTCGTGTATCTCCTTGATCATGAAATGCTCATAGCCGCCTTTCTCAGCCGCCTCGGCATCCCATGAGATGTGTACAGGCTCTACAGTCACTTCATCGCCGTTGAGGTCATAGAACTGCACTTCGCCCGGAAGTATCCTGACGGACTGCAGATTGTCGATGTAATAGATGTCTCTGGTGTACTTTAAAAGAGCCGGGACATCGGACGCCAGGAAGCTCTCGCCGTCGGCAGTGCCGATGACCATAGGACTGTCCTTGCGCGCCGCATAAATCTCGCCCGGATAATCTTTGAACATGAGGGCCAGAGCGTAAGATCCCCTTACTCTCACCATCATCCTGTTGATGGCGTCGATAGGCCCTATCTGGTATTTTTTGTAATAATAATCGACCAGCTTTATCGCGACTTCTGTATCGGTAGTGCTGTAGAACTCATAACCGTTGGCAACGAGTTTTGAACGCAGCTCCTCATAGTTCTCTATGATGCCGTTGTGCACTCCGACTACGTCCGATTCAACTGGCCCACACGCTGATCCGCGTGCATTGCCGCTCACGTGAGGGTGAGCGTTTATCTGTGTAGGCTCCCCGTGAGTAGCCCATCTTGTATGTCCTATACCGCAGGTGCCCGGAAGCGCCTCTCCGCCGGCTATCTTTTCGGCAAGATTTTTGAGTTTGCCGGTGGCCTTGACCACCTCAGCAAGAGACTTGCCGTCGCGCACTGCAAGACCTGCGGAGTCATATCCCCTGTACTCGAGCTTTGAAAGCCCGTTGAGCAGTACCGGCGCAGCCTGCTGTCTGCCGGTAAAACCGACTATACCGCACATTGTCGAGAACCTCCTCTTTGATCGAATTGGGGGCCGGCAACGGTCGCTGTTAATCCGGTCCCATCGAATGAGCGACCGTTACCATTATATTTCATTAATCAAATGACTTTCATCTCTAGCCAGCCCTTTTTCGATTGTTGAGTCGATCCCTTTTAGTCGACTGCCGGCAACCGGATGGTCTTTCCGGATGCGCTGCCCCATTTATATATACAATAACCCACCCGAGGAAATAAATAAAATACATATATCTTTAGCGTTATCATATTTTTTGCGTATGATAAAAGAAGGCCGCCATACGGCGGTCTCCTGCTAATGTTTTATCTTAATGTCCTTCTTCAGGACTCTATGCATTCCTGTACATAGTCTATGAATTCCTCTTCGATCTTAGACAGATGGTGGCCTCTTTGCCACACAAAGCGGTATTCGATCTTCCTGTTATCCCCCTCTATGTACTTGAATGTCAGAGAATCGTTAGGCACATATGCCGTTCTCGGATATATGCTCACACCTACCATCCTGCCGGCAAGGGCCGCAGCGTCCAGATAGCTGTCCATCTCGCATACTATCTTCGGCTCCACTCCCGCCTTCCTGAACCAGACATATATCGTCTCGATCAGGGACTTCTTGCTCGGCACTATGATGTTCTCTCCCTCCAGATCGGATAACTTTATCTCTTCACTCCCGCAAAGCGCAAGCGGGTGCGATCTGCTCATCAGTACGGTCATCCTCTCCTCTCCCACGCGGAAGTTGTGGAGCAGTGAATCGTCTACAGGTGATGTGATCACAGCCAGATCGATGAGTCCGCTCCTCATCTTTTCGAGCAGGTCGTCGGTATTTCCGTCCAGTATGCGGAATCGTACATCAGGGTATTTGCCGATGAAGCCTGCGAACCACTCCGCCGCTATATCCGGCGCCATGCCCTGGACGAGGCCGATGTAGATAGTGCCTCTCATCCCCTTGCCCATGGCGCGTATGTCGGCAAGGGTATTCTCGGTAAGGCTCAGTATCTCCTTGGATTTCCTGTACAGCATCTGCCCGGACTCAGTCAGCCTGAGATGCCTCCTGCCTCTTTCAAACAGCTCAGTCTCAAGCTCCTCCTCCAGGCTCTTGATCTGCGCACTGAGAGGAGGCTGGCTCATGTGGAGCTTCCTGGCTGCTCTTGTTATATTGAGTTCCTCTGCTACCGTCACAAAGTATTTTATCGATTTGATATCCATACCCACTCCCCTTTTCAGAAGGAATACCTGCCGATCTCGTCCTTGTAGACGAAGTCCGTCGTTCCTCCGCATCTCCTGCATTTGAACGACCTGTATCCGAATCCGTCTCCGCATCCGCCGAAGCCGGACTGAAGATCATCAGAGCCGCAAAACGAGCATTTCGTCTCAGCGTCTCCGCTTCGGTCATCGACCACCCTTCGCTCTCCGTAATTCGGAAGCTCTTTAAGTCCCTGCATGCCCTGACCGCTGTAGCTGAGATCCACTCTCCTCGCATCATCCTCGGTCATGACCCATTTGCCGTCTGCCATAGATATCACCTTCTGATCATCTCAAGATACGGTATCTCTTCAAATCCGTTCTTAAGATATGTCCTTATAGCTCTGTCATTATCCGTCTCCGACTCAAGTCTGGTCACCGAATCCGGATAGGCGGTCCTGAGGTATTCGAGAAACTCCGTGGCGACGCCCCTGCCTCTCAGTTCGCTTTCGAGATAAAGATCCTCCACCCATACGCAGTGCCTGCCGAACTCGGTGCTGTAGCTGTGAGCTGCCATGGCATAGCCCTTTACCTCCCCGCTCTCATCAGTAAAAACGAAACCCTCGAGGAACGGAGAATCCGATAAGCACTCATCTATATCTCTTTCGATGATCTCATCAGATCCGTTTGTCAGTACTGCATCGGAGCCGAAGAAATCCTTCATCATCCTGTATACACGCGGCCTGTCGGCCTCTGTCATGCTTCTCATTTGTATCTCCATAATTCTTTTATCCGGGGCTCAGATATAGCGTTTGATCCGGATCCAGATGCGCTTCTTTTTTGATTCGCTTCCAATCTCCTCAAGCACCGCCTTGCCCTTGCCCTTAAGCGTCAGTATCGCGCCCTCCTCCACCTTGATATCGGTCTTCAGGCATTCAGCGTGATCCAGTGAAACAAGCCCTTTCCTTATAGCTTCGGCGGCATTGCTCCTGGAAATCCTGAACGCCGATGATATGACGCTGTCGAGTCTGACTGAGCTTACGGTATCCCTGATCATCTCGCAGCGCATCTCCGGTATGATCACATCCCGTACCGGCACCTCTTCGGTTTTGACCTCGGTGCGCCCTGCCTGATGGTATTCCCTCAGGAGGAAGTCAGCCGCCTCAGGTAGGATAAGAATATCCGCCCCGTCATCTCTGACAAGTATGTCTCCTATGAGTCTCCTCTCTATCCCAAGTCCCAGGATCGAGCCGAGATAATCTCTGTGGCTGAGATTCCGGGATATGGGAGGTTTCTTTACTCTCAGTACAGAGATAAGCTCAGCTGTCGCCTCTTCATCGCTAAGCGGAAGCTCGGCCGGGATGCATACAAGCATCCTTCGCTCAGCACCGTCATAGCCTCCATGCATCAAAGTCCTGACTCCTGCCGCGTGCATGACAGCACTGCGAACCAGAGCCTGCTCGTGCGAGTCAAGAAAACCTGTGGAAGTCACATACCATCCATCCCTGCACTGATCGATCTTGTCCTCTATCCTGGCTATAATCAGTTCGTCTTTAGTCATAGTCTCCTGCTCTTATGCATTCAGAAGTATCATCGATATGATTATTATCCCTACGGCTATCCACTGCCTGCGTGTCATCTTCTCGCGGAACAACAGTACTCCCGCCGCGCCGACAAGGACTATGGTGCCCGCGCTGAACACAGGATAAGCTATGATCGCCGGTACATTTGAAAGAGCCAGGAGCAGGAATCTTGCAGAGTAGTAATTCGGCACGCCTATCAGAAAGCCGAAAAGCAGGTCCTCCCGGGCAACTCTCTGCCCCCTGATCAGAGCCGTCAAGCTGCAGAGCACAAAGGCCACAGCGAATGTATACAGAAGGAACTGTGAGCTGTATTCGGCAGGCCCGAGTTCCTCGTATATCTTGGACATGGCATCGCAAGTACCGCCGGACAGCAGGACCAGGACCAGCAGCTTAGGCGCGGTTATGGTGTTTTCATCGGTTTCTTTGCTGTTGACCACAATGATCGCAGCAACGGCAAGACATATGCCGATGGCCTGCATCAGCCTCGGATGCTCTCCGAAAACTATTATGGAGAGTATGGTAGGCACCAGGACTCCGAGCTTCATGAAGGTGGATGACATCACCACCCCGTTTTTGAGGATGTTGTACTGATACAGTATGAACGAACCCACGTAGAACGCTCCGGTGATGAGTCCCAGTATTATCGTCACCCTTCCTTTGACGGGATCAACGATCAGCGCTCCGCTGCCGGCACTGTAGACAATGCCGAGCAGGAGGCATGTCAGGTAGTTGACGGCAAGCGCAGATATGTTGTTTTTTATCCTGCCCTCCCCGGCCTTCATTATCACGGATATGAAGGCGCTGGAGCAGACAGCCAGAAGCAGATAAATCATTTTATACTCTCATCGTCAGCGATATCTTGCCGCGCTTCTCGTCGACCGACAGAACTTTCACGTTAACTATATCGCCTACTTTCACCACATCAAGCGGGTGCTTAACGAATCTGTCAGACATCTCAGAGATATGAACCAGGCCGTCCTGATGCACGCCAATGTCCACGAACGCGCCGAAATCGACGATATTGCGCACGGTCCCCTTCAGCTCCATTCCCGGGACAAGGTCTGACATCTCAAGCACATCGCTTCTCAGAACAGGTGCTTCCACTTCATCTCTCGGATCTCTGCCCGGCTTCTCAAGCTCGGCCGCTATATCGGCGAAGGTATAGCTTCCTATGCCAAGCTTTTTTGCGATATCGCTGCTGCCCGCAAGGCCTTTGACCTTGCCCTTCAGTATGTCTGCGACATCGTATCCGAATTCCTTCAGTATGGCCCTGGCAGCATCATAGCTTTCAGGATGAACCGCCGTCGCATCCAGCGGCTCCCTGCCGCCTGTGATCCTCAGGAAGCCCGCGCACTGCTCGTACGCCTTTGGCCCGAGTTTAGGCACCTTAAGCAGCTCTCTTCGCGAGTTGAATCGTCCGTTCTCATCCCTGTACGCAACTATGTTAGCGGCTATCTGTTTACTGATGCCCGATACATAGGAAAGCAGCGACGGCGAGGCCGTATTGACATCCACGCCAACCATGTTGACGCACTTCTCTACCACAGCGGCCAGGGCCTCGCCCAGACGCTTCTGGTTCATGTCATGCTGATACTGACCGACGCCGATCGCCTTAGGGTCTATCTTGACCAGCTCTGAGAGCGGATCCTGCAGACGGCGCGCTATCGAGGCCGAGCTTCTCTCGCCCACGTTAAGATCCGGGTACTCCTCCGTCGCGAGCTTGCTTGCGGAGTACACCGAAGCACCGGCTTCATTGACTATCGCGTAATGAAGCTTTCTGCCGCGCCTTCCCTTCTCATATTCGCGGATAAAGTCCGCTATCACCCGCTCGGACTCCCTCGAAGCAGTCCCGTTGCCTACCGATATGATATCCACGCTGTATCTGTCGCAGAGCTCTTCGAGCTCCCTGACCGCCTCGGCGACTTTGTTCTGCGGGGCTGTCGGGTATATCACTGCTGTCTTTAGTATCTTGCCTGTCGGATCGCATACCGCCAGCTTGCAGCCCGTCCTGAAGGCAGGGTCCCATCCGAGGACTGTCTTGCCCCTGACAGGAGGCTGCATCAGCAGCTGCTCAAGATTTGACCCGAATACTTTTATTGCGCCTTCCTCCGCGTTTGCGGTGAGGCTGCTTCTTATCTCGGTCTCTATGGACGGAGCGATCAGCCTTTTGTATCCGTCCTCTACTGCCGCCTGTGCATAAGGCATGCACGCATCAGAGACACTGCGAAGCGTCTTTCGCTCCAGATAATCCAGTATGTCTTCTGCCGGAGCATCGACAGACACCGAGAGCACTTTTTCCTTCTCGCCGCGGTTGATGGCCAGGACTCTGTGACCCGGTATCTTTGAGACCGCCTCGCGGTATTCGTAATAGTTTTCGTATACAGAGCGCTCTCCCGACTCCTTTATCTTCCTTCCCTCAGCGCCGAGACTGCATTCGATGAAGCCTCTGCTGAAGGTCTTGCTTCTGATCCACTCTCTGAAGTCGGCGTTATCCGACAGATCGCCTGCTATTATGTCCTGCGCAAGCTGCAGCGCCGCAGCCGCATCAGGGACTTCCTTCTCCTCCGAGATGTACTTCTCCGCCTCTTTAAGCGGTTCGCCCGCACCCTTTGACAGCAGGTAGTCAGCAAGGCCCTGCAGGCCCTTCTCCCTGGCTATGTCCGCACGGGTCTTTCTCTTTGGCTTGTAAGGTCTGTACAGGTCTTCGAGAGCGACCGCAGTAGTCGTTTCTTCGATCTTCGCTCTAAGCTCATCCGTAAGCTTGCCCTGCTCTTCGATGGTGGCCAGAATGGTCTGCTTGCGTTCCTCTAAGCTGCGCAGGTATCTGAGGCGCTCGTCGAAATTCCTCAGCGCTTCGTCATCCATCGCGCCCGTCGCTTCCTTGCGGTAGCGAGCTATGAAAGGTATCGTGCAGCCGCTGTCTATAAGGCCGGCCACCGCCTCTGCCTGCCAGAGCTTTATCCCTGACTCTTCTGCTATTGTTTTAAGTATGTCCATTATTTATACGATCTCCTTAAGCCAGGCCGCAAACGCGTCTATGATCTTGTCTTCGATAGCATCCGGGATCAGCCCCTCGTCCTTCTCTGGATCCATAATGTGCGGAATCGTCTCTTTTCCTGAGTCTTCCGCGATCACAATATCACCTAATTTGAGATGAAGCCCGGCTTCATTCAGGCTGTCTGCGAGCATGGAAATGAACTTAGGCTTGATAAGATCTGATGAAAGCAGTTTGATCGCCTGATTTTCGATGGTTTGTGCATCTGCGATCCTGAAGGCAAGTTTGGCAGCGCCTCCTGCAATACCGGTCAGCGCCGGGCTCTCTATGAGCTTCTTGCTGTCTGTCTTTACCTGCAGCGCATGCAGCGACAGCTTTGGCCCCGGCATGTCCTGAGCGTACAGCGCTCCGATCACGATCGCATCTCCGCCAAGCACATTATGCAGTGCCTCGTTCAATGAGGCGACGATCATGTCCTGCTGAGCCTCGAGCAGCCATACAATGATCCGGTCGCGCGTATCTGTATCCAGGAATCCAAGGAGCTTCTCCACCACCGGAACGGTATCATCCCCAAGCTTTGCGATCAGCTTTTCAAGCTCGGACGGCTTGCTGCTTGCCCTGCATTCTTCTACAAGCTGTTTGATCAGGATATCAAAGCTTTTCTCGTAGTTGATCTCCTGAACATCAAAACTGATTTTGATCATTTCTACCTCCGAATATCCATATCTTCCTTTTCTGAAGTGTAGCATGCAACCAGCCCGTAGATGATAGTCGGACGGATCCAGATCTCTACGAGCAGATAACCGGTATATTCATTGACCGGGTTTGTGGCAATGACATAGTTATAAAGTCCTGCAATGACCATGTCTATGATGAAAAGCATCCAGAGATTACGTTTTGTATAACTCTTCCAGTCTTTGCGGGCATAGAAATATGTGAGCATTATGAGCAGAGCGACTGAGAGCGTAAGGCAGATCAGATGGATCGGATAACTCTCAAGAGGCGGCAGGAACAGTATGTCTCGCAGGAGAACCGTAATGCCTATGAATATAGTGCTCCAGTAGTTGAAAGGCTGGCTGTCAATGCGTTTGAAGAAGTACATTCCCATCAGCAGCAGACATGCGATATAGCATACATTAAGCACCAGTTCAGGCCATACCTCGCCTATCCCCAACTGGATGACTCCATATATCATTGTCCCTACCGACAGCAATGCGGCCACCGCTGTTATACCGGCGTCAAAAATCTGTGATTTCTTCTTGAATCTTACTTCCATAGCTTGCCTCCTTCTTCTGAATATTATAACACGCGTGCTTATCATCTTGTGTTGTAACTGCACAAAGAAAGCCCGCCCGGGCCAAAAAGGCGATAAAAAATCCAGGAGAGGCAGCCGGCCTCTCCTGAAGTCTCTGATATGCTATTCGAATTCTATTACTTCCCTATGTATGCTACTCCACATATACCTGGCACATCTGCATCGTTTTGAGCGCCGCGTTGTGTGATTCCGGAGTTACTCCGGCACAGCATGCAGGGTCTACAGAGATCGGAACTTCCGGCATCGATGCCTTCAGCAGCAGCGCATTTGAAACTACGCAGATATCTGTGCAAAGCCCGATCATCTCGATTGCAATATCTTGCTCGGCTGCGATCTCCGACAGATCATTTGCCAGTTCCTTGCTGCCGAAGGTTGGTTTCTCATATACCCTGGCTCCATGCAGCAATTCTGCGATATCGCTTCTGATCTGCCAGCCTTCAGTACCTCTGATACAATGCTCAACAGGAAGATTCTTACCCTCCTGTGTGCCCAGGTAATCCGGTGTATGTGTGTCCATCGTAACAAAGATGTCATTCTTATCATATTGCCTGATCTTTGCTTTGACGTTCCCGACTATATCAACAGCTTCCGGCGTGCCCAGAGCTCCGTCAATAAAGTCATTCTGCATATCCACTACAACAAGTATCGTTCTCATAAGCTTTCCTCTTTCGATCACATCTTATACCATCCTTCCGTTTATGTCGCATTGTCCGTCATTGTACTCCCAGGACAGATCCGGGCAGTAATGTCTTATCAGCTTCATCGAGAGCTCATCTGCACCCTTCAGAGGGTCAGTACCATCACCGTTGTATGACAGATGCACATCTACATAGCCTCCGTCTCTGTCGCTGTATTCAAACGCAAGCCTGAGTGATCCACCACTGCTCAGTATCGGCAGTACTGTATTCAGGCAAAGCTCCTCCGCTATGACATGCATCTGATTAATGAGCCTCCTGTCGATCATATGTCTGTATCCAAACTGCTCGATCCCCGTGCCCAGATCCATTTCGTTGAATTCGTTTCTACGCAGCTCTGCCTCAAATACCTGCAGGTGCTGTACGAACTGACGGGTCCTGTCTCTCTCAGGAGCGTCAAAGATCTTTTCCGGACTTCCTTCTTCATAGATGACGCCTTCATCCATAAAGAACACCCGAGTTGATACATCCTTTGCAAAGCGCATCTCGTGAGTCACTATCAGCATGGTCATTCCGTCGCGCGCCAGCTTGCGGATGACCGACAGGACCTCACCTATCATGGTTGGATCAAGCGCGGAAGTCGGTTCATCGAACAGAAGTATCTCGGGATCCATCGCCATCGCCCGGACGATCGCTGCTCTTTGTTGTTGTCCGCCCGAAAGCTGATCCGGCAGGCTGAGCGCTTTGTCTGCCAGTCCGACTGTCTGCAGCAGTTCCATGCTGCGCTCACAGGCCTCCCTGCGGCTCCTCTTCAGAAGCTCCGTCTGCGCAAGCATAAGATTCTCAACGACAGTCAGATGCGAGAACAGGTAAAATGACTGGAACACCATTCCGATCTTCTGACGCATCTTGTTATAGTCATAGTTTTTGGAGAGGATATCCTGCCCCTCAAAAATGATCGATCCGCTGTCAGGTGTCATCAGATGATTGAGCAGGAATAGCAGAGTGCTCTTTCCCGTCCCTGACGGTCCGATTATTGAAATCACATCGCCTCTATGGATATCGCAGTTCACATCCTTTAGCGGAGTCACCTCTTCGAAGCTTTTCTTCAGATTGCTCACCTTTATGATGACTTCCCCGGCATCTGATCTGTCCGGCGTCTTTTGTGATACCTTTTGCTCCATCTCTCCCGCCCTATACGACTGAGCAATGTCGAGTATATCTTTTCCTACAGTCCTCAGTGACGGGTCTATCCTCTTCTCCATTATCCTCAGCAGTCCAACAAGGATCGCGCATAGTACAAAATAGACCGCTGCCGTAAAGAGCAGAGGGAAGAAAGCCTCGTATGTCCTGGAGCGTATTATGTCCGAAGCCTTTGTAAGATCCACTATGGAAATGTAGCCTGCGACAGAGGTCATCTTTACCGTAGAAATGAACTGGCCGCTGTATGAAGGCAGGATATTGACCATCGCCTGCGGCCACACCACATTACGGAATGTCTTTATCCTGTTGAAGCCAAGCGCTCTTGCGGCTCTCGATTGGCCTTCGGGCACGGCATTGATACCGCTTCTGAATATCTCCGAACAGTAGGCAGAGAATTCGATCGAGAATGTTATAGCGCAAACCCAGAATGCAGTGATGCCGCTGTTCCTGAAGACTACGTAGTTCAGCACCAGCAGAAGCACAACGACAGGTAGAGCCCGGAAGATGCGTATATACAGACCGGCGAACGCGCTGATGTACTGATTATTTCTGGTGCGCAAAAAGCATATGAAGGCTCCCAGCAGCGTGCCGAAGATCCCCGCAACAATAGACAGCAGAAGCGTTACTCCGAGTCCTGAGAGCAGTATCTTGTATCGGCCCTCGTTTATAAAGGTGCGTCTGATGCTGGCCTTCAGGTTCTTTACAAAAACGGATGCCTTAGGAACCGTTTTCATTACGGGTTCCCTTTTTACGTACAGGAAATATTCATCCTCCATCAGCGGATCTGTGATGTTGACGACCTCGAGCCTCTCCTCATTCAACACTACCGAATCCGCGACTAAATCATAGGTGCCCGACGCCAGCCCTGACAGCTCAGCCGAAAGGGTCACTGCCTCGAATTCAGGAGTATACCCTGCCTTGGCGCAGAAGCCTTTTGCGATCTCCACAAACTCTCCGGTAAGCGTTTCGCCCTGGTAAAATGTCATCGGTGTCCACTGACCTCCGGTCGCGATCTTGAGCGTGCCCCTTTCGCCGGAGAAGTTGTAGTCTCCCATCACATCGCCTTCCCGCTTCGGATCCTCCCATTTCTCCCTCAGGGCGTCATACTCCCCGCTTTCCTTCAGTTCCTTGAGGTAACGGTTCAGCTCGTTTCGGAGAGCTCTGCCTTTTTCGGATTTTTGTGTTCCGAAGCCGAATTGCACGGTAGTGAACGGCTCTTCTATCATGGCCATGTCAGGACGGGTCTCTGACAGAGTTATTCTTTCATCGCTGAACCCTACAGCTGCATCCACTTCACCTGATTCGACGCCCTCATACATATTAGCCATCGAATTGTAGTGGCGTAGCTCTCCTTCAGGGAAGCGTTCCTTGATCCCGTTCTCCCATTCAGGCACAGTAAGTGTACCAAAGGTGGTTCCCGGCGCTTCAAGGTCTTCGAGCGTCTTTGAGGTAACGGGACAGCCGTCCTCATTTACTTCCTTGGTCTCATCTATGACAGTAGTCGTACCGACAAGCTGAGTCAGCATCAGCAGGCATATAATTACAACTGCCAGTATTAGCTCATATTTTGCATTGTACTTCTGTTTCACTTTGTCTACCTATGGCCGAAGTGCATCCCGCAAAAAAACAGGCATGCCGAAATTAGCATGCCTGTAATGATAAATTTGAATTTACAACTGTGTTTTTTGTTCATGTAGATTTCGTACTCTCTGGTCTCCTTCATGCCTTTCTTACTTGTTCTTGTATTTCGTATTCCCGATACTGACAATGATAAACTGAGTATCACATCAAATGATACTGCCCCCTGTATTAATCTTAGCTCTTAGGTATAACAGTACTCGATCTCAGTTTTTGTGATCATCACAGCATCGGTATTGACCTTCTTTTTAAGCCTCTCTCCCAGAAGAGTGACTTCCTCCTCATCCAGACCGATCACGACAACACGAAGGCTGGTCTCAGTGATGTATCCCTTACCGTGAGTATAACCGCCATGCTGTGTCAGCATCGTAAAACTTATCTGCTTTTCGCTGCAGATCTCATTCAGGATGTCCCTGAAGTCGTCTACACTGAGTACTTCCAGATAGCTGTCCTTATCCTTGATGCCTATGTAGAGCTCGTATTTTATACCGGCATTAAAATGTCCCTTTTCACCCAGTTGTCTCACCTCACATGATCCTGGACTTAACGCAATTTCTGACTACCAGCGCACTCTCCTGATTCATGAACATCGCAAGTCTTTCGGCAAGTCCCGTGATATCCGTGGCGGAGTCGCCGATGATAGTTATCCATAGAGTGTCCTCCATCACAAAGACTCCGTCATCATGCAGATATCCGCCCGTGGCATTCACAACGGAGAAATCAACTTTATTACGGTCAAAGTAAGAGACGACCATGTCTCTGAGTTCTTTCAGGCCTGCGACCTCGTTCAGAGTCTTTGAATCCCTGCACCCTATGTAGATTTCATATTCTATGGTCTCTTTCATCCTTACTGGCAATGTACTCTATAGGCTCTGATGTTCGGCTATCCGATAACGAAATGGACCTTTCCGGAACTGTCTGTTTCTCCGCTTACGATTACATTCTTAAGGATCTGTACTGCCACATCATCAGCAGCGGCGGCAATCGCCTCCAGGCTTACGCCGGAATCGGTAAAATGCTTCAGGTCGATAAATAGATCTGCCTCCTCACGCCCCTCTCCTACGGAAAGCTCATATGAGATGTGCGGATCGGTGATCCCATGCTCCTGCGCCAGAGGGATGAGGAATGACGATGTGATTTCCTCAAGTGCAAGCTGACATTTGATCGTTATGCGGCGCCCCAGGAACTGATGTGCACAGAATTCCTGAAGCGAAGAGAACATAGCGGCGTAGTCGTAATCGATGCTGTGGATCTCCCAGTTCCAGTTATGCACACGGAAAATGAATTCACGGGTCTCCTTGCGCTTTGGATTCTCAAATATCTGCTCCGGCGGACCCGATTCCCAGAGTTCTCCCTGATCCATGTAGAATACACGGGAGCTCGCGTCACGTGCGAATCGCATTTCATGCGTGACCACAAGCATGGTAATCCCCTGCTCGGCGAGGCGTGTTATTACGGATAGCACCTCCGATACCATCTTCGGATCCAGCGCACTTGTAGGCTCATCGAAGAGCAGGATCTTTGGCCTCATTGCCAGTGCGCGCGCGATAGCCACACGCTGACGCTGCCCACCGGAAAGCTCATCCGGCCAGCTTGAAGCCTTGCCCCTCAGCCCTACCAGCTTCAGCAGGTCCATAGCCTGATCGTAGGCATCCTGCTTGGACATACCCAAAAGGTCCATAGGAGCCATCGTGAGATTATCCACTATATTTTTGTGTTCAAACAGCGCGTAGTTCTGGAAGACCATGCCCATCTTTTGACGCATCTTGGGCAGATCAACATCAGGAGCGCACATATCCACGCCGTCCACAATGATCTGACCCGAAGTCGGAGTCTCAAGGCCGTTGAGGCATCGGATGAAAGTCGACTTGCCCGTACCGGAAGGACCGATAATCGAGATGACCTCGCCCTCATCCACAGTGGCATTCACATCCTTTAGAGGAATTACGCCGGGGTATTCTTTTCGAAGGTGTTTTACTTCTATTATGCTCATTTCCTACTTGTCCCCCTTTGCCATGTTCGTATTGCCGACAAGGTCGAAACGTGCGACCACCTTGCGAAGTGCCCATCCGAGTACCAGGCAGATCAGCAGGTAGATGATCGCCGTCGAGACGAGTGGGAAGAAAGCTTCCATCGTGCGGGCCCTTATCAGGTCTCCGGCCCGGGTGAGATCCTGCACAGCTATGTATCCGACGATCGCGGTATCCTTCACCAGGCTGATGAATTGTCCCATAAGCTGC
The DNA here is from genome assembly GCA_015058275.1 of Clostridiales bacterium. Taxonomy (GTDB): domain Bacteria; phylum Bacillota; class Clostridia; order Peptostreptococcales; family Anaerovoracaceae; genus Crickella. The sequence continues at coordinate 81,853 of SVCQ01000003.1, forward strand.
GGCATATAACGGCGCCTTGCCTGAGGGAATATGATCTTATGGAAAACCTGCCAGCGAGTGTAGCCAAGAGCAAGACCGGACTCCATCTGAATTGAGTCGATGCCGTTAACGGCAGTCCACATGGTGGCGCCTGCGGTCGCACCGAACGACAAGGCAAACGCAATGATGGCCACGATCTCGCCCGGGATGTCGACGAATCCGAACACCACATAGTAGAGCAGCATAAGGATAACCACGAGAGGGATCCCTCCCATAAGCGTCTGATAGCCATCCACGAGCCTGCCGATCCAGCGCACACCGCTGAGTCTGGCGACGACGGTGCCGTAGCCAAGCATAATTCCGAGCACGCCCGCGCACACGCTTATCAGCACGGTGATCCCGAGGCCCTTGAGGATGAGCATCCATCTGCTCTCATCTATAAATGTCCTCTTAAACGAATCCGATAATCTTCCCATGAGGCCACCGGATGACGATGCCTCTTCGGTTTTTACGATGACCGAAATGGTTGTTGGCATCACCGGCTCACTGAAGTCACATACCGAGGCTCGTTCCGGCGTCTCAGTGAGAGTGCCGCCAAAATCTGCCTTGCCGCTGTCCACCGATGCAAAGATGGAGTCCATGGGAATAGTGGAAACCTCCAGATGATAGCCAAGCTCCTTCGCGATGAGCAGGGCAAGCTCCACATCATAGCCCTTTGGCTGCCCGCCCTCTCCGACGTAAGAGAACGGATCAATGACTCCACTGGTAGCGAACTTCAAAGTCCCGTTTGGAGCATCCCAGTCCTGCTCCGGCAAAGTCTTGCCGGATTCGTCGGCAGCTACCCACTTCTCCTCAAGCTCGGCCAATGTCCCGTCTTCTGAGAATTTGCTGATGATCTCATTGAACTGATCGGTCAGCTCAGATCCGTGTTTGAAGAAGAACCCCTCGGATACTTCAGCAACCGGTTCCGGAAGCAGTGTTACGGTACCCGGACGCTGGTTTATGACGTGCTGGCAGCAATACGACAGCTGGACTGCAGCATCGGCCTTGCCCGCCTCAACTGCGGCCACGCACTCCGCCAGCGATGGATAGAACTCCGCAGAAGTGCCTTCGAGCATCCCTTCAATGTTCTGCACATATACGCTCCCGTTCACATAGGCGAATCTCTTGCCGTTCAGCTCATCCAGCGACTGATATACCGGCGTAGCATCCTCGGCGTACGCGAATAAAGGCGCAAATAGCATGACAAGCAAGATCGCCGCGATCGTAAGCGCTGTCAATTTCCTCTTCTTTGATCCAATAGTCATCTTTTTAATATCAATACTCATTCCAGGTCCTTCTTACTTCAGTCCCTCATAGAACTCCACTGCCTTGATGTGAATAACAAACAATTGCGGTCTTAATTTCGTCTCACTTTCCTCTTCGTTAGTTTATCACGATTAATTCTACCACATCTGTTTCATGGCGTCCTCCGATTATTCACATCCGCAAACAATTTGGGCCATTCTTGGGCCACAAGGTCACCACCGATCATTCCGTCTGAATGAATTTTCCGTATTTACTCGAATTTGATCATCGATATGAAATTTTGCTTCGCTGCAGTATTTGGCATGTTATACTTAATCAGAACAAAATGATCTTATGAAGGTGATTCAATGCGCATGATTACAACCCGGAAGCATTATATATATCTGCTTTTGTTACTGACTGCGGTCCTGCTTTCGATCGTCATTCTTTGCGGATGCTCTTCAGACAGCAAAAAAGACTCGCACGCCGATCTGAATAAGTGCACAGACCTCAACAGTTCTGAATATACCATCGGAGTTATGAACGGCACGGTGAACGGGCCCATAGTCGAGAAAACTCTGCCGGAGGCGAATGTGTCTTATTTCAACTCCGAAATAGACATGCTGACCGCACTGCAGACCGGCAAGGTCGATGCCATCATAGGCGACCAGCTCAAATGGTATTACTATAACCGTCAGCTCGGAGATAAGCTCCTCGTATTCGATGATTATCTTCAGCCTTATATCTTTGGCTTCATTTTCAATAAATCAAACAGTGACAAGACCCTCCTTAATCAGATGAATCAATTCATCGAAAAGATTAAGAAAGACGGCACCTACGACGAGATCAACAACAACTGGATCGGTGATGACGGAAAAGCAGTTATGACTGTGGATACAGACTCTCTTCCGGCGACAAACGGAACAATAAAGGTTGCGACAACCGGCACCTCGCCTCCTTTCAGCTATATTGAAAACGGGAAGACTGTCGGATTCGACATAGATCTTGTAGCCAGGTTCTGCAAAGAATACGGTTACGGGCTTGAGCTCGTCACCATGTCATTTGACGGAATCATTCCGGCTATAAGTTCGGGGAAATGCGACATAGGCGCAAATGAGATAGCGATTACCGAAGAGCGCACAAAGAGTGTGGACTTTTCGATCGAATATTATGAAGCAGGCACTACAGCCGCCATGTGGAATCCGGATGCGGAAACAGACGTGGGCTTCTTCGAGGGCCTGAAAGAAAGCCTTTATAAGACCTTTGTGACCGAAAAGCGTTACATGCTGTTTGTTTCAGGTATCGGAGCAACGCTGCTGATCACGATCCTCTCAGCATTCTTCGGCACCCTGCTCGGATTTTTGATATACATGATGTGCCGCGGCGGAAGCCGCATAGCCAATACGGTCACCAATGTCTGTGTACGCATCATACAGATGCTGCCTGCGGTGGTGCTTCTGATGATCCTGTTTTACATCGTGTTTGCCAGGGCATCTGTCAGCGGCATCTTCGTATCAGTCGTTGCATTTTCAATGACCTTTGCCGCAGCGGTATTCGGGATGCTTAAATCGAGCATCAACGCGATAGATCGCGGGCAGACAGAAGCGGCATATGCGCTTGGCTTCAGCAATCTTCGCACCTTCTTTAAGATAGTGCTGCCGCAGGCCATGGTATATTTTCTGCCGGCATACAAGTCAGAACTCATATCCCTGATTAAGGCCACTGCTATTGTCGGATACATCGCCGTTCAGGATCTTACAAGGGTCGGAGATATAGTCAGGAGCCGCACCTATGAGGCGTTCTTCCCGCTTATCTCAATCGCACTCATTTATTTCGCCCTGGCAGGGCTTCTCATAACGATCGCCGGCAGGCTTGAGTTTAGATTCGATCCGAAACGAAGAAAGAAGGAAGATATTCTGAAGGGAATAAAGACAGATGATTGAACTCGTTCACTTAAGAAAAGAATATGAGCTGGGAACACCGCTTGAAGATGTGAATGCCGTTATCAATGACGGTGACATAATCTCGGTCATCGGACCTTCGGGAACCGGCAAGTCTACCCTTCTTCGCTGCATCAACATGATAGAACGTCCTACCTCAGGTCAGGTCATATTCAACGGAGAAGACATCACCGCCCCGGGATACGACGTAACAAAGGTCAGGCAGAAGATGGGAATGGTGTTTCAGTCCTTTAATCTGTTTGGGCATCTTACAGTAATAGAGAACATCATGCTTGCGCCCATGGAACTGCTGAAAGCGAGCAAGCAGGATGCTTATGATGAGGGAATGCGCCTTCTTAAGCAGGTGGGCCTTGCAGAACGCGCCCTCAGTTATCCGGACGAACTTTCGGGCGGTCAGAAGCAGAGGGTCGCCATCGCCAGGACTCTGGCAATGGATCCCGAAGTCATACTCTTTGATGAGCCGACAAGTGCCCTCGATCCGACTATGGTCGGCGAGGTAGAGTCCGTCATTAGGGACCTTTCGGGCAGCGGCAAAACTCTCATGATAGTCACTCACGAGATGCGCTTTGCAAAATCCATCTGCAACCGCGTATTCTACATGGATCAGGGCGGAATATATGACGACGATACTCCCGAAGTCATATTCGACAATCCGCAAAAGGAAAGGACACGCAGATTCATACACCGGCTCAAGGTGCTCGAGATGCTCATAGAGAGCCATACATACGACTATCTCGGCGAAGGAGCCGAGATCGATCGCTACTGCAGCAAGAATCAGATCCCGCCAAAAACAGCGGGCCGCATCAGACTGGCAATCGAAGAGCTGGTAAACCAGATATTGCTGCCTACGCTCGCAGATCCGAAGATCGACATTGTGGTTGAGTATAACGAAAAAGAAGACAAAACCGCCGTGGATGTAAAATACAACGGTCCTGCCTTCAATCCTCAGGACACAGACAACAAGCTGTCGCTGTCGATATTCAATTCGGATGTCTCGGAATTCGAATTTAACGAGCTTGCAGAAGACGAATACAGCAATCATGCACGCTTCAGCATTTGCTGATCCATCTCCTTCTCAAAGTAAGGAACAATACATTTACCGATGTGAAATCCGTGATCATCGCCGATTTTGCCGGGACACTTAGAGACTACAGAGGCCCTGAGGAATTATCCAACATAAAGTATAATGACATTCATCTTTCGGACAGCGGACACATTCTGGCGTACCATACGATTTACGACGCACTGATCGGGCATTATCCGGAGTACAGCTGCGATGAAGGTCCCGATGTAATACAGACCAGAAGCAGAAAGACACGGGAGGAACGGCTTTCCTCCCGTAACACAGGAGTCAGCAGCATCTCTTCGGCTCACGGCAGCGACCCTGCGGAGGTGGAGCTAAACATGCGGTTAGATCCCGCAAAAAGCCCGTCACCCGAGACCATAACTCTGGGTGAGATCGCTGACTTCGTCGAGAAGCATCGTTAACAAGCGTCCGGCAGCTGCTCCTCTCTCAGAAGGAATGCGCAGCATAAGCAGGCGCATCATGGATACATTCAAAATGATAAAGGTCTTTCTGACCTCGATTTGATATCGACGCACAATAAAACCGTTGGAAAATCCAACGGTTTATACTTTTTGTACTATTCGAATTCTATGGTCGACACTGGCCGGGTTAGGGCCGGGTCATTTTCTGATCTTTACTTTCCTGACTTTTGACCACTTTGACACACGCTTGCCGCTGCCGGATCCCCTGACATTGCGCACCCTGACATAGTAGGTCTTCTTCTTTGCAAGTCCTTTGACCGTCACAGACTTCTTTGACTTCCTGACAATGCGCCGTATCGTATTTGATCTGTCAAAGCTTCTGTCAGTACATACCTGGATCTCCACATTTGTGAACTTCTTCAGATTCTTTTTCTTTGCTTTCTTCCAGGATACTCTTACCCTTTTTTTACCGGCCTTTGCCTTCACACTTTTTGCGGCAGGCACGCTTCCATCCTGGGTGCCTGTCCATTCAAGAGCCGCTTCTGCCCTGGCCTTTGCCTCTGCTTCCTGTTTCGCTTTCTGTCTTTCAGCCTCTTCTGCTTCTCTTCTCTTCACATCCTCGTTAGAGATACCGGCAGTCCTGAACTGGGTTGTAAAAGCCTTGTTGCTGAACTCTGCAGTGTAGAGCATCTCTCCGTCTTCGGTCAAAGTTGGTTCCTTTGTGACTGTGGCGGCAGTCGCCACCGTCTCTACTTCGCTTACGCCGCAGCGGTCATGTGTGCATAAACGTATCGCAGTAACGGCCAGATTGTTGTCACTCCAGGCATACTGGGCTCTGGTCCATTCATGTCCGAGCGGAGGTACCTTTAGAGCCTCAGAGGATGATTTATGTGTAATATACTCGTCCAGATAATACTCGGTTTTACCGCCATCACTTATCTCGTAATGTTCTCTGATGCCGTCTTCAAGGCATGAAGCCGGTACGGCATCGACCTTCTCAGCTTCGGTCCAGTGAGCCTCAAGCGTAAGATCAGCGTTCACAGCAACTGTGAAATCATATGGGTTAGTTTCACCTTCCTTGAACCAGCCGTCGAATCTGCTCCCCTTCTTTGTAAGGCTTCCAATGTCGCTAACACTGCCGCCCTTGAGAACAGTCTGCGTTGCTACAGTTGTATTACCGTTCTTGAATGTAACGTCGCATGTAGGCTCCGCGACGGCATCTACCCCAATAGTGAAGCTCTTTTCATAGCGCACAACAGATGGGACATTCGGTTTATAGGTGAAGAATGTCGCTCTGAGCACTATATTGCCGGGCCTTGTCGCTTTGATAGTCGGAGGCCCATATGATCCTTCATAATAGTCCACCTGGCTCCCCTGAGGCATGGATTCTATGCTCCAAACAATGTAGGATCTCCGTTCTTCTTCTGTCGATTCGGTTCCTGCGTACTCGGCTTCTACCGCAGGCGTATAATCATCCCCCACTGTGACTGCTGCCGGAGATGTCAGCTTCAGATCCTTGACCTTGTTGTACACGATCGCGTATACATCATTTACATTACTATTGCCCATTACAAATGTGTAGGTCGCGGAATTGCTGAGCCAATCCCCACGTCCATTACACCATCCGTGTACGGCATATCCTGCTTCAGGTGTAGCAGTCAGTGTTACTGCATCTCCCGGGTAGTAATCACCTTCACCATAAAATTTTGCATCAGCATACCAAACGTACGATTCGCCTTTCTGAGATGCTTTAACGCTGTGCGTATCACCGGATGTGCTGCCCGCTTCGAATTCAACAGTTACCTCGTTATTTGCTGCTGAGAGGCTGTTTATAGTGAAAACTCCGCTTGTATTTCCGCTCACCTCATTTCCATTATATGTCCAGCTCTTTACCTTGTAATTGATTTCAGGTGTGGCCACTACAGTGACGCTGCTGCCTTCAGGATACAGATTATCACTTACTGCCGATTCTACTGTACCAACAGAACCGCCTGTATTGCCAACAACAGATACATTAACAGCGCAGAGCCAATGTGCTCTCAGTTCTGTATCTCCCTTTATCTCAGTATCGAAGTCGAAGGCTTCTTCTCTCTGGACACTACCGTCCGAGCTCCTTATCACCTTATACCATCCGCCGAAGGTAAAGCCCTCTCTCGATGGGTTTTGGGCCGGAGCGGTTGCTTTTGATCCGTCCCCAACAAGCTGGACATCCGGATCATCTGCGCCGGCAGCATTCGAATCGAAGGAGACCTTGTATAACTGAACGCCCGGCACCTCAACATCAAATTCCTGAGTGTAGTCCCTGCCGATGCCAAGTCCGTCTGTCACGACAGCTGTCAGTTTGTACAAGCCGCTGTTAGCAAACGTGAATTCGCCACTAAGATCGCTCGTCACGCCGTCATATGTGACTGTCCATCTGACAGTACTGTCCTTCATGCTTTCCGGCCAGACGACCGCAGAGGTAGTACTCCAGTTCTGTCCCCTACTCATGATCTGAGGAACTCCGGTTATATTGACGACCGGGTCGGCAAGGATCGGCTTTATTATTACAGTGGATACCTTTTCCGGATTACTGTCATCCGGAGTGACCATGGACTTTGTCACCCTGAAGGTCATCACATTGCCTTTAAGCGAGCACCTGGCATCACCGATCATGCTGTTTTCGTGGCCAAGATCATAGTCTTCAGTCTGTGCATACTGTGATCCCGCTTTGTGGATACGGTGCTGAGCGATCCAGCCCTTAACGGCCTTGTCTCCCCTGTATGCCACCTTCACGGTCTCGCCCTCGACGAAGCCTGCCTGCCGCAGACCATCTTCTTTATTTTCTCTGTACACGAGCACCGAGCCGTCACTGTCAGAACGCGTCTTTCCGTTGGCATCAGCCGGAAGCACGAGCGCTGAAGGCTCCATCACAGCATATAACGTCATATCCTTGTAGAGCTTCTTGTCCATGGATACGACATTCTCCTGAGGATCATATCTCCACTTGCCGTCTTCCTGATAGCATTCGACAAAGTGATGAGCCGAGCTGAAGCTTCCGGCGAATTCATCGACGTGATCATTCAGTGTCGTGCCCTTGTCCCATAGCTCAGATGTAAATCCGCCGTCGCCGCTCGGATCTCCGTCATAGAATCTCACCCTGATCCTGTTATCCTGCTCGCGGAGGTTGTACTGGATGTACCTGTTGTTGTCATCCACATTCTTCAGCGATTCGATCAGTTTATCGAGAGTATCTGCACCTTCAATGCCGCGACTGCCTATGACCGTATAGCTGAGATTATTCGTCCAAGGAACGGTGACAGTCCCGTTTTCCCCTTCGTATGTAACGCTTTCGATGTACCAGGTACCGCTGCCGTTCAGCACATTCTGGAGTTTGATAACACTGGCTGCATCGTAAGTGCCTTCCATATCCTCGACGACACTCTCATTCAGTATCCCCATTTTCCTTGCATCGGGCACATTGAACTTCAATGAGACCTTATACTTTTTAGCCTTGTATTCAGGCACCACATAGACATTGCGGACCTCGGCCTCAGAAGGGGCAGTCACTGTCGCATATCCCTTGTATCCGGCGATCTGATCAAAGCTTGTCTCAAAAGGAAGCTTGTGCGGCGTAGTATCACCATCGTAATATGCCGATGCGCCTGTGATATCGAATCCGGCAGGAACGGCGTCCAGCGGGATGTATAATTTCGTGCTTTCTCCCATCAGTAAGTCAGCCTTATGAAGGACATCTTCGTACACAGGTGCCGCTGTGTCACTTCCGGCCTTTTTGATCTTCCTCAGATAAATATTCTTATGACCTGTTGTGCCCTCCTTCATGTTCACGCTGAAGCTAAGCGTCTCATCCTTGGATCTTATATCTCTCTGTAACTTCCCCATTGGATGGAAGCTCCTCTCGCAGACAGCTCTGACCTCATAATCCATAAATTGATTGTCTTTGCCGAAGACAAAGGATGCGTCTTTGGCTTCCCTGGAAAGGCCTTCGACCCCGTCGACCGATGTGCTATCGCCAAGAGGGATCTCCTTCCACTCATCTTCCTTATTGGTCCATTCCGCTTCATGCTTCTTTTCACGGTATTCGAGTTTCAGGCTAAACTTTTTAAATTCACGATCTGTGAACATAGCTTCAGGAGTGGACACCGCAGGATGGATCTTGCCCTCGTAGTATTTTTCTGTGATGTTGGTCCTGGCCGCTTTATTGAGTCCATAGCCCTCAGCGATGAGAGCGTTATACGCATCTTTTGTAACGGGATCCTCACCATCAGGTACGACATCATCAAGTCCGACATATTTGTGCGTATTTCGGTAGTAACCGAACAATCTGTACTCATAATCGAGAAGGTCACAGCGGAGACGATCGGTTGCACTATATATAAAGCCCTGGACCGTGGTCAGCTTGCGGTAATAAAATCCACCCGGCTCATGGAGCCATACGCACGCGTCTCCCTTGAGATTTTTTTCATCAGTTTTTACTTCAAATTCCGAATCAGGCTTCAGATACGCATTTGAAAACATCTTTCCGCTGAAATCCTTTTCACCGTCTATCTCTCCTGCCTTGATGTCTCCGTTGCCGCTTATATGGTCGACATCCATGACATTGAATCTGCCCTTTCCCATCCATATCCCGGCACCCATTTTATCTGTAGGGTTATCGTTGAATCTTACATCACTGTCTGCCAGGACCAGCGCCGCTTCTGCGCTTCCGTGTGCGGAAATGGCTCCGCCTTCACCCGCGCAGAGGTTTTCGTTTATGGTGCAATCCCAGAACTGTGTCGTATGGAATTTGTCATAGAGCGCGCCGCCGTTGCCGTCTATCGCTCTGTTGTTGATGAACCTTGAATGCATAGAACGGAAGAAGGCTCCGTTTTCGATATACATGGCGCCGCCGTCATCTTCCGCCTGGTTTGCAGTCATCTCAGTGTAATCGATCCAGGTGGATTCATCACCGTCCAGGTAGAGTGCGCCTCCGTCATCGCCGGCATAATTGCCTCTGCACGTGGCATAGTCCATTCTGTTATTCGCACCGTCGATATATACAGCGCCGCCGTCTTCACCGTCGTCGCCGTCGACAAATGTCGAATTCTTGATGAATCTGTTTCCATTGTCTTTGGCGCCGATCTTCGCTCCGTCTCCTTTCAGATACAGACCGCCGCCGTATGAAGCGTTATTGCCCTCAATGACAGAGCTGTATAATTCAAATTTGTTTCCCTCAGCATATATGCCGCCTCCGTAGCTGTCGGCTCCTGCAATGAGAGCTCCGCCCTGTCTCTCTACAAGGTTTTTTCTAACAACGATATCGTGCACCTTGCAGCCGTTTCCCTTCAGGTAAATACCCCCGCCGCTCAGATATCTGCGGAAGTTGCTCCATTTGCTATTACCCTCCACGATGCCGCCGGATATCTCGATGTTGTTGCCTTCCGCCTGTATGGCGCCGTAGCTGTTATTTGTAAGGATTACTTTTCCGCCTTTTTCGCGGTCTGGTTTCATCACCAGCTTGCTGCCTTCTCCTAGTTTCACGGCATGGTAATCGTAGCCTTTGATATAGCCGTCCGCATCAGAGATGTTATTGATCGTCAATTCCTGTCCGGGCTCAACTGTAAAGGCTATGTCTGCGCCATCTCCTTCGATGCTGTGACCTTTCAGGTTGATGGTAGTTTCGCCTGTTACGATATATTCCTTTCCCTTTATGTCTTCGGTCAGGTTATAGGTACCGTTGAGCTCCTTACCGGTATTGTTGTCAAGATCAGCCGCAGAGGCTTTTGCTGTGCTCAGCAAAAGAGCAAATGCCATGACAAGTAATATCACGGCAGCCCCGGACAGTTTGCTTCGATTTCTTTTCAGATAGTTTTCCATACCTTGTGATGTCCTCTTTCCTGAGACAGACTGAAGATCGTCTCATAGTAAATTATTCAACAGTTTTCAAGCTTTCTCCGGTCTGCCATGCTGCCACACCTTTATTTTCAGGTCTTTCCCTGCCATATCCGCAGAGTTCAGTATATAAAACTTCATTTTATTATATCAGTTTTCCTGCTGGTTTTGGGCGTGCAGACAGTATTCACTTATTATTTATTTTATCCATAATTTTTTCTTTTCATTATTTTTAGTACCTCAATTTCCCGCAAATCTCCTCTAGCAGTTCTGCGTACTTATGGTGCTTCATCTGCGGGAAAGCGCGCAGCAGTCTCCCTGCTCCGAAATGCCTGCTGCTCAGAATGCGCTCTTCGAGTGCTTTACGCTTAGCCGTAAGTTCGGCACGTGATGCCGCCATCTGAGCCAGAGTCTCAGCTTTGCTTGTCTCGATCGTCTCTCTTGCTTCAGTCCTGGCAGTTGAAATATGCTCTATTGCCTCAGCACCCGCAAGCGAAGCCTGGACCTTCGCGTCATCAACGCGCTGCTTGGTCTCAAGGGTCCTGGTTCCGATTTGGTTGCTAAGTTCATTGCTGACAACGCGCATGCGTCTCTGCATCTCATCGATCTCAGCCATACGCTTGTTGAGTCCTATCATTACACTGACTGAAACAGCAAAGTCCGCGATGTATGTTACTGAGAAGATTCCTATCAGCGCACACCCTATATTCTGCGGGATGCGTTCAAGAATGCTGCTCAGCATCGGATATACAGCGCGCACAACGAGCAGTATGGACATGCCCCAGATGATGCTGAACTGGAGGCAGATATATCCGTTCAGATTGAAAGGCCTGTCCGAATAGTCCCACCATCTCGCGTGGAACGCCTTATCCAGGATCCACCCGCCGAACAGTTCAACAGCCGTCGCAAGGACGACTCCGAAGAGGAACACCTTGAGCGCGTTCTGCTCATAGAATTCTCCCTCACCCGTTATCTGAAGCAGGAAAAAAACCGCCAACACTCCGAATCCGTATATCGGGCATACGGGGCCGTTCAGAAATCCTCTGTTGACAACCAGCCCCTTACTCACCGCCTGATATGCCACCTCGACACACCATCCGAGGAATGAGAATACGAGAAAATATTCAAGAATCGTATAAATAATCTGTAGCGTCATCTTTCAAATGAAAAGATGCTGGACGCCTTTCAGGAGTGCCGGCATCATGTGTGTAATTTCTATCTCTGATCAGCTGTTGAGAATGTTCATGAACTCCTCGCCTGTGATCGTCTCCTTCTCATACAGGTGAGCTGCAAGTTCGTCGAGCTTCTCTCTGTTCTCTGTCAGGATCTGTACAGCCTTCTCATGCTGCTGCTTGACAAGTTCAACGACCTTCTCATCGATCTTAGCCTGTGTCTCTGCCGAGCATGCGAGCGAAGTGTCTCCGCCGAGATACTGGTTCTGAACTGTCTCCATAGCGACCATGTCGAAGTCATCACTCATGCCGTAGCGGGTGATCATCGCTCTCGCCAGCTTGGTAGCCTGCTCGATATCGTTCGAAGCACCTGTCGTCACTGAGCCGAATGCAACTTCCTCTGCGGCACGTCCGCCGGTGAGAGTTGTGATCTTGTTCTCGAGCTCTTCCTTGTTCATGAGGTAGTGGTTGCCTTCATCGACCTGGAGAGTATATCCGAGAGCTCCCGAAGTACGCGGGATGATCGTGATCTTCTGGACAGGAGCTGAATTGGTCTGCTTTGCAGCGACCAGCGCATGGCCGATTTCGTGATAGGCAACTATCTTCTTCTCCTGGTCAGTAAGGATCGAATTCTTCTTCTGGTATCCTGCGATGACTACCTCGATGCTCTCCTCGAAGTCGGTCTGGCTTGCAGCCTTGCGCCCGTCGCGGACAGCTCTGAGAGCTGCCTCATTTACTATATTGGCAAGCTCAGCACCGGATGCACCGGATGCCATTCTTGCAATAGCGCTGTAGTCGACGTTGTCCTCGACCTTGACCTTCTTGGCATGTACTTTGAGGATGGCTTCTCTTCCCTGCAGGTCAGGCAGCTCGACAGGTACTCTTCTGTCAAAACGTCCCGGTCTTGTGAGCGCAGGGTCGAGTGATTCCGGACGGTTGGTCGCAGCGAGGATGATTACTCCGCTGTTGCCCTCGAATCCGTCCATCTCAGTCAGAAGCTGGTTCAGAGTCTGTTCTCTCTCGTCATTGCCGCCGAGATTTCCGCTGTTTCTCTTCTGACCGATAGCATCGATCTCATCTATGAATACGATACACGGAGCCTTCTCCTTGGCCTGACTGAACAGGTCACGCACTTTGGATGCTCCCATGCCGACGAACATCTCAACGAACTCAGAGCCTGACATCGAGAAGAACGGTACGTCAGCTTCGCCGGCTACAGCCTTGGCGAGCATGGTCTTACCTGTTCCCGGAGGGCCTACGAGCAGTACGCCCTTAGGCATCGAAGCTCCGATCTCACGGTACTTCTCCGGATTATGCAGGTAGTCTACGATCTCCTGAAGGTTTTCCTCTGCCTCATCGACACCCTCGACATCGCTGAATTTGATTCCGTCAGATGATTTTACATACACCTTGGCATTGCTCTTGCCCAGGTTGAACATCATCGATCCCGGGCCGCCGCCTGCCTTGTCCATCATCCTTCTGCTCAGATACTGACCTAGCACAACGAAAATGATTATCGGCAGTATCCAGCTCAGGAAGAAGCTTGCCGCCGGCGACATCTCCTCAACGATCTCGCTGGTGAACTCAGCTCCGGATGCATGGAGCCTGTTGACGAGATCCGGGTCATTCATGATGCCCGTCTTGTATGTCTTCGATCCGTCCTTGTTTGTAAAAAGGATCTTATTGCTCTCAATCTGCACCTTACCGATCTGATTCTTCTCAGTCATGGTCATGAAGGTGCCGTAGTCTACTTCCTTGATTTCCTGTTCTGCAACCATCGGAACGATCATGGAGTTCCACAGGAACAGGATCAGGAGAACTGCTATATAGAAGATAAGCAGCGGTTTCCGTGGTCTGTTAACCTCGTTCATAGTTATTCCTTTCTTTCATAATCTGATTAATACAGGTGAATGATAGCACCCGATCCAATACGCTTCAATCATCACAGGCCAATATACATACAACCTTCTAAATCCAAATGAAAAAACAACCTGAAAGATATATTCTCAGGCTGCTTTAGCATTATCTAGAAAGAATTTTTTCCTTTATGCCTCATTCGAATTCTATGGTCGACACTAAAGTAGTATCAGAGCAATTATTTTGCAGCAAATCTACAATCGTGCTTTTTCAAAAGTTCAAGTCTTCTGTTGAACATCTCCCACTGATCTTCACTTGAGAACCATTCTTGCCTGACATCTGTGATTTGGTTTAATCCGATTTGCTTCACAGCTTCGATGGCAGCATTTTTCTGAGAAAGACGCTCTTTAGATGTCTGACATATCGCACCTTCCAGCGTGTCATAAGATGTAAACGCCTTGTTGAAATCCATAAGTGGATGCAGTCCAATGATCTTGTTGGTGCTATTGTCCACCCATACGCCCCAGTTGCCCCAATGCCTGTCAGTATTCCCAATCAGATAATCAATGATGTTCATTGAATAATATGCATACGCATCTTTATTGAGAATCATTTTATGATAATCCTGATCATGATTCTGTGCATAGATCTCTACATATTCCATAGCTACAATGCTGCGTTTCTTGGAAGTTATGATTTCACTGGAACTGACATCTACACCATTATATTTCTCAGGAACATAATGCACATGTTCAATTCTGAAGCAATCCATTATTCTGCTTGCCAGCAGTTCTGCTTCAACATCTCGCTTATCGCCGTCTTTCAGAAGATAGAACGTGCCGTTTCTGCGTACCCATGCTTTAGGTGCAACACCTTGCGTAGCTACGTCACCGGCCGCATCTCTTGGATCCACGAGTTCTGCATTCTGTGCTGTAAGGCTCTTGCCTCTAAGGCTTACATCTACAAATGAATCCGAAAGTGAGTGATCATATAAATTGATATCCTCATATGTTGCTCGCTCATATTGCTTTTTCACCCAATACACATCAGTAAGTGAAAGCGCATGATATGAAATAGCGATCTCAGCGCGGTCTCTATCCGTTACAGCCTGCTTCCTGCCAAGGCTGTTCAGTATTTCTTTGGCGTACTTCCTGTCCATTGTAAGGATCCTTGATGCACACCAGTATGTGAAATTGCTCAGGTTATTAAGTCTGATTTCAATGTCATCTGCGGTTTTCTCCAGATACAGATTATAAGGCATAAAGCTGGCACTATAAATCGTACAGGAGCCATCACTCCTTATAGATGCCACTTTACGATTCATGTGCATAATTATGTAATTCTGCATGTATTCCCTTCTTATATGTATATATGTAAATGATTATACCACATAGTAGTTCTGCACCATGCATATGTAAAGTGAAACAGCGGATAATGGCGCTGCGTTTTTTTGTGAGTTTCAATACTAAAAAAACCAGGAGAGGCAACCGGCCTCTCCTGAAGTCCTTGATATGCTATTCCCACTCTATGGTCGACACTATAATCTTTTCCTATATAAGATTCAACCATTTTAGTTTTACGCAGCTCTGCTGCTCCTCTCTATGAACTTCCAGATAAACCACATTGCGTGAAAAATCAGAATTATAAGCCCTGTATAAATCAGAGCGCGCATGTACTGGCTCTCCGGAAACAGCGAAGTGTCCAGTTTCAGAAACAGATAATCAGAACCCGGGAACGCTTCATTAAGTCTGATGCTCGGGATCAGCATGAGCAAAAGAGATCCCACTGCAAACCAGATGTCTCTGTAACGCGGTCTCATCCGGTGGATGATGATCATATAGACCGTGCAGAATACAGGTATAAGGTGTTCCCCGAAATATTGGTAGTATCTGAAATATGTCGGATCTGCGCAGTCTAGCACTGTCTGCGGGATAATGCACGCAAGTGTAGCCCCGAATAAAGTTACAAAAAAGTTTATGCCGAACAGAGTCCTGTTTTTGCTTGGTACCATAAACATGCATATGATAAGCCCCATATCGCAGGCATGCAGCGGCAGTTTTGCCATCATGAGATTGTTTCCGCTGGTATCACCTACATAGAGGAGCCATAAGAAAAAACCGAACTCCATCACGAACATGCTGAAAGACAGCACAAATCTAAGATGTATCTCTCCTTCCCAGTTCCGCAAAGCATCTCTATTGCGCCATACCAGAAATATGCATATCAGGCACACGATCAGCGGGGCAAAATGCATAAGCGTGTAAGGCCGGAATGTTCCGGGTTCTCCAAACCCGAAAAATCCCGCGCTATAATATGTGTAGTTACCGCTCATTTATTGCTCCGTCTTCCTTTCTGTAATACTCATCTATATATATGCTGCACATTTCCCCGGCTGACAGCCCGCTCTCATACTTCTTTTCCATCATGTTCATGATACGGCGCGGCACAGTCAGTTCACCGCCTTTATCTCTTAAGCGGTCCTGATCTGCCAGCGCCCTGATAGCCTGCTCAATATCCGGATATGAGAATTCCTCTGCCTGCTGATAATAGCTTTCCATACCGGCTTTTCTGCGCCTGTGGATCGCATTGTGTGCAAGCCTCAGAGCCGTTGCAATAAGAAAACTGACCAGAGCAAACAATACGATCAGCAATGGCATTGGTATGTATTCCAGGATCCGGTATATCTGGTAATGATCACGCCAGCCGCCGGATTCCTCTCCGACAGCAAAGACAAGTATCAGGTACATCGCCATATATATACACACAGGCATTATGGCAATGATGGAGTCCTTCCATTTGATCTCGTGGTCGGAATTAATGAAGAGAAAAAGCAGTATTGATAAGACAGGGCAGGTCAGATGAAGGAGCAGATTGTTGGAAAACAGCATTACCCTGTAAAAGCCTGCCGCAGGAGCCAGTACTGTAAGAGCGATAATGAAGGTTATAGCTACCCCTGTAGTTCCGGCGTACATCAGATTCACATACCATCTCGGAAGATGATAGTTGCGGTATCTCATGCCATCGACTGCAAACGGAATACACATTGCCGCAGCGACAGCCATCAGCAGATTGGACAGAATGGTAAACATGTGATACGACTTCCACCCAACTTCTTTTATAAGCGGATCCGGGTCTCTCAGCACCTGATCGGTGACCCCAAGATACACAAGAATGCATATCAGGCTGCATACTATTATCGCCAGTATGCAGCGATTCCTGTTGATTTGAAGCGCATTGGGTGATTTCTGAGATTTATCCATTATTTCTCCTTATCTTACTTATATCCAGTCAATGGACACACATGGGCAAAAAGGCGCCCATAAGGGCGTCATATAATTTGCACTATTCGAATTTTATGGTCGACACTACCACCATTTGTGAATATCGTATTTTTCTGTCCCGGACACAGTTCCACGATCATGGCTTTGTGCTCCTCCAAGCGTAAAGATGTCCATCTCATCTATATTCAATTGTACCGGTAATATCTTCGTTTGGATAATTATTTGTATACCTCTCTTCTGTGCCCAACAGCTACTACAAGGATGACAAGCTCTTCATCTCCGATCTCTGCAATTATCCTGTAATCACCAACCCTATATCGCCATGCTCCTTTTAGATTTCCGGACAGTGCTTTGCCGTAAGCTCTGGGATCGGTGCAGCCGTCAAGATTGGTCTTTATCCATGTGAACAGAAGCACTCTTGTTGGTTTGTCCATTTTATTGAGGGTCTTAATAACGCCTCTGGACATCCTTACTGTAAACTTCTTCATATGTCCAAGAGATCCTTAGCTTCTTCCATAGAAAATGTTGTCTGATCTTTTTCGAGTTCTGCCATAGCATCCCTGTATGCCTGTATATCTATCTCATCTTCAATGCGTTCTATGACAGTATTCCTAATGAATTCAGAAACACTCAGTCCATAGAGTTTGGCAAAATCACGGATCAGTTTGTTATCTTGATCGCTGAGTCTTAACGAAATAGCCATTTCTCTCATCTCCTCTCTGTATTACAAGTGTAATACGCGCTCTAATCGCTGTCAAGGCATCAAAGGGCTTTTGATGGGCAATGCTTTGAACAGCCCATGCTTACTCTGGGATTAATGCAAAAATAATTTGGGCCAATTTCGGGCCATTCGGGCATTTTAAAACCCGCTTCGCCTTGCAATTACTGACGTTGCGGGTTTTGCTTCATTATTCCCACTCTATGGTCGACACTGGCTTATCCGAGATGTCCCACATGACTCTGTTGACGCCCGGAACGGTCTCGATGATGCGGTCGCGTATCCTCTTGAGCATGTCCCAAGGGATCTCTACGGACTCTGCAGTGACAGCGTCCACCGTGTTGATGGCTCTGATGATGACAGGCCATCCCATGTAGCGCTTGCCGTCCTTGATGCCGGTCGATTTCATGTCAGGGATCACAGCGAAGTACTGCCATGGCACGTTCTTCATCTGGCCGATCTCCTCTCTTACGATGGCATCAGCCTCGCGCAGGGCCTCGAGCCTGTCTCTTGTGATGGCGCCTGTGCACCTTACTCCGAGTCCAGGGCCCGGGAACGGCTGTCTGTATACCATGCTGTCAGGAAGTCCGAGAGCGGAGCCTACGACTCTGACCTCGTCCTTGTAGAGCAGCTTTACAGGCTCTACGAGCTCGAATTGCAGATCCTCAGGGAGACCGCCTACATTGTGGTGAGCCTTGACTCCGTCGGATTCGAGGATGTCAGGATAAATAGTGCCCTGTCCGAGGAAGTCGATGCCCTCGAGCTTTGAAGCCTCCTCTGCAAACACATCAATGAATTCCTTGCCGATGATCTTGCGCTTGGTCTCAGGATCGTCAACACCCGCGAGCTTGTCGAGGAATCTGTCGACAGCGTCAACATAGATGAGGTTGGCGCCGAGCTCCTCCTTAAAGACCTTGATGACCATCTCCGGCTCGCCCTTGCGCAGAAGTCCGTGATTGACATGGACACACACCAGATTGTCGCCGATAGCCTTGATCAGCAGTGCAGCTACTACACTTGAATCAACGCCGCCGGAGAGTGCAAGCAGCACCTTCCTGTCTCCGACCTGAGCTCTGATCTCAGCGAGCTGCTCCTCGATGAACCTGTCAGCGAGTGCACGTGTAGTGATACGTTCCATTGTTTCCGGTCTCTTATCCATTGTATATCCTCCGAAACTGCTTTGAGTATTACTTATATTTATTACGCTCTGTTTGTATTGTTGGAGTGCGATGAGACCTCCTTGAGGATGACGTCGTGCGCACCGCCCTCAACGATACTTACAGCGGATACGAGCGTCAGCTTGGCGTTCTTGTGGAGGTCAGGGATGTTGAGCACACCGCAGTTGCACATTGTCGATTTGACCTTGCTCAGCGACATCTGGACATTGTCGTGAAGCGATCCTGCGTACGGTACGTAGGAGTCAACGCCCTCTTCGAATTTGAGCTTTGCATCGCCGCCGAGATCGTATCTCTGCCAGTTGCGGGCTCTTGCGGAACCCTCGCCCCAGTACTCCTTGACGTAATTGCCGTTGAGCATGAGCTTGGCCGACGGAGACTCATCGAATCTCGCGAAGTATCTGCCCAGCATGATGAAGTCCGCGCCCATTGCAAGAGCGAGAGTCATGTGGTAGTCATACACGATGCCGCCGTCAGAACAGATCGGGATGTACACGCCAGTCTTTTTGAAGTACTCGTCTCTGGCCTGTGCTACCTCAATGACAGCCGAAGCCTGGCCGCGTCCGATACCCTTCTGCTCTCTTGTGATGCAGATGGAGCCTCCGCCGATACCGATCTTGACAAAGTCAGCTCCGCAGTCAGCGAGGAAGTTGAATCCGTCTGCATCAACTACGTTGCCTGCGCCGACCTTGACGCTGTCGCCGTAGGTATCTCTGATCCACTTGAGAGTGATGGCCTGCCACTCGGAGTAGCCCTCAGATGAGTCGATAGTGAGGATGTCCACTCCGGCATCGATAAGAGCCGGGACTCTCTCCTTGAAGTCTCTTGTGTTGATGCCTGCTCCGACGATGTATCTCTTGTCCTGGTCGAGGAGCTCGTCCGGATGCTCCTTGTGGGAATCGTAGTCCTTGCGGAATACGAAGGCAGTGAGTCTCTGGTTGTCGTCGATTATAGGCAGCTGGTTGACCTTGTTGTCCCAGATCAGGTCATTGGCCTCAGACAGTGTGATGCCGTCACGGCCGCATACCATCTTGTCAAACGGAGTCATGAACTCAGTGACCTTTGTGGAAGGATCCATCCTGGATACTCTGTAGTCCTTGCTTGTAACGATACCGAGGAGCTTGCCGTCGGCAGTGCCGTCCTCTGTGATCGCTATGGTGGAGTGGCCCTTCTCCTCCTTGAGATCGAGCACATCCTGAAGTGTGGCGTCCGGTCTTAAGTTGGAGTCGCTCGGAACGAATCCGGCCTTGTAGCTCTTGGCTCTCCTGACCATGGCCGCCTGGCTCTCTATTGACTGCGAGCCGAAGATAAATGAAATACCGCCTTCTTTGGCCAATGCGACAGCCATATTGTCATCTGAGACTGCCTGCATGACGGCCGAAGTCAGCGGAATATTCATAGTGATCGCCGGTTCTTCACCCTTTTTGAATTTTACTACCGGAGTCTTGAGTGATACGTTCTCCGGACGTGCGTCCATGCCGGAATAACCCGGGATGAGAAGATACTCGTTAAAAGTTCTTGATGGTTCTTTGAGAACTGTCGCCATTTCGCACCTCTTTCTTTAAAAACGGGATCTATGTGATAAAATCGGTTGACATTTTGGTTAGATCTAATTAACTATTTGCCGTTTTCAACGACTTTTGCATACTATACCACTAATATTTGCCCATTTAAAGCGTTTTTATAATATTAGAGAATACTAACTTTGTGCAAAATTGCGAGCGCATTTCAACCAGGAGCGAAGCTCCATCAAGCTCGCTTGGTTGGAGCGAGCGACGCCGTCAACAGACGACGGGAGCTTCAGCTCATGAGATCGTCAGTCGGGGATTGTAACCCGCCACTGACGATCGAATATGGAACCCGCCGCCTACTCCGTTGAGGCGGGGGACATCCGGCGTCTGTTATACAAAAAGAAGCCGGTACAATGTGGTACCGACTTCTTATATTTAGCGAAGTTATTTTTGTCTGTAGCTAGGAAGCTTACATCATGCCCATTCCTGGAGCACCACCTGCCGGCATCGGAGGTTCCGGTTCCTTGATCTGGGTGATGCCTGCCTCTGTAGTCAGGAGCATGCCTGCTACGGAGCCTGCATTCTGAAGTGCGGATCTTGTGACCTTGACAGGATCAACGATACCTGCCTTGATCATGTCTTCGTACTGATCGTTGGCAGCGTTGAATCCGATGTCGCCCTTCTCATCCTTGACCTTTGCGACTACCACAGCACCGTCGAATCCGGCGTTGGCTGCGATCTGTCTTACAGGCTCCTCGAGAGATCTCTCTACGATCTTGGCGCCTGTCTTCATGTCGCCTTCCTGGCTGTCAGCGTACTTCCTGACTGCGTCGATAGCTCTGATCAGAGCAACTCCGCCGCCTGCTACGATACCTTCCTCAACAGCAGCTTTTGTAGCGTTGAGAGCGTCCTCGAGTCTGAGCTTCTTCTCCTTGAGCTCTGTCTCGGATGCAGCGCCTGCGTTGATGACAGCTACGCCGCCGGACAGCTTGGCAAGTCTCTCCTGAAGCTTCTCTCTGTCGAAGTCGGAGGATGTCTCCTCTACCTGAGCCTTGATCTGTGCGATCCTGGCTGCGAGCTCATCCTTGTCTCCGGCACCGTTTACGATAACGGTGTTGTCCTTGTTGACCTTGACTGTCTCAGCCTGGCCGAGCATGTCGATAGTAGCCTCCTTGAGCTCATATCCGAGTTCCTCGGAGATGACTACGCCGCCTGTGAGGACAGCGATGTCCTCCATCATGGCCTTACGTCTGTCGCCGAATCCCGGAGCCTTGACGGCTACTACATCGAGAGTTCCTCTCAGCTTGTTGAGGATGAGTGTGGCGAGAGCCTCGCCGTCTACGTCCTCAGCTACGATGAGGAGGCTTCTGCCTGCCTTCATGATGCTCTCGAGCAGCGGGATGATGTCCTGGATATTGCTGAGCTTTTTGTCAGTGAGCAGGATGTATGGTTTGCTCATGACAGCTTCCATCTTCTCATTGTTGGCCATGTACGGTGAGAGATATCCTCTGTCGAACTGCATTCCCTCTACAACCTCGAGGGAAGTACCGAGAGTCTTGGACTCCTCGACAGTGATGACTCCGTCCTTGCCGACCTTCTCCATAGCCTCAGCGATGAGCTCGCCGATCTCTGTGTCGTTGGCGGATACGGATGCTACCTGAGCGATGGATGCCTTGTCGTCCACCTGCTTGGCAGCGCCCTTGAGATATTCAACGGCAGCATCTACTGCGCCTGCGATACCTCTCTTGAGTACCATAGGGTTAGCTCCTGCTGTAACGTTCTTGAAGCCCTCTCTGATGATGCTCTGTGCGAGCAGTGTAGCGGTAGTTGTACCGTCGCCTGCTACGTCGTTAGTCTTTGTGGCTACTTCCTTGACGAGCTGAGCTCCCATGTTCTCTACCTGGTCCTCGAGCTCGATCTCTCTGGCGATGCTGACACCGTCATTTGTGATCAGCGGCGAGCCATAGGACTTCTCGATAAGTACGTTCCTGCCCTTAGGTCCGAGTGTGATCTTTACTGTGTCTGCAAGCTTATCTACTCCGGCAAGCAGCTTTCTGCGTGATTCTTCGCCGTAATAAAGTTCTTTTGCCATTTTGCTTCCTCCTTGTATATATACCCGCTATTACTTCTCAATAGTAGCGAGGATGTCTTTCTGATTGATGATAGTGTACTCTGTGCCTTTGTATTTGAGCTCGCTGCCGCCGTATCTGCTGAATACGACGATGTCTCCGACCTTGAGCTCCATCGGCTCGTCCTTTGTGCCGGGACCTACAGCCAATACCTCAGCCTGCGATGGCTTCTCCTTGGCGCTGCCCGACAGCAGCAGACCGCCGTCTGTCTTCTCTTCTGCTTCCATCTTTTTGATAACTACTCTTGCTCCGAGCGGTTTGATTCCAATGCTCATATCTTGCCTCCTGATAAGTTGTATCTTGTCTATCTGTTAGCACTCTGTGTGTACGAGTGCCAATCACCAATGGTTATTGTACTCACTTGCGGCAGTAGTGTCAACACCCCAGTGTGAAGAAATCGACAAACTTTGCCGTCCCCCGGTTTGCCGCCGCATGACGCCCTCAGCTGCGGTCCCTGTAGTAGTAGAACAGGTACTGCTGGGCGTAGCCTGCGAGCTCTCCGAAGTGCTCTTCGGCGAATGCCTGCATCCCCTTTGCATCCTTCTCGTCAAAGCCGTACATGTCGTTCATGATGTGTCTGACCCAGGTATCCACCGGGAATGCCGCCATGTCCCTGAATCCGAAGAGCATGATGCAGTTTGCGACCTTCGGGCCCACTCCGTGGAAGTCAAGGAGCTCTTCCCTGCATTCCGGGCAGCCCTCCACGGCGTACTTCCTCGCAGCCCTGATGATGTATTCGCTCCTGTAGCCGAGCTTCATGGCCGCAAGATCATCTGCCGACGCATCCGCAAGGGTCTCAGCATCCGGGAAGGCATGCACGGGGCCGCCGTCTCCGCATCCGCGAAGTGCCGCTATGCCCTCGCTGCCTTCAATCTCCCTGCCGTACTCAGCGCAGAGGGACTCGATGTTCTTCCTTATGCGCGGTATGTTGTTGTTTTGCGAGATTATAAAAGAGATGATGGTCTCGAACGGATCCTGCCTGAGTATCCTGATGCCGGAGCCGTAGCCGCAGGCAGCCTCGATGCGCGGCTCATTCGAGATGAGAGATCTCTTGATGACGCCGTAATCCGTGCCCAGGTCGAAGTAGCTCTTCCAGTACTCCTCATCGCCTCCCGTGGTCTCGATGCGAAGAGTGCCGTCCGCAAATTCCATGCGGGCTGCCTTGCCTCCGGCAGCGCCTGCATATCCCCTGCCGTCTGCAGAAGGGACCCATCTAAAACATTGACCGCACTCGAAAATGTGAGTGAGGTCAAAGTCAGTTACGTTATTGATAGTTATACTGTTCATCAATGCAGCCTCCGTGAGTGCATCTCATCAGCGTCACGCACTATGTCTCTTATCCTTACGTTGACGCTCTCTATTGTGAATGCCGTCATCGTCGCAAGGGCCTTGAACACATCTCTCTGCAGAGCTATGCACATGTCCACAGAATCCGGATCCCTTATGGCCATCACGTCTATGGTGATCGACATGTTGGTCTGCTTGCCGTTGTTCATCCTGTCTACTACTGCGAGATGGGATTCGTACTTCTCGGCGCAGAGCCTTATGATGTCGCGTATGACCTGCTCGCTGATATAGAAGCTTCCCGAGTAGCTGAATGTCGGCCTTACTACCGTCCTGTCGTCCGGACCGTCGTCGGCTTCTTTTTTGCCTCCGGAGCTTACGGCATTGCCCTTGGCCTTGTCTATGAAGTGCTTGATCGGATCCATGAAGTACCCGGCGAAGTCTCTCCTGAGCTGCCCGACAGGAGCCGGTATGACGTGCTCGCCCTCGTCCACTCTGAAGTGCCTGGCGGTCGCCCTCTCCTCTTCGGTAGTGACATCTTCAATATATATGCGCTCCTCGATAGGGCCTATGCCGAGCTGCTCGGCTACAATGTCCGTCATCCTGTCAGATGTGCCGATGATCATGAGAGCCTGAGGGCTGAACTCCTCTATAGCTGCTTTGACTTCCTCCCTGTGATCATCGTAGTTGAACAAAGCGGTCCTCATCGCAGCCGCCTTGGAGGCGCATTTTTTGGCTGAAGAGCCTGCGACTATCTGGCCTTTGTATATGAGGAGGCCGTCATCGATTATCGCATCAAAACCGCGGCTCTGCGCAAGTGCAGTAGCCTGAAAACTCTTGCCCGTACCGCTTTTGCCGGTAAAAGATACGACCTTCATTGGCTCTCAAATTCCTTTCCAAAAATCGCTCTATCCCTTGCAATCACTAATTCCCACCGCTTTAGTAGGATTGTAAATTTTTGCAATCTGTATTTACAAACATCGCATTTTGATGTTATACTTCGTCTGTAGATATTACTATTAAGAAGGAGGATTCAACATGGCATATAAGATCAGTGATGATTGCATCGCTTGCGGAGTTTGCGCCGGCAACTGCCCTGTAGAGGCTATTTCCGAAGGTCAGCCTTACGTAATTGATGAGGATAAGTGCATCGATTGCGGCGCTTGCGCTGCTAACTGCCCTGTAGGTGCGCCTGCTGAGGCATAGTCTGATACACAGATTATCAAAAGCCCGCAGTCCTCGAGGCTGCGGGCTTTTTGTTTGCTCCGTTACGGGGGATCAGCCTCTCTTCTCTTCGTTCTTGTTCTTGATCATGAACGAGAGCGCGTGCAGGCTGTCCGAGAGATGGACTGACTCGAGGGCGACGTCCTTCGGCACGACCAGATCGATCGGCGCGAAGTTCCATATGCCCTTGACTCCGCCTGCCACGAGGGTGTCCGCGACCTGCTGTGCGTTCTCCCTGTTGACGCAGATGATCCCTATATCGATGTCTTCTTTTTTGGCATACTCCTCCAGATCGGCTGCATCGAGCACCTCAACATCGTTGATGACGTTGCCGATGATCCTCGGGTTGACATCAAACAGCCCGATGATATTAAAACCGATCTTGTAGTAATAGGTGTAGTTCGTGATAGCCTGTCCGAGGTTACCTACTCCGACGACAACTGTCTTGTACTCTCTGTCGAGTCCGAGGATCCTGTTGATCTCCTTGTACAGCTTGTCTACTTCGTATCCGTAACCCTGCTGGCCGAACTCACCGAAGGTGTTCAGATCCTGTCTGATCTGAGACGCGGTATAACCGATCATCTCGCTCAGCTCATTGGAAGAGATCTTTTTGATACCCTTTGCCTGGAGATGTCCGAGATATCTCCTGTAGCGGGGTAATCTGCGAATTATCGCATTCGATACTCTTGTCTTGCTCATATGAGCCTCCGGATTTACTTATTGTCCTCGACGTACTTAACGATATCTCCTACCTTTGTGAAGTTCTCTGCGACTTCATCCGGGATCTCGATTCCGTACTCGTCCTCGACTCCGAGGATGATTTCTACTGCGTCAAGAGAATCTGCCTCAAGATCCTTCATGAAATCAGTATCCATAGTGATAGTCGATGCATCGACGTCAAGCTGCTCTGCTATAAGTGATTTGATCTTTTCAAAAACCATAATAGTCTCCTTCTACATCTTTAATTAGCACGGATTAATTATATATTCAGCGTTTAACGTTTTCAATAATATTAGTAGTATTCTTAACAATATTGTTAACTTTTTTCACAATCAGCTCTGGAGTTCCATCCATTCGTCATACAGGCTGCCTATCTCCTCTTCATACTCAGCCATCAGAGTGGAATTCTCGCTCATCCATTCAGGGTCAGTGACCTTGTCCGGATCTGTCATCTGCTCCTGTATGTCCGCTATGAGGCCCTCGAGCTCATGTATGCGCTCTTCTATGCTGTCGGCCTTCCTCGCATTCCTGCGTTCCTCGGCTTCCTGCTGCTTTCTGGCCTTGCGCTCGGCTTCGGATGATCTGACCAGCTCCTGCGTAAGAGCGAGCTCGTCCCTCTCATCTCCCCCCGTGTTCTCCTGCGAAGCCTGTTCAGCCCTGAGCCTGCCGCTTTTTTCGAGGTAGTAGTCGAACCGTCCCTTGTACTCTGTAAGGCCGTTCTCAGTCAGCTCGAGTATCCTGTCAGGTATGATATTGAGAAGGTATCTGTCGTGCGATACGATGATCAGCGTGCCTTCGAACTCAAGCAGTGCCTCCTCCACTATCTCCTTGGACTCTATGTCCAGGTGGTTGGTCGGCTCGTCCAGCACAAGGGTGTTGGCGCCCGAGAGCATGAGCTTAAGGAGGGACAGCTTGGCCTTCTCTCCTCCCGACAGATCCCTGACCTGCTTGAAGACATCATCTCCCGTAAAGAGGAATCTCCCGAGAAGCGACCTCATCTCCGTGTCCGTATACAGATGATAGGCATTCTTCATCTCACCGAGCACGGTCTCGTTCTCGTCGAGCAGGAGCTGCCCCTGATCGTAATAGCCGAACTCGACGTTGTACCCCCTCCTGAGATATCCGTCATCAGGCTTGTCGAGCCCCATGAGTATCCTCAGAAGCGTGGTCTTGCCTATGCCGTTATCTCCGATGATGCAGACCCTCTCTCCCTTGCGGATCAGCATGTCCACATTGCCGAAGAGCTTCCTTTCGCCGAAGCTCTTGCTGAGGCCTTCCGCCTCGAGCACCTCGCCTCCGCTCTTGAAGTCCGCTTCAAAGCTCAGCTTCATCTTGTCCTGCCTGATCTTAGGCTTCTCGACCAGCTCCATCATCGCAAGGCGCTTCTCTCTCGATCTAGCGCGCTTTGTCAGATGCTCTGTGCCGTGCTGTTTGAAGCGGCGTATTATCTCTTCCTGCCTTGCGATCTCGGCCTGCTGCTTTTCGTACTCGCGGCGCATGACCTCGAGCCTCTCCTCCCTCTTGATCAGGAATTCCGAGTAATTGCCCTTGTACGCCTCGAGAGTGCCCGATCCGAGATCGAATATGCGGTTAGTGATCCTGTCGAGGAAGTATCTGTCGTGGGATACGACGATAAGAGTCCCCTTGTAGCTCATGAGATAAGACTCAAGCCAATCCAGCATGCGAAGGTCGAGATGGTTGGTAGGCTCGTCCATCATCAGCACATCCGGTTTGCGAAGGAGCAGGCAGCTGAGAGCCAGCCTTGTCCTCTCTCCTCCGGAAAGCGTGCTGAGCCTTTTGTCCCTGTCGGCTTCGCTGAATCCCATGTGGGTCAGCATCGCACCGAGCTCGCTTCTGTAGGTATAGCCGCCCTTCTGCTCGTATTCCTCCATCAGAGCCGTATACTCGGCGAGGTCCCTCTGGAAGCTCGGGCTCTCGTGATCGGATATTGCATCCTGGAGATCCTCGAGGCGCTTCTCCATATCGAAGAAGTGAGTGAAGCTCTTCTCGGCCTCCTCGATCACCGTGCCCGAACCCTCGAAGTGGTTCTGCTGGCGGAGATAGCCCACGCTGCAGTCGCTTCGGATGTAAAGCTCACCGGATGAAGGCTCCAGCGTGCCCGCGATGATGCTGAGAAGCGTCGACTTGCCCGTCCCGTTGGCACCGACTATGCCTACCCGGTCTCCCCTGTCCACGCCAAAACAGACATCCTCGAATATGATGTCTGTCCCGTATGATTTGGATAGGTCTTTGCCGGATATTATGATCATCAGAACTCCAATCCCGGCACAGCGTCGAGGTCAAGTCCCGTGCGCTCGCCGGATCTGTAAGCGTAATAAGCAGCCGATGCTATCATGGCGCCGTTGTCCGTGCAAAGGATCGGGCTCGGCTTCAGGACCTCTATGCCGTGAACTGCGGCTTTACTGCCGATGAGCTCCCTGAGTCTCGAATTGGATGCAACTCCTCCTGCCATGACTATCTGCTTTTGTCCGTATTTTAAAGCCGCCGTGACGGCCTTGTCTGCTATCACCTCTACGACAGCCTCCTGGAAGCTTGCGGCCACGTTGTTGATATTGATATCCCTGCCGGCCTGCTTCTCAGTGTTGAGGTAGTTGAGAGCCTGTGTCTTGAGGCCCGAGAAGCTGAAGTCCAGGCTTCCCTGCTCGAGATATACTCTCTTGAACGGTATGCTGCCTGGATCGCCGAGCTTTGCGGCCTTGTCCACCTTGGGACCTCCCGGATAGCCGAGTCCGATGACCCTCGCCACCTTGTCGAAGGCTTCTCCTGCCGCGTCGTCTCTTGTACCGCCGAGCTTCTCGCATTTGTTATACTGCGGGACATTTACGATCTCGGTATGGCCTCCCGATACTATGAGCGCCATGAAAGGCGGCTCAAGATCGTGATGCTCGAGGTAGTTGGCCGCTATGTGGCCGTGCATGTGATTGACTCCCACAAGAGGTATGTCGCAGGCGTATGCCATCGCCTTGGCGGCAGCCACGCCGATAAGCAGGGCTCCCACAAGGCCCGGCCCGTATGTGACTCCGATGAGATCGATCTCGTCCTTTGTTACATCAGCCTCGGACAGCGCCGATCCTATCACGTCATTGATGCGCTCGAGGTGTCTCCTGGATGCTATCTCAGGGACCACTCCGCCGTAGGCTGTATGTATGTCTATCTGCGAGCTTATGACATTGCTCATCATGAAGCGGCCGTCTGCAACTACGGATGCAGCGGTCTCATCACAGCTTGTCTCTATTCCGAGTGTAAGAAATTGTCCGTTTTTCATAATCGTTCAACAAGGAGCGAAGCTCCATCAAGCTCGCTTGGTTGGAGCGAGCGACGCCGTCAACAGACGACGGGAGCTTCAGCTCATGA
>SVCQ01000004.1 GCA_015058275.1 Clostridiales bacterium
TGCTGGATCCACACACTCAGAAAATACAAAGATGCCATCAAGTCGATGGATAAGTCGGGGCTGAATACGGCAGCCGGGACGCTGGCAGCCAAAGCCATCGGGATGATCCAGACTATGATGCATAAAGACAACCAGATGGATGACTTAAGTCCGGAAGAGCGCTATGAACAGCGAAAAGAGAAGATCGCCCCTCTTGTGGACGAATACTTTGATTGGGTCAAAGAAAACCGGTCGAACGTAACCCGGCAGTCCAAGACCGGCAAGGCATTCACATACTCAGTCGAGCAGGAGCAGTATTTGCGTGAGTTCCTTACCGATGGGAACATCCCTATGGAGAACAACGCAGCCGAACGGGCGATAAGACCATTCACGATCGGAAGAAAGAACTGGGTGATGTGCGATACGATCCACGGCGCTGAAGACAGTGCGATCATCTACAGCATCACAGAGACTGCCAAGGCAAACGACCTGAAGCCATATGAATATCTGAAACATCTGCTCACAGAAATACCTAAGCATATGGACGACACGGATATGGATTTTCTGGAAGAATTGCTGCCGTGGTCAGACAAGCTGCCGGCTGAATGCCGAAAGCAGTATACCGAATCTTAGACAAAGCGCCTCGCGACCAGCGGGGCATATTTATTGGCACGATGGTAAAAATTGGTTAGAAAAGTGCAGACACTTTTCTAACCAATTTTATCCTGGAATGATTCGCGCCGACAGGTACGTGAGGTTTACCGCTTACGTTGTGTAGCCGTAGAACGTTTTCTGTTACTTCTGGATTTACAGGTGAGTATTTGGAGGGATTGTAATATAATAAAAGAAGTTAGGTATATCAGTTATATTTGATTCACAGAATCTATTTGCAGAGAGAGATTATGGTAAAAGAAGTTAGTCAAAACATTTTTGTCAATGACTGGGATTATCCTGATAAGGGAGACCATCATTGCAGCGACCCGGAAAAGAAAAAACTGGTTGAGAAACTGGCCAGGATGATCACCGACAGCCTTGATCGCAAGATCCCGGGAGGCTTAAAAGAGAATCATTTCGACTTTTGGATCCTCGACAGGCTGCTTACCAAAGAGGAAGTCAGGTTCATGCTCAGCTTCAAGAAGCGCCGCGTTGGCTATACGACGCGCCAGCTCGCCAAGATGAACAACATGACCAGGGAAGAGGCACAGAAGATCATCGATCATCTGATCTGGATCGGTATACTCGAGCAGAACAGAGACAATGAGGATAAACACATCCAGTACTGGATCCCTAAGTGGGTAATCGGTTCAGGAGAGTATATGGTAGAGCACGCGACTCTCTGCGATGACCATCCTGAAGTCGCTACGATGTTCAACCTTGCTCCGCAGGAACCTCTTGAAATGACAGCAAAGATGATCCCGCCGGGGGGAGCAGGCATCGGAATGCATACCATACCGGTCGAATCCGCCATCGAAGCCACACCTCAGACAGTCAGTGCTGAATACCTTTCGCACTGGCTCGGGAAGTACGACAAATTCTGCACCATGGTGTGCGCCTGCCGTAAAGCGCAGCGCTACAGAGGAGAAGGTGTCGGTGATATCGAAGGCTATATGTGTATAGGTGTCGACGATATTGCGGAATTCCTCGTCGAGACGGGCAAGGATGCCCACTATATAACAAGAGATGAGGCTCTCGAGATCATAATGAGAGCCGAAAAGAAGGGCTATGTACATCAGATCGTAAACGTTGACGGTCCGAACAGGATCGTAGGTATCTGCAACTGCTCGCCGGGAAGCTGCTATGGACTGAGAACTTCACAGCTCTTTAATACTCCTAACATGTCCGCCTCCGCATGGCGTGCTCATGTCGATCATGAGAAGTGCGTAGCATGTGGCAAGTGCGTTGAGGTCTGCCCTGCGGGAGCTGCAAAGCTCGGTCAGAAGCTCTGCCATAAAGACGGAAGCAAGACCTTATACCCGATGCGCCTGCTGCCTGACGATACTCCTTGGGGCGAGGACAAGTGGAGCAAGACCTACAGAGAGGACAACAAGATCAACTGCTACGAGTCAGGAACAGCGCCTTGTAAGACAGCGTGTCCGGCTCATATAGCAGTTCAGGGTTATATCCAGATGGCAAGCGAGGGGAGATACGCCGAAGCGGTACGCCTGATCCGTCAGGACAACCCGTTTCCGGCTGTCTGCGGAGCTGTATGCAACCGCCGCTGCGAGGACAGATGTACGAGAGGAACGCTCGATAAGCCTGTAGCTATCGACGAGATCAAGAAATTCGTCTGCCAGTATGAGAAAGACCATCCGGATGAATTCGTTCCGGACGATTGCTATAACATGGACGGTGAGCAGTGGGACGAGTATCCGATCGCTGTAATCGGATCGGGCCCTGCAGGTCTCACATGCGCGTACTATCTCCGCAAAGAGGGATATCCGGTAACGGTCTTTGAAAAGGAAGCCAAACCGGGCGGAATGATGATGAACGGAATCCCTAACTTCCGTGTAGAAAAAGACATCGTGCAGAACGAGATCGACATCATCACAAAGATGGGCGCCGAGATCAGATGCGGCGTAGAAGTCGGCAAAGACGTTACAATCGAAGATCTGCGCAAGCAGGGATATAAAGCCTTCTACGTAGCGCCGGGACTTCAGTCGCCTGGCAAACTCGGGATCCCGGGTGAAGACGCTGACGGCGTGATCGCAGGCATAGACTATGTCAAGGACATCAATCTCAACGGACCTAACAGGCTTGACGGCAGGGTCGTAGTCATCGGCGGAGGCAATATCGCTTCGGATATCGCCCGTACCATCGTAAGGCAGGGCGCCAAGTCCGTTGATCTCTACTGCCTTGAATCCTACGAAGAAATGCCTATGGGCGGCGAGGACCAGGAGCTCTGCGAGAGCGACGGCATCAAGCTCCACAGTGGTTGGGGCCAGACCGAGATCCTCAAGGATAAAAAAGGCAAGGTATGCGGCATCAACTTCAGAAAGTGCCTGAGCGTCAAGGACAGCGAAGGAAGATTCGATCCTAAGTTCGACGATTCCCGGACAGAGTCTGTTGAGTGCGAATATGTCGTATTCTGTATCGGTCAGAAGGCCGACCATGAGGCCCTCCTTAAGGGGACAAAGGTTGAATTCAACAGGAACAAGACCATCAAGGCCGACCCTGTCACATATCAGACAGCTGAGCCTGACATCTTCGTTGGCGGAGACGTTTATACCGGACAGAAATTCATAATCGACGCGGTAGCCGCAGGCCGTCAGGGCGCGGTTTCCATCAACCGTTATGTACACCCGGGTCAGTCGCTTACGATCGGCAGGGATCTGAGAGAGTTCATCGAGCTCGACAGAGACGATATCAGCAAACCTGCGTGGTATGACGATACAAGCAGACAGGTACCGGGCCACAAGAAGGGCGATCCGGCAAAGACGATGGACGACCTGAGACTGCCTCTCACCGAGGAGCAGGTCAAAGCGGAGACTTCACGCTGCCTCAAGTGCGGCGCAACTACAGTCGATACCAACATGTGCATCGGCTGCGGACTCTGCACTACGAGATGTGAATTCGACGCGATTCATCTCACCAGAGATATGCCTCACGGCGCGGATATGTACACTGCCGAGGAGACGATCGGACTTGCCCTTAAGTATCAGGCAAAGAGGATCAAAAAGATCATAAAGTACAAGAAGACCGGAGTCCATGAATACCCTGTCCAGCAAACGGGTGAAGAGGATTGGGAGCCATACCACGGAATAGAATAATATAAGCCTGAAGGCCGCATTCTGGATGAATCCGGGATGCGGCTTTTCATTTTGGGAAGGCTTACGGTGATCATGCCGGGCTTTTAGGGGGGTGACAATCTGGAACCCCCTGCCAAAAGTGCCTGCCAGATGCTTGCCGTATCTGTGCGTGACTAGTAAAATAAACTAAATATGCAAGGCGGTCTGCTTCGCGTCAGAGGCAGACGGAATAACACCAGGATAAAAGGGGATTACTATGGATTTTGAAGATAATGTCGCAAGACTGGCCAAACCGGTAAGGAAGGGGATACTTCGGCTTGTATTCAGCAGGTTCTTCATCTTTGCGATACTGATCATAGCTGAGGCTGTGCTCATGTTCTCGTTCTATTTCCTGTTTGCGGAGAAGCTTCCTGCCTTCCTGCACGTACAGTGGTTCTTCACATTTGTGATGATACTGTATCTGTTCAACAGCGACATGGATTCGTCAGCCAAGCTTACCTGGATGCTGATCATATCTCTGGTGCCGCTTCTGGGAGCTGCGCTGCTCCTCTGGACCCAGGCCAACATAGGCCACAGGAAGACTACGGAACTGGCCAGAACCCAGATCGACAGGACCAGGAGTGCTTTAAAGCAGCCGGAGGATGTGGTCGCTGCCATAGAGCATGACGGATCCGGCACGGATGATATCAGCAAGTATCTGAATAACAGCGGCTGCTTCCCGATATACGGCAATTCAAAGGTGACCTACTTCGACCTCGGAGAGAAGAAATTCGAAGCGATGCTCGAGCAGCTCGAAAAGGCCGAGAAGTTCATCTTCATGGAATACTTCATAGTCGAAGAGGGTTACATGTGGGGCCGCATACTCGACATACTGATCCGCAAGGCAAAGGAAGGCGTCGACGTACGCGTGATGTACGACGGCATGTGCGAGATGTCCACTCTGCCTGCCGACTACTGGAAACTTCTCGAGGCGCAGGGCATACACGCAAAGGCTTTCTCGCCTATCATCCCTGTGATCTCATCACATTTCAACTACCGCGATCACCGCAAGATCCTTGTCATCGACGGCAAGGTTGCGTTCAACGGCGGTGTCAATCTTGCGGATGAGTACATAAACCGCATCGAGAGATTCGGCCACTGGAAGGACACTGCCGTCATGGTCGAGGGAGAGGCCGTCAGGAACTTCACTCTCATGTTCCTGCAGATGTGGTATCTGGGCAATAACGATCCGGATTACGGGACTTTCCTGTCTGCTCCGGTCGATACACCTGAGGATGCGTCCGGCTATGTAATGCCGTACTGCGACAGTCCGCTTGACGAATACAAGGCGGGCGAGGCGGTGTACATGGACGTGCTCAACAGAGCGACCGACTATGTCCACATCATGACGCCTTATCTCATACTGGACGGAGAACTCCTTACGGCACTTTGCTATGCCGCTCAGAGAGGAGTCGATGTTAAGATCATACTTCCGGGCATCCCGGACAAGAAGTTCGCATACGCTCTTGCCAAGACCCACTACAGGGTGCTCACTGCTGCCGGAGTCAAGATCTACGAATACACTCCGGGATTCGTGCACGCGAAGGTGTTTGTGAGCGATGACATCAAGGCCATCGTAGGTACCATCAACCTGGACTACAGGAGCCTCTATCACCACTTCGAGTGTGCGACATACATGTACAGGACGGACTGCATCGCTGAGATCGAGGCGGACTTCGAGGATACGCTCTCAAAGTGCAGGGCTGTCACCGAAGAGAGCATCAAAAACGAGAAGTTCTCATACAAGGCGATGGGTGCGATCGGCAAGATGATATCGCCTCTCATGTGATGAGGCAGGGAAGAGCTTGATCACGAAAGGAAGCTTTAACAGTGGAATGCATCAAAGAACTTGCCGCGGTATATCCGCAGCTTTATCTCGATCCGGACAGATGCGGCATCGAGGAATACAGAGCGGTAGTGCTTGCGGGAACTTTGCCGGATACGGAGGATCTTTCGCATTTTGAGACGGATGAGAGAGATCGGATAGAAAAAATTATGACTCCCGCGGGGGAAGCAGCCGTGGTCACCTTGTATAATAGACAGGACTTCGAGGTCTTCATCCGCTGCATGATGGCGGCCAAGGACGGACCGGAGAAGGCTGTTCCTGCCACCATGGGCGCTTCGACTATCGCCTGCTTTAACTGGCCGAGGATCAGGGCTCACAGGGAGGAGTTCTTCAGGACCCAGAGGGAAGCCGGCGTTGAGGATCCCGATTGGGGAGCCGAGTTCGCGCGCTTCAGAGAGATAAAAGAAAATTACATGGACATGCTCATCGTCCTCTCGCGCGGGCCTTACAGCAATATTCCCGCAGCCAGGGTGTCCCCTGAGATGAGCGATGATGAGTGGCTTGAGAGATCCGATTCGATACGCAAGTACCACGAGCTCACGCACTTCGTATGCAGGAAGCTCTATCCTGACATGATAGATGCGGTGTGGGATGAGCTCGCAGCGGATGCGGCCGGACTGTATGCCGCATACGGATGCTACGACGAAAACTGCAGGCGGCTGGAGGAGATCTTCCTCGGCATCAGTGAGGGGAAGTACAAAGGCGGGAGGCTGGAGAATTACATAAAAGAGGGCGAGGATATAGATCAGCTCGCATCACGTGCGGGATCTGCGCTTGAGGCTTTCGCTTCGGAGCTTGAGAGCTTCAGGCCTGCTGATATCTTCGGATTGATGGTTCACCTGGAGGAGATGAAGGAGGATCTCTGGGGAAGCGAGGCTTAAAGCCGCAAAATGGTCAAAAAATGAGACCGAAAGTATCGTTTTTTCGGTCGAAAAAATGTAAAATAAATCAATATGGTTTTATGCCAATAACTTTAATTATTGACAAGGAGAATCAATGTTTCTGACGATCAGGGGATTACTGGAAGAACGAGGGGTAAAGACAGAGGATTCAGCATACAGAGACTGCAGCGACGGTCTTCTGGATTTCAAGATAACGACCGGGGATTTTTACGAAATGCCGTACGGAGACGAGGGTTACCTCCGCTTTAAGAACACCGCGGATGTGATGAGCTTCGAACAGCTGGCGGCAGTGCTCGAAAAGATGAACGGTCTCCGCTTCAATCACAGGGAGGATTTCCCGTATTACTGCGAGAATATCGAGATCATCAAAAAGGCTCTTGCCGAGGATCCGGACAGCGTATGCGTAGAGGGCGGTCCGTGCCTCTTCAGCGACTACGAGGTCATGGCCCGTATCAAACTCAAGGACGGCGAAGAGCTTCTTTATGACTTCACCACAGGCAAACGCTATAAGGACGGCAGTGAGACGGAGCTTGATGAGAACCCTAACCCTGAGTTCGCAGACTTCCTCGCCGGACGTGCGGAAGAGATCGAGGATCTGAACTTTTATACAGTAAAGCCGGACATCACATATCAGGAGTACATGCACGTGCTGCTGCCTTTCGTAGTGGCAGATGCTCTGGATGTACCGCTGGTCATATCGCTTCCGGACATGTCATACCGCAAGGAGCTCCACTCGATGACGGAGCATCTCGAAGCGGAGGTCAGGGACAAGGCCCGTGACTCGTTTGACAGCATGCTCAATTATGTCACTGACATGTATCTCAGACTCATCGAGAGACTCAACGGCATACTCAAGATCGAAAAGCTGACGGTATTCCACAGCAGGGATGAGGCTGTCATGGAGCGTTTCGAAGAGGCCAGGAGACCTTACATCGAGCGCAACAAGATCCTGAGAGGACTCACTGACAACATGGTCAGGATCGAGGCGATCAAGGATTATATCTCCATGCCGGCTCTGCCGCTTTATGTTTACGGATCTACGACGATAATAGAAGTCAACAGTGTTATTGAGATCGACTCATACCGCAAGTGCCGCAAGGCCCATAAGGGAGCTGCGACATTCTGCGCCATACTCTTCTCTGAGATGCTGAGCAGAGACGGTGAGAACGTCAATTACACGGCTCCGGTCGAGTATAAGGAATACGGACACTTCAGACAGGAACTCTGATGATCTACGGATAGGATATGAACGAAAACAACACAAGCGAAAGAATCAAAAATTACCTCATGTCAGGCAGGCTCCACAAAGCAGACGCCGCGGTCGCTGCCGTCCTGATCGTGCTTATCGTGATCCTTCAGATGGTTTCTATGCCTCTGTCGGAGGCTCTCAACGACAGTACCGAGGTATCATACGGATACAAGGCAGTCGAGGCAGACGGCCTGTACTACGTAATAGACAGCGGGCACGCAAGAGCTATCTGCTTCAACAAGGACGGCAAGGCTGAGTTCGAGCTGACACAGGGCCCTGACGGAGAGGGCCTGTACATCGATGAGATCTCGGTCGGCAAGGACTGCCTGTATATCTCCACATCGGTATGGGACGGGATGCTGCTCGCAGGTGAGCAGGTCCTTAAATACGATCTTGACGGCAAATATATCGAGACGGTAACTGACAATGACTACGCGTCGGATGGCGAGACTGTCAACAAACACAAGCTTTACGGTCTGCATGCCTCTGATGAGGGCGTGTCGTACGCGGCCTGCCTCAGGGACAAAGTCGTATTCTATACCAACGGCAAAGAGGTATATTCACTCAAATATGACAATGCATTCAATGCGGTCAGCGATATTGCGATCAGCGGCAATGACCTCATCATACTCAACAAAAACGGAGAGATCAGGCGATTTGATCCTTCCGGCAAGGACACGCTGGTCTATACTACCGATTGGGCCGCTCAGAGGATAAGAGTCCCGTTCCGCATAGGTGTTAACGGCGACGAAGTGCTGTTTACAGATATCAGGACTCAGACGGCGCTTACCACAAATACCGCTGCCGAGACTGCGGTCATCCTTGCATATGAGACTGACAGCCAGACAGTCACGGCTACGGAGGACGGTAAGGGCGTCCTGCTGACGGATTCCGAAGGCCTGAGAGTTACTGGCGATAAGGATACAGTCTACACGACCGTAAGGAAGTCCACTCCGGTGCTGATAAGACAGGCGGCGTTCCTGTTCGCATTGTTCTTTGAGATAGCGGCTGTACTGATAGTTCTCTGCAGGTTCGTTTCGATCATGCGTGCCAGAAGGAAAGAAGGCGCTAAGATGTCGGGCTCCGATACTCTCGTCGTACTCGGTCTGGCAGCCTTTGTAGGAGTGATAGTAAGCGCAATGCTCCTCAATGCTTTTGAGGACAGCTACAAAGACAAGATCCGCGAGCAGCTTAAGACCACGGCGTATGTGGTCGCTGCCGGCATAGACGAATCAGACCTCGACGATGTCGTGATCGCGAAGGACTACGGCAACGAAGCCTACAATAATCTGTGCACCACAATGAAACACGCCATCCCGATGAACGTTGAATTCTCGCGCACGGCTTACTGCAATATCATGAGGCTGAGCGACGAGGGCAGTTACGGATACGCCATCGCGTATCTCGATGAGTCGATAGGTACTTTCTTCAGGGTCGATGATTTTGAGAAGAAGGAGCTCCAGGAAGTCTATGATACCGGCAAGCCTGTATGGAACGACGAGTCAGCGGATGTATCCGGTACATACCTTTCGGTCAAGGTCCCTATCAAGGGAGATGACGACAGCGTCGTGGGTGTCGTTGCCGTAGGCGCCGATACCTATGTCGTACAGGACATGATCAGCGCGATGAGGAGCAAGGTGCTGCTGTCGATCGTTGCGATCGTGCTGCTGCTGTGGATAGTGATAAGTGAAGCGACATCCTTCGTAAAGGCGCGCAGCGAATACAATCTTGCGGGCAGTGCGGCAGACAGGATGCCTCCGCATCTTGTGAGGATCCTGATCTTCACGATCTTCTCGGCTTACAACCTCGTGTCATCGTTCCTGCCGGTATACATACTGCGTAACAGCGATACCCTGCCGGAGGCATGGAGGAGCACGGGTGCAGCCCTGCCTATGACGGTAAATATCTTCGTCATGGGTATCATGTCGCTCTTCTGTGCCAAGGCAGTCCGCAGGCTCGGCATCAAGAGAGTGTTCATGATCAGCATGCTCTGCTCTCTTGCAGGCAACCTCATCATAGTGATACTGCCTGGATATGCTCCGATAATGACAGGTCTTATACTCGACGGTATCGGAGTCGGACTCATCACCAACGCCGTATACGTGATGCTCACATATCTGCCTGATGAGTCAGAGCGTCAGGAAGGCTTCGCTATCTACAATACAGCCAGCCTTTCGGGCATCAACTTCGGCATGATACTCGGCGGACTTCTGGCTACCAACGTCGGACAGAGGAATGTCTTCGTAGTAGCCGCTATCTTCTGGGCTGCTCTGCTGCTGCTCGGATCATATCTGACCGGTACTCTTGCGGGCATACTCAAGGCGCCTGACGAAGAGGAGGATGACGACAGACATACTGCAGGCAAGTTCCTGAGACACAAGTCCATATGGAGCTTCATAGTACTGATACAGAATCCGTATATAATATTCAACAGCTTCGTATTCTACTTCGTGCCGCTCTTCAGTGACGGCCTCGGATACGGAGAAGTCATGGCTTCTGTCTTCCTGATGCTTTATTCGGAGACAGCCGTAATGCTGGGCAAGAGCCTGCCGGACAAGGCCGAAAAGACGCTCGGATCAAGAGCTCTGTACGCAGCCGTCGGACTCAATGTACTGGCAGTAGCTATATTCACATTAACATGGAACGTGCAGGGCCTCATAGTAGCACTCCTGCTGCTCGGCCTCTCGGCATCGTTCGCAAAACCGTCACAACAGTCGTACTTCCTCGGGCTGAAGCCTACTCAGAAGTACGGCGAAGACAAGGCTATGGGACTGTATAACTTCTCCGAGAATATCGGAGAATCCCTCGGACCGGTCGTATTCGGAAGACTCATGGCCGGAACGCAGGCCGGAATCATGGCTTTCCTCGGCCTTATAGTTGCCCTGGGAGGTGCACACTTCGCGCTTAACGGAAAGGAGATCCACAAAAATGCCGGAAACTAACAACAAGACCAACAAAACCATCGGCAGGAGCCTCTTGGTCGGGCTCACCCTGCTTATCCTGATCCTCAGCTTCGCAATCGGTGCGATCGGTTTCACTACCTACGCGACCAAGGTGCTGGACAGATATCAGGTTTATCTCAGAGACCTTCTGACATTCGCTGCATCACAGATGGACGGCGATGACATGCAGGCCTGCATCGACAGCGGCGAGAAGTCCGATATCTTTAAGGAGGAGGAGAGACTGCTTGATGCGATCAAGGAGCACTACGGCGTAGAGTATGTATACATCTACAAGCCTCTCAACACCGATGAAACGGACAACATGATGAACGTCATGGCCGGCATCACATCAAAGGAGAGGGCGGAGAATGAAGGCTATTACTCCGTAAAACTCGGCTCCCTGACAGGTTCAGACAACTCGCCTGAGGTCGCGGGACATTTCCTTGAGGGAATGGACTCCGAGAAGGTCACCTTCTTTTCTCAGGATACAAACGAGTTCGGTCACATGTATACAGGCATGATCCCTATCTACGATTCGACCGGCAAGTCGGTCGCAATGCTGGCGGCGGATGTGTCCATTGATGAGATCTATGAGACCAGACTTCATTATGTGATCGTCGTTTCGATCGCGGCTCTGATCCTCATGGTGATCTCGCTCTTCCTGATGAACGCATGGCTCAAGAGGCGCGTTGTCGATCCGCTTCAGAGACTCAAGGACACTGCAGGCAGCTTCGTCGAGAGCACGCATCATGCCGCAAGTCCGGATGATCTGATAATTGCAGATCCGGATATCCATACACAGGATGAGATGGAAGCTCTGTCCAACTCCATAACGGAGATGTTTGCGGACATGAAGCACTACATGACAGATCTTGTAAATGTCACAATGGAAAAGGAACGTATCGGAGCGGAGCTCAACGTAGCCACACAGATACAGGCAGACATGCTGCCTAACATCTTCCCGGCGTTCCCGGAGAGAGACGATATCAACATCTACGCTTCCATGACTCCTGCAAAGGAGGTAGGAGGAGACTTCTACGACTTCTTCTTTGTGGATCATGACCATCTGGCCATCGTAATGGCTGACGTATCAGGCAAGGGAGTACCTGCTGCGCTCTTCATGGTAATCGCCAAGACTCTTATCAAGAGCGTGTTCCAGAACGGAGGAGAGGCCGGCGAAGCTCTTGCGGACGTAAACGACAGGCTCTGCGAGGGCAACGAGGCAGGACTCTTCGTTACTGTCTGGATGGCCGTCATCGACCTCAAGACAGGCGAGGGTGTATCGCTCAATGCCGGACATGAGCATCCGGCTCTGTGCAAGGCCGGCGGAGACTATGAGCTGGTAGTATACAGACACTCGGTAGCCGTAGCTGCTATGGAGGGCATGGTGTTCCAGGAGCGCCGCTTCAAGCTCGACATGGGCGACAAGCTCTTCGTATATACAGACGGTGTGCCTGAGGCCACCAATGCCGAGAACGAGCTCTTCGGTACAGACCGCATGATCG
The DNA here is from genome assembly GCA_015058275.1 of Clostridiales bacterium. GTDB lineage: Bacteria > Bacillota > Clostridia > Peptostreptococcales > Anaerovoracaceae > Crickella. The sequence goes on from SVCQ01000004.1 coordinate 12,209, forward strand.
AGGCTCTCAATAAAAACAAAGACAAGTCTCTCAAGGAGCAGGTCGATGGCATGAAGGAGAGTATAGACGAATTCGTCAAGGATGCTCCTCAGTTCGATGACATTACGATGCTGTGCTTCGAGTACAAGGGCGTCATAGATGACTGATGTATTGAGGCTTTGCCGGAGGACAATTCCATGAACGAAAACATGATCAAAAGAAACGATCTCCTGTCAGAAAGGATCATTAAAGGACTCAGGTCCCGCAACATGGAGGGCTACTATGCCCATGACAGAGAGGAAGCTCTCAAAATTGCTCTCGGCCTCATAGAGGAGGGGAGCTCGGTCACCATGGGAGGTGCTGTGAGCGTCCACGAGATCGGACTTGTAGATGCCCTCAAAAATGGCAATTACAAGTTCATCGACAGGGACGAATACGAGGACAAAAAGCAGGCAGCCCTGCTCGCGTACAGCGCTGATGTATTCCTGTCGAGCTGCAATGCCATGACAGAAGACGGGATGCTAGTCAATATCGACGGCAATTCCAACAGGATTTCCGCCATCGCTTTCGGACCTGACAGGGTAGTGTTCATAGTGGGCATGAACAAAGTCTGCCGCGATCTCGATGCGGCAATGAAGAGAGCGCGCAATGTCGCTGCACCTATCAACGCCCAGAAGTTCGACATCAAGACCCCGTGCAAGCTGACGGGATCCTGCATGGACTGCACGCAGCCTGACACCATATGCTGCCAGTTCCTGATCACCAGGTACTCAAGACACAAGGGCAGGATACACGTGATACTTGTCAACGACAATCTGGGATTCTAAAGACAAACAATTAAAGACGGAGGGCCGCGGTGATAATCACCACGGCCCTCCGCTTTTGCCACTCAGTAATAACTTTATTAACCTTCGATCATGATCGTCTTCTTTTCAGGGATCTCAGGCTCTTTCTCCTTAGGGAAGGTGAGGCTCAGTACTCCGTCCTCGAACTTAGCCTTGACATCAGTCTCGTTAAGACCCTCGCCTACATAGAATCTTCTCTGCATAGCGCCGGAGTAACGCTCCTGACGGAGCAGCTTGCCCTTGTCGTCCTTTTCTTCCTCGTTCAGAGCCTTGCTTGCGCCTACGATGAGGTAGCCGTTGTCGAGGCTCAGAGAGATCTCGTCCTTTTTGAAGCCCGGCAGATCGATATCGAGTTCGTAATTGCCGTCCTTGTCGTGGATGTCGGTCTTCATCAGGCCGCTTGCGTGCTTGCCGTAGAGCTTTCTTTCTACATCATCGTTTCTGAAGCGAGGGAATTCGAATCCCATGAAATCATCAAAGAAATTGTCGTTGAAAATGCTTGGATATAACATAGTGTGCCTCCTTATATAAGTAGTTTATTCTGTTTACTGTGCGGCCTCGGATGGCCGTTTCTTTATCTGACGATCACAATATAACACTTTTGTTAGCACTCGTCAAGAGAGAGTGCTAACATTTTTAAAAAATTTTTTGTCCGTTGTCCCGGACAGCTGATCGCAGGGAAGCGCTCTGTGATTTGTTGGTGAAATACTCATAATAGCTGTGCTTTTGTGGTATTATTTAGCTGTATATTTATGTAATTTGCAGATATCATGCCGGAAATGCACTTATGCCGGCCGGATTTGCGGAGGTAGACATGAAAGTTACATTTATAGGAGCTACTCACGAAGTAACAGGTTCCTGCACACTGCTTGAGGCAGCAGGCAAGAATATCATAATAGACTGCGGCATGGAGCAGGGCGTGGACATGTTCGAGAATATCGAAATACCTGTCGCGCCTGCGGACATAGATGCAATTGTCCTTACACATGCCCACATAGACCATACGGGCAAGATCCCGTTCCTGGTGGCCAACGGCTACTCGGGCCCGATCTACTCGACGGAGGCCACAAGGAACCTCTGCGACATCATGCTCAAGGACTCGGCCCACATACAGGAGTTCGAGGCCCAGTGGCGCAACCGCAAGGGCAGGCGAGCCGGCGAGGAGGATTACGAGCCTCTCTACACCACCGAGGATGTAATGCAGACGATGACTCTGTTCAAGGTCTCGGGCTACGGGTCTGAGACGGAGATCTTTGACGGGGTCACGATCAGCTACACTGACGCAGGCCACCTGCTCGGATCGGCCAGCGTGCTCTTCCGGATCAAGGAGGGCGATGTTGAGAGGACACTGCTCTTCTCGGGCGACCTCGGCAATATCGGCAAGCCTATCATCCGCTCGCCTCAGGATCCGCCGCATGCTGATTACATCGTATGCGAGTCCACGTACGGAGACCGCATACATCCGGAGAAGCCTGACTACATAGCTCAGCTGACAGACGTCATCCAGAAGACCCTCGACAGGGGCGGCAACCTCGTAGTGCCGGCATTCGCAGTCGGCAGGACGCAGGAGCTCCTGTACTATATCAGGATCATCAAGGAGCAGGGCCTTGTTAAGAATCATGCCGGCTTCCCGGTCGTGGTCGACAGCCCGCTCGCGGTAGAAGCTACCAATATATACAGCAGCGAGCTCCATGAGTACTACGACGAGGAGGCTCTTGTGATAATACAAAAGGGCATCAACCCTGTCACATTCCCTGATCTTAGGATATCCGTATCGAGCGATGAGTCAAAGGCCATCAACGAGGACAGCACACCTAAGGTGATAATCTCGGCATCGGGCATGTGCGAGGCGGGCCGTATCAGACACCACCTCAAGCACAACCTCTGGAGACCTGAGTGCACCATCCTCTTTGTAGGCTATCAGAGCCCGGGCACTGTCGGAGGCAAGCTCCTGGCAGGAGCCGAGAGCGTCAAGCTCTTCGGAGAGGAGATACTGGTAAGAGCAGAGGTGTGCAAGATAGACGCATTCAGCAGCCATGCCGACAAGGATCACCTCCTCGAGTGGGTAAAGAAGACCGATGTAGGTACGAGGATCTTCGTAAACCACGGCGAGGACGAGGTGACGGAGAGCTTCGCAAGAGAAGCTTCGATGGCTACCGGCAAGCATTCGACGGCTCCGTACAGCGGAGAGATATGGGATCTTGCAGCGGACGAACTCATCCACAAGGCGGAGGTCGTGCCTGTCATCAAGAAGCAGGCTTCGAGCAAGGACAACCGCTATTACAAGGACGACCACAGAGGTACTCACAACGTATCCCCGGCGTACAGGGATCTCCAGAAGAGCGGCGATGCCCTCATGAGGCTCATCGCAAGCAACGAGGGCCAGGCCAACAAGGAACTCAACAAGATGCGCCGCGAGATCGAGGACATAATCAAAAAATACAGCAGCTCGGAGGGAATAAATGGATAACAGACCTATCGGAGTATTCGATTCGGGACTCGGCGGCCTGACCTCCGTGCATGAGCTCCACAAGCAGCTCCCTGAGGAGAAGGTCATCTACTACGGCGACACCGCGAGGACGCCGTACGGTTCCAAATCACCGGAGACGATAGTGAAGTTCGCTACGCAGGTTGTGGATTATCTGATCAGGTGCAATACCAAGATGATCATCATCGCCTGCAATACAGTAACCGCTCTTGCGCTCGACTCTCTGAGAGAGCGCTATCCGGCGGTGCCTATCATCGGAGTAATAGAGCCGACGGTCAAAAGGGTGGTATCTGACGGATGCACCAAAGTCGGCGTCATTGCCACCAAGGCGACCACTTCGAGCGATGTATACGGCAGAGAGCTCAGATCTCTCAACCCTGAGATAGATGTACACAGTGCCGCCTGCCCGGCCATAGTGCCGCTGGTGGAGGAGGGGCTGACTGACACCGAGATCATGGAGCTGACCGTCAGACATTATATGGACGACTTCGTCAGGGAGTACGGCTTTGAGGACCTCATCCTCGGATGCACCCACTATCCGCTCGTGTCAAAGCACATCAAAAAGCTCTACCCTCAGCTCAGGCTCTACAGCTCTTCTGCGGAGGTAGTGAGCGAGGCATCGCAGATACTTAAGGAAAGAGACATGCTCGCGTCGGGCTCTGAATTCACCGACAGATACTATGCCAGCGACATGTCGGACAACTTCATAGCGATGACAGACATGCTCTTTAAGGACACGGATTTTAAAATACATCTGTTAAAACTTGAAGAATAGATAGTTTTCTAGTACAATCTATGGGCTGTGCATCTCGCAACAATGCGTCAACAAAACAGCACAGCTGAGTGAGGTTAATTATGGAAACTGAATTCAAATACGGCATCGATGATCCGTCGGTATTCGACGAGATCGTAAAGAACGCCGAAATCAATAAGATGGGCCTCGAGGCAGTTGAAGTCATAGACATGCACGCCGACTATTTTGACACGGCTGACTACGACTTCCGCAAAAAGGGCATCGCCTACAGGATACGCCTTGAGGACGACAGATGCACAGCCACCATCAAATGGGATGTCAACGTCAGTGAGGGACTCCACCAGAGAGAGGAGTTCAACCTCGTGGTCAACGACGAGAGATTCGCAGAGAACCCTGACATAGGTCTCTTCATCTCGAGCGACGCTTATGACGTCCTGTACGAGGCGGCCGGCGACAAAAAGCTCCTCAAGACCATAACCATGGACTATCAGCGCAGACAGATCAAAGTCGATACCGGCAAGTCGATCAGCTGCATCTCGATAGATGAGGGAGTAATACAGCATGCAGACGGACACAATATTCCTATCTGCGAGCTTGAGATCGAGTGGTATTACGGCGACGAGGATGATTTCATGAAGCTCGCCGCGTACATACGCGACAAATACGATCTCAAGGCAGAGGACAGATCCAAGCTGCAGAGAGCATTCAACTAGTCAATATATAATAAGTAAGAATAATCAACGGAGGAAGATTTCAAATGAAGGCAACACAGATCTCTAAGGACAATGGAGTCGTTAAGTTCAGCATCGAATTTACGGCAGACGAATGGGCAGACGCTATCAACAAGGCATATATCGCCAACAGAGCCAAGTTCTCTATTGACGGATTCCGCAAGGGCAAGGCTCCTCGCAAGATCATCGAGAACTATTACGGACACGATATCTTCTGGGATGAGGCTCTCAACGGACTGCTCGAGACCGGATATTACGATGCTATCAAGCAGATGGACATCGAAGTCATCTCGCAGCCTTCGCTCGACACACCTGAGATCAAAAAGGACGAGCCTGTAGTCATCACAGGAAGCGTCCAGGTGTTCCCTGAGATCGATGTCAAGAAGTACAAGGGCCTCGAGATCGAAAAGATCGAGACCAAGATCGGCGAGAAGGAAGTCAAAGAGGAGCTCGAAAAGGTCCAGAAGAGCCAGGCCAGAATGGAGAACGTCGAGGACAGGAAGTCCGAAAAGGGAGACACTCTCGTATTCGACTTCGAGGGATTCGTTGACGGCGAGGCATTCAGCGGCGGCACTGCCGAGAATTATGAGCTCGTGCTCGGTTCCGGACAGTTCATCCCGGGCTTCGAAGAGCAGCTCGAGGGCAAGAACCCAGGCGATGAGTGCGATGTAGAGGTCGTATTCCCTGGTGACTACCACGCAGAGGAGCTCGCAGGCAAGCCGGCTGTATTCAAGTGCAAGATCCACGAGATCAAAAAGGAGATCCTCCCTGAGATCGACGATGAGCTCGCAAGCGATGTAAGTGAATTCGAGACTCTCGCTGAGTACAAAAAGGACTTAAAGAAAAAACTCCAGGAGAAGGCAAGCGAGACAGACCTCTCCGTCATGAAGGACAGAACTCTCGAGCAGCTCTATGAGCTCAACGAGATCGAGGTCCCTGCAGTCATGATCGAGAACGAGCTCGACAACATGCTCTACGACATGAACCAGAGCCTTGCATCCCAGGGCCTCGGTCTCCAGCAGTACATGGACTGGACAGGCAAGACTATCGAGGATGTCAAGAATGAGGCCAGACCTGAGGCAGAGAAGAGGATCAGGACAAGGATCCTCCTCAAGAACATCATCAGGATCGAGGGCCTCGAGGTAGAGGAGAGCGAAGTCGAAGCACTCATGAAGGAGTTCGGCGAGCAGTACGGCATGACTCCGGATCAGGTCAAGGAGATGGCAGGATCCGATACTGAGGCATACTTCAGAGAGGATGCGCAGACCAAGAAGGCCATCGACTTCCTCTTCGACAACGCAAAGCAGGTAGCTGCCAAGAAGACAACAAAGAAGTCGACCAAAAAGGACGACAAGAAGGACGACAAGAAGGACGACAAGAAGGAAGACAAGTCCGAGGACAAGTAATAAAGGTCCGGAAAGAGGCATATCATGAACTATGTACCATATGTAGTCGAGCAGACCGGTCAGGGCGAACGCACCTATGACATCTACTCAAGACTGCTGATCGACAGGATCATATTCATAGACGAGGAGATCACAGAGCATACGGCGAGCGTCGTCGTTGCTCAGCTTCTCTTCCTTGAGGCGCAGGACCCGGACAAGGATATCAATATATATATCAACTCCCCGGGCGGCATGGTGACCGCGGGCCTTGCGATCTACGATACGATGAGGTTCATCAAGCCGGACATCAGCACCATCTGCGTCGGCATGGCCGCAAGCATGGGCGCTGTGCTCCTGGCTGCCGGCACCAAAGGCAAGAGATATGCTCTGCCTAATGCCGAGATCATGATCCACCAGCCTCTCGGCGGCTTCAAGGGACAGGCCTCCGACATCAAGATAACAGCCGATCACATCCTCGACATCAAGGAGAGGCTCAACAACATCCTCGCCGAGGCTACAGGACAGGACCTGTCAGTGATCGAGAGAGACACGGACAGAGACAATTACATGTCGGCTGCCGATGCGGCGTCCTACGGCCTTATAGATAAGGTTATAGACAAACACTAGAGTTTAAATAAGGGATTACTATGTCAGATAACAACGAAGCAAGATGTTCATTCTGCGGTAAATCAAGTTCTCAGGTCCGAAGCATGATGGTCGGACCTGACGTATATATCTGCAACGAATGCGTCGATCTCATCAAGTCCATCATGGAGGAGGAGAACTCCCCGGCACCTGCCAGGAAGAAATCCGGCAAGCTCCCGAGACCTGACGAGATCAAGGCGGAGCTCGACCAGTACGTGATCGAGCAGGACCCTGCCAAAAAGAGCCTCGCCGTAGCGGTGTACAACCACTACAAGAGGATCAGGCATCTCGACAGATACAAAAATAGCGACGTTGAGAAGGTCGAACTCAGCAAGAGCAATATCCTCATGCTGGGACCTACCGGCTGCGGCAAGACACTGCTTGCCCAGACTCTCGCCCGCATTCTTGATGTGCCTTTCGCTATAGTAGACGCCACATCTCTTACTGAGGCAGGCTATGTAGGCGAGGACGTCGAGAACATCCTCCTCAGGCTCTATCAGGCTGCTGACGGAGACCTCGAGAGGGCGCAGCGCGGCATCATCTACGTCGATGAGATAGACAAGATCGCAAGGAAGTCCGAAAACATGTCCATCACAAGGGATGTAAGCGGCGAAGGCGTACAGCAGGCTCTCCTCAAGATCATCGAGGGCACTGTAGCCAACGTTCCTCCTCAGGGAGGCCGCAAGCACCCTAACCAGGAGTTCATCCACTTCGACACAAAGGACGTGCTCTTTATCTGCGGCGGAGCCTTTACGGGCCTCGACAAGATCATCAAGGTAAGACTCGGCAATAAAGTCATCGGCTTCAACAAAGAGGATACAGTCACAGATCTCGACGATGCTGACATCCTGCTGAGAGCGGAGCCAGAGGACCTCGTCAAATACGGACTCATCCCTGAGCTGATCGGAAGGCTTCCGGTCACCGTGGCTCTGTCAGAGCTCAGCAGGGACGCTCTTGTCAAGATAATCACCGAGCCTAAGAACTCCCTTGTTAGGCAGTACCAGACTCTCTTCGCAATGGATGATGTGGACCTGGTCGTTGAGGATGCTGCGGTAGAGGCGATAGCCGATAAGGCCATCAAGCTCAATACCGGAGCCAGAGGACTCAGGGGCATCTTCGAGAGCCTCATGACAGATATCATGTATGAGCTGCCATCAAGACCTGAGGTGGATAAATGCATCATCACGGCTGATGTAGTAAACGGAGACGCGGAGCCGAAGCTGGTGCTCAAAAAAGACAAAAAAGAATCTGACAAAGTAATGGAGAAGGAAGCATAATGACCGAATCCGTAAATATTCAGAGAATGCCGTATATCCCGCTGAGAGGGCAGACGTTCTTCCCCGGCACCATAGTGGGATTCGATATCGGAAGAGATAAATCACTTGCCGCCGTTGATCATGCGATGAACGGCGACAAGTATATTGTGGTATCTGCGCAGAGAGACCCGGCGGTCAACGAGCCGGCAAAGGATGACTGCTTCCTCACGGGAGCCCTCATCAGGGTGAGGCAGGTAGTAAAAAAGAACGACGATTTCGTCCGCATACTTGTAGTGGTCGAGCAGAGAGTCAGGATCGATGAGATATACGATGTCGGTGAGATGCTTGTCTGCGACTACAGCTCCGCTGAGGACTACGATGACGACATGCAGGACATCGCGATGCAGGCCAATGTGCGCGTGCTGAGGCAGATGTACTTCAAATACCTCGAGCTGACAGGCCAGGGCGAGTCCGCCGGCAGGACGCTCGTAGACGATATAGACGATCCGTCGCTTCTCTGCAGCATAATCGCCAACGAGATCGACGTCAGCTTTGACGTCAAGCAGACCCTGCTTGAGATCGATTCCGTCAAGCTGAGGGTCAGCCACCTTGTCGACATCATCGGCAGAGAAAACAACATCCTCTCGATCGCCAAGAGGATCAACAACCGCGTGGTCAAAAACATGAACCGCGGCCAGAGAGAGTACTACCTCCGCGAGCAGCTCCAGGTGATCAAGGAGGAGCTCGGCGAGGATGAGGACATAGATGACGAGGCGCGCCAGTGGAAGGACAGGCTCACCGAACTCAAGCTCGACGAAAAGACCGACACAAAGGTCCGCAAGGAGATAGACAAGTTCAGTAAGATGAGCCCTATGAGCCCGGATGCCAATGTATCCAGAACATATATCGAGACCATACTCGACCTGCCGTGGCACAAGTCGTCAAAGATCAACCGCAACCTCAAGAAGGCAGAGGGCATCCTCAACGAGGATCACTACGGCCTCGAGAAGGTCAAGGAGAGGATACTCGAGCATCTCGCGGTCCAGCATCTTACCAAGGAGAACAAAGGACCTATCATCTGCCTCGTAGGACCTCCGGGAGTAGGCAAGACCTCGATCGCAAGGTCGATCGCAAGAGCCACCAACAGGGAATTCGTCAGGATGTCCCTGGGCGGCGTCAGGGATGAGGCTGAGATCAGAGGCCACAGACGCACTTACATCGGCGCCATCCCGGGCAGGGTCATCAACAGCATCATAGAGTCAGGAGTCAACAACCCGCTCTTCCTCTTCGACGAGGTCGACAAGATCGGATCGGACTTCAGAGGAGACCCGGCTTCGGCGCTTCTCGAAGTGCTCGACCCTGAACAGAACAGCACATTCACTGATCACTACCTCGAGATCCCGTTCGATCTCTCGGGAGTGATGTTCATCACGACTGCCAATACGACAGCCACGATACCGGCTCCTCTTCTTGACAGGATGGAGGTCATCGAGCTCTCCAGCTACACTGAGGAGGAGAAGGTACACATAGCTACCGATTATCTCGTGCCCAAGAGGATGAAGGAGAACGGTCTCAAAAAGACCCAGTTCAGCATCTCAAAGGCAGCTATCAGGGATATCATCGAGTACTATACACGCGAGGCCGGAGTCAGGAACCTCGAGCGGGAGATCGGCAATGCATGCCGCAAGGCCGCACGCAATATAGTCAGCGGCAAGCAGAAGGTAAACAGCGTCACTCCGCGCAATCTCAAAAATTACATCGGCAAGAGAGTGTACATAGACGACATCGGTTCGCTTGAGCCTGAGGTGGGTGTCACCACGGGCATGGCGTGGACATCGGTCGGAGGAGTCACTCTTACCATAGAGACTGTCAAGATGCCGGGCAGCGGCAAGCTCGTGCTGACAGGTCAGATGGGCGAGGTCATGAGAGAATCCGCTACTACGGCTCTCGGATACATCAAGTCCATCTCCGGCAAGTACAAGATCGGCAAGGACGTGTTCAGGGATTACGACATCCAGATCCACATCCCTGAGGGAGCGGTCCCTAAGGACGGACCGTCCGCGGGCATCACGATGTGCAGTGCGCTCTTCTCGCTCCTGACAGACAGGAAGGCCGACAAGACTATAGCAATGACAGGCGAGATTACTCTGAGGGGCAAGATCCTCAGGATAGGAGGACTCAAGGAGAAGTCGCTCGCCGCTTACAGGCAGGGCATACGCAGGATCATAATCCCTAAGGAGAACACCCCTGACCTCGAGGACATACCGGCATCGGTACGCAGGGAGATCGAATTCATACCGGTAAGCGACTTTGAAGAAGTAATTCCGGTTGTTATTCAGTAGGAGATCCTCCGGGAGATCCTAAATGCTTTCTTCATTCATAACGGCGTTGCCGTAATGATGAAAGCATTGATCTTCGGAGGCTGAGCTCCTTCGATAACTGCTGCGCTCAGGATGACAATTTGTCATTCTGAGGAGCGAAGCGACGAAGAATCTCGAAGAGATCCTTCGCTGCGCTCAGGATGACAGTATGTCGCTCAGGATGACAGTATGTCGCTCAGGATGACAAAACGATGAAAATAAATAAATCAGAACTCGAAGCAGTCGCCGTAAAGCCGGCTCAATATCCGCCTGAGGACCTCCCGGAGATCGCATTCGCCGGGCGCTCCAATGTGGGCAAGTCATCGCTTCTGAATCTCATCACCGGCAGGAAGAGCCTGGCCAGGGTGTCGGGAAGCCCCGGCAAGACCAGGACGATCAACTTCTACAGGTGCAATGACGAATTCAGGATAGTTGATCTGCCGGGATACGGCTTCGCCAAGGTCAGCAGAAGCGAGAGCGAGAAGTGGGGCGCAATGATCGAGGGTTATCTCGAGAACCGCAAGACCCTGCTCAAGGTCGTGCAGCTCGTGGACATAAGACACAAGCCGAGCGCACAGGACATCCAGATGTACGAGTATCTCAAGTACTACGGACTGGACGGCATAGTGGCTGCTACCAAAGCCGACAAGGTCGGCAACAATCAGAAGGCTTCCTGCCTCAAGGTCATAAGGCAGAGCCTGGGTATGGACAAGGGTGATATAATAATACCTGTCTCCTCTCTCAAAAGGACAGGGGACGCAGAACTTCTCGGAGCGATCGAAGACCTGCTCCGGGCTGAGGATTAGGAGGCACCATGGCTGACAAAATCGGCAAAGTCCTGTTCACACAGGAGGACATCACAAAGAGAGCCAAAGAGCTCGCAAAGCAGATCGACGAGGACTTCAAGGGCGAGGAAGTCATACTCCTCGGTACTCTCAAGGGCTCGATCCCGTGGCTCGTGGATATCATGAAGCACACCACCATCGAGACCAAGCTCGACTTCATATCGGCCAGCAGCTACGGTTCTTCCACCACAAGCTCGGGCGTCGTCAAGATCAGGTATGATGCGAGCATCAACATGTACAACGAGAACGTCATCGTGGTCGAGGACATCATCGACACCGGCAACACCCTCAAGTACGTGGTCGAAAAGCTCAAGGAGAGAGGCCCAAAGACCATCAAGATCTGCACCATGCTCAACAAGGAAGCCCGCAGGACCACGGACATACACGCGGACTATGTGGGATTCGATGTTGATGATCTGTTCGTAATAGGCTACGGACTCGACTTCGATCAGAAGTTCAGAGGCCTTCCGTATATCAGTTATCTTGAAGAGGAAGACGTTGAAGGATTATAAAGACACAACAAAAATGAATAAGGAAGAGCTCAGGGCTCTGATGGAGTCAGATCTCAAAAAGGACCTCCACATGCATACATGCTTCTCCGACGGGGCGATGACTCCTGAGGAACTCATAAGCATGCGTGTGGATGAGGGCTACGAGCTGTTATCCATAACAGACCATGACGGTATCGGAGGCTCCCTCATCGGCATGCCTTTTGCTCAGAGCGCAAGGGTAACATTCATCTACGGCATCGAGTTCGATTCCGAGGATGAGGGCTGCAAGGACGTCCACATGCTGGGATATGGCTTCGATCCCGAGGATCCGATGCTGAGAGAGGCACTCGAGGAGATACTTGTAGAGAGAGCCAGACGTAACGACAAGTTCATGGCAGCTCTCAATGAGAGAGGATACAATGTCACTCTGGACGACATCGGTTCGGTCAACGGCGGCAGGTACGTCGGCAAGCCGACATTTGCAGTCATACTCAAGCACAAGGGCATAGTTGAGAGCATGCAGGATGCGTTCAACGGACTGTTCAGGGAGCCTGACCTCAGATCTATCAAAAAGGTCACTCTGAGTACCAAGAGAGTCATCGATATAATCCACAACGCGGGCGGGCTTGCGGTGCTGGCGCACCCTCTGGAGCAAAGACGCCGCGAGGAGTCATACGAGGAATTCAGGCCGAGGCTCTATGAGATCCTGGACAGGATGGTGAGCTACGGCATTGACGGACTCGAATGCCATCATCCGTCGGCAGACCCTGTGCAGCAGGAAGAGCTCGTCGCCTACGCAAAGGAGCACGGACTCATGATCACAAGAGGATCCGACTTCCACTCTCACGAACACAAGAGAGACTTCACAAGATACCACAGACCTTAAAGTTCCCCGTGCACCCGTTCAGGGTGCACTTTACTTTTTTCATCCACGTGCACCCGTTCAGGGTGCACCTTTTTTACCTTTATCCTGCAATAATTCCCCGAAATCCTGCAATCATATCCCTCATCACATCGCCTTCATACAGCGGGGCATCCGGGCAGGTAGAATTGCCAATATGCACCAAAAGAGAAGGGAGGCTGTAATGAGCAGGAAGATGAGGGTGCCGAAGCCGGTATATTACCAGTGCGTATGGATACTTAAGGACATAGAGCGCCTCAAAAGGCTGGAGGCCGTAGACAATTACAGGAGCTCAAATGATGAGTTCGTGGTCTTTGTCGACGAGGAGGAAGTGATCAGGAATGCAGAGGTCCTGTACCAGGCGAGGTTCAAGCTCGAATGCATACGCAGGGCCCTGCTTGCAGTCCCTGAGGATTACAGGCAGATGACCATAGACAGCATAGTGTACGGCCTGTCATTCGGGGACATGGCTCACGAGAACACCTGGAGGAGATGGAGGCAGATATTCATACGCGAGCTTGCAGGCAATCTCAATCTGATATGATGCCAAAACATGTTCCCTGTGGTAAAATTGAGGCAAATAATTAATTACTCGTAAAGGTGAATCATGATATTTGAAGAGAAGACAATAAGCAGCAAGCTGGTGTATGAAGGACCGGTGTTCAAGGTAAGACAGCATGTCGTTGAGACCCGCGGGGGCGAGGCTCTGCGCGATGTGGTGGAGCATACGGGCGGCGCCATCATGGTCGCTGTCAGGGATGACGGCAAGGTGCTCATGGAGAGACAGTTCAGAAAGCCGCTCGAGCAGGTCATACTCGAGCTTCCCGCCGGCAAGGCGGATCCGGGCGAGGATCCTCTTGTGACAGCCACAAGAGAGCTGAGCGAGGAGACGGGCTATACGCCCGGAGAGGTCAGGCATCTTATCTCGTATTATCCGACCTGCGGATACTCCAATGAATTCCTTCATATATATATATGCAGGGACATAGTCGAGGGGGAGACGCACTGGGACGATACAGAGTGCATGGACATTGTCGCATACGAAGCGGACGAGCTTGTCGACATGATCATGCGGGGAGAGATAAAGGACAGCAAGACCATCATCGGGATATTGTACGCCAGGATGGCAGGAGAGATCTGAAAGGGCACAGAGGCATGCGTGAATTCATTGAATACATGAGAACAGAAAAGCGCAAGGCAGAGAACACTCTCATTGCTTACGAGAGGGACCTGCTTGCATTTGAGAAGTACTTAAAGGACAGGGGCTCAAAGGGGCTTGAGGACTGTGACGGAAGCGACGCCGTGGCTTATGTCATGGAGCTTGGCAACAGCAATAAGTCAAAGGCCACCATCAACCGCAAGGTGTCGGCCCTGAGGACTTACTATGATTACCTCATAGGCAAGGGCCTCATGAGCGAGAACCCGTTCTCAAGGATCAAGGCCGTCAAGGGGGACAGGCGCAGGATAGACTATCTCAGCATAGACGAGGCTGCGCGCCTCATGGAGCTGCCTCTTGACGACAGGAAGGGAGTGCGGGACAAGGCGCTTCTTGAGTTCATGTACGGCACCGGCGCCAGGGTCACCGAGGTGGTCAGGCTGCAGTTTGCCGATGTCAATCTCAGGATGAATTTCGTGACTTTAAGAGACGCCAACGACGAGAGCCGCATAGTGCCGCTCGGCAGATATGCTTCGGAAGCCATGAGCGCATACATAAATGAAGTGTACGATTCATTCAGGGGCATGCCTCATACAGATGAGGATTACGTCTTTGTGAACTTCAGGGGCGAGCCTCTCACCAGGCAGGGCATCTGGAAGATACTCAAGGACTACGGAGCCGAGATAGGAGCGGCCGACCGCATGACGCCTCAGATACTCCGTGACAGCTTTGCGGTGCACATACTGCAGAACGGAGGAGACCTCAAAACGCTTCAGGAGCTGATGGGATTTGAGGACATGTCGGTTGGCATCGCATACCTTGCGGTCACCGACATACACGTAAGAGACGTCTTCAGCAAGTGCCATCCGAGGGCGTAGACAGGCCGAAAGGCCAAAAGCAGCGCAGTTTCGGCAAAAAACTCAATAAAACCCTTGCAAAGTCCATTGTCTTGTGGTAACTTATGAAAGCTGTCGACTTCAGGCAGCCAAGGTTATTACGGGCGGTCCTCTGGAGACGGCATACGGTCGGAAGCTCCAAGAACGTCTTGAGAGGAAGGAGAGAATAACGTGAACATTTTAGACCAGATCACAATGGACTACAGGAAAGAAGACATTCCTGAATTCAAGGTAGGTGATACTCTCAGAGTACACGTCAAGATCATCGAGGGCCAGAGAGAGAGAATCCAGGTTTTCGAAGGTTACGTACTCAAGAGACAGCATGGCGGAGTAAACGAGACTTTCACAGTAAGAAAGCTGTCGAACGGTATCGGCGTAGAGAAGACTTTCCCGCTCCACTCGCCTAAGATCGAAAAGATCGAGGTAGTAAGGAAGGGCAGAGTCAGAAGAGCCAAGCTCAACTACATGCGTCAGAGAACCGGTAAAGCTGCCAGGATCAAGAGCGCTGAATAGTGATCGACATGCATACCCGAGGCACCGCCGACGGTATGCTTTTTCTTTACGGCGACGAGGCGCTGCGAATGCACGCTCGGCTCACCTTGCATTCGCAGCGTGCCAAAGTCAGTAGAAGGACCTATAACATATAATGATAGACAACATCAACTGGTATCCGGGTCATATGAAGAAGACCCGCGAGCTAATACAGGACAATCTTAAGGCTGTCGACCTGACCGTTGAGATCGTGGACAGCCGTATTCCCGTGTCCAGCCGCAACCCCGTGATAGACGAGCTCATATCCGGCAAGCCGAGGATCATTGTGCTCGGCAAGGCGGACCTCGCCGACGAGGCCGAGACAAAGGCCTGGTGCGAGAGGCTCGGCAGCGCCAAGGGCGTCAGGAGGGTAATGGCCCTCAACCTGCAGTCCGGCGAGAATATCGGCAGGCTGCTCAAGGCCCTCGGGGCGGAGCAGGACAGAAGGAACGAAGAGAGATCGGTAAAGAGGCCGCTTCGCATCATGATAGTGGGCGTTCCCAATGTCGGCAAGTCGTCTCTCATCAACAGGCTGACCGGCAGGAAGTCCGCGCAGACGGGCGATAGGCCGGGAGTCACCAAGGGCAAGCAGTGGCTGACTCTCTCAAACGGCATGCAGCTGCTGGATACACCGGGTATACTCTGGCCGAAGTTCGAGGACCCTGAGGTGGGACTCAAGCTCGCGTTCTGCGGCAGCATCAAGGACGATATACTCGGAGTGCAGGATCTGGGGTTCGAGCTCATAAAAGTGCTCGGAGACAGATACCCTGAGCTCCTAAAAGAGAGGTACAAGCTCGATGAAGTGTCCGAGGACGCGCTCGAGAACATGGACAATATAGCTCTCAAGAGGGGCTTTATCATGTCCGGCAAGCGCATCGATTATGAGAGGACGGGCAGGACGGTGCTCGATGAGTTCAGGGGCGGCAGGATAGGCCGCATCACACTGGAGAGAGCGGAGTAGGAGATCCTAAATGCTTTCTTCATTCATAACGGCGTTGCCGTAATGATGAAAGCATTGATCTTCGGAGGCTGAGCTCCTTCGATAACTGCTTCGCTCAGGATGACACTCTCGTGCCATAACAAATATCATGACTAAAAAAGAGAGACTTGAAAGGGATATAGCCAGGCTTGCGGAGATGAAGGTCCGCGAGGACGAGCTGAGAAGCGAGGGCTACAGGTATGTAGCGGGCCTCGATGAGGTGGGCAGAGGCCCACTCGCGGGCCCTGTCTATGCGGCGTGCGTCATACTGCCGCCGGACTTTGATGTGCCGGGAGTCAATGACTCAAAGAAGCTCTCTGCCAAAAGGAGAGAGGAGCTCTCCGGGATAATAAAGGAGAGAGCCGTCGCCTGGGGCATAGGCATAGCGGACAATAACGAGATAGACCGCATCAACATACTCGAGGCCACAAAGAACGCCATGAAGAGGGCCATCTCGGAGACCCGCAGGATGCTGGATGAGAGGGGGCTGCTCGGAGGAAGCGATGCCAGAGATATACTCCTCATAGACGCTGTGAAGCTCGATGCCGGCATGCCGGTCGAGTCCATCATAAAAGGCGATGAGAAGTGCCTCTGCATAGCGGCTGCCTCGATAGTGGCCAAGGTCGCCAGGGACTCATACATGACGGAGATGGATGCTGTGTATCCGGGATATGACTTCGCGGGGAACAAGGGTTACGGCACTGCCAAACACTACGAGGGCCTCAGGACTATGGGCAAGACGCCTATACACAGGCTCACGTTCCTCAGGAAGTTCGATGAGGATCCGAACACCGGACATGATCACAGGGCAAATGACAAGGAGGCTGCCGGAGTGGCTAAGGGCAAAAAGGTATACGCTGTCAGGAAGGGCAGGACAACAGGGATATTCATGAGCTGGGACGACTGCAAGGCACAGGTCGACGGCTTTGCCGGAGCGGAGTACAAGAGCTTTGCAGACCCTGCAGAGGCCATGGCCTATCTCGGCCTTGAGGACGGAGCTGTTTCGCAGGACAGATTCCCTGAAGGAGTCAGGGCTTACGTGGACGGAAGCTACGATGCGGGCAGCGGCAGATACTCATGCGGCATAGTCATCGTGGACACGGATGCAGAGGGCAACAGCACGACGACTGAGCTCAATTCGACCTTCGATGATCCGGAGGCCGCAAAGCAGAGGAATGTCGCGGGAGAGGTCATGGGATCGAGGCTCGCCATTGAATACTGCCTGTCAAAAGGCATAGGCTCTGTAGAGATATATCACGACTATGAGGGCATAGGAGCCTGGGCCGACAGGAGGTGGAAGGCCAACAATCCGCTTACTCAGGGCTACAGGGACTATGTCGCCGAGGCCAGGAAGACCATGGAGATAAGCTTTGTAAAGGTCAAGGCCCACGCCGGCAATAAGTACAACGAGGCGGCGGACAGGCTCGCAAAAGAAGCGCTTCAGGAATAAAAGAAAAAAAGGGTGGAATTATCAGCCGTTTATGTCTATAATAGTCACTGTAGTCATTTCGGCTTTGAGGTCTATTAGCTCAGTTGGGAGAGCGACAGGGTGACAACCTGTAGGTCATTGGTTCAAGTCCAATATAGGCCACCAGGGAGGCGGGGTATACCCGCCGTTTTTTATAGGGGTCAGACAGGTATGAGCACGGTCAAACCGGAAGATAACGACAACAAACCTATAATAAGCGAGGACGAAGAGGACGGGGCTCAGTTCCGATGGGCCATGCCGGGCGAGGTCAGCATGACGCTCCCGATCGAGGAGGCTGAGGCGCAGCTGAGGGAAAGGCAGAAGGCCGCTCAGGCAAAGAAGGAGATCCCAAAGAAGGGGCCAAAGCCTGCAAAGGTAAAGAAGGAGCGTCCTAAGAAGGAGCCAAAGCCTGCAAAGGTAAAGAAGGAGCGGCCTAAGAAGGAGCCAAAGCCTGCAAAGGTAAAGAAGGAGCGTCCTAAAAAGGAGCCAAAGCCTGCAAAGGTAAAAAAGGAACGTCCGAAGAAGGAATTCAGGAAGCCGGAGATAAAGCTCAGCGTCCCGAAGGTTTTGCTTGCTCTTATCGCCGCTGTTATACTCGGGGCGTTCTGCTATGCGCTCATCATCATATCAGGCACCGGGAAGATCACACCTGAGGCCATCTATTCAAAAATGGAGATGAGCTCCTACCTCTACGATTCAGACGGCAGGGAGATAGACAGGATCTACTATACGGAGGACCGCGAGACGGTCTCGATCAGCCAGATCCCCAAGGTAACAAGGGATGCCTTCATAGCGATCGAGGACAAGACCTTTTACGAGCATCACGGCTTCAACTTCAGGAGGATGATCGGAGCCGTATTCAACATGCTCACAGGGAGATCGGGCGAGATAAGCGGCACTTCGACCATCACCCAGCAGCTTGCACGTAATGTGTATCTGTCGGATGTCAAGAGTCAGAGGTCGATCAACCGCAAGTTCAAGGAGATGGTATACGCGTGGGAGATAGAGCGCGCCCTGACCAAGGACGAGATACTGGAGGCCTATCTCAATACGATATACCTCGGATACGGCAATTACGGCATCAAGGCCGCGGCCAGGACATACTTCGACAAGGACGTCAACAAGCTCGATCTGGCACAGAGCGCGGCGCTGGCTGCGCTGCCTCAGGCGCCTGACAGCTATGCCCTTCTCAGAGACGACAAGGGTGAGGACACCGTATATCTCAAAAAGTATGATGTCTATGCCAACGACCTTTCAAAGGAGAGGCGGGGGCTTGTGCTTGACCTGATGGTCGAGCAGGGCTATGTCACCAAAAAGCAGGCCGACAAGGCCAGAGTTGATATAACAAAGATACTCAGGCCGTGCTTCGATGAGGGCAATTCAAACGAATACACATACTTCACCCAGTATGCGGTATCTCAGGTCATAAAGGACATGTCCGAAAGGTACAACATGTCAGAGGCCGAGGCCGAGCGCTATGTATATACAGGCGGCCTCAGGATACGCACTACCGTTGACTCGGAGGTACAAAAGATCATCAACGATGCCTTCGACAACGACTATAACTTCCCGTACTCTGAGGAGACTCCTCAGGCTGCAATGGTTGTGACCGAGGTCGGTACAGGACGCATCGCGGGCATGGTCGGAGGCAGAGGAGCCCCTGAGGGCAGGAACCTCTTCAACAGAGCGACATCCCCGCGTCAGCCGGGATCGTCCATCAAGCCGCTTACGGTATACTCGGCGGCTCTTCAGAAGAGCTTCGACTGCGCAGAGGAGGGCAGGACCTTCCCGTTTATAGACTACGGCTTTGACAGACAGGGCGCTGACTACTGGGGCGACTACATAACCGCTTCATCCACGGTAACAGACGAGAGGATGTTCATCAACGGAGAGATCTGGCCGCAGAACTTCTCAAGGAGGTTCACGGGCAGGCAGACCTTCAGGTCGGCTCTCCAGCAGTCTATCAATACCTGCGCTGTCAAGATACAGCTCCAGGTGGGAGCGGACTACTCGATGAAGCTCCTCAAAAAGTTCGGCATAACGACGGCCGTAGACGATACTTCCAAGTCCGTCAACGACATGAACTCCGCAGCCCTCGGACTCGGAGCCATGGCGTACGGCGTGACCCCTCTCGACATGGCCATGGCATATGCTGTATTCCCGGGCGGGGGAGTAAGGAACACTCCTGTGTGCTACACTGAGGTGACTGATTCATCCGGCAAGGTCCTGCTGACCGGCAGATCATCAAAGGTAAAGGTGCTCGACGAGGGAGTAGCCTTCATCATGACTGACTGCCTCAAGTCGGTAGTATCAAGGGGCATCGCGAGGAGCGCTTCTGTATACGGAGTCCAGTCCGGAGGCAAGACCGGTACCACCAACGACACAGCCGACATATGGTTCTGCGGATTCGTGCCGGATTACTCGGCTGCACTCTGGATAGGCACCGACAAGAACAGCGCCATGAACACGACATCCAATACCGCTGCATCGCTCTGGTCACAGATCATGAGACAGATACCTGACATAGCGGAGGGACAGTATCCTGAGATGCCTGAGGATGTGGTGATGCAGTACGGAGAGTATTACACCGAGGGGACCCAGCCGTGGCGATGAACTATTTACCTGCAGGGCGGGGTGTAGTAATATAGATGCAAGTTTTTTAAAGGGAAAAGAGAAAGGCAAGGGGAAGATGAACTTCATATTCATATCACCGAATTTCCCGCATACGTACTGGCAGTTCTGCGACAGGCTCAGGAGGAACGGAGTCAACGTGCTGGGCATAGGCGATGCACCTTATGACGATCTTGAGCAGTCTCTAAAGGAGGCGCTGACCGAGTACTATAAGGTAGATAACATGGAGGACTACGACCAGATGTACCGCGCGGTGGCATATCTGGCGCACAGGCACGGCAGGATCGACTGGCTTGAATCCAACAACGAGTACTGGCTCGAGCAGGATGCAAGACTGAGAGAGGACTTCAACATCACTACAGGCGTTCATCCTGATGAGCTTGCCCTGTGGAAGAGCAAGTCCGCCATGAAGCCTGTATACAGGGAGGCCGGCATTCCTACGGCCCGCAACCACAAGGTCACGGACAAGGATGCCGCAAAGAAATTCCTTGAGGAGATCGGAGGCTATCCGGTCATCGTAAAGCCTGACATCGGAGTCGGAGCTGCCGATACATGGAAGCTCGAAAACGACAATGACCTCGACTGGTTCTATGACAACCTCCCTGACCATCCTTATGTGATGGAGGAGTTCGTAGTCGGTAATATCTGGTCTTATGACGCAATTTGCGATGCCGACAGCAATGTGCTCTTCGAGAGCTCGAACTGGTTCCCGCCTTCCATAGCGGACCTCGTCAACAAGGGCATTGAGATGACATATTACACGACGCCTGAGGTACCGCCTCAGCTTAGAGAGTACGGGCGCAAGGCTCTCAAGGCCTTCAAGGTCAGGAGCAGGTACGTGCACTTCGAGTTCTTCTGCCTGACAGAGGCGAGGAAGAACCTCGGCAATGTCGGTGAGTTCGTCGGACTCGAGGTCAATATGAGACCTGCGGGCGGCTATACTCCTGACATGATGAACTACGCGCGCAATACAGATGTATATGAGATCTGGGCAGAGATGGCAGCCTACAACGAGCGCCGCCTGCCTGACATAGGCGGAGATCAGTATTGCATATACGCTTCACGCAAGGACATCCATCAGTATCTGCACACCCACGAGGAAGTGCTTGAAAAGTACGGCGATCATATGAAGATGTGCGAGCGCATGCCGGACGTGCTGTCGGGAGCCATGGGCAACCAGATGTACACGGCGGTGTTCGATACGCTCGATGAGGTAAAGGAATTCGTAGATTTCGTAGAGCATCATAAGTGTTGAACGGAGACAGGAGAATGGACGATTATTATTACAAAGAATACAGCCGGATACTCGACAGAGACATGGAGCATGCCGTCTTCGGGGACAGCGGCAGACTGGTGGTCGCATTCGGACCGCAGAACGGCCATACATACGACTTCCGTAATTTCGGCATGATCGAATCGATCGCGCCTTGGATAGAGTCAGGCAAGATCAGAGTACTCTGCGTCGACAGCATAGATGAGGAGACATGGTCTGCCGAGGGCCAGGATGAGAGATACAGGCTCGAGCAGCAGGAGAGATGGTTTCACTATGTGACTGACGAGCTGATGCCTAAGTACCTCGAGGAAGGGGAGAGAGCCCTCACCACGGGGTGCAGCATGGGAGCGACTCACGCCTGCAATTTCTTCTTCAGAAGGCCGGACCTCTTCTGCGGCATGATAGCTCTGAGCGGCCTTTACGATACCAACTACTTCTTCCATGAGTACAAGGACGATCTGACGTATGCCAATTCGCCGATCGAGTTCCTCAAGGGGATGCCGGAGGATCATCCGTGGATGGAGCTCTACAGGAGGAGCGCCATCATATTCTGCTCGGGACAGGGGGCCTGGGAGGATGAGATGAGAGAGGATCTCAACGAGCTCCACGTAGTGCTCGGAGAGAAGGGCATCGAGCACTGGGCGGATTACTGGGGCTACGATGTAAATCACGACTGGCCTTGGTGGCGCAAGCAGCTGCCGTACTTCATGAGCCACGTCATCGGAGAGCCTTAAAACGGGGCGGATATATGAGACAAAGAGACGGATGGAGACATTCGTCTTTTTTATTAAATAAGTTGTTGACAAGCTCTGCGGAAGCGAGTATATTGTGTATTGAAATTAGCACTCTTACCTACTGAGTGCTAACAAACAAAAACCAAAGGGAGGCAGGATATGGATCTGAGCGAAAGACAATTACAGATACTTCAGGCGATCATAACAGACTATGTTGAGAACGCCGAGCCTGTCGGTTCGAGGTCTATCGCCAAAAAATATGACCTCGGAGTCAGCCCTGCGACCATACGTAACGAGATGTCGGACCTCGAGGAGATGGGCTATCTGACGCATCCTCACACCTCGGCGGGCAGAGTTCCTTCGGATAAGGCCTACAGACTCTACGTCAACAACCTTATGAAAAAGAAGAACCTCAGCGCCAAGGACAAGAGGATGATCAACGACCGCCTCTCCGCGAGCAGAGATGAGTTCGACAGGACCATAAGACACGCGGCCGAGCTTCTGTCTGAGATCACGCATCTTGCGTCATTCGCTATGACGCCGGCTACCAATGAGGAGACGATCAGATTTATCAGGCTTCTGCCGGTGGACGCGCGCACTCTCATCCTCATGATAGTAGGCGAGAGCGGCAACGTGACCAACACTACACTGAGGCTGACGGTTCCGTACACTCAGGAGGCTCTCGACCTCTTGAGCAAGAACATGACGGTCAGCTACAAGGGGCGCACCCTGGACGATGTGCTCAAGGGCGAGATAATAGATGATGTCGGCTCGGATATAAAGGCGCTGAGCTCACTCGAAGGCAATGTAATGCCGAGCTTCATGAGGACGCTCGAGGACATGCTCAACGTCAATCTCTACATGGAGGGCATGACCAACATCTTCAATCTGCCTGAGTACTCGAGCATAGACAGGGCGAGGGATTTCATGGAACTCTTTGCCCGCAAGGAGTGGTTCACTCAAAAGATGCTCGCCAGGGACAACGGAGTCGTAGTCACCATAGGCGATGAGAACGCCACGATGAAGGACTGCTCGCTGATCACCGCGACATATCACGTCGACGGCAAGCTGGTCGGCAAGGTCGGAGTCATCGGGCCTACGAGGATGAAGTACGACGAGGTCACATCTATCATGGAGTACCTCACCAACAACCTTAGCGAGTCATTCCGCCTGGCGGACGGCTCCGAAGAGGATAGTTCCGGCAGCGAAGAGGAATAGTCAGCAGGATCCCGGGCTAAGCGCATGGGATCACATAAATACAAAGAGAGGAATTACAAGTAATGTCAGAAAAGAAAGCAAAGCACATCCACATCGAGGATGGCAATGCCGAAGCAGAAGAGACCAAAGCCGAAGATCTCAAGGAGGAAGAGGCAGCGGCCAAAGAGCCTGAGACTGAAGAGCCTCAGGACAAGGCAGAGGAGACCGCGGGCGAAGAGACCGCAGAGGAGGCTGAAGCTTCCGCAGACGAGGCTGAAGCTTCCGCAGACGAGCCTTCTGCAGAGGAGCAGGAATCCGAGCGCTACATGAGGCTCATGGCTGAGTTCCAGAACTTCAAGCGCAGAGCCGCCAAGGAGAAGTCGGACATCCACGCGTTCGCAAACGAGAGGATAGTCGGAGACCTTCTGCCGGTACTGGACAATTTCGAAAGAGCGCTCGATACCGAGACAGAGGACATAGAAGGCTACGCCAAGGGCATGCAGCTCATATTCGAGCAGCTCAAAACAGCCCTCGAAAAGGCAGGCCTCAAGGAGATAGAGGCTCTGGGTCAGGACTTCGATCCGAACGTACACAACGCCGTCATGACAGACAACACGGACGAGTACGAAACCGACAAGATCAGCAAGGTCCTGCAGAAGGGCTACAAACTCAACGACAAGGTAGTACGGCCATCTATGGTAGCCGTAAACAAGAAATAGTTAAAAAACCACTTTACAAGACGGAGGAAATACAATGAGCAAAGTTATAGGAATCGATTTAGGAACAACCAACAGCTGCGTAGCTGTACTTGAAGGCGGTGAGCCTACAGTTATCACCAACTCCGAGGGCATGAGGACAACACCTTCGGTAGTATCATTCACAAAGAGCGGCGAGAGACTCGTCGGCGAGACAGCCAAGAGAATCGCCATCACAGAGCCTGAAGGCACTGTGGCATCGATCAAGAGACACATGGGTGAGAATTACACCGTTAATCTCAGAGGCAAGGACTACACACCTCAGGAGATCTCTGCAATGATCCTCCAGAAGCTCAAGGCTGATGCAGAGGCTTATCTCGGCGAGAAGGTAACAGAGGCTGTTATCACAGTACCTGCTTACTTCTCGGACGCTCAGAAGCAGGCTACAAAGGATGCCGGCAAGATCGCAGGCCTCGATGTAAAGAGGATCATCAACGAGCCTACAGCCGCTTCACTCGCGTACGGCCTCGACAAGGATACCGGAAGCCACAAGATCCTGGTCTATGACCTGGGCGGCGGTACATTCGATGTATCCGTGCTCGAGCTCGGCGACGGAGTGTTCGAGGTACTCGCTACAAACGGCGATACTCACCTCGGCGGAGACGACTTCGACAACGCTCTGATGAACTTCCTGGCAGACAGCTTCCAGAAGGAAAACGGCATCGACTTAAGACAGGACAAGATGGCTCTCCAGAGACTTAAAGAAGCAGCCGAGAAGGCCAAAAAGGAGCTCTCTTCGGCACAGACCACAAAGGTCAACCTGCCGTTCATCGCTGCCAACGAGGCCGGCCCTCTCCACATGGATATGGACGTTACAAGAGCGAGATTTGAGCAGCTCACAAAGGACCTCGTAGACAGGACCATCGAGCCTATGCACAAGGCCATGAAGGACGCAGGCGTCACTTCCGCAGACCTCGCCAAGGTCATCCTGGTAGGCGGATCGACAAGGATCCCGGCTGTACAGGAAGCCGTAAAGAACGTAACAGGCAAGGAGCCGTTCAAGGGCATCAACCCTGATGAGTGCGTAGCTATCGGTGCTGCCATCCAGGCCGGAGTACTCACAGGTGAAGTCAACGACATCCTGCTGCTCGACGTTACACCGCTGTCGCTGTCCATCGAGACACTCGGCGGAGTAGCTACAAAGCTCATCGAGAGGAACACTACAATCCCTACAAAGAAGAGCCAGATCTTCTCGACAGCAGCAGATAACCAGACTGCAGTAGACATCCACGTAATGCAGGGTGAGAGAGAAATGGCTGCCGGCAATATCACACTCGGCAGATTCCAGCTCTCCGGTATCGCACCGGCTCCTCGCGGAATCCCTCAGATCGAGGTAACCTTCGATATCGACGCCAACGGCATCGTTAACGTAAGCGCAAAGGACATGGCTACCGGCAAAGAGCAGAAGATCACCATCACTTCTTCGACAAAGCTCTCAGAGGAAGAGATCAACGCAAAGATCAAAGAGGCTGAGCAGTACGCTGAGGAAGACAAAAAGCAAAAGGAAGCAGTCGAGACCAAGAACCAGTCCGAGGGCATGATCTTCGAGATCGACAAGCAGCTCGGCGAGCTTGGCGACAAGGTCACTGAGGACGAGAAGGCTGCAGTCAATGCCGCCAAGGAAGAACTCCAGAAGGCTATCGACGCAGACAACGTCGAAGAGATGAAGTCCAAGATGGAAGCTCTCACAAACGCTTTCTATCCGATCTCCACAAGGATCTATCAGGAGGCTCAGGCTGCACAGGGAGCAGCCGGCGGTGCTGGCTTCGACCCTAACAACATGGGCAACATGGGCAATATGGGCGGCATGGGAGGCAATACAGCTTCCAATGACGGCACTGTAGATGCTGACTATGAGGTCGTAGACGACGAATAATTCAGACTGAAAGCTTTTGAAAGGTAACCACCACTGATGGCAGACAAGAGAGATTACTATGAGGTGCTGGGAGTAGACAAAAGCGCTTCGGCTTCAGACATCAAAAAGGCTTATCACAAGCTGGCCATGAAATATCACCCGGACAGGAATCCGGGTGATAAAGCCGCTGAAGAGAAGTTCAAAGAGGCCAACGAGGCGTACGAGATACTCTCAGACCCTGACAAAAAAGACAAATACGACAGATTCGGATTCGCAGGCGTAGACCCGAACTTCGGAGCGGGCCAGGGCGGCTTCGGCGGCTTTGGAGGCTTCGGTAACTTCGGCGGCGGCATGGGCGGCATGGGCGGCATGGGATTCGAAGACATCTTCGACATGTTCGGCGGCATGGCCGGCGGCAGACGCAGATCCAAGGGCGGTCCTCAAAAGGGCAGAGACCTCCAGAAGACTGTCACGATCGACTTCACGGATGCTCTCTTCGGATGCAGCAAACAGATAGAGATCTCCAAGGACGTCAAGTGCAAGACCTGCGGCGGAAGCGGCAGCAAGCCGGGTACAAGCAAGAAGACCTGCGACCAGTGCGGAGGCTCCGGACAGGTATCCCAGGTCAGCAATACACCGTTCGGCAGGTTCCAGAACATCACCACATGTCCTAAGTGCGGAGGCACGGGCCAGATCATCGAGACACCGTGCACCGACTGCGGAGGCACGGGCGTCAAGCGCAAGAATGTCAAGATCAAGATAGACATCCCGGCCGGAGTAGATACGGACAGCATCGTGACCGTAAGAGGACAGGGTGAGCCGGGACGCAACGGCGGACCTGACGGCGACCTCTACATCGTGGTCAACGTAAGACCGCACAGCACTTACAAGAGGAGGGGCAACGACCTCTACCTCGACCTGCCGATCACCTTCGACCAGGCGGCACTCGGCGCCAAGGTGCAGGTACCGGGCTTCGGCGAGACATACAGCTACACGATCACACCGGGCACCCAGACGGGTTCGTCCTTCAGGCTCAAGGGCAAGGGAGTCCCTGATGTCAGGACGGGCAGGAAGGGAGACCTGTACGTAAAGGTAGTAGTGGAAGTGCCTACAAAGCTCGGCCGCAAGGAGAAGAAAGCCATCGAGGACATGGCCAACGCTCTCGGCAGCGACGCTTATCCGAAAAAGACAAAATTCGACAAACTGAAATTCTGACAATAAGGCCGTGACCGGACGGCGGAAAAGCAGATCAGGCGCATCTCAGGAGGACTGCAAGTGTCTCTGCGGTGCGCCATTCTTATACCGTAAAGGAAGGGAAAAGGACACAAGATGATAGTAGTACCTGTATATAACATAATTCTGGCGCCGGGCGCCTCCATATACATGGGGCTCGACCAGATCAAAAAGACAAGCGGCAGCAGGGAGATCGCTCCGGGAGAGCGTGTCGTCCTGATCGTCGCAAAGGAGAACAAAAGCCTCAACGAACTTGACGGGGACAGCTTCTATCCTATAGGCATCTCCGCAAGGATCACTGAGGTTGGCAGACAGGGCTTCGTACTTCTCCAGCTCGGCTACAGGGTCGATGTGGAGAACATAGAGATAAGACCTGACCGCACGATAAGCCTCAACAGCACAAGGCGTGTGGACATAGAGGATCTGTCGCCTGAGGTCGAGGCGCGTAAGGTCAGCGAGCTCGTCGATGAGATGAGGAAGTTCGCTTCAGGCTTTGACTGGGGCGAATCCATCGAGTACTGGCTCACACAGATCAACACCCTTGGCAAGGCAGCGAGCGCCGTATCCCCGTGGATCGATGAGAGCAACGAAAGACGCTACGCCATACTCGCTGAGGACAGCATGGCAAAGCGCGCCGACCTCATAGAGGAGATGCTCTACGGTTTCCTCGAGGTAGGCAGGATCACAAACGAGGCAATGACATCTCAGCAGCAGGAGCATCAGCAGATGTACCGCGAGACTGCGATCAAAAGACAGATGGAACATCTCCAGAAGGAACTCGACGAGATGCATCCGGAGAACGTCAGCGATATCCAGCAGCTTGAAAACAAGATCGCCGAGTCCGGCATGAACGAGACCGCATTGAAGGAGGCCACCAAGGTCCTCAACAGACTCAAGCAGGACGGAGGACAGGGAGCGGAGTCAGGCATGCTCTACGATTACCTCGACTTCATGACAGGCCTGTCCTGGAAGAAAGCGGAGCCTCAGCACATAGATCTCGATCAGGCCAGGAGGATACTCGATGAGGATCACTACGGCCTGGATAAGGTCAAGGACCGTATCATACAGCAGATCGCTGTGATGAATCTCAAAAACAGCCAGGCCGGCTCGATACTGCTCTTTGTGGGAGCACCGGGCACCGGCAAGACCAGCATCGGCAAGAGCATCGCGAGGGCGCTCGGCCGCGAATACTCCAGGGTCAGCCTCGGAGGAGTACACGATGAGTCGGATATACGCGGCCATCGCCGTACGTACATCGGGGCGATGCCGGGCAGGATCATGGACGGCATCAGCAAGAGCGGTGCGTCCAACCCTGTGATGGTGCTCGATGAGGTGGACAAGCTCTCGGATTCCTTCCACGGAAGCCCGGCGAGCGCCCTCCTCGAGGTACTCGACCCTGAGCAGAACAACACATTCACAGACCACTACATGAACGTGCCGTACGACCTGTCGGATGTCATGTTCATCTGCACGGCCAATACGACTGACACCATACCTGAGCCTCTTCTCAACCGCATGGAGGTCATACAGTTCAGCGGATACACTCCTGTTGAGAAACTCCATATCGCAAAGGAGCACCTCGTACCTAAGTCCATGGAGAGCATGGGCATAGAGAGCAACAACATGAGCGTAAGCGACGAGGCAATCGAGACACTCATCTCCGACTACACCATGGAGGCGGGAGTCAGAGGTCTGCGCAAGAGGATAGACACCCTCTGCCGCATATTCGCGGTCAAGGTAGCGTCGAACCCGGGTGAGAAGTTCGAAGTCACTCCTGATGTCATCAGGGAGGAGATGGAGGACAGACCTATAACACACAGCAAGATACTGCCTGAGCCAAAGGCGGGAGTCGTTACGGGCCTCGCCTGGACACCTGTAGGAGGTGAGATACTCTACATAGAGACCATGTTCACAAAGGGCAAGGGTGAGATCATCATCACGGGCCAACTCGGCGATGTCATGAAGGAATCCGCCAGGATAGCGGTCAGCCTGGTCAAGACAATATTCCCTGACAAGGCGGATATGTTCAGCGAGAACGACCTGCACATACACGTGCCGGAGGGCGCTGTGCCAAAGGACGGACCATCGGCCGGCATAGCTCTGACCACGGCCATCTCCTCGCTGGTGACAGGCCATATAGTCGATCCGCACATCGCCATGACCGGCGAGGTCGCACTCAGAGGCGCGGTCACGCCTATAGGCGGGCTGCCTGAAAAGCTGATGGCGGCGGAGAGAGCCGGCATCACAAAGGTGTTCATCCCTGAGGAGAACGAATTCGACCTCAAGGACGTGGCGGATGAAGTAAAAGACAAAATAGAGATACAGACCGTCTCAAATGTAGGCGAGGTGCTGGCGGCAACCGGCATGCTTACGGCTGCAGGCAAATCTGCCTGATTGAAAAACGATCAGCCGTTACCTCAGGCTCGTGCCTCGTCGTCACGAAACACAAGCCGCATTATCGGCCTTCCACAGGCCCCGGAAATTTACGCTCCGCTGCAAGCGTGCGGAGCTCCAAGTTTCCGAGGGCCTTTTTGTTGTCAGTCCGCTTCTGCGGTGTGTTTCAGTTCCTCCTCGGACCATCTCGCCTTCGGAAAACGGCTGATCGCCCGTATAAAAAGAATTGCTGTTATGTTAAAATAAGAAAGACGCAAACAACTTGTTAAACGATTATAGATACGGAGGGACATCATGCTTCTGGGACATGACAAGATAGAGATACTGCACCTTCCTACACCACTCGAGCATCTCAAGAATATATCCGGGGATCTCGGCATCGATGTATGGTGCAAGAGGGATGATCTGACCAATCTCGCGACAGGAGGCAACAAGCTCAGGAAGCTCGAGTACTTTCTCAAGGACGCTCTCGATCAGGGCGCTACAATGCTGATCACCGAGGGAGGGGCTCAGACCAATCACGGCAGGCTCACCGCCGCTGTGGCCGCCAAGTACGGACTCAGGGCGGCGATAGTCACAGAGGACGAGTATCCCGGAGAGATAAGCGCAAATCTCCTGCTGGACGGCATGCTCGGCTGCGATGTCCACTTCGTAAAGGACATGGAGACCGGCAGGCAGGCTGTCATAGATAAGTACACCGCAGAGGGCGAGAAGGTATATTACGTGCCTATGGGAGGCTCGAACGAGCTCGGCATACTCGGATATGTGGAGTGTGCCATGGAGCTCGACACACAGGCCGGGGAGCTCGGCATAGAGGACGCGACCATCTATGTAACTATCGGCAGCATGGCCACATATATCGGACTGCTGATCGGACTGAAGGAGTGCGGCTCAAAGCTCGGTCTTGTGGGCGTCAACGTACTTCCTTACGGCAGCGCCGGCCAGGAGGAGGCGGAGCTTCGTAAGGCTCTCAATGAATACTACGCCAGGATAAAGGAATTCTACGGCAGGGACTTCGGCATCACCGATGAGGATTTCGTCGTCACCACCGCGTTCATCCATGGGGCATACAACAACCCTGTGGACGAGGTAAGAGAAGTCATGTACTACCTCGCCAGAAAGGAAGCCATCATCATCGATCCTTGCTATACGGGCAAGACTTTTGAGGCCATAGTAGCAGGAGCAAGG
The DNA here is from genome assembly GCA_015058275.1 of Clostridiales bacterium. Lineage (GTDB taxonomy): Bacteria > Bacillota > Clostridia > Peptostreptococcales > Anaerovoracaceae > Crickella. Next base: position 43,179 of record SVCQ01000004.1, read on the forward strand.
AGCGGAGATATCCCGGCGGGATCAAAGGTGATATTCATGCATACAGGAGGACTCCCGGGCATTTATACAAAGCACCACAGGGTGGAGCTCGAAATGGAGCTCATGCAGTACATGCATATTGAGGACTGACAGGAGAAATGGCAAGAGTTGATCGCTATAAAAGCGATGAGAGAGACAAAAGAACAGAGGCTAAGAGGAGGAAGCTTGCCGAGCGCCGCAGGGGCGGAGGCAAACGACGTGACGGCATACTCACCGTGAGGCTCATAGTGATAGCAGTGCTGGTCATTATCCTTATAGCTCTCGTGCTCAGACTTATATTCTATGTAAGCAGCATATCCAGAGTGCATCTCACGGATGAGGGGCTGACACATGCCGAGCGCTATACGGACTTCGTCAAGGTGCACGGCATCGACGTGTCCGAGTTCCAGGATAAGATCAAATGGAAGAAAGTCAAGTCCGGTGAGGCTGACTTCGCCTTCATAAGGGCGGGCTACCGCAAGAGCGACACCGGAGAGCTGAGAACTGACGCCGACTTTGAGGAGAACATAAAAGGAGCCAATAAGGCGGGCGTCATGACGGGAGCCTACTTCTTCTCTCAGGCCGTTACCACTGATGAGGCGGTCGAGGAGGCCGAGTATCTGCTCGATCTTGTAAAGCCTTATGAGATAGACCTGCCGCTGGTCATAGACTTCGAGCTGATCGAAGGGGGCAGGCTTGCCGAGAAGGTAGCCGCCGGAGAGATGCCGGCTGCATCGAACTACCACGATATTGTTGTGGCATTCTGCAGCAGGATAGAGGAGGCGGGCTACGAAGCGGCTGTATACGCCAACTACGACATGCTCACCAACTACATGGACTCCGAGCTGCTCGACGATCAGGAATTCGTATGGGCCGCGGAGTACGGCGGCGAATGCCATGTCAAGGGCAATTACATGTTCTGGCAGGCGTCCGAGGATGCACAGATAGCGGGTATCGAAGGCGGAGTCGACCATGACATCTGGTATATCGATCCGGACAAGGTCTATTCGACCTACGCAAAGGGCAAGGACAACGCCGTGTCCATAGAGAACTGCAAGGTTAAGTTCGACAAGGACAGCTACAGGCTCAGCAACCACAGGGCGATACCTAAGATCCAGGTCACTTACGAGGGCAAGAGCCTCAGGAAGGGTACGCACTACGAAGTGTCCTATGTGCGCAATACGACCGAGGGCACCGGCTACGCCATAATACGGGGGATCGACAGCTACAAGAACTGGATGGCGGTCCCGTTCACGATAGAATAAGGAGGTTCCCCATGAAATTTGTAAGCTGGAACGTCAACGGCTTTCGGGCCGTTTTGAATAAGGGCTTCGAAGAGATATTTAAGGAAGCTGACGCTGACTTCTTTTGCCTGCAGGAGACAAAGATGCAGGAGGGACAGGCGAACTTCCACCCGGAGGGTTATCTCGAGTACTACAACTACGCGGAGAGGAAGGGCTACTCCGGCACAGCGATTTTTGTAAAGGAGTCGGTGGGAGAGCCGCTCTCGGTAGCCCGCGGCATCAACGGAGAGCATGATGACGAGGGCAGGGTCATAACGCTTGAGTACCCTGACTTCTACCTCATATGCTGCTATGTGCCTAACGCTCAGGACGGGCTGAAGCGCATCGATTACAGGTGCGAGTTTGAGGACGCGATGAGAGAGTATATGAAGTCACTGGACAAAAAGAAACCGGTCATATACTGCGGGGATCTCAACGTGGCGCACAACGAGATCGACCTCAAGAATCCGGGCCCTAACAGAGGCAATGCCGGCTTCTCCGATGAGGAGAGGGGTAAGATGACAGAGCTCCTCGGATCGGGATTCACAGACAGCTTCCGCAGTCTCTATCCTGACACGGTCACCTACTCATGGTGGTCATACCGCATGAAGGCGAGGGAGAGGAACGCAGGATGGCGCATAGACTACTTCATCATATCTGACCGCCTGAGAGACAGGCTAAGGGACGCGGTCATACACACAGATATCTACGGCAGTGATCACTGCCCGGTATCCATAGACATAGATCTGTGACCGGCAACTGAAAGGAGAGGTATTTACGATGAACGACAAAAGCAACTCAAAGAGGATACTGACGCTGCTGATGGCTCTGATGCTGTCTGCCGCCATGGTGCTTACCGGCTGCTCAGGCAGTGGCGGAGAGGAGGGCTCTCAGTCCGATGCCGAGGGCGAAGGCAGCGGCAAGGTAATGGTGCTCTATACATCGGATATCCACTGCGGAGTGGACGACGGCTTCGGCTTCGCGGGACTCAGGGCGGTGAGAGATCAGCTGGAGTCACAGGGCTATGAGACCATACTCGTGGATAACGGAGACGCTATCCAGGGCGATTCCATAGGCATGATGTCCAAGGGGGAGAAGATCATCGAGCTGATGAACATCCTCAAGTACGATGTGGCTACATTCGGCAACCACGAGTTCGACTATACGGTGCCTAACATGGAGGAACTGGTCAAAAAGGCGGACTTCCCGTATATAAGCTGTAATTTCACAAAGAACGGCGAGCTCGTATATGATCCGTATATCATCAAGGAGGCCGGCGGCATCAAGATAGCGTTTGTGGGAGTCACGACGCCTACCACGCTCAGGACATGCCTGCCTGAGTACTTCCAGGATGAGAACGGCAAGCAGATATACGGCTTTAAGGAGGGCGGCGATGGCGAGGAGCTGTACGCAGCCGTACAGGAGGCGGTAGACAGCGCGAGAGCCGAAGGCGCGGACTACGTATACATCATGGGTCATATGGGCATCAAGGCCACGGATGCTCCGTGGACATATGCTGACGTCATAGAGCATACAAGCGGGATCGATGTATTCCTCGATGGTCATTCGCACGACACAGAACAGGTCGTGATGAAGGACAAGGAGGGCAAGGATGTCGTCAGGACCGCGTGCGGCACCAAGCTGCAGGCCATCGGATACAGCGAGCTCTCAAAGGACGAGGGCGTGATCGATACAAATATCTGGACGTGGAACAACGACAAGAGTGTGCCTGATCTGCTTGGCGTAGACAATGAAGCCGGAGAGGCGGTGGACAAGGCACTGGACGAGCTCAAAGAAGAGCTGGATGTCGTCATAGGCAAGTCCACTTCCGATCTCACCATATTCGATCCTGAGGTAAAGAATAACGACGGCTCGCCTGTCAGGATGGTCAGAAGGGCCGAAACCAATCTCGGAGACTTCTGCCCGGACGCGATCAGAGACCGGATGGACGCGGATATAGCGCTGGTCAACGGCGGCAGCATCAGAGTGGACCTGAAGAAGGGGGATATCACGTACGGCAACATACTTGAGGTATTCCCGTTCAACAACAATCTGATCAAGCTGGAGGTGACAGGCCAGCAGATACTCGACGCTCTCGAGTGGGGCGCCAGATCGCTTCCTGACGAGAACGGAGGCTTCCTGCAGGTATCCGGCATGAGCTACGAGGTGGATGTCAACATACCGTCTACATGCACCGAGGAGGATGAGATGTTTACCGGAGTGAGCGGTGAGCGCAGAGTAAAGAACGTCATGGTCGGCGGAGAGCCTATCGATCCGGCTGCCACATATACGGTGGCGGGCTCCGACTTCCTCCTGACCGGACACGGAGACGGACATACGGCATTCGACGGCGCTACTGTCCTTGCCGGCAGCGGCATGCTCGACAGCGAAGCGCTGATCACCTACATAAAGGAAACTCTCGGAGGAGAGATCGGAAGCGAGTACAGCGATCCGTACGGAGACGGACGCATCAGGATAATTCAATAAAAGGCTTGTTATATCCGGATCAATCGTGTACAATAGCGGTTGCGAATTAATGCATTATTAATGAAAGTGGGGTAAATAACTAATGGCAAACATTAAATCCGCAAAGAAAAGAATCCGCGTAATCGACAAGAAGACAGCTCGTAACATCAGAGTCAAGAACCACGTCAAGGAGGCTGAGAAGGCATTCCTGGCTGCTGTAGAGGCAGGCAATAAGGAAGAGGCTCAGAAGGCATTCCAGCACGTAGAGAAGAAGCTGATGCAGGCATCCGCAAAGGGTACCTTCCACAAGAACACTGTCTCCCGTAAGATCGGCAGATTCGAGAGAAAGCTCAACGCGCTCAGCGCAAAGTAATCTCACCCGTCCCCACACGCGTATAAGTTAAATGCGCAGACAGCCGGAGTGTCTCCCGGCTGTTTTTTATGTTAGAATATGAGGCAGAGCCCGGCTCTTAATATATCTGCTCCTGCGATCGGTCAAGGAAGCGAAATCAAAAGGTGAATAGATGAGTTATCTCGACAATATCAGAAATTTCAGCATCATAGCGCACATAGATCACGGCAAGTCGACACTGGCGGACCGTCTCATTGAGAAGACAGGACTCGTCGAGGCGCGTGACATGAAGGAACAGTATCTCGACAACATGGACATCGAGCGTGAGCGAGGCATCACGATCAAGCTCCAGACGACGAGACTCGTATACAAGGCAAAGGACGGCAATGAGTACATCCTCAACCTCATCGACACGCCGGGACATGTGGACTTCAATTATGAGGTCTCAAGATCCCTTGCGGCATGCGACGGGGCGGTCCTTGTAGTGGACGCGACACAGGGAGTCGAGGCGCAGACCCTCGGCAACGTATACCTCGCTCTGGATGAGGATCTTGAGATACTTCCGGTCCTCAACAAGATGGATCTTGACTCGGCCCGGCCGGATGACGCGAGAGCCGAGATAGAGGATATCATAGGGCTCGATGCATCCGAGGCTCCTGAGATCTCAGCCAAGACAGGTCAGGGCGTGGATGAGATGCTCGAAAAGCTCGTAGAGGTCATCCCGCCTCCAAAGGGCGACCCGGACGGCAAGCTCAAGGCCCTCATATTCGATTCGTATTACGACAGCTACAAGGGCGTTGTCATTTACACCCGCATATTCGACGGCAGGGTCAAGCGCGGGGATACCATCCGCATGATGAACACCGGCAAGAACTACGAGGTGACCGAGGTAGGCTACTGCGTGCCGACGACTCTGCCGGCATCAGAGCTCAAGGCCGGCGAAGTAGGATATATCTGCGGCAGTATCAAACAGGTAGCTGATGCGAGAGTGGGAGATACCATAACTCTTGCATCCGATCCGGCTGATCAGGCCCTCAAGGGATACAAAAAAGCTCAGTCCATGGTATACTGCGGCATCTTCCCGGCTGAGGGCGAGAAGTACGAAAACGTCAAGGACGCCCTCGAAAAGCTCCAGGTCAACGACGCGGCATTCAACTTTGAGCCTGAGAATTCCGCGGCTCTCGGCTACGGCTTCAGATGCGGCTTCCTGGGACTTCTCCACATGGACGTCATCACAGAGAGGCTCGCAAGAGAGTTCGACCTCGACGTGATCACGACGCTTCCATCGGTAGTATATAAGGTCGTGATGAAGGACGGCAGGGTGCTCGAGATACAAAATCCGTCAAACCTGCCTGATCCTATAGAGATATCGCATATAGAGGAGCCTATAGTCAAAGCGGATATCATGACGCCTAACGAATACGTCGGCAGTATAATGACGCTCTGCCAGGCGCGGCGCGGCAATATGGTGCACATGGAGTATCTCACCAAGACGAGGGTCCAGCTCCACTATGAGATACCGCTCAACGAGGTCATATACGACTTCTTTGACGCTCTCAAGTCGAGGACCAGAGGCTATGCCTCCCTCGACTACGAGTTCCTGAGATACCAGCAGGCCAAGCTCGTAAAGCTCGACATACTCCTGAACCGCGAGAAGATAGATGCTCTGTCGACTATAGTTCCGGAAGAGGAAGCCATGGCAAAGGGCAGGGGCATCTGCGAGAAGCTCAAGGACATAATCCCAAGACATCAGTTCGAGGTGCCGATCCAGGCAGCCATCGGGCAGAAGATCATAGCCAGAGAGACGGTAAGGGCATATCGCAAGGACGTTCTTGCCAAGTGCTACGGCGGAGACGTTTCGCGTAAGAAGAAGCTGCTCGAAAAGCAAAAGGCAGGCAAGAAGAGGATGCGCCAGTTCGGTACCGTCACGGTGCCACAGGAGGCGTTCACTGAAGTTCTCAAGCTTGATGACGGGGGTAAGTAGAGATCAAAGGCATATACATACACATCCCGTTCTGCGTCAGGAAATGCAAATACTGCGCCTTCCTTTCGTTCAACGCATACTCATCTCCGCGCAAGGAGTACACTGACGCTCTTGTGAGGGAGATAGAGCTGAGAGCAGATCAGACGGGATCAAAAGAAGAGATAGATACGGTGTACATAGGCGGCGGGACTCCGTCCGTGCTTGACGTATCCCAGCTCAGAGACATACTCCATGCCGTCAATAAGCACTACGATATAAGGGATGATGCCGAGATCACCCTCGAGGTCAATCCGGGCACCCTCGGAGTCAAGGACGGCGTGACCCTGGCCAAGCTCCAGGCGTATAAGTACATGGGCATAAACCGCCTCTCGATGGGCGTGCAGGCCATGGACAACGACAGGCTCCATTTCATGGGCCGCATACACACGGCGGAGAACGTCGTGCGCGACATGAAGCTCCTGAGACAAAAGGGCTTTGACAATATCAATCTTGACCTGATGTTCTCCATACCGGGTGAGACGACAGAGCAGGCTCTTGAGGATGCCCGCAGGATCATTGAACTCGGGCCTGAGCACATATCCTGCTACAGCCTCCAGATCGAGGAGGGCACCCCATTCGCTGATATGATTGCGGGTGGTGAGATCACTGAAGTCCCCGACGAAGAGGACCGCGATACATACCACAGGCTGTGCCGCATGCTGGAGGGTGCCGGATACGAGCATTACGAGATCAGCAATTTCGCAAAGCCGGGATACAGGTCGCGCCACAATTCGCTATACTGGGACATGTCTGACTACATAGCTTTCGGACTCGGGGCGAGCGGCTTTGAGGACGGAGTCAGGTACAAGAACATTTCCGACATTGACGGCTATATTACAAGCCTCAAAAGTGATAAACTTCCTGTAGATGAAGTCCATACTAACTCCGCTTTTGACAACATAAGCGAGGCCGTCTTCACAGGCCTCAGGCGCATCGAAGGCATCAGCTACGAGGATGCTGTAGAGGCGTACTTCAGAGCGACTGATGCAGAGGGCACAAAGCCGCATGGCAGCGATGCCTGCAGGGAGTTCTTCTGGCAGGTATTCTCAGAGGCCGGGGGCGAGGCTTCTGACTATGAGGAGAGAGGACTGCTCATCATCGATGACAAAGGCCTGAGGCTTACAGAGCAGGGCATAGATATAAGCAATTCCATAATGTCGCTATTTGTATGAGTCGCAGAAAGGAACGATCATGGATAAGTACATCATGGCGCTCGATCAGGGCACTACCAGCTCCAGGACCATCATCTACGATAAGGCGGGCAATACGATCTCTGTAGCCCAAAAGGAGTTCACCCAGATATTCCCTCACGAGGGCTGGGTCGAGCACGATCCGCTGGAGATCTGGAAGACCCAGATGGTCACGGCCCAGGAGGCTCTCCTGAATGCGGGACTGACCTTCCACAATATCGCGGCCATAGGCATCACCAATCAGAGAGAGACCACGATCGTGTGGGACAAAAAGACAGGTGAGCCTGTGTACAACGCCATAGTATGGCAGTGCCGCAGGACGGCTGACTACGCCGAGAAGCTCAAGCCTCACGAGGAGATGATAAGGCAAAAGACAGGACTTCTGGCTGACCCGTACTTCAGCGGCACCAAGCTGGCCTGGATACTCGACAATGTGCCGGGCGCGAGATCCAGGGCCGAGAGGGGAGAGCTCCTCTTCGGCACGATCGAGACCTGGCTCATCTGGAAGATGACGGGAGGAGTCCACGTATCGGATTACTCCAATGCGTGCAGGACGATGCTCTTCGATATCAATACGCTCAGGTGGGATGAGGAGCTCTGCGGACTTCTCAATATCCCGATGTGTATGCTCCCTGAGCCTGTGGAGTGCTCGGCTCACTACGGAGACACCGTGACGGAGCTCTTCGGCGGACCGATACCGGTCACGGGCTCTGCTGGCGACCAGCAGGCGGCGCTCTTCGGAGAGGCATGCTTCAACGAGGGCGACATCAAGAGCACTTACGGTACAGGTAACTTCCTCCTGCTCAACACAGGAGACAAGCCGGTCAGATCAGACAACGGACTTTTGACCACCATAGCATGGGGCCTTGACGGCAAGGTCACATATGCACTCGAGGGTTCGGTATTCGTCTGCGGAGCCGCTGTGCAGTGGCTGAGAGACCAGCTCAAATTCTTCAGCAAGGCTTCTGACTCTGAGAAGCTCGCATCGAAGGTGCCTGACACAGGCGGCGTATACGTGGTGCCGGCCTTTGTGGGGCTCGGTGCTCCGTACTGGAAGCCTGATGCAAGAGGCGCCATGTTCGGCATCACAAGGGGCACGACGCGCGAGCATATCACAAGAGCGACACTACAGTCCCTGGTATACCAGAACGAAGACTTGCTCTCCGCCATGAAGGCGGATACGGGACACGAGATAAGCACCCTCAAGGTGGACGGCGGGGCTGCACTCAACGACCTGCTGATGCAGTTCCAGGCTGACATATCCGATGTGGATATTGTTAGATACGCTTCCATCGAGTCCACATCCCTGGGCGCGGCATATCTGGCCGGTCTCGAGGTGGGATATTACGAGAGCCTCAGCGACATCCTTACGAGCAAGGAGATAGCAAGGACATTCAGACCGTCGCTCGGGGAGAAGGAAAGACAGGAGAGACTTGAAGGTTGGCACAGAGCGGTAGACGCCGCGGTAGCCTTCAATGCCTGACAATAAGTTATAGAGGAGGATCAGATGATAAAAAGACATTATCTTAAAGCAGCTTTTGTAGGAGGCCAGCTGATCACCGGCAGGCACAAGGAGGCTATACAGGATTCGCTGGTCGTGATCGACCATGGAGGCTTCCTGTACGCAGGTGAGAGAAAGGCCGAGGTGGAGCAGGCGCTCGACGGTTTTGAGATCATCGACGTCACGGGCAAGACCATCATGCCGGGCCTGATCGACACTCATCTGCACTTCAGCGGCAACCTTAACGACAACGACTCGGACTGGGTAAGAGAGCCGCTGCTCCAAAAACAGGTCATGGCCGTACAGCAGGCAAAAGAGTGCCTGGAGAACGGTCTTACCACGGTAGGAGAGATATCAAGGTTTGGCATACCTATCAGGGATATGACCAATTCGGGACAGATGCGCGGACCGAGGATCATCGCCTCCGGCAGAGGCTTTTGCGCTACGGCGTCGCACGGCGACTCGCATAACTGCTCCATCGAAGAGGTAGCCGCGGGACATCCGTGGGCCGAGACTGTCGACGGACCTTGGGAACTCAGGAAAGCCGTAAGACGCAGACTCAGAGAGTGCCCGGACGCTATCAAGATCTGGGCTACAGGCGGCGGCATCTACAGGTGGGATACATCACGCGACCATCACTACACCTTTGAAGAGATCAAGGCGGTAGTAGATGAGTCGGCGATGAGAGGCATCCCTGTATGGTCTCATACATACGGACAGACAGGCCCATCGGTCGAGGCCGGAGTAGATTTCATCATCCACGGTTTTGAGATCGACGAGCACGACATGGAGGGTATGTTCAATAAAGGCATATGCTTCTGCCCGACCATCAACTTCCTGCCTGCATGGCTGGCGACCTATCCGCCTACGTACATCCCGGGAGTCCACGACAAGTACGAAGGTGCTACTCTCGTAGAGAAGGAGCTCGCAAGGCTGTATGACAACGTCAACAAGGCATACAATATGGGCGTCATAGTCACGGTCGGATCAGACAGCTTCAACTCGGATTCCACTCCGTACGGCATAACTGCCATCGGCGAGATCCACAGATTCGTAGACTGCTGCGGCATGAGCGAGATGGATGCCATCATCGCGGGCACGGCAAACGGAGCCAGGGCCCTCGGCTGCTACCATCTGACAGGATCAATCACAAAGGGTAAGAACGCCGACATGCTGGTCATAAACGGAGACCCTCTCAAGAGCATCTACGATCTGGATGTCAAGAACATGGATATGATCATCAAGGACGGAGAGGAGATCCTGCGCTACAGAGACAACAAGGAGGAAGACAAATGAAAGAGAACTGGACGGAATTACGCAAAAAGCTAGGTCATGTTCTTACCATGCAGTACGATTATCCTCCTAACGGCGAGGGTTCTGTCGGGTACAAGGGCAACAATATGTACAGGTTCAAGGAAGCTGATGTGCCTGAGATACAGCTCGTCCTCGCTGAGAAGCTCGAAGACTACAAGCATTCATACAACGTGGACATTCTGGCTCAGGAGATGATCACAGACCTTCTCGACAAGGGCCTGATAGTCTACGGAGGCTACGTATACAAAAATCAGCAAAAGGAACATCACAGCATCTGATAAGCTCCAAAAAGTTTTTTCAGAAAAATGTAGACATTGGCGCAGGTTTCGGTTATAATACCACTTGCGCCAATTAAATATGCTGCCTTGGTCAAGTGGTCAAGACGCTAGCCTCTCACGCTGGAATCAGGGGTTCGACTCCCCTAGGCAGTACCACGATAAGTCCGGTTATCCCGGACTTTTTTCATGTCCGCATTTTTACCATTGAAATGCGGTGGGGCATGACAGTACAATAGAGGATAGGGCAAATTGATAGTGTATCATTGACTCAGCTAGGAGGAACTCTTTTGAAGGTAATAGCAAGTGACGAGAGAACTGCCGTAATATCCAGGGTGATCGAACTTCTGGATCCGGGCAGCTTCATGGAGATGGGCGAGCGCGTGTCGGCCAGATATACCGAGTTTTACCATCCGGATTCCGTAGTGGAGTCTGACGGCGTGGTGACCGGTTACGGTACGATCAACGGCAGCCTTGTTTTTATTTATGCCCAGGACAATGAAGTCATGGGCGGCACCTTCGGCGAGCAGCACGGACGCAAGATAGTCGATCTGTACGAGCGTGCCATCAAGGCAAAGGCTCCTGTCATCGGGCTTCTTGACTGTGCGGGATTCCGTATTGAGGAGGGCCTCGACGGTCTGTATCAGTTCGCCAAGCTCTACAAGATACAGACAAAGGCGTCCCAAAGGATCCCTCAGATATCTGCTGTCATAGGGCAGTGCGGCGGAGGCATGTCCATAGCCGCTCAGATGTCTGACTTCTTATATATCGAAAAGGACAAGGGCAGCATATTCGTCAATCCGCAGGGCGTCGTCGGCAATGCGATAGGCGACAATCCTTATGTCATGGCTCTTGACGACGGCGAGCTCGAGTGGGAAGAGATAATGGAGAACATCCGCATGATCATCGACATGCTCCCTTCGAGCACAGACTTTGCTCCGGATATACTCGAGGTCAGCGACGAGGAGCTCAACCGCAGCTGCGAGGGCATAGGAGGCATGCTCGGTGATGCCAAGGCCATACTTGCAGAGCTGTCGGATGACGGCAGGCTGCTCGAGTACAGAGGCAGGAGAGGGCGCTCCATGATAACGGGCTTCATGCGCATCGCGGGCCAGACTGTCGGAGTCGTAGCCTGCAATGAGATCGAGGGCCGCAAGCGCATATCCGCCGCCGGCTGCAATAAAGCCGCCGCGCTTATCAATATGTGCACCAAGTTCCACCTGCCTGTCATCACCATAACGGACACGGACGGATACAAGACGGATTCGACTACTGAGACCTTCCTCCCGACAGCCGCGGGCAGGATGCTGACCGCACTGACATCATCGGATGTGCCGAAATTCAACCTCGTGACGGGATCCATCGTGGGCAGCGCCTACAGTATGATGAACTCAAAGGGCCTCGGAGCCGACTATGTATTCATGTGGGACACGGCGAACGTCAGTATAGTCGAGCCGCGCCAGGCCACGGAGGTCATTTTCGGGACATGGACTTCCGAGCTCGAACAGCAGTACCGCGACACCCAGTCAAGCGCCGTGGCTCTCGCAAGACACGGCTTTGTGGACAAAGTCATCGCGCCTGAGGATTCAAGGAAGTATCTCATAGGAGCACTCCAGGTGTTCATGAACAGCAGGTAGGTGATTTCATGGGTTTAGGAGCTATATTCAAAACAGCATTGCTGTATACACTGATAGGGATGGGCATGGTGTTCTGCGTGCTGATATTCATCTCGATCTGCATATGGCTGCTGGGACTGGTCTGCGGACCAAAGACAAACAAACAAAGCGCCTCCGCGGCAGCATCCGCGGCGCCTGCAGAGGCTGAGGGCATAAGGCCTGAGGTCATCGCGGCTGTCACGGCTGCGATACATCAGCATCTTGCAGACGAAGAAGGTGGAGACGAAGGCTATGTTGTAAGGAATGTACGGAGGGCAACATGGAGACATACATCGTAAAAGTCAACGGAGAAGTATTCGAAGTCGAAGTAGAAAAGAAGGGAAGCCATGCAGCCCCTGCGGCGGCTCCTGCGGCAGCGCCTGCACCAAAGGCGTCAGGCGGCAGCGCAAGCGGAGAGCCTGTCGTATGCGGCACAGCAGGCTCTGTCTTCAAGATCGTCTGCCACGCGGGCGAGCAGGTCAGGAGCGGAGATACCATAATAGTGCTCGAGGCCATGAAGATGGAGATCCCTGTGGTATCGCCTAAGGACGGTACCGTCAGCAAGGTCCTCGTATCCGAGGGAGAGACGACTGCTTCCGGACAGACCGTAGCCTACGTGGAGTAATACCGGGAGGCAAGATAATGGGAGATACCTTATTCAATCTGGCTCACCAGACGGGCTTCTTCAGCCTGACGGTCGGCAACGTGATAATGGTCGCTGTCGCCCTCGGTCTGATGTATCTGGCCATAGTCAAACAGTATGAGCCGCTCCTGCTGCTTCCGATATCCTTCGGAATGCTGCTGGTCAATCTCTATCCGCCGATCATGGAGGAGGGAGGACTTCTGTACTTCTTCTTCAAGCTCGACGAGTGGACGATACTGCCGTCGCTCATATTCCTGGGTGTCGGTGCACTGACGGATTTCGGACCGCTGATTGCAAACCCGAAGAGCTTCCTGCTCGGGGCGGCGGCGCAGTTCGGAGTCTTCGGAGCCTTCCTGCTCGCGATGCTGATGGGCTTTAACGAGGCCCAGGCCGCGGCAGTCAGCATCATCGGAGGAGCCGACGGCCCGACCTCGATATTCCTTGCGATGAAGCTCGGCCAAAAGGAACTGATGGGACCTATAGCCGTAGCGGCCTACTCATACATGTCGCTTGTGCCGATAATCCAGCCGCCTATCATGAGGGCCCTCACCACTGAGGCGGAGCGCAGGATCAGGATGGAGCAGCTCAGAGAGGTCACAAAGAGGGAGCGCATACTCTTCCCGGTCATAGTAACGATCGTGGTATGCCTGCTGCTGCCTTCGACAGCGCCTCTTATCGGCATGCTGATGCTGGGCAACCTCTTCCGCGAGAGCGGGGTAGTGCGCCAGCTCCAGGACACATCGTCAAATACACTCATGTACATAGTGGTCATCCTGCTGGGAACTTCAGTCGGAGCCACCACAAGCGCCGAGGCTTTCCTTAAGCTGACGACGATCAAGATCGTCATCCTCGGCCTCATAGCGTTCGGCTTTGGCACGGCGGCCGGAGTCCTCTTCGGCAAGCTCATGTGCAGGCTGACGCACGGTAAGATCAATCCGCTCATCGGTTCTGCCGGAGTCTCGGCAGTTCCGATGGCCGCAAGAGTATCGCAGAAGGTCGGCGCTGAGGCAGACCCTACGAACTTCCTGCTGATGCACGCCATGGGCCCTAATGTAGCCGGAGTCATCGGTACGGCGGTAGCCGCCGGAGTCTTCATGGCAATATTCGGAGTATAAGAATTACCTATTTGTCATCCTGAGACGCGCAGCGTCGAAGGATCTCACTGGATGAGATTCTTCGGCTTGCAGCCTCAGAATGACAAGTTGCAGCCTCAGAATGACAAGTGTGTCGGAATGACAGTGTTGTCATCCTGAGACGCGCAGCGTCGAAGGATCTCATTGGAGGATTGTAAATGGAGAAGAGACTTAGAATAATGGAGACTGCGATCAGAGACGGTCAGCAGTCGCTCATAGCTACCAGGATGCCTTTCAGCGACATGGAGCCGGCCCTCGCCATGATGGACGAGGTCGGATACGACGCCATAGAGTGCTGGGGAGGAGCCACCTTTGATGCCTGTATCAGATTCCTCGATGAGGATCCGTGGGAGAGACTCCGCAGGCTCAGGGATGCGATGCCAAACACAAGGCTCCAGATGCTCCTGAGAGGGCAGAACATACTCGGATACAGGCATTACTCCGATGACGTGGTCGACTACTTCGTCAAGAAGTCAATCGACAACGGCATCGACATAATCCGCATATTCGATGCGCTCAACGACCTTCGCAATCTTAAGACAGCCGTAGCCTCCACAAAGGAATACGGCGGCCACGCCCAGGTCGCGATGTCGTACACGATTGGAGAGCCGTACACTCCGGAGTACTGGAAGGACCTCGCTCTTCGCATACAGGACCTCGGTGCCGACTCGATCTGCATCAAGGACATGGCGGGCCTGATGGTGCCGACTGCAGCTTCGGAGATGGTATCAATGCTCAAGTCTGAGGTCGAGATACCTATCCATCTTCATACTCACTGCACAAGCGGCGTTGCGCCTATCACGTACTACACCGCAGTCCTTGCGGGAGTCGACTGCATCGACACTGCGATCTCGCCGTTCTCGGGCGGCACCAGCCAGCCTTCGACAGAGGTCATGGTAGAGACATTCAAGGGCACTGAGTACGATACCGGCCTTGATATCAGCAAGCTCGAAAAGATCGCAGCCCACTTCCAGACCGTAAGGGAGGAGGATCTTAAGAGCGGGCTCATGAGCACCAAAGTGCTCGGCACGGACATCAAGACGCTGATCTATCAGGTGCCGGGAGGCATGCTTTCAAACCTCGTATCGCAGCTCAAGGAGCAGAACGCCGAGGACAGGTATCTCGATGTGCTCCAGGAAGTTCCCCGCGTAAGGAACGACCTCGGCATGCCGCCGCTTGTGACACCTTCGTCACAGATCGTCGGAACGCAGGCCGTGCTGAACGTCCTCATGGGCGAGAGGTACAAGATACTGTCAAAGGAGACCCAGGAGATATTAAAGGGCAAGTACGGTCAGACGCCTATGCCTATGGCTCCTGAGGTGCTCGCCAGGATAGACGAGAGCGAAAGGATCACGTGCAGGCCGGCAGATCTGCTCGAGCCTGAGCTTGCTAAGCTCGAAGAGGAGGTAGGAGAGTATAAGGAGCAGGACGAGGATGTCCTGACATACGCACTTTTCGGACCTGTGGCCCTAGAGTACTTCAGGAGGAGGGCTGCTATCCGCAACGGCGTCGATCCGGACGCGATCGACATGAAGAACAAATCATACCCTGTATAAAAGGTTCGCGGGGAGGAGATAATTATGCTTAAAACTATCGGTATTATGGGAGGCATGGGACCCGCTGCTACGGTGGATCTCATGAGCAGGATCATAAGCATGACAGATGCTGTCACAGACCAGGAACACATCCCTATGATAGTAGACTCAGATACAAGGATACCTGACCGTACGGAGGCGATACTCGGCAAGGGCGAGAGCCCTGTGCCTGAGATGCTCGCGAGCGCCAAAAGGCTCGAGGCGGCTGGTGCCGACTTCATCGTCATAGCCTGCCACGCCGCTCATTACTTTATCCCTGAGATCAAGGACGGGATAGGTATACCTATCCTGGACATGCCTGAGGAGACGGCGAAGCTCCTCAAGATCAACGGCGTCAACAGAGCCGCCGTGCTCGCAACTGACGGCACGGTGCACAGCGGACTCTTTGGCGCGGCCCTGGAGCGCTTTGGCATACAGACCGTATATCCAAATGAAGATCAGCAGCAGACAGTGATGTCGCTGGTGTATGAATATATCAAAAAAGGCATAGTGGATCCGGCGCAGATGCCGCGGGAGGAGATGACCGGGATAATAGGAGATCTCAGCAAGCAGGGCGCTGAAGCCCTGATTCTCGCGAGCACGGAGCTGCCTATCGCCTTTAATATCATGGGGCTTAGATCAAGCGCATTTGTGGATCCGACCGCAGTCCTTGCCAAATCCGCGATCAGGTTTGCGGGCGCAAGCCGCAGGAAAGGAGCCGGGACACAATGAAGAGGATATTGATACTGAACACGGGCGGGACCTTTTCGTCAAGGCCGTCGGATGCCGGGCTCACGCCATCGATCAGCGGACCTGAGATCGTGGATATCGCAGGCCGCATATCCGATGATATCGAGCTTTCGGCAGAGGACTTCTGCTCGCTTGACAGCGCCAATATCCTCCCTGAGGACTGGATCAGCCTGGCTGAGAGGATAGGGAGCGCCATAGATGAGTTTGACGGCTTCGTTATCATACACGGCACCGACACCATGTCGTACACTTCATCCATGCTCTCATTCATGCTCCGCGGTATACAGGTGCCGGTGGTGCTGACAGGGAGCCAGATGCCGCTCGGCATGCCGATGTCTGACGCTCTTATGAATCTCCACACCGCCGTATGGATGGCGGCGAGCGGGACTCCGGGGGTCTACGTGGCATTCGGCCACAAGATCATGCTTGGATGCCGCACAAGCAAGGTGCGCACGGTAAGCTTCAACGCCTTTGAGAGCATCAATTATCCATATGCGGGCGAGGTCAATGCCTTCGGCCTGCAGGTATATATAGACAGGGACAGGTACACGGGGGGCCTTGAACTCTGCACAGACTATTCCGAGAGAATAGCCGTGCTCAAGCTCTTCCCGGGCATGAATCCGTCGATCTTCAATAATCTTCACGCACATGGCGTAGAGGGTGTGTACATAGAGGGCTTCGGCCTCGGAGGAGTGCCCTTCCTGCGCAAGGACTTCACTGCCGAGATCAGGAAGGCCTCGGAGCTGGGCATGCCTATTCTCGTTGGCAGCCAGTGCAGATACGAGGGAAGCGATCTGAGCGTATACGAGACAGGAAGGCGCATACTCGAATGCGGAGGCATACCGGTCTACGACATGACGGAGGAGGCGGTCGTGACCAAGCTCATGTGGTGCCTCGGACAGACAAAGGACATAGACGATATACGGAGGCTCTTTGCGACAGACCTTGCCGGAGAGATAAGCCTCAAACAATAGGCTTTGCGAAAGGGGTAGACAAATTGGACAATAAAAAGGGCGTAAGCGCAATGGATTTCTTTGCCATCGGCTTCGGCGCGATAGTCGGAGTCGGATGGGCAGTATCTATCAACAGCTGGATGGCCGGGAGCGGGGGACCGCTGCCTGCAGCCGTCGGGTATTTGCTCGCCCTTATCATTATGATACCTGTAGCACTGTGCTACTGTGAGCTGTGCTCGATGCTGCCTGTATCGGGCGGCGGCATGGCATATGCCTTCAGGGCCTTCGGCGACAACATCGCATTCATATCCGGATGGGCGGCGTTCGGCGCCTTTGTCACCATCATCCCTTGGGAGGCCATATACGTTGTAGATATACTCAGCATAATCATCCCGGTCCTCAAGGCCGGAACACCTTTGTATACTCTGGCGGGCGCGGATATATACCTCGGCCACATAATAGTTGGCCTGCTGATATCCGTGATACTCTTCCTGATAAACCGCAAAGGCGTCACATCCTCGGCGACGATGCAGAAGTTCCTCTGCTTTGTGCTCGTGGGAGCCGGTATACTCGCCATGATCTTTGCGATGTTCAGGTTCGACAGCGCCAACCTGCAGCCTGTATATGAGAACATAGGCAAGGGCTCTCACAAGTCGTTCATCGGCGGAGCCATGGTAATACTCGCTTCGGCGCCGTTCTTCCTGGCGGGATTCGAGACCATACCTCAGGGCATCGAAAGCGCAGGCGGAGATGTCAAATCGGTAGGCAAGACCGTAGTGCTGACGGTAGTGCTTTCGTGCCTCTTCTATGCGCTCCTCCTCTTCACGCTCGGCGGAGCCATGCCGTGGAAGGAATTCATAGGATTCGAAAGCCCTGCAGCGGCTCTTCTGTTCCGTGACTCCTACGGCGGACCTGTGGGCATGGGCCTTTATCTCCTCATACTTATCGGAGCGATATGCGGACTCATCACGACCTGGAACGGCTTCATGATGGCATCGTCCCAGATACTGATGGCGATGGCCAGGGTGAGCATAGTGCCTGATGTGCTGGCCAAACAGCACCCTGTATACAAGACTCCGATCAACGCTCTCAAGGTGTGCCTGATCGCATCGATCGCAGGGCCTTTCCTCGGAAGCGGACTCATCGGATCACTGACTACATTCTCGGCGGCGGGCTATGTCACGAGCTGGATGATCACGGCATACAGCCTCATCAAGCTCAGACACAGCGAGCCGACCCTCAACCGTCCGTACAGGATCCCGGGAGGGGAGCCTATGGCCTGGTTTGCAGGCATTTGCATGACGGCACTTCTGGCGCTTCTCCTGATACCGGGGCAGCCGGTACACATGGGATACTTTGCGACTGCGATGTTCGGCGGATGGATGTTCATAGGACTTGTGCTCTTCATACTCGACTACCGTCAGAGAAGGCAGTACTCCAAGCTCAAGAGGGCTTCGTTCCTCTTTGCATCCATGATGGCTCAGGGAGATACGGTGCTGCCTGACTACGCTGAGTTCTTTGAGGACGACTACAGATATTTGTCCTTCGTGGTGCCTAAGGAGGCTGACTACTCGGGACAGACCCTGATGCAGCTCGGCTGGGGCAAGAGCCAGAACATATTTATCATAAAGATAGAACACGGCACGGAGATGCTCTTCCTGCCTAACGGCAAGACAAAGGTCTACAAGGGCGACAGAGTGTTCGCTGTAGGAGTGGAGAAATCCATACTCAGGTTCCGTGACGGGCAGTATATAGGAGACAAGTACACGCTCGGTAATCTCAAGGATTTCATGGGCATGGGCACGACCGAGGCCCAGGTGCCTCTGATCTGCCGCACCGTCAAGGTCGTCAAGGATGCACCGTACTGCAACAAGCCTCTCAAGTATTCGGGCATCACAGACTACACTCAGTGCATGGTCATCGGACTGCAGTCTCTCGGCAAGACCTTTATGATGCCGGATGCGGACACCCTGATCGAAGAGGGAGATGATCTGTGGATCGTGGGACTCGAGGAGAATATAGAGAAGTTCATGGCCCTGACAGAGGACCATAACGATAACGAAAGGACAATAAGCTGATGTTAAGATCACCAAAGACAAAATGGGGGAAGTTTCTCCGGGAGGCCCTGATAGTGCTGGTGTCCGCATTCTTCGGATCGTCCGTCCAGATCTTCGTTATGATACCTAACGGCATGACCTCAGGCGGCATGCCGGGCGTATGCAGGCTCATCACTCACTTCTTCCCGGGACTCAGCTACTCGCTGGTCTACTATACGCTCTCGATGGTTATCATAATCATCGCATACTTTGCGATGGGCAAGGGTGAGGTAAAGCGCATAATAGCGCTCGGCTTTGCATATCCGATCATGCTCTTTGTCTTTGAACATATCGATTATGAATTCCTGAAGTCTCCGGATCCGTTCCTGGCGGCGCTCCTGATCGGAGTGTTCTACGGAGTGGCGACAGGAGTAGGATACATCGGAGGCTATTCATCGGGCGGCACCGATACGCTTGCGAGAGTACTGAAGTTCAGGTTCTTCAATCACCTGCGCACGGGAGACATACAGATGGCGATGGATGTCACCATCATCATCATCTCGGCATTTGTCTTCGACACCAATATTGCGATGTACGCCATCATCACGGCTGTCGTTGCGGCTTATGTCATATCCGCTATTACGGTAGGATACAGCGGCAAGCACATCCAGCTCGACATAATACCGAGCGGAAAGGACGCGTCGGATGCGATAACGGAGTTCGTTCTCAACGAGATGAAGCATGCGGTCACTTCGCACGTATCAAGAGGCGAGTACTCAAAACAGGAACGCAGGACGCTCAGCATAATATGCACGCCTGCTGAGAGCATAAAGATAAAGAAATTCGTTGCGGATGTAGACCCTAAGGCTTTCGCAACGGTAATGCCGGTAAGCAATGTCTGGGGAGCGGGCTTCTCGGATATACGTGAAGTCGACAATATATAGGGAATATATAAGAATTGAAGAAGAGGGCGCGTCAGTACCAGCCCCTGGACTGGAAGTGAGCCCAGGCGGCTGAAGGCGAGCCGTATCTGCCGGCGATATAGCCAAGACCCCATCTGATCTGTGGCTCCGGATTGGTGTAGTAATCTGCACCCTCCGAGGCCATTTTTGATGCCGGCAGAGCCTGCGGTATGCCGTGCGCGCCGCTGCCACGGTTGTGCGAGTTAGGATTCCAGCCCGACTCTCTGTTCCACAGATATATTAGAGGAGCGAGCTCCGAATCGTCCCAGCCGTAATTCGGCAGGAGGGAGAGGGCGTACTTCTGGTATTCGCCCTTGACGCCGCCCGCGATAGGAAGTCCCTCAGGCGCGTTAAACGTAAGCCGGCCGCCCGGGATGTAGTAATCCTCGTCGTCTATGGATATGCGGCTCCATCCGTTGTGGGTGATACCGGTGCGCTTGACAAACTTGCCCTCGGGCAGAGTGCCGGCCTTGTCGTATGACTTCGCAGGACCTGTGCGGTACACGGTCTTTTTGGTAGTCCACGCGTACTCGTAGAGCTCCTCTGCGATGCTTTCCATGTACTGCTTCAGTACCTCTCTTACAGGGATGTCAATGAGCTCATGCACATGCTCGGTGACGACGGTCCAGACCCTCTTGATATTGCGCACGTCAATATTGCGATACGCCAGCCAGCAGGAAAGGTAGGCGGCAAGTATCACACACGCGATCTCTTCGACGATTATTACCTTCAGAAGGAAGGTTTTCTTTTTATTGACACGCAAATGCTTGAAGTGGATGGATACACCTCCGTATCTGAACATTAACAATCAAGTTATCATACAACGGCAGAGCCTCCGAAATACCGAATCATAAGGCTTTTTAAGAACTGCAAATAAAAACAGCGGGATGCACATGGCATCCCGCCGCTGATCCTTGATGTCTAATAACGGATCCGCATATTACATACAGGTGTATCCGCCGTCTACAGGAAGCATCATGCCTGTAACGTATGAAGTCTTAGGCGATGCGAGGAAGATAGCCGCGGTGTCGAGTTCTCCCTCATTGCCGTATCTCTCCATAGGGATCATTGTCTTGGCGTTGGCCTGGAAGAAATCGCTGTCCAGTGTCTCTCTTGTGAGATCTGTGTAGAAATATCCAGGGCAGATCGCGTTGCAGGTGATGTTGTACTTGCCCCACTCAGCAGCGAGTGCACGTGTCAGGTTGACTACGCCGCCCTTGGCTGCGTGATAAGGAGCGGAGCCTGCGATCTTGTTGCCTACAAGGCCGTACATCGAAGCGATGTTGATGATCCTGCCGTACTTGGCAGGGATCATTGCCTTTTTGGCTACCTCACGGGCCATCTTGAATGAGCCGAAGAGGTCGATGTTCATCTCGTTGGCGAACTGATCGTCGGTGATGTCCTCCGCAGGAGCTACAGCGCCTGTGCCTGCGTTGTTGATGAGTATGTCGATGCGGCCGAAGTGATCCATTATGGTCTTGACGGCAGCCTCTACCATCTCTGTATCCGTGATATCGCAGCGAACGCCGATAGCGTCAACGCCGAATTCCTTCTTTATATCCTCGGCAACCTGCTCAATGAGGTTCTGGCGGCGGGCAACCGCAACGATGTTGCAGCCCTGGCTTGCCAGTGCCTTAGCCATCTGTACTCCGAGTCCTGTGGAGCATCCTGTTACGACAGCGACATTGCCTTTAAGATCGAAATAATTGCCCATTGGTGTAATCCTCCTACTGATAATACCGATAAGTGCTTATGTAAATAAATTATGCCACCTTTTGTAGCAAAATGGAACGAGGGACGGACTAGGTTATAAAATAATCAAATACCTTGATTTTTGTGCAGGCAGTAGAGTTAGATGCTTGAAATCACAGCATGCGTTGTCGTAAAATATAAACGTATATTAATATTCGTTTGATGCTGCGGACCCGTAGCGGAGAAAGGAACTTATTATGAAGATCAGAGGTAAACGATTTTTGGTTGTGCTCCTGTCTGTGCTCATGCTATTGAGCCAGATGAGCATGGTCTCGTTTGCTGTCACAGGGGATGACCAGACTCCGGCGCCAACCGGAGAGACAGGTCAGGTCCGGGAGACAGGCAATGAGGCTGACGGCCAGCCGGCCGCAACCGGAGGCGACGCTGCCGTGCAGAACGAAGCCGGCGGAGATGTCGTTGTCCAGGATGAACCTGGTGAGGTATCGACGAAATCGGTAGTCAGCGACACGAAGAAGTTCTCCTTCTGGAACAGATCGGGAGCTGACATCAGGATCATCGGTAGAAAGGGAGGCGGATCTTATACAAAAGTGATCGCCAAAGGCGGAGAGGCAACGAACATCGAGCTTGACTCTCTCAAGGCCATCGAAGCCAAAGAGCCGATCCTGATCAAAGAGGGCAGCACTCCTAAGTACTCGGTAGAGACGCTTGAGGATCACGACTATGTCTATCGTCTTGATTTCTCCGGCAGAGATATCAAGTACACCGGAGATGTCAACATGGTCATCGGCACTGACGAAGACGTCAGACTGGTGTTCTTTGAGGCAAACGGCGGCAGAGGCGAGATGGATCCGCAGATCTTCCATGTCGGCGAGGCTGATGAACTTGATAAGAATTATTTTAAAAACGGCGACGAGGAGTTCATTGGCTGGGCCACCACGCCTGGCGGAGATGTAAGTCTTGCCGACGGGGCAAAGGTCACTTTCAAAGAGGAATATGGTAACGCGACCATTTATGCAAAGTGGCATGCTCACAAGTGGAATGTATACAACAATGATACTAAATCGACAGCGTATATCCACTGCGATAATGAGAATCAAGGATGCCCATATAAGGGCACATGCTCCATCCAGCTCGACGCAAAAGACAAGGTGTATGACGGATACAATTACCTAAGAGACGACGATGATCTGAAGGTAAATGTAACGGGCAACGTGCCTGAGGGTTTTGTTATCCCTGATGAGACCTATGGCGAGTACGCTTTAGAATACTACAAGGGTGATACAAAGCTTGATGAGGCGCCTAAGGATGCCGGTGAATACAAAGCCGTGGCACACATTCTGTATAACGGCAAGGACACAGGCAGGACTATTGAGGACACCTTCAAAATAACTGCAAGACCTCTTGCTGTTAAGGCCGATGACAAGACCAAGATGGTCGGCCAGGATGATCCTGAGCTCACATATGCTGTGACTTCCGAGCTTGGACATGGAGACAAGGCCGAGGATGTCCTCAGCGGCAAGCTCACAAGAGATACAGGCGAGTACATTGGCAACTATGCGATAAGAAAAGGTGACCTTAAGGTAATAAACAGCAACTACAGCCTGACATTCACTAAGGGCACTCTTTCGATCAGCGCCAACAGAGCGGTGGTCACTAAGGCTCCTGTTGCCAAGGAACTCGTATATAGTGGCGAAAATCAGGCGCTCGTCGAGGCCGGAGAGGCTGTAGGCGGTACCATGGTTTACTACGTGGGCGAGACCTGTCCAACGTCCTACACCTCCGAAGCCTGGACGACGACAGTTCCTGAGGCATCAGATGCGAAGCCTTACTACGTCTGGTACGGAGTAAGAGGCAAGGTAGGATATGATGATGTTGCTCCTGCGCTGGTCGAAGGCGTCAGCATCGCTCCAAAGACTCTCGGAGTCGAGTGGACAAAAACGAAGCTGACATACAATGGCCAGGAGCAGAAACCAACAGCTAAGGCAATCGATCCTGAGACTAAGGAAGCGGTTGCAGGCGTTACGCTTGATGTTACCGGAGCAAAGAAGGATGCAAACACAGGCCTTGTCGGCTACACAGCAAAGGCTACGATAGCAGGCGGCAGCAGCAACTATGTACTTGATAAGAAGGCAGCAGAGACTGAATTCCGCATCAACCCTAAGTTTGTAAAGATCACTTGGGACTATGAAAAGGACAACCCTTACAAGTATGACGGTCAGTCGCATGCACCTACAGCTACGATCAACGAAGGTCAGATTGTTGGTGGTGATAATTGCGGCCTGAAGTATATCCTCTTCGATAAGAGCGTGATGGATCTATGGGCCCTTACCGACAGCGCAGTTGAGCCGGGCGATTATCTTGCGCTCGCATATCCTGATAACTCTAACTACACAACATTCGAGATTACCGGAAATAAGACTCTCACCGACAGTAGCGATGCTGCAGAAGCGCTCAATGATGAGGACGAGCCTGGAATCAACGTCCAGGAGCAGGAGTTCAAGATCACAAGAGGTGAGCTTACAACTTATGCAAAGATCGATGGATGGAAATACGGCGAAAAGCCGAACACACCGTCTGTCACAAATAATCCGGACAAATCTGCAGTCACTTACAAGTACTACAAAAAAGTAAATGATAATTTTGAGCCTGTAGATGATGGCGTAGAGCCGAAGGACTTCAAAGCCGGCGAATATCTCGTAGCAGCAACTGTAGCAGAGTCAGAACATTACGAGAAGACAACTGTATGGGCTACATTCGCTGTTTCCAGAGCCACTGACACTCTGACTGTAAGCATGGAAGACTGGACCTACGGCGAGACGGCCAGCACACCGGATGTAAAAGGCAATATCGGCGACGGCGAGTTGACATACAGTTATGTAGGTACTATGAACGGCGGCCGTAGCTACAGGGATACAAAGGTACCTGAAGAAGCCGGAAGCTACACTCTCACTGTCACTGCTGCGGCGACAGCTGATTCAGATAAGATGACAGCTTCGACATCCTTCATGATCAAGCGTGCAGAGCCTAAGCTCAGAATGACCGGCAAGGACTGGACATATGGTCAGGATATTGAAGATCCGGCAGAGTATTTCAAGGTAAAGTCTGATGCTAAGGACTTTAGCAAGGGTGCACTCGTGTTCTCGTATAAGGAGAGCGACGGAGAGGAGATCCCAATCGATGCGCAGCACGGATTCAAGGATATCCAGGCAGGTCTGATCACGCTCTATGTGGCATGCCCACAGACAAACAACTACTTAGCCGATTATGACTATGACATTGTAAATGTCGACAAGGCTCCGCTTCCGTTTAAGATCAAGGCGGTAGAGAAGAAGCTTGTATATCAGTATGATCCGGCAACGGGAAGGGGTACGCCTTACGCATTGACATATATTGATGGTAATGTACCGGAAGGTGTTACCATCAAATACAAGACAGGTATATTCGCTAAATACACTACAGATGCACCTGTCAAGCGTACTGCCTACAACCACAAAATCTGGTACATAGTTGACGGAGGAAGGAACTACGAATCCATAGGAAGTCTGGATCGTATACTGCCAGACCTCGCTAAGGCGATCGAAAAGGATGATTTCTCGGATGTAGAAGTAACTGTCGCCAGCGAATGGCAATATGGTAAGTACGATGAGTCGTATGGTCCTAAGCTTAAAGAGAACACATACCCTGAGGATCACACTGATTACTCGTTCGTATATGCACTGTATGATCCTGATGAAGTAGAAGACATCAATGAAGTCGCAGGCTTTACAGATGAATTCCCTGAAGAGCCGGGTCACTACGTGGTAAGAGCTCAGTTCGACGGAGGTGACAATTACAAAGAGTCGATGTCCAAACCTGCATCGTTTGAGATCACCAAGGCCAGCTTCGAATCCGAAGTAAACATAAGCGACTGGACATACGGAGAATACGATGAAGAGGAGAACGGACCTTCCGTAAGCAGTAACCCGGATGATACCGATGTAACATATTACTTTGCATCGATCCCTTCGGATGAGTCAGAGCCTGCCTATATCGAGTTCGATCCTGAGGATGTATCTGCCTATGATGCCGGCACATATATGATGTACGCTACGATAAAGAGCGGTGATCACTATGCGGCCTGCAAGACTGCAGAGAAGGAGTTCACGATCAGGAAGGCCGTTGTCTATCCTTCGGCAAGGATAGTCTCCTGGTTGTATGGTGCAGAAGGTAACGACCCGTTCATCAAGGGCCTCCCGGATGATTTCGAAGGAACTATAAGTTATGAGTACGCACCAATCGGAGAGGATACCTACAGTCCGCTTGATCCAGAGAACAAAGCTGGCACATATCCGACAGAGGTAGGTATCTATGTCATCAGGGCAGAGATTAAGCCTGATAAAAATGGCAATTACGCTTGTGGGAAATACACAAAGCCATTCCCGTTCGCTGTGATAAAGACGGCCGGAAAGGGCCAGAAGCCGACTGCTGTTGAGGGGCTTACCTTCATGATCGGAGATAACGACAGGCCGGTAGAGTGGCCGCTTGTGACAGCAGGTAAGACAGCGGACGGCCACTATGAGTACGCTCTGACAAACAGCGACAGCAGGCTCTCGCTCCTGGGAAAGAACTTCTCAGAAGACATACCTAAAGGCGCGACAGCAGGCAAGTACTACGTATGGTACAAGTTCGTCGGTGATGAATCACACGTGTCGGATACCTTCGCTAAGGGACCGATCGAGGTGACGATCGCAAAGGCGACACCTCAGGTCATCGAGATCAAGCCTGATCTTACCTACAACGGTAAGGAGCAAGAGCTTGTAAAACTCAGCGTTGACGGCGGAACTATCAAGTATGCTCACAGGACAAGCCTCCTGGGTATAGAGTACTACGATGAGAAGGTGCCGACTGCCAAGAATGCCGGAACCCACACGGTCAAATACAAGGTCGAGGGCAACAGCAATTACAACGACCTTGCACCGGTCGAGATAAGCAACCAGATCAAAAAGGCGGATATCCACCCAGAGATCGAACTTGGTGACTGGTGGTTCTATGGCCTCAACGGATTCAATCAGCCGAAGATCAAGGACGGTACAAATCCTGGAAACGGCAGAGTGACTTATAAGTATCGCGAGCTGCTTGATTCTGAGACCAGCACAAAGATGCCAACTGATGTCGGTGCTTATGTTGTCAGTGCCGATGTCGAGGAGACCGCAAACTATAATGGCGGCAGTAATTCAGGCAAAGTTTTCGTGATTTTGCCGGTTCCGCTTTATACATCACCATCGCCAAAAGCTCTGGACCTGACATACAACGGTGAGCCGCAGCAGCTTGTCAAGCCGGGTAAGATCTACGAAGGGCTTGGCAATATATTCGGCGAGATCCAGTACAAGCTGGGTGACGGGGAGTACTCAAAAGAGATCCCGACCGCTACGGATGCCGGAACCTATGAGGTATCGTACAGGATCGATACGAAGGGTAACGACAACTTCGTTGGCATGGGCAGCGGTGTAGTATCCGGCGTAGAGATCAAGAAGGCTTCTATCGAACCTGAGGTTTCGATCGAAGGATGGACATTCGGTAAGTATGCCGGACAGATGCCGACAGTCGAGGGTAACCCTGCAGGCGCTGATGTAACTTACAGTTACAAGGCTGAGGGAGCTGAGAACTACCTGCCGTTCACAGACACGGTAGCAAGCACTCTTGATGCAGGCAATTATGAACTGAAGGCTGAAGTTGCTGAATCCGGCAATTATCTCGGCGGATCGGCTACTACAGAGTTCACCGTAGATAAGGACTATCCGAAAGTAAATGTTAAGGGTGCTGATGGTCTTGTTTACAACGGCGAAGAGCATGTGCTGATCACCAGTGCCAGCACAGACCACGGAACTCTCCTCTTCAAGCAGAGAGATGGTTCATGGGCTGAGACGTGGCCTGCAGCTACTAGTGCACACAGATATAATCTGGAGTACAAGGTCGAAGGCGACAGCAACTTCTACGGCGTCAGCGGTGAGGTCGAGGTGAGGATCGCTCCTGTGGAGATCACCGGCTTCACTTGGACAGGTAAGGACAGCTATGAGTTTGACGGCGGCAGACACGGTGTGACTGCAACAGCAGAGGGCGTCCTCGAGGGCGACAACATCGGAGTGAGCCTTGATAACGCTGAGGCAAGCGCTATAGGCGACTATGCAGCTTCGGTAGTCAAGCTGACAGGCGCCAAGGCGGAGAACTACAGATTCGACAAGAATCTCCCGAGCGCTAAGTTCAGATGGAGCATCGTGAAGCCTGCTGTTGATCCTGATGCAGAGGCCAGAGCAAGGGCAGAGGCTGCATGGAACGGAACATATTCCGCTAACATACCTAATGCCAAGAGCGTAAAGGCCAAGGCCGGCAAGAAGTCCTTCACTGTAAAGTGGAAGAAGCTCTCAAAGAAGCAGCGCAGGAAATTCAACAAGATTGAGATCCAGTACTGCTCCGACGGAAGCTTCAACAGAGCAACTACCGTCGTTAAAGAGGTAGGAAAGAACAGGAAATCTGTCAAGATCAAAGGACTTGTTAAGGGAAGCGTATACTATGTAAGAGTACGTAATATCAAGTACTCGTATGACACGAAGTACGTATCCAATTGGTCAAAGGTCAAGACCGTAAAGGTCAAATAGCCTGAAGCGCGACCAGACAAAAGGATAATCACAGCTCCTCAGGGGAACTGACGATTACCTGAGTGATGAACAAGAAATGAGGAAATCAGACATAAAACTCTGATTTCCTCGTTTTCGTTTCGAGCGCTTACTCCATAAATGAGTTAGAATATTTATGCATGTAGATGAATAAATATCAGATATAAACTCGGGTATATGCAGCAAATTCTGTTAATCAATTAACAAACATTATTTATATTTTCTAAGTACATCAAGACCCGAAAGCCTTGCAAACAGCGGAATTTCAATAATTCCAGCGCAGTTAAAGCCCACAAATCCATCACACTTCTGTGAACAAATTATCACAATTACATTGACTTGAGAGCATTAAAGGGCAATAATATATACATACTTGTAAATCGCTTTAATTTATATTTTTAAAAAAAGAGAAGGACAGCGATAGAAAAGGAGTACTTATGAGTTCTGAAATGATAACCTTTATTTTGTACTTTGTCGCTCTGATGGGAGTAGTAATTTACTTCTACATCAAGGACAAACAGAGAAGCCAGGAGGACTACTTCCTCGGCGGACGTTCAATGGGACCTTGGGTAACAGCCCTTTCCGCACAGGCTTCGGATATGTCAGCATGGCTGCTGATGGGACTGCCTGGATCCATCCTCGCGTTTGGATTCGGACAGATGTGGATCGGTATCGGTCTTGCACTCGGTACAGCTCTTAACTGGATCCTCTGCGCGAGGAGACTGAGAGTATTCTCCGAGGAGGCCAACGACTCGATCACTATCCCGCAGTTCCTTGCTAACAGATTCGATGCCGACAGCAAGACGCTGCAGACTATCTGCGCATGCATCTTCCTGTTCGCGTATACTATCTATGTAGCATCCGCATTCGTAGCCGGTACTACAGTATTCGGTACACTGTTCCCGGGAATCTCGACTACACTCGCGATGGTCATCTTCGCACTGCTCATCGTATTCTATACGATCTTCGGCGGATTCACCGCTGTATGCTGGACAGACTTCTTCCAGGGCATGCTCATGATGATCGCACTGATGGCAGTTCCTATCTCAGTATTGGTCACACACACCGAGCTCGACACTTCGCTGCTGAGCCAGGTATATGAATATACTGACGCCAACGGAGCTACAGTAGTATGTGACTTCGGAGCCGGACTCTGGAGCGCAAGCTGGCAGGATATCGCCACAGGAATGGCTTGGGGCCTCGGATACTTCGGTATGCCTCACATCATCGTAAGATTCATGTCGATCGACAAGCCGTCAGAGATTAAAAAGGCTTCGACGATCGCCATCGTATGGGTTCTGATCTCCCTCGGCTGTGCTTGCCTCATCGCTTACATGGGCCGTATGCTCGTTGCTGATGAGCTGCTCCCACAGGGACTCCAGAAGCTCGTATTCATCACAATGGCAAGGAAGTTCTTCCCGCCGGCACTCTCCGGACTGCTGCTCGCGGCTATCATCGCTGCATCGGTATCGACTGCAGACTCTCAGCTGCTCGTCGCTTCCAGCTCGTTCACATCTGACCTGTATGCACAGTTCAAGAAGGACGTTACAGAGAAGGAAGCCGTTATGGTAGGACGTATCGTCGTAGTAGTGATCGCAGTTATCGCTTACCTGATCGCATCCAGCAAGGGAGCGGGCGCACAGGCTATCATGAACCTGGTAGAGAACGCATGGGGCGCATTCGGTGCTTCGTTCGGACCGGTCATCATCCTGTCCCTCTTCTGGAGAGAGTTCAACTACAAGGGAGCTATCGCGGGTATCATCGCAGGCTTTGTTGTTGACCTCGGCTGGCTCTTCGGCGGACTCTCCGCTTCGACAGGCGTATACGAGCTGCTGCCTGGATTCATCTGCGGCATGATCGTTGCATTCATCGTTGCCAAGGTTACACCGACTCTCGACAAGGAGAGAGCAGTATTCGACAAGGCAAGAGAGCGCGACGCAAACGCTGCTTAGTCGGCAGATCATTATTGACTGACCAGACCGCGGACCCCCCTGGGTCCGCGGTTTTCTTTATATCTGTATAGATTGGGCTTTATAACTGTTTAGATTCGTTTACCCTCCGGACAGCTGCGGGTATCTTTAGCATGCGGGGGACTCCCTGCCGTTTGTGCTGTGCCTCGCAGACAGAGGTACTGTATATCCCGGAGAGGAAAAGAATTATGAAATCAAGTAAAAGACTATTGGCGATACTGCTGGTATTGTCGCTTCTTATAGCGGCAGCACCGGCGGCTTCATACGCATCGCAGGACGCGCTTGATAACCCGGAGATCTATTACACTCCGTCAAGCGACTACCAGAGCGGCGACTGCATACTGTCCGCGAGTAAGATGATGATCAGGAGAGCATCCATATTGAGAGGCTCGACCGCATGGGCGTCGATCACCAACAAGACTCTCAGGACACCTGCCACCATCATGGGGCTGCTGCTCAACTCGTTTACCTTTGAGGCTGACGGGCTTGCGTACAAGGTGGGCTGCGGCTTCTTTGGCGGAGCCGGAAAAGCCGGCAGGATAAAGGAGTTTGAGACGCTCATCAAGGCCCACCCGGAGGGAGTGGTAGTCTGGGGAGAGGGAGCTGCCAGCACGGGCACTCACGGTGTGCTGCTGGTGGATGTCCGTGACGGGGTGCCTTACGCGGCCGATTCGTCACGCAATACCGGAAGTCAGAAGAAGGGCATACAGAAGTGGAGCGACACTTCGATGAAGGACCCTGTAAAGGTCACCAAGTACTGGTATATCAAGGAAGTCGGGATCTCAAAGAACACGACCAGGTCCACATCATCCCAGTCCGCGGTATCCACGCTGAGCATCAAAAATCAGACGGTGCCGGGTAATCTCAAGCAGGGCAAGACCTTTGCGGTCAAGGGCACAGTCAATTCGAACTACACTCTTAATAACGTAACTGTAGCGGTCATAAACAGCGACGGCGCGACGGTAATAGGCAAGTCGGTAAATCCGAAGGCCAGGTCGTATAAGCTCTCCAAGATCGACAAGTATCTGAAGTTCGGGACGCTGGCTCCGGGCTCTTACAGATATGTGGTAAGCGCAAGCGATCAGCTGATATCCGCTACACTGGTGGATGCTCCGTTTACCGTAACGGGCAAGGCGACGCCGACTGACAGCACTCTGCGCATTACCTCGGTCAAGGCACCGTCCTCGATCAAAAAGGGCAAGAGCTTCTCCATAAAAGGCAAGGTGAAATCCAATGTCAAGATCACCAAGGTGAGCATTAAAGTGACGGATGAGGCGGGCAAGGTAAAGCTGAAGGCCTCCGCCAAACCGAAGGCCAAATCGTATAACCTCAAGAAGCTCGACTCAAAGCTTAAGTTCAGGAAGCTAAAGAAAGGCACGTATTATTACAGGGTATATGCAACAGATAAAGCCAAGAGCCTTACCCTCGTGGATCAGGGCTTTGTAGTAAGGTAGTGTGTAACGAAAAAAGATACAAATGGGTCGGCCCGAAAGGGCCGATTTTTGTATCGGAATTATTTTAAATTTGCTATAATATAAACGTATATTTATGATTTCGAATACCCGGTATATGGAGACCAATCATATGAAACGCAGACCATATATAGTCAAAAGAACCATAGCACTTGTACTGAGCTTTACCCTGATTGCGGTCACGGTATTGTCGGTTCCGGCTGCTTCGTATGCGGCGATAAACGAAAATGATAAGGAGACAGTCAAGAGTCTTGTGTACACCGCATTCAATGACCCTGATGAGGCATATTACAGCGATGATTACTTCAGGGGAGATTCGATGGCCTACAACAGGAAGCTGTCTACTTTTTCATATTATGTGTGCAATTCCTCATACGAGACAGCCAGAGGCAGCGTTACAAACCAGAGCCGCAATCTTGAGCAGCTCCTGGAGGATAACGGATTCACTCATTTTGAGGTAAATCAGGATTACAAAAAAGAAGCCTCCATGGATAGCTCAGCGGTAGCCTGCGCTTACAAGACCATCAGGGATGGCGGCAAGACATATACACTTCTTGCGATAATCCCGAGGAGCGGGACCTTCAAGGCTGAGTTCGAGAGGAGCCTCTATCTCAGCAAGAGCGGCAATGATACAGGCGATCATGCCGGATACCTCGGATGCGCAAACAAGATCATAGATTTTGTCGGCGAGTACAACAAGAGGAACGGCATCAAAGGCGATGTCAAGGTATATACGACCGGATACAGCGGCGGCGCCGGAGTCTGCGATCTCTTTGCGGCCGAGCTGATCAGACATCCTAAGACAGTGCTCGGAAGCAGAGTGAAGTTTGATCCTTCCAATCTGTACTGCTACAACTTCTCGCCGCTGCGCATCGCATCGCTTAGTTCGGAGCCGAAGAACAGCAAATACGACTGTATCCATAATATATACGACAAAGCCGATCTGCTGATGCATCTCATCACTGCAGATAAGTTCGACAGATACGGAACTGACTATTATTACAGGGACGGCGTGGACAAAGACATGGCCCTCGCACTCATGAAGGTCGACTCTCCGTGGATATATCGTTCATATGTCGGAGGAGCAGACCCTGATTTGTATAGTCCATATAAGGTGGACTTCGAGGCGATGATCAAAGAGG
Organism: Clostridiales bacterium; assembly: GCA_015058275.1. Taxonomy (GTDB): domain Bacteria; phylum Bacillota; class Clostridia; order Peptostreptococcales; family Anaerovoracaceae; genus Crickella. The sequence continues at coordinate 76,257 of SVCQ01000004.1, forward strand.
GCAAGCTCGCGATGGTGCCGGACGACGATTCATATCTTTCCAAAGATATGGAAGGCTATCTGGACTCGGTATCCCGCGAGATACAGAGCATATGCGCCCAGGAGGGCGGCGGTAACAGCCGCAAGGGCTACTACAATTCTTTCCAGGAGCCGACGATGCATCTTGTCGGATACTTCTTTGAGAACGGGATCAATTTCGACCATATACAGGTGCTGTTCGGTGCTCTGTCATCGACAGATACATCTATACCGCTGATCCTGTCGATGTACACATCATTTCTGGTCAATAAGAGCATCAACGATAATACCGTCAACCTGAATGCTCTTATAGAGGACAGCTTCAACAAGCTGGTCGCCAGAGAGGAAGCAGACGGCAATTCATCGACCGGATATGATGCATTTGGTAAGATAAGGGACAAGTACTTTGACCGGGGTGAGGACGGCTATTACAGGCTCAAAAGCCAGCTCAGCAGTTCCGACAAGAGCCTGCTTCTCAAAGGCCTTAAGGAACTCACGGCTAAGCTGTATGCCGCATCCGTAAGGACGGCGCTTGAGGCGGACGGAGAGGATCCTGAGATGGTGGATCTGCTGACATCAGACGAAGACAGTAAAGCGACCTCGTGGCTCCTTGCGAATATTATGTTCGGCAACGGCGACCAGAGCTCTGAGCTAAAACCTCTGAACCTTGAGAATCAGCAGTTCAAGCAGCTGGCAACATTCGCATCCAATACCGACAGATATACATCCCTGCATATGTTCTATTTTGTATTCAGCTGGATCAGGGCAGCGGATCCTAATTTCGAGGACTTCACAAAGCCTGACGAAGCTCAGCAGACAGGATACAGGAGGGTGTTCATATCCGCATCCGGTGGAGCTTCTGTGAGCGGTACAGTCACCGATGAGAGCAATTCCGTCGCAGCGACGTTCAAAGACGGCGAGATACTCTCAAGAAATGACGAGTGGATAGGCATGACCACCTGCGATACCGGCAACTGGCTCAGACTGCCTCTCGACAAGTCGTACAAGGTATCACTGACGGTAAGCAAGGATACTTCGGTGGATCTCAAAGTTGCTGATTACTCCGTCAGAGAAGGCGAAGTAAAGAGGGTTGTTACAAGCGATGCATCCGGCAGCTGGACAGGACTCAAAGCAGGTACAACAGAGAATCTCGTGCTTGATATCCCTGCAGCCAACTGTGAGCATGGATTATACGATCTGACCAGTGCGGTATATACTCTCAGCAGGCATAATAACAAGTCTGACGCTGACGGCGGCAAGAGCAGCGGGAATATCAGAACCATAAGCGTCCCTGCCGTGATGTCGGAGATCGTCTCGGGCGATGTACCTGCTCTTAGGAAGGTAAAGGCAAAGGCGTCAAAGAAGGCGTTTACCGTCAGCTGGAAGAAGCTCTCCAAAAAGCTCCGCAAAAAGGCCGGCAATATCGAGCTGCAGTACAGTACTGACAGTCAGTTCAGCCCGGAATCGACCGTGACGAAGACTCTGGGCAAGAGCAAGAAATCACTCAAGGTCAAAAAACTCACCAAGGGGACTACATACTACGTCAGGGTGAGATCTGTAAAAGAATCGGGCGGCTCGAAGTATGTATCCGGGTGGTCAAAGATTAAAAAGGTGAAGGTAAAGTAATAGTATGGGAACAAGAGATGCATTAACCGGGATTATCGTTAGGGCTATGATAGCCAAGGGGCATTCAGACATCCGCAGGATGCATAAGAATACCGTTAATGCCCGCAAAAAGAACGAAAAGCTCCTCTTCGATATCCTCAGGGCCAACAAGACGAGCGAATACGGACGCAGGTACAATTTTGAAGGCATCAAAAGTGTTGAGGAGTTCCGCAGTACCGTGCCTCTGACCACATTCGACGATTACGCTGATTATGTGGTCAGGATGATAGACGGCCACGAGACCAATCTCATCACCTCGCATAAGATCGTGGGATACGCTCAGAGCTCAGGTACGGTGGGAAAGCGCAAATTTGTGCCGCTTACCCAGCCTGAGGTCGATGTGTATACAAGCAATACCATCACAAGGATGCTGGCTAATGCCGATGACTACAGCAAAAAGCATTACGGTCACGGGATCAAACCGGCAAGAGGCATGTTTACTGCGCCTTCCTTTGATGATGTGCTTCCTGACGGGACGCCGTGCAGCAATATTGCCGACGTGGTCGCCAAGCAGTTCGGATTCATCTATCCGTATGCGCTCAGCATCCCGTTCAAAAAGATGTTCAACGAGGCGGAGGCTGAGTCAAAGTACGTCAACAGCCGCTTTGCCCTCGAGGACAGGAATACGCTCTTTATTTTTGCCATTTTCTTCAGAGAGGTAGCAGCATATCTGGACTATCTCAAAAATAACTGGCAGACTCTCGTAGATGATATTGAGCACGGTACTATCAGCGAGCTTGCCAAGGCGACCCCGGAGGCTGTCGAAAAGATGAAGAAGCACATCAGGCCTCTTCCTGAGAGGGCGGCAGAGCTCAGAGCTGAGTTCGAGAAGGGCTTTGATGAGACCATCATCAAGCGTATATGGCCTAACATGTCAGTGATCAGCGGTATAGGCACATCCACCTTTTTCCCGTTCGCCAAGCGTGCAAGGCAGAACACCAAAGGTGTGCCTTTCGATTTCAATCTGTACGGCGCGAGCGAAGGTCTGATGGCTGCCGCAGATGAGCTTGAGACCGGCAGACAGCTGATGCTCATAGACAGCTGCTACTACGAATTCATGCCTGTAGACGAGGAGACAGACGAGAGCGATGAGAGCAATATCCTCTCGATCAACGAACTCGAGGTCGGCAGGAATTACGAGATCATCATCACCAATCAGTCGGGTCTGTACAGATACCGCTGCGGTGATGTCGTCAAGGTAATTGACTATCTCAACGAATGTCCGTATATCGTCTTCTCATATCGTAAGGGACAACTTCTCAACATAACAGGTGAGAAGACCACAGAGGAGCACATGGCGGCGGTCGTCAAGGAGATCGGAAAGCTCTCCGGATGCACGGTCACCGACTGGGCGGCGCGCAACGTCATCGATGAGCATCCGTATTACTACGAGCTGATAATTGAGAATAAAGAGGGCATGGACCTGAGCGGATACGCAGAGGAGGCTCACCGCATACTCTGCGAGGTCAATCCGAGGTACATGTATTTTACAGCCATAGACGGCATGGGCAATCTCAGGATACGCAACCAGAAGCCCGGCACTCACAAGGAGTGGGCTGACGCGCTTGTCGCAAGCGGCAGACCTGTCACGCAGGTAAAGCCTGTCAGGATCATAAATACACCTGAGAAAGAAGACTTCTTCCTCAGCAGGATAACAGACTGATCAAATTCAAACAGGAGATTATAGTACAACGACAGATGAAAAGGTGGTTCTACACTCAGGTAGTCAAATACAGGAAGGCCATAATGGTAGCTTTTGTGCTGCTTGCAATATGCAGCGCTGTTATGTATCCGAAGGTATTCGTTGATTACGACATCGCTCATTATCTGCCGGAGGAGTCTCCTTCGACAGTCGCTCTCAAGGTAATGCAGGAGGAGTTCGGGGGCGATCTTCCTAATACACAGGTTGTCATTAGGGATGTCAGCTTCAATGATGCGGCTGACTTCAGGAAAAAGCTGGAGGCCATAGACGGCGTCATTGATGTGACATGGGTAGACTCAATGCTGCCTCTCAACATGCCGGTCGAGGTCCTTCCGGAACCGCTGACAGAGGCATACTACAAGGATCGAAATGCTCAGTTCCTTGTGACCGTGGATGAAGACAAGCAGATCGAAACCATTCCGGCGATATACGACCTGATCGGCGAGGACAATATGCTGACAGGTAATTCCGCCATCACAGTGGTCGCTACCGTCAATTCCGTCAGGGAGATCATTATCATCACGATCATCGCGATCCTCTTCCTGATATTCGTGCTGATAATCACTACCACATCATGGGTAGAGCCGATAATCATCCTGATCGGACTTCTTATCGCTGTGGTGATAAATTCCGGTACCAACCTGGTATTCGGCAAGATATCTTTCGTAACGAACGCAGCCGGAATGATACTCCAGATGGCGGTCGCTCTGGATTACTCGGTATTCCTCATACACCGCTTCAACGAGAGGGAGGATGACTCTGATCCTGAAGAGGCCATGGTGGACGCGCTTACGTCCTCATCGTCTTCGATCATGTCCAGCGGTCTGACTACAGTTATAGGCTTCCTGGCGCTCGCATTCATGAGGTTCCTCATAGGAGCCGACCTTGGACTTGCACTCTCAAAGGGAGTCGCCATAAGCCTTATAACCACTCTCGTATTCATGCCGGGTGTCATACTCGCTTCGTACAGATGGATGGAAAGGACAAGCCACCGCAGGTTCCTGCCGTCCTTCGAGAAGTTCGGACGTTTTGTACTCAAAGTGACCATGCCTATGGTGATCATCTTCGCACTTGCTGTCGTACCGTCGTTTATGGGCAGCCGCAGCAATGATTTCTGGTACGGAGGCTCGCATATCTACGGACCGGAGACACGCATAGGCTCCGACGGAGAGAAGATCAGAGAGATATTCGGTGATGTGGACTCATACATGCTCATGGTGCCGAGGGGCGATTCATCTACGCAGAAGGCTCTTGTCAGAGAACTCAAGGAGATCGACAAGATCTCGAACATACTCGGACCTGAAGAGGTCATGGGAATGACCTTGCCTCCGGAGGCTCTGCCGGATTCTATAATTAACCAGCTGAGGACTGACAGGTACGACCGCATGGTGCTGACTGTGGCGGTACCTGCAGAGGGTGATGAGACCTATGCACTCGTCCAGACTATCCGAAAGGTCTCGGAGAAGTACTATCCGGGAGAGTACAGGCTTGTCGGCGTAGGAGTGAACAACGCGGACCTCAAGGACGTGATAACAGGCGATACGCTCAAGGTCAATCTTATCGCCATAATCGCGGTATTCCTTGTGCTGCTCCTTACGATGAGGAACATAGCTCTGCCGTTCATCCTGGTGACTATCATCGAGACGGCGATATGGATAAACATGTCGATATCTGTGCTGACAGGATCGCATATGTTCTACATGTCTTACCTGATCGTAAGCTCGGTACAGCTCGGAGCTACAGTCGACTACGCAATACTGTTCACGCAGAGGTACCGCGAGAACAGAAACGAACTCGGCATAAGCCCGAGGGAGAGTGTAGTGAAGACGATCACGGAGAACACAGTATCGATCATGACATCAGCTCTTGCGGTATCCGTTATGGGCTTCCTGCTGGCCTGGTTCTCGACCCAGGGCATCATCGCCCAGATCGGACTGCTGCTCGGAAGAGGTACGCTTTGCTCGCTCATTGCGGTGCTCTTCGTACTGCCGGGACTCCTGATCACATTTGACAGGTTCGTCATGCATTCATTTGGCGGCAAAAAGCGAGAATTATCTGAAAAACAAACGCTTTAGCTATATACGGTAACCTTAATAATATGTTAGAATAATTGCGTATGTGGAAGTACTCACTGGATCAAAAACAAAGTCTTAAGAACAGGATAACAGCTCTCATGCTCGCAGTTGTGCTCGTAACGGGCGGCAGCGGCGTGCTTTCGGCTGTGTTTTCTTATGCCGAGACCGGTGCTTCCAAGGAGGAGACCGTTTATGCCATCAAGTCGGCTGACGGCGAGACCCAAAAGGTCATCGTCGACGAGCTCCTTGTCACAGATGTCAACGGCCCTCTTGAGGACGTGTCATTCCTGAGCGAGATCGAGAATCTCTCAGGTGATGAGAAGTACACAAGAGACGGAGCCAATCTGGTATGGGAGGCCAAGGGCAATAACATCAGATACCAGGGCACATCCGACCGCGGACTTCCGGCGGACCTCAGCCTGACATACTACCTCAACGGCAAGAAGGTCAGCGCCAAGGAGATAGCCGGCAAGTCAGGCAGCGTTGAGATCCACTTCGATTACGACATCAACAGCAGCGTGAGCGTAGGAGACGGGGTGATGGATCATCCTTATCTCTTCGCAAGCGGGCTTTCGCTCGATCACGAGCACTTCAGCAATATTTCGATCAATTCAGGCAAGATCGTCGACAACGGCGACAACAGCCTGTGCATGGGCTTCGCTATGCCGGGCCTCAGAGACAATCTCGGCATTGATGCAGCAGGCCTCACAATACCTGAGAGCGTCGTAGTCAAGGCTGACACGGATTCATTCCGTATTGACGGTACCTACAGCGTTGCAATGACAGGTCTGCTCTCGCAGTCAGGCGCTGATGAGATCGCAGATGACGCAGCGGGCATGATGGCTCAGCTCGAGTCAGGACTCGGCCAGCTGTCATCGGCAGCCAACCAGCTCGTAGAGGGCAGCAGCGAGCTCGCCAGCGGCATCTCGCAGCTTTCGGACGGCACTCAACAGCTCGAGTCGGGTTCGGTCTCTCTGACCGATGCCATCAAGGCTCTGTGGAACGGTTCGACTGAGTTGTATAACGGATCCAAAGAACTTCACAGCGCTACCACTCAGTTAAAGGACGGCGCTATACAGATAGACAACGGAGTCAGCGGACTCAAGACCGGCACCTCACAGCTCAAGGAAGGCACCGAACAGCTCAGCGAGGGCATGGCTGAGTTCAGCGGTTATATGACAGAGTTCAGAGAAGGCAGTGAGCAGCTAAAGGACGGCACCGAGGCCGTCAAAGAGGGCACGGGCGAGCTCAAGTGTGCAACCGAGCTCATGAACATAGCATCCGATGCCATAGTCGCAGAGTCGGCTATCATGAAGGCTGAGACCATACTTCTCCGCAAGAACGCCGGAGATCTCGAGGATGTCACCCAGGAGGTGGCTGATGATCTCCACGAGGCCGCAGGAGACAAGGCTCTGAGATCAAAGCTCAGCTCGGTAGAGAAGAGTACAGATACTGCTGTGAACGCAGCCAATGACATGAGCGATACTCTTGATGCACTCGCATCAGAGGGTTCGGGAGTCGGCAGCGATGCATCCGGATTCAGGAGCAGCATCGCCGCATACCGCAGCCAGCTCAATGCAGCCAGGAGCCTTGTCAAGGATGAGGGCAAGCGAGCCCTTATCGACAGAGCTCTCGCAGAGCTCAGCGGACTCGATTCGTATCTTGCCAGCGTAGAGTCATTTACCAACGACGTCGAATCCGCATCCTCAAGCGCAGATGCAGTCAGCGATGAGGTCAGCGGTCTTCGCAGCGGTGTGACGGGACTCGGCAAGACAGAGAAGTCCGGCAAGAGCGATATCAAGGATATAGCCGCAAAGGCCGACAAGGCCAGCAGCAAAGCCTCCACGGTCAAAAAACAAGCCGTGGCCGCAGATATAACCGCATCCGCAATACTCGCATCATCAGGTCTGATGGTGATACTTGCACACAGGATCAACGATGGTGCAGTCCAGCTTGATGAGGGCGCTGCTCAGCTTGATGAGGGCGTGGGCACTCTCGTTGAGGGAGCACGCGGTCTGGACGAAGGAGCCAAGGATCTGAGAGAGGGAGTACTCGAACTCGACGGCGGCGCAGGAGAGCTCGATGAGGGCGTCGGAACGCTAAAGGAGGGCACTTCCGAGCTCGCATACGGTTCAGAGCAGATCGACAGCGGCATGTCACAGCTTGAGAACGGCGCAAGTCAGCTCTCGAGCGGATCCGGACAGCTCGCCGGAGGCACTACACAGCTTCTCAGCGGAGTCAAGGCTCTCTCAATAGGAGCTCAGGAGGCTGAGTACGGAGCCGATCAGCTCTCAAGCGGTATCAACCGCTTCAATAAAGAGGGTATACAGAGATTCGTCTCCGCCCTCGGAGAGAGCGGCGTAGCAGGCATGCTTGCGAGATTCAACAGCCTCTGCGAGGCTGACAGCATAGAAGTCTTCTACGGAGGTAAGATGGAAGGCAGCTCAGGCGAGTCAAGGATAATCTTCAAGACCGGAGCGATAAGCGCAGAGTAAACAGCAAATATAAGCGTTTAAATATAAAAGCAGTACCTGAGATCGGGTACTGCTTTTGTCTTTGTCATAATCTATGTCTTATCTTACTGCTTACCGGCGGATGTGTACTGTCTCGAGAGGAGTATGTCATCGCCGTATGCGTATATGACTTCTACGGATATGCCCTTGATACCGGTATCCTGCTCGAGGCCGCCGCAAAGCTCAATGAAGCGCTTGTCGTTTGAATCGAGGTTCTCTTCGAGGACCTGTTTTAATTCGTCGCTTTTGGCGTCGTCTTCAGACATGCCGTCGTTGGTGCTGAGGTCGTATGTGTATACGAGGGTGTTGTCCTTGACTGCGACCTTGACGGAAGTGCCGTCAGTGGACTGGAGGATCTGCTGGCGTGCAGTCTCGTTGTTCTTGACGAAATCCTCAAGGGTCAGAGTGTATACCTCAGGCTTTGGCTCCTCCTCGACAGTCTCCTTGTCTGAAGCCTTTGGACCGGCGTAGTACATGTTGTAAAGTTTGGTGCCGGCAAGACCGAGAACTGCCAAAAGGGCTATGATCAGCAGAGCTGCCACAAATCCGGATGGTTTGCGACCGGCCTTGGAAGGAGCTTCATCTGAGGCGGCTTCTCTGAGGGCCTTCCTGGCTGCAGCTGCCTCCTCGGCTTTGCGCTTCTCCTCAGCTCTGGCCTCCTGAGCCAGTCTCTTCTCTTCGTCTCTTGCCTCCTGAACGAGCCTCTTCTCTTCGGCTTTGGTCTCCTGAGCTCTTCGCTTCGCTTCGGCCTTAGCCTCGATGGCCTGTCGCTTCTCATCGGCGCGTTTTTGCTTTTGGGCTTCGGCCCTGGCTTTGGCCTCGGCCTTTTCGGCCCTGCGTATCTCGGCACGGCTTGGCTGCTTTGGGGCAGGAGCCGGCTCCGGTGCAGGGGCAGTCTCCTGAACTTCGGGAACTTCGTCCTGCAGGATCTGCTCTGGCGCTATGACCGACTGAGACGGAGCACTGACCTGTTGAGGCGCCGGGCTTGCCTTGTGAGCAGGGGTGCCGACCTTGATGGAGCCGGTACCCGAGGTTACGCATGGGATGCGGTTTTTGACGGCGAATTTGTGAGCCTCAGAACCCGCAGGCGTATGTATCGTGAGCTTGGAGCATCCGTGGAACGGGTGCTTGTCAAAGAAGCTCGTGAATTCGGTAACTGACTCAGGAATGGTCACTTTGGTGAGATGGGTGCAGTCACTGAAGGCACCGATGCCGATAGCGGTGACGCTCTCAGGTATCTCGATGCTCGTAAGAGCGTGGCATTCCCTGAATGTGTAAGGCTCGATCTTTGTAAGACCATACGGAAGCTTGACGTTGTGAAGCTCTGTGCAGCCCGCGAATGCGTACTCTCCCAGCTCATTAAGGCTGAACGGGATATATACGCTTATGAGGTGGCTGCAGTTCTCGAAGCAGTGGTTTTCGATCACCTCAAGCCCATCCGGCAATATGACGGAGCTGAGGGCTTTGTCATCACGAAAAACACCGCTCGCGATACCGGTGATCGGCTCTGCGATGACCAGGTCGGAGCTGATGCCTGTGTACTGCATCAGATATCCGTCAGATATCTTTAGGTCTTTTGATCTGCTGAGTTCGTATTTCATCTTTGTCTTTCCTGAAAAATATATAGGCAATTATGATTATACTATTAAGTGCATGAGCATTCAATTTACCATAAAAATTTAAACTTCATTTTAGTTACAATGTCTAGAATGCAGTTGTAAGATAAAGCAGAAGAACGGATGACCGGCATGATACAGCAGGCCGGAACAGGAGATTACAATGAAATCAGCAGGAAGCATAAAGAAGATACTTGCGGTCCTCTTTGCGGCAATGATCATGATCTCGATGTGCGCATGCAGCGCAAAAGAGGCAGCGGAAACTGCAGATACGGTAAGCTATCTGACAAAGGAGGATATAGACGTCAAAGAGACGATAACAAATGATCAGGACGGTGAGCACGCGATCGAAGTCAGCGGCGAGGAGAAGGAGTATTCGAACGTCGGAGTCACCAAGACAGGCGATTCGGACGGCGATGAGGCTGACTTCTACGGAGAGAATTCCGCGGTGTTCACAACGGAGAAGGGGACTCTTACGATAAAGGATTCTCTGATCGAGACCGACGGCGCTCATGCCAATGCGGTGTTCTCGTACGGAGAGGGGACAACGGTCAATATCTCGGATTCGGTTATCGAGACCAAGGGCAACTGCTCGGGCGGTCTGATGACAACAGGCGGAGGCACCATGAATGCCCAAAACCTCACCATCAATACTTCCGGCAATTCCTCGGCGGCCATAAGATCCGACAGAGGAGGCGGAACTGTCACGGTGACAAAGGGTTATTACAAGACAACAGGAACAGGATCACCTGTTATCTACTCGACGGCGGACATTACTGTTAATGATTCGTATCTCGAATCGACAACATCGGAGGGAGTAGTGGTAGAGGGCAAGAACTCAGTTACACTCAATAACGATACTCTAGTCGCCAACAACAGCAAGCACAACAGCGACAAGTCGGACAGCTATCACGGCATCATGATCTATCAGTCGATGTCCGGAGATGCAGCAGAAGGCACTTCGTCATTCACAGCAAACGGCAGTACTATAACCAACAAGAACGGTGATGTATTCTTCGTCAACAACACGGCGACAAAGATCTCTCTTACTGACACGGAGATCACAAACGAAGATGCTGACGGAGCATTCCTGAGAGCGGCGGCTGCAGGATGGGGCAATGAGGGCTCCAACGGCGGCAAGGTCGAGCTGACTGCTTCAAAGCAGAAGATAGACGGAAACATCATCGTAGACGATATCTCAACTCTCAATCTCTACCTGAAGGACAGCTCATCCCTGAACGGAGCCATCAATTCAGACGGCCAGAAGGGCGATGTATATGTTGAGATCGAGGACGGAAGCACATGGACTCTCACCGCTGACTCCTATGTATCCGGACTGACTGTCAGCAAGGGCTCGGCTATCGATCTGAACGGACACAAGCTCTATGTCGACGGCAAGGAGTACACCGAGGGATCGGCTTCAAAGGGTACGGCTTTTGAGATCAAGACTGAGAGCTCCGGCGGCGGGGCACAGGACGGTGCGCCGAGCGGAGCCCCGGGAGGCTCTTCGGACGGCGCACCATCCGGCAAGCCGGGAGACGGTCAGACACCTCCGGACGGCGGCAAGGGCGGTACACCTCCTAGCGGCGAAAAGCCTTCGGGAGAGCCACCTGCAAAGCCAAGCGGTGATTCAAACCAGGCATGAAATGCTAAAAGACAATAATAAAACACTCCGGCGATACGTGTCGCCGGAGTTTTTAAAATGTCATTCTGACAAGTATATTATTTTGCGATGTAGCGCGACTCGATGTAGTATCTCTTTTCGTTGGCTTCTCCCATGGAGAATGTCTTACGTGGGAGAGCTCCGTCGGCTGCAACAGCAGGGAAGAGCATGAACTTGTCCATTGGAGGAAGCATGAATCCTGCGTTGCCCTCTCTTGTGGAGAGCTTTTCGACTGCGGCTGTGCCGTGGATGTAGTCTATATCGCAGTCGCCGTCCTCCTTGACCATGATGTCAAGGACGTGCTGGAGAGCGCCTACCTCGAGTTTGTTGGACGGAGCCTCGATAACGATCTTGCCTCTGCCCTCAGCTGTGATATAAGGGATCTCGAATGCGCCATCAGGTACGGCTGCACCGGCATCTGCCTTGTAAGCCTTGCCGTTGACCTCGTCAAGCAGCTTGACAACCTTGTCTACGAGCTCAGTGCCGGACTGACCCTTTTTGGCGAAAATGACTCTGTGGATAGGCTCGAATACGATGCCTGCATCGTGGATGTTTTCGATCTCGCAGAGTGCGTATCTTGCCGGATGACCCTCGATCTCCTCAGGGGAGAGGGTCTTTTTGATGTTCTCCCATGCGGTCTTGGCTGTAGCCAGCGAATGGTTGCCGTCTCCCATAGCCTGGAAGATAACATTGCCCGCGCCGTACTTGGCCTCGGCCTTGTCGAAGAGCTTTGAGAGAGCTTCCTTGGCACCGTCCAGATCCTTCTCCTTGATGAAGGAGCCTGTGATGTGGCCGCCGTCCATCATGAGGTCGGTGTCATAGATGACTTCCTGAGGTTTGTCTGCGAGAGGCTCGATGACTGTCTTGTCAGGGTCGTCGATGAGAATGATGATGTGAGGCATTTCGATAGGGGCGTCTCCTCTGATCCTCAGGCGAGGCGGTATACGCTCTACTACAGTGCCCTCAGTGGCTCTTGTAAGGGAAGTGGAGCCCTTGCTGAAGTCGTAGGCTTCGAGGTCTGTAGCGATCACGAGTCCCAGACGTGTGCGGCCCTCTGCGGTCCTCTTGATGAGCATGCAGCCCGGCTCCATCTTGCGGAGAGTACCGTCAGCGAGGTACTTGTCCATTGTGGCTCTGACGTTTTTGATGCGCTCAGCCTCATCCGGTCCGTCGAGGTAGAGCTCAGGAAGCATGAGTCTCAGAGTCGACGGCGCATCGCCTACGATCTCCTCGACCTTGTCCCAGTACTCAGGCTCAGAGGTGAACTGGTCGCATGCGACTACAGCCCACTTATAATAGTCTGTGCCTTCCTTTGGAAGCATGATCTCCGGAATATGGAGACCGAATTTTCCCCAATCGTATGTAGACATTGAATTTCCTCCGTAAATCAGGTGTTAAACTCATTGGTAACTGCCTTTTAGTCTTGTACTAAAAGGATACAATCGCTGTGTTAATTATCGGACAAAAACGGCTTCATTGCAAGGCTGAATGTGTTACAATTATTAAAGCAGAGGGTATATCAGCCCGACTAGATACAACTTATTTATCCAAGTTTTAATATTCTTTTTTACTTCAGGAGGTAAAAGAATGATATCTAAAAGCATGCAGCCTTTCCTTGAAGGCAGCTCGGCAATCAGAGCTATGTTTGAGGAAGGCAAGAGAATGGCCAAGGAGCGCGGAGCAGAGAATGTCTACGACTATAGTGTCGGTAACCCGTCACCTCATCCGCCGGTTGAGGTTTATAAGGCTCTGGACTATATCAATACGAAAGCAGACCCTCATATGGTCTACTCGTATCCGTCCAATGCCGGTTACGAAACCACACGTCAGGCGGTCGCGGACAATCTCAACGAGAGATTCGGTGATTACTTCGACATGTCGGGCATCATCATGACAGCTGGTGCAGGCTACGCTATCAACATCATCATGAAGTGCATCCTCGATCCGGGTGACAAGGTCGTGGCTTTTGCTCCATACTTTGTGGAGTACGCTAACTGGGCAAGGAACTTCTTTGCAGACACACTGGTAGTACCGCCGAACTACAAAGGCGGATTCGAGCCTGACGCAAAGAAGCTCAAAGAGATCCTTGAACCGGATGTCAAGGCTGTAATAATCAACAATCCTAACAATCCGACCGGAGCTATCTATTCGAGAGAATCCCTTGAGGCAGTTGCAGAAGTCCTCAGAGAAGCCGAAAAGGAATTCGGACATCCGATCTATATCATTTCCGACGAACCATACAGAGAACTCGTATACGTAGACAAGAAGGTAGAATTCCTGCCTGAGATTTACGCTGACACGATCATCGCTTATTCGTGGTCAAAGTCCCTGTCGATGCCGGGTGTACGTATCGGATACGCTGCTGTTCCTAAGTGCGCTGACGGAGCAGAGGAGCTCGCTCATGCTCTTGTGATCGCTCAGAGAGTACTCGGAGCCAACAACGCTTCGACTATCGCAGAGCTCATCGTCGAGAGATCTCTTCACTCAACGATCGACCTCAGTTTCTACTACAGAAATGCAAAGGATCTCTACAGGATCGTTACAGAGGCCGGCTTTGAGGCCATCGTACCTCAGGGTGCTTTCTATCTCTGGTTCAAGTCGCCTGTTGAGAACGAGCTCGAGTTCGTAGAGGCGGCCAAGGAGGAGGGTATCCTCATCGTTCCGGGCAGATCCTTCGCAAGCCCTGGATGGGTAAGAGCTTCGTTCTGCGGATCCCACAAGATGATTCTCAGATCCGAAGAGGCCTTCAAGAGACTCGGAGCCAAATACAAGTAAAGGACCGAATCAATAATGGCTTTAAAAAATGTACATGGAGCGGCTGGCTTGCCGTTCCATGTACATTTTGTATTTGATATGGATATGCTGTTTGGGATGCTCTACTTGCGGGCAGGGGCAGTGTATGGCTCCACTCCCGGATAGATGCGGATCCTGTCCTTGGCTGTCGCTGCGATCTCTCCGAAGTCCTGGAGAGCCTCTTCGCCCTTGAGGACTCTGAGACAACCGGCTGCGAGAGCCTCCATCTCGTATTCGCCTGCCATGACTTCAACAGGGCAGATGAACTCGACGTGCTCCTTGATGTAATCAGAAACATACTTGGAGTAAGAGATACCTCCTGTGAGGATGATCCTGTCGACCTTGCCGCATACGGTGGCTGCGAGCTTGGCGATGTCCTTGGCTACGTTGAGCGCCATGGCCTCGTATACGATGGCAGCATAGCCGTCGCCGCCTTCGATCATCTTTTCGATCTCGATGGCGTCAGCTGTGCCGAGATGAGCGATGAGTCCGCCCTTGCCGTGGAAGAGCTTCATAGCCTCTTTGTAGCTGTACTTGCCGCTGTAGCAGAGGTCTACGAGGCCCTTGGCTCCGACTCCGCCGCCTCTCTCAGGCGTGAAGTTGCCCTCATCATCGTTGACGCTGTCGATGTTGACGCCGTCCTTGTACAGACGGATAGCGCTTCCGCCGCCAAGATGCGCAACTATGAATGTGCACTCTTCGAACTTCTTACCGAGCTTCTCCTCAGCGCACTTGATGGCCATGGCTCTTGTGTTGAGTGTGTGGCCGACTGTGAAGTGAGGCAGCTCAGGGACTCCGCTGACCCTGCAGAGAGGGATCTTCTCATCGGTGCCGATAGCGTCATAGATGCATACCGGGATGCCTTTGTCCTTGTGGAGGTCGTAGGCGATCATGCTGCCGATGAGCGAAGGGTGCTTGGCCATGTCTTCAGGCCTTGTGAGATAGTCGATCATTGCCTGGTCGATGCCGATGGCGCCGTGAGGGCAGGCGATTATATTGCCGCCTCTGGATACGGCTGCTGTCAGCGAATCTACCGGAATGCCGTTCTTTTCGAGGGACTCAAAGATCTTGTCCTTCCTGAAATCGAACTGCTCGACCACATCGCCGAAAGGAGCGAGCTCCTCGGTGGTATGGCGCAGAGTTTCGTTGAATACTTCCTTGTCGTCGTCATATACCGCGATCTTGCTTGAAGTGGATCCGAGATTCATGACGAGTATCCTGTGTGTTCCCATGGTTCCTCCTGGTTGTTGTATCTTTTGAATTGCCTTACAATCAGTAATTGTATCATACGGAACACTAAAAAAGTGTCCCGCTTGTGAAAAAGGGGGACACTCTGTAAATGCTGCTTTGATTACCTGTCAGAGGAAAAGCTCTTGAGTACATCCGAATCCGGATCATAGTCCTCGTACTCGTTGGTGAGTTTGAACTTGTCGAGCAGGTACATGATGAGTCCGAGGAGCATGCCTACGACAGCCGCGAGGCTCATGCCCTTGAGCTGTACCTGACCGAGGTTGATCGCGATGCCGGAGAGTCCGACGACGAATACCACGGATGTCATGGCGAGGTTGCGTGCCTTGGAGTAATCGATCTTTGAGTCTACCATCAGGCGGATGCCGGATGCGCCTATCATGCCGTAGAGCAGGAAGCTGACGCCGCCCATTACAGGGCCCGGGATGGTCTGGATAAGCGCGGATGCCTTGCCGATGAATGACAGGCAGATCGAGAAGGCTGCGGCGCCTCCGATGACCCATACGCTGTAGACCTTGGTGATGGCCATTACGCCGATGTTCTCACCGTATGTGGTGGTAGGACAGGATCCGCAGAAGCCCGAGAGGGCTGTCGAGAATCCGTCAGCGAACATCGATCTGTGGAGGCCCGGATCCTTGAGGAGATCCTTGCCTACGACCTCGGATGTGACCACCTGGTGTCCGATGTGCTCGGAGACTACTACCAGGGTGGCCGGTATGATTATGAGTATGGCCTGCATGCTGAACTTCGGTGTCTGGAATGCCGGAAGCTCGAATAAACTGGCTGTGCCTACGGATGAGAAGTCCACCATACCGAAGAGAAGTGCGACCACATAGCCTGCGATTATCGCGATCAGGATGGCGATGGCGCTTGCAAATCCTCTGTAGAGAACTCCGCCGAACACTGCGAGCAGGAGTGTTACGAGGAATACGATCACGACCTTGGGATCAAGATCTGCGGCCATGGCGCCGGTATCGTCGAGTATGCCGGCTGTCTGGGCTGCGTTGCCTGCGAGCTCAAGTCCGATGAGCGCTACTACAGGGCCCATGGCAGCAGGCGGCAGTATGGCGTCTATCCAGCGCGTGCCTACGAACTTGATCAGCACCGCGACGAGGCACATCAGAAGTCCCGTCACCACGAAGCCGCCGAGGGCATATCTGTATCCGAGTCCCGGCTGAGAGATGACTATCAGCGCAGGGGAGATGAATGCGAATGACGAACCGAGGTAGGCAGGGGCTTTGCCCTGGGTGCAGATGATGAAGATAAAAGTACCGATGCCGTTCATGAGAAGGGCGATGGATGGGTTGATACCCAGGATGTAAGGTACGAGCACGGATGCGCTGAACATAGCGAATGTGTGCTGGATCGAGAGAGGGATCCCCTTTCCGAGAGGGACTCTCTCATTGATCTGAATGATCTGTCTCGTCTTTGCCATAAAAACTCTCTTTCAATGTAAGACATGAACATATATAATTACCGGCAGTATTGTATCAGCAGTGTTCATGCAAACACAATAGGAATGACACAATATATTGTACAAAAAAAGATATAAAGACCGGGAAGGACACAAAATAGGGGAATGGGATCAGGCAGCAAGCAGGAAAGAACAGCAAGAGCGCAGCTCATATTCACGATGCTGCTCTTCGGCACGATAGGTACTCTTTCGAGGTACATAGCGATGCCGTCGAGCCTCATATGCTTCGGCAGGGCTTTCTTTGGCGTACTCACCATAATCGCGTATCTCGCGGTCAGGGGAGTCAGACCCGACAGGGAGGCCATACGCCGCAATATCGGATGGCTGACGATGAGCTCCGTGTTTATGTGCTTCAACTGGATATGCCAGTTCGAGGCCTTCAAGTATACCACGATCGCGACCAGTACCCTTTGCTACTACACGCAGCCGATATTCTATATCCTGATAGGATCGGTCGTCCTCAAAGAGAAGCTCTCCGCCCGCAAGCTTGCCTGCGTATTTGCTGCATTCTGCGGCATGATACTCGTATCCGGAGTGCTGCAGACGGGCTTTCATCTGTCGGAACTTAAAGGCGCGCTCTTTGGCATTACAGGAGGATTCTTCTATGCCATGGTCGTGCTTATCAACAAGTACATAAAGGATATATCCCCGGTCAACACTACCATAGTCCAGCTGGCACTGGTATCGATCATAATGCTGCCTTATTCGGGACTGACAGGAGCCTTTTCGGAGGTGAGCGTGACGGCTGTCGGCATCATATGCCTTCTCGTACTCGGGGCCCTTCACACGGGCATCGGCTACATCATATACTTCGATGCAGTCAACAAGCTGCCTGCGCAGACAGTGGGCATACTCAGCTACATAGACCCGGTCGAGGCGGTGCTTTTGTCAGCGTTCCTGCTGCATGAACCTGTCACGGTCTACACTGTCGCGGGCGCCGTGCTGATACTCGGAGCGACTGCTGTGAGCGAGCTCGGCGGGTCAGGGGACCAGGCAGCTTAGGATTTATAGAAAAAAAGATTATTACATAAGACCTTCAGGTGATAATATACAGATATGAGCAACAACAAAATCAGCGAACAAAAGTTAAATGAAGCCAGGGAGAAGCTTGCGTGCCACATCCAGCCGCCAAAGCCTAGGTCTTCGTCTGAGACGAAGGCGGTTTCGTGTGCCGGCACTCCGATCAGGGAGGCCGACTTCATCGATGAGAACGGCAGGGTGCTGCTGACACGCATGACAAGCGCCGGCGGATGAGGAGCCAAAATAGGGCCGGGAGTCCTATCGAGCATTTTATCGGGTCTGCCTAAGATCAGCGACCCTCGCATACTCGTCGGATTCGAGAGCAGCGACGATGCCTGCGTATACAAGGTATCCGACGATATAGCGCTTATCAATACAGTGGATTTCTTCCCTCCTATAGTGGATGATCCGTATATGTTCGGTCAGATCGCGGCGGCCAACGCCCTGAGCGACGTATACGCGATGGGAGGTGAGCCGAAGCTCGCGATGAACCTCCTCACATTCCCTAATGATTCGCTTCCGCTCGATGCCGTAAAGGGCATACTCGAGGGAGGCAACGACAAGGTCTGTGAGAGCGGCGCCACTATCGTAGGAGGACACAGCATTGACGACAAGGAGCCTAAGTACGGACTCTCCGTGACGGGCTTCGCGCATCCGGACAACATACTCAGCAACAGCGCTTCCGCGGGGAGCCTCCTGGTGATCACAAAAAAGATCGGCACGGGCATCCTCACCACAGCGGCCAAGGTCGACCTCCTCACCAAAGAGGAGAACGACGAGATGGAGGCCACGATGGCCTTCCTCAACAAGTACGCCTGGGAGGCTATGCAGGGGATAAAGGTCGACGGATGCACGGATATAACGGGATTCGGCCTCATAGGCCACGCGGCCGAGATGGCCAGAGCGGGGGATGTGACCCTCGAGCTGTACAGCCACAAGGTGCCGGTATTCCCTAAGGCCATAGAGATGGCCACCATGGGCATCATCCCTGCGGGTGCATACCGCAACAGGGAGTATGTCGGGGGAGAGGTCATGGAATTCCTGTCAAAGGATCCGGACAAGGATCTCGGGCTCAAGGCGCTGATCGACTGCCTCTATGACCCTCAGTCATCCGGAGGACTGCTCATAGCGGTCAATGAGAAGGAACTGCCGCGTCTCACAGAGCAGCTTGGAGAGAGGGGCTGCGAGAGCGCGGTGATAGGCTGCTTCAAGCCGCGCAGAGGCAAACACACAATAGAGATACACGACTGATCAAGCCGTAAATTAAGAAGTGCACCGGTCAATCCCGGTGCACTTTGTCGTTTATGTAATCCCAGAAGGCTTCGGCCGCAGGTGAGAGTGATATGCTCCTCAGCCTTATCATGTAGAAACTTCGCTCTTCGTTGTAGTCGGTTATATTGACTACGTTGACCTTGCCGCCGAGGGCTTCTGCTATGTGTTCGGATACGATGGCAACTCCCAGGCCTGCCTCGACCGAGCGGACCAGTGCGTCCACATCGTCCACAAGTGCGGCAGCCTCAAAGGACTCCTTGTCATATCCAAGCGCCTGCGCGGCAGCCTCGAAGGTCTTGCGTGTCGCAGAACCGGTCTCCCTCCAGATGAAAGGCCAGGACATGGCCTCGGAGAGGGTGATCGACGGCTTAACATCATAGGACTTAGGAGTGATCATCACTGTCCTGTCGCCTGCGATCCTGACGCATTCAACGGAGCCTGACGAGACTTCCTCACCGACAAATCCTATATCGCCGCGCCTGTCACAGATATTGTCCACGACGGTCTGGGTATCGGATACGGATACGTAGTATCTGATGCGGTCGTGCTCGCTCCTGAAGCCTGCAAGCAGCTCAGGAAGGAAAGTCACGGACGGTATCGATGATGTCTGTACCTCGAGTATGCCTTCGATGTTCTCTTCGCTGTCACCGAGGGCGTCAATGGCCTGGGCCCTTGCGTTTATCATCTCAACGGCATACTTATAGAACTTGCTGCCCTGCGGAGTCATCTCAACAACGCGGCTCTTGCGGTCGAGCAGCTTGACTCCCAGTTCTTTCTCTAAGTTCCTGATGTGGGTACTGATGGTGGGCTGAGTAAAGAAGGTCGCATCAGCGGCCTTGCTGAAGCTCTTGTATCTGACAACATTGACAAAAGCCTCTATCTGTTTGAAATCCATTGATCCTCCTAATCCATCCCCAGCAGCTGTACTCTTGACAGCCCCGGAGCGTCGGTAATCTCTCTCAACATCGAGTCGAGTTTTTTAGGATCCTCTCCAAGCTCAAGTGTGATGACCACGTTGGCCTTGGAGTCTACGGGAGGATTCTGGGTGATGGTCCATACACTGTATCCGTAGCGCGAGATGATGTTGAGCACGGAAGAAAGGGTGCCCACGCTGTGGCGCATCATCATGGAAATGATGGCATGACGGCCCATCGAGACTGTGCTTATGTCTCTGATCATATCCCTGTACTTGTAGAAAGTGCTGCGGGATATGCCGACCATCCTGACGGCTTCGCTTACATCCGCGGCCTTGCCCTCATCCAGCAGTTCTTTGGCGAGGGAGACCTTCTCACAATATGACGGCAGAAGTGCCTTGTCTACGATAAGGTATTTACCTTGCATTTGATTCTACCTTTATTTATTGCATTTTTCAATAACGTATGACTTCATGTCGGCGATGTCGATCACATCAGCGTGCTTTACCGGCTTCTCGAAGATGCCCGCAAGACCTGCCGGCACAGGAGCACCGGTTATATCTCTGACTTTCTTCATATTGCCTTCATCCGAGCCTGTGAGCTCCTCGCCCAGAGCCTCGAGCACTGCAGCCGAGAACTTGTAAGGCGATGCTGTCGACAGCACGACTGCAGCGGCCGCATCTGACGCTGCGGACTTCTCCATGCACGCCCATGCGACGGAAGTATGAGTATCCATGAGGTAGTGATCCGAACCGAATACCTTCCTGATGGCTGCAGCTCCCTCGTCATCGCCTGCGCAGACGCCTTCGAATACGCTCTTTATCTCTGCGAGCTCCTCGTCTGTGATACGGTACTCGCCGCTCTCCTCGAGCTGCTTCATGTACGATAGGGTGTGATCCGCTCCGCATACGTAGTAGAGCAGTCTCTCGAGGTTGCTGGATACGAGTATGTCCATGGAAGGCGATGTGGTCTTGTGGAATTCGCGCTTCCTGTCGTAGCGGCCTGTATCGAGGAACTCGGTGAGCACGTCATTCTTATTGGACGCGCATACGAGCCTGCCGACAGGAAGTCCCATCTTGAGGGCGAAGTATCCTGCCATGATGTCGCCGAAGTTGCCTGTAGGCACGACGAAGTCGACCTTGTCTCCGCATTTGATGGCGCCCTTGTCTATGAGCTGGGCGTAAGCGGAGAAGTAGTATACGATCTGAGGCACGAGCCTTCCTATATTAATGGAGTTGGCGCTCGAGAGGGACACTCCGCTCACCGGGTGAGGGATCTCTCTGAAGAGCTTCTTGACTCCTGTCTGTGCGTCGTCGAAATTACCGCGGATAGCGCATGCCGTCACATTGGATCCGGCGGCAGTGACCATCTGGAGCCTCTGCGTATCCGAGACTCCGCCGTGAGGATAGAATACGACGATGCCGGTGCCCGGCACATCGCTGAAGCCCGCTATGGCTGCGCTGCCTGTATCTCCCGAAGTGGCTGTGAGGATCATGATGTCGTCCTTGAAGTCGTTCATGTCCCTGGCAGCTGTCAGGAGGTTGGGAAGGGCGGAGAGCGCCACGTCCTTGAATGCGGATGTAGGACCGTGGTAGAGCTCGAGCACATAAGTCCTGTCCGATGCATCCCCGACCTTAACAAGAGGAGTGATCTCAGGAGCCGAGAACTTGCCCTCGTAGCTCCTCTCAACGAGCTCATCTATCTTGTCAGGACCGTAGTCGTCAAAGAAGACGTTCCACACGGCGCGGGCCATGTCTCTGAAGTCTCCCTTGATGATCTCACGGTAGTCCGAGCGGATGTCTTCGAGGCTCTCCGGTACATACAGACCGCCGCCTGATGCCTGGCCGTCAAGTACGGCGCGGCTCGAACTGACTCTTACGGACTTGTCTCTTGTGCTTACATATTCGATCATATCTCTCTTCCCTTCGGTGCAGATAATCTTCGTTATATTTGATTAAAACCTTTGTTAATTGGCTCAAAGCGTTGAAAAAACGCCTCGTTTATGTTACATTAATTCCGTTTGAAAGACAAGTGTTTTTACATCGCGGACAGACAGAGCCGCCCTGGAGCACGGCTCTCGCCTCGTTGCGGCTTTACGCAGCGGTACTAAGCTCTGTCTGCGCCTGCGGCTTGCCAATCGCTAAGTGCCGGCTACCGCAAAGTCTCCAGGGCAGCTCGTCTGTCCGCGGTGAGGAAGGATATGGTATGAAGATAGCTATTATGGGATTCGGTACCGTCGGAAGCGGTGCATACGAAGAAGCAAAGATCGCAGGCGGGATCGAGGTCAAAAGGATACTCGCAAGACACGGCAGGGATGGATATGAGCATCTCGACAGTATCATTACTCCTAACATCGATGACATCACCGGCGATCCTGAGATCGAACTCGTCATCGAGTCGATGGGCGGCATCGAGCCGGCAAGAGAGTACGTGCTCAAGTGCCTAAGGGCCGGCAAGCATGTGGTGACGCCTAACAAGAATCTCATAAGCGCCTGCTACAAAGAGCTCATGGAGGAGGCGGACAGGAACGGAGTAAAGCTCAGATTCACGTCTGCTGTCGGTGGCGGAATCCCATGGCTCTTCAACCTCCTCAGGACAAAGAGGGCAGACAGCATCACATCGGTCAGGGGCATAGTGAACGGCACATGCAACTATATACTCGATGCGATGTACGACAAGGGAGCTGACTTCAGCGAGATGCTCAAAAACGCCCAGGAGCTCGGCTATGCCGAGGCGGATCCTTCATCGGACATCGAGGGCACGGATACTCTCCGCAAGACAGTGATCAGTACAAACCTCGCGTTCGACGCCGCTGTCACGGAGGACGAGGTCCCATGCTACGGCATCGACACCATCAAGGCCTGCGACATCGCATACTTAAAGGAAAAGGGCCTTGTCTGCAAGCTCATGATGAGCGCTGTCAGGAAGGGCGATTCGATCGAGGTCAGCGTGGAGCCGACAGCTTTCGGAAGGGACTCGCTCGAGGCCAACGTCAAGACCAACAACAACCTCATCACTCTGACTGCCGAGCACATCGGCACACAGAGCTTCTACGGACAGGGCGCCGGCATGATGCCGACCGGACAGTCCGTGATACAGGATGTAATAGATATACGCGACGGCAGGGAGATGGACATCCCGGCCGCATACTCCGGTCTAAGAGCCGACAACAGCAAGGCAGTCAGGAGATATTACATCAGGCACAACAGGATGTGCGAGCACATCGAGCCTATGATCGATACATACGAAGAGAGGGACGGTATATACTACTGCATCTCTAAGCCTCTGACCGTTGAGGAAATGCATGCAATGGGACATCACAGAAAAGAAAAAGGCAAGGACATGTTCTTTGCAACGCTCGCTCCAAGCATATGTGAATGAACAAACAAATGAAAATGAGGAATAAACAATGCTGAAAGTAGTGAAATTCGGCGGATCGAGCCTGGCAGACAGCTCGCAGTTCGCCAAGGTCAAGGAAATAGTCAAATACGACAAGGCGCGTGAAGTGGTCGTGGTCTCGGCTCCGGGCAAGAGGCAGAGCGACGACAACAAGATCACGGACCTTCTCTATCTCATACATGCCCACATCAAATACGGGGTGTCCTTCGACACTGTCCTCAGCATGATCACGGACAGGTTCACCGAGATACAGAAGGAATGCGGGCTCAAAACTGACATAGCGTCGGTCATAAGTGACACATTCTCAAAGGTCGACAGGAACACATCCGTGGACTTCATCGTATCCCGCGGAGAGTGCTTCAGCGCGATGCTCATGGCCGAGTATCTGGGCTATGAATTCGTGGATGCTGCGGACTGGCTCTGCTTCGACTACGACGGCAAGGTCAACGCCGAGGCATCGGAGGCAAAGCTAAGGGAACTCAAGGGCATTTACGGACGCATTGTCACGCCGGGCTTCTACGGCACATTCCCAAGCGGCGAGGTACATGTCTTCCCAAGAGGCGGATCGGACATAACAGGAGCGCTGGCTGCGGCGTATCTTGGAGCTGATGTCTACGAGAACTGGACCGACGTATCCGGCATACTCATGGTGGATCCGAGGATCGTAAGGAATCCTAAGACCATCGCGAGAGTCACATATGACGAGCTGAGAGAGCTCAGCTACATGGGAGCCTCGGTGCTTCACGAAGACACGGTATTCCCTGTAAGGCGTGCCGACATACCGGTCAACATCCGCAACACCAACGACCCGGATGATCCGGGCACTATAATCCGCGAGCACTTCGACGACGAGCTGGCAGAGGAGAACGAAAGGTTCATCACGGGCATCGCCGGCAAGAGGAACTTCTCGATCATCAACATATACAAGAGCAGGATAGGAGAGGCCAAGATAGGACTTCTCAGACAGGTGCTCGAGGTATTTGACAGATACGGCATCCCGGTCGAGCAGATCCCGAGCGGAGTAGACAGCTTCTCGGTGGTATTCCCTAGCGAGAACATCAAGACCAGAAAGCACGATCTGATGCACGAGCTCGAGGCCCTCGAGGACATCGACAGCTGCGAGCTGACCGAGGGCATAAGCCTCATAGCCATAGTCGGACGCCAGATGGCTTACAGGTCCGGCATATCCGGCAAGATATTCAGGGCTCTTGGCGACAACAAGGTCAACATCAGGACGATCGAGCAGGGAGCCGATGAGATCAACATAATGATCGGAGTATATAACGAGGACTTCGACAGGGCAGTAAGAGTGCTCTACGAGAGCTTCGCAAGATAAGCGCTTCGCGAGACAGGAGCTTTGCAGGATAGGAACTTCGCGAAACAGGAGCGTTGCAGGATAACTGAAAGGAACAATTGGTACGATGAAAAAATTCAACGTAGGAATCATGGGCGCGACCGGAGCGGTCGGCCAGGAGATGATAAAAGTACTTGGAGAGAGGAACTTCCCAATAGGGGAGCTCAGATGTCTGGCAAGCGAGAGGTCGGAGGGCAAGGTGCTTTCGACTCCGTTCGGTGATGTCACGGTACAGAGGACATGCGAGACCGCATTTGACGGCCTTGACATAGTACTCGGCGCTTCAGAAAACGACATCGCAGAGGCCATGGCTCCTCACATCAAGGCAGCGGGCGCTGTCTTTGTCGACAACTCCTCGGCATTCAGGCTCGACACTGAAGTCCCACTGGTAGTCCCTGAGATCAATCCGGGGGATGTGCTCGAGCATAACGGCATCATCAGCAACCCTAACTGCACGACCATCATCTCGCTCGTTGCCGTCAATGCGATCAACAAGCTCTCCGAGATCGAGGCGATATATGCTTCGTCATATCAGGCTACAAGCGGCGCGGGAGCTGCAGGCCCGAGGGAGATGTACGATCAGTCCGAGGCCGTGCTCAAGGCCAGGGCGGCAGGAGGCAAGGGCAATTCCTAC
Organism: Clostridiales bacterium; assembly: GCA_015058275.1. Lineage (GTDB taxonomy): Bacteria > Bacillota > Clostridia > Peptostreptococcales > Anaerovoracaceae > Crickella. The sequence goes on from SVCQ01000004.1 coordinate 101,616, forward strand.
GGGGCCGACATTGACCCGAAGGTATTCCAGTACCAGATAGCCTACAACGTGATCCCTCAGATCGGCGGCTTCGGAGACAATCTCTATTCATCAGAGGAGATGAAGCTCCAGAACGAAGGACGCAAGATACTCCACCAGCCTGAGCTCAGGGTCAGCTGCACCTGCGTCAGAGTTCCGGTCGAGAGATCGCACGCCGTATCCATAGACGTGATCACAAAGGACAAACTCGACCTCGACGATGTCAGGAAGGCAGTATCCGAGGCTCCGGGAGCAAAGCTCTACGACGAGCCGCACGACAAGATCTATCCGATGCCGCTGCTGACATCCAACCAGGATATCGTATATGTCGGCAGGATCAGAAGGGACCTGGTAAACGACAACGGCATCAACCTCTGGTGCTGCGGAGACCAGGTGCGCAAGGGCGCCGCAACAAACGCGGTCCAGATCGCAGAGCTGCTGACCAGATAGAATGTGAAGCGTCTCCGCTTTTGCAAATCCTGAATTCGAAAAGAAGAAAAGCAGAAAAGTGATGTAAGGAATGGAAATTTTTGAGGTGACCCCAAAAAGTTAGACTTTTGCTCCGGCGATTTCTCGCCGGAGTTTTTCTATGCAGCGAACATCTCGTT
>SVCQ01000034.1 GCA_015058275.1 Clostridiales bacterium
CCGGTCTTTCGAACCCAAATTCCTCAAAATGTTGCATTTACTTTGGCAATGTTGCATTTACCTTGGCAGGTGACCTCTATTTTGTCTTTTCGTTTGCCTTCCCGGACTGATTCTTATTGTCCCTGTCTCTCGACAGATTGACCACTCCGTTGATCCTGCTGTTGCGTATGTATGAATCCGTTCCGTCAGCGAAGCGCAGCTGTGTGCTTCTGAGACCGATCATCCTGACCGTACCCGTGCCGAAGCCCTTTATCTCGATCGTGTCGCCGACTTCGAAGGACCTGCCTGTGATTATCGAAATGCCTGCAAGCATGTCGGAAATGATGTCGCGCAGGCCCATGCTGATGGCCAGTCCGATGAAACCGACGGATGCGATCAGCGTCCTTGTATTCACACCGAGGTAACCGAGCGAGAAGATTATGAACGCGACCACTGCCGCATACCACACCACGTTGAGTATGAGTGCTGCGATGGTAAGCGACCGGCTGCTCAGCATCTTTTCGATCACCACGGACACAAGCCTTAGGATCGCCAGGAACACCACCAGGTTGCAGAACAGGAAGAATATCGCTGCGATTGCAAAGAGATTGAACCCGTGGACCCAGCGTCCGCTCGTGATGAACTGGAATGCGGTGCCTTCGCCGCTGTGCGTGATGACCAGCAGCGAAACCGCCAGGGTGAATACGGACAGCAGGAGTTCAAATATCGCGAGAGCTTCGCGCTCCGGCGTAATGTCCTTATAGATTTCGGACATGGTCTTCTTACCGGCAAACCCCGGCTCGCCGAGATTCATGAGGCTGTCGTGATTCTCCGCGGTATTCAGTATGAATTCAGACAGCGTGTCGAGTCTGTCGGCAGCTGAGTCCCCGGGCTCCCCACGATCCTCGTACGCCTTGCGGTACGGATGCTTCCTGACGAGCATGAACGCGAGCACTCCGCATGTCAGCAGGAAGATAAGAGTGTAGCACAGGCAGAAGAGTGTATCGTAGATGAACATCACCTTCTTGTCCATGCCGTAATAGTAGTACTTGCTGTCATGGAGCCTGGCCATCGCAAAGCATAGCCTGCCCTTCAGATCGAGGAAGTCCATGAACGACTCGCTGAGCGCGGCCTTTTTGATGTGCGTGCCGATCAGCGATTTGTCGCTGGCGTGGGTGATGGCACCGGTCTTCGGATCGACCTGGATCAGCAGGCTGTCATCCGTGACCATGGATTTGGCGATATCGTCGTAGTCGTTGAAATCTATCCAGCTGTGTTCTGCAGGGTCGACCGCGACGAGCAGTGCCCCGTACGAATCATCGTCGGCCAGGTATCTAAGGCAGACGCCGTGGAAGTCGCGCGTCAGACCCGTGACCTCGTCCCTGACTTTTGGGTGAGAGATATTGTCCACACCGTTAAAGAGGCGGCTGAAGTCGGCCATCTCAGGAGTGGCGTGCCCTTCAAGCACGATGCCCCTATATGGCGAATCGGAAATGAGCTCTTCACCGTTCTCATCGAATATCATGATGTAGTCAGCGTCTATGATGTCCGATGCCTCATCGAGCCACGCCGCGTTGGTCTGGAGGCTGCGGTTGCTGTCGATCAGATTGGCGAGCTTTCTGGCGTTTTCGGTATAACGCTCCTGACTGCCCTTCCACTGGGCGCGGCTACGCTCTTCATCTCCGTCGAGCCTGCTGAAGTAGGCCTTGAGGGTTGCGTTGCCCGTCGATGTCTGGATGAAAAGGTCATCGAGCGACATCGCAAAGAGCGACAGGAGATAAGCAGCGAGAGTGGCTGCGCAGATGGCAACAATGACCTTACGCCTGACCTTGACGTATGTGTAATTACCGATCTTGTCTTTGCTGAACGCGTTGCTTCTAAGCCTGCGGTATACCGAAATGATCCACACCGCAAGTGTCACGCAGACCAGAAGTATGAAAAAGACGAGTGAACCCGTGAGAGCTATCGACCTCAGCAGGATATCGCGGAGCGGCAGTATCATGACGGCCGCCTCATCCGCTTCGAACGGGATACTGAACTCCCTGGAGCAGACTACCATGCAGCGCCTGCCGTCTACGCTCATTATCGTATTCCCGATATCACCGGTCCGGTCGATCAGCTCAGTGAACCCCAGATCCGACGCCTTTTGCGTCCCTGCGTACTTGCCGGTGCCGGCAGTTGCATCGTAATCCTCCTTGCCGTCGCTGCTGAAGCTGATAAAATCGCAGCCCTTTGCCGACGCGTAGTCGTCGAGCGCCGCCTGATAATTTACTCCGTCATGTATGGCCTCGGCTTCTTCGCCGGATTCCTGCAGCTCAACATAGTAGGTATCGCCACTTATCTTTGCGCACGAAACGACCTTGCTGCCGGCGTGTATCGAATCGAAGTCCTCAGGAAGCCCGGCTGCCTCAAATCTGAGTTCGCCCGGGTAGTCTTCCGGGAACTCGATCGCGCCGCCGCTTCTGCGGATTATCCAGCCGCTGCCATAGCTGCCCGGTTCAGTCCCGGAGTCTGTCTGTCTCAGCGCCGAAGCAGTGAGCCTTGCAGGCACGCAGAGTTCATCTTCGACTTCAGCAGAAGTCGCATCGACCTTGCTGAGCATGAACTTGCAGGTGCCCTCGAAGTTGTTGATGTTATTGACGCCGGCCTGGACGATCGACCTGTACTGTATCTGAAGGTAGGCTGACATGATGATGACAGCCGTTGCCGCAGAAACGCAGATAAGGTAGATGAGCGGCGTTTTGATCATGCTTTTCTTATTTGTGACTTTTTCCTTTTTATCTTTCCTGTCCATGAGTACAGTATACCAAAAAAAAGAGCTCACCGTGCAAATGCGTCGGGCTCTCTGCGCAGCAATAATTGTAATTATTTACAATTTCGATTAATTTACACAAATGGGGCGGATCAGGTGTTAAAATAGCTGTAATAAGTTTTTACGGCAATGTTATATGTCCTGCTTTTTCAAGCAGCGTGTAAAGATATGAAATTAAGAGAATTCAGACAAGAGGATGCTGATGTGATCTGCAAATGGATCAAAGACGAGACCTCTCTTTACGAGTGGTCGGCAGACAGGATATCCAGATATCCCTTTACCGCCGGTGACCTTGTCGATCATCATAAGCGGACCATGAGCGAAGAGAAGTTCATGCCATTTACCTATGTGGACAACAACGGTGTTCCCATCGGACACATGGCGATCAGGTACCCGGACGAGCACGATAAGTCCTGCGTGAGATTCGGCTTCGTGATAATTGCGCCGGTGCTCCGCCGCAGGGGTCTTGCCGCCGCGATGCTCGAGGAGGCCTGCGAGTATTCAAGAGATGTACTGCATGCGTCCAAAGCTTCTTTGTCAGTCTTCACCACAAACGAAAAAGCGATCAGATGCTATGAGTCACGCGGCTTCCGCAGGACCGGAGAGACCGAATCATACGAACTTCCGGCAGGCAGCTGGGAAGGCGTCGTAATGGAAAGAGACCTTTAAGAATACAGCCCCGGATCCGTTGTGATATGCTCCCTTTGTGAGAGACAGTGAAAAACAAAACTCACTGTTTTTCATGAAGGGAGCATTCATATGGGAAGAAAAAGAATCAAGATACCTAATGAAACTAAGCTCAAATACGCAAAGCTTTGCTTTGAAAAGAAAATGAGCAAGTGCGAAGCAGCGAGGCAGATAGGAACCAGCGATACAGAAGTTGGCAGCTGGGTCTATCGCTATTCGGAACAAGGAGAATCAGCTTTTCTGGATACAGAGAACAATAAAGTTTATTCGGATGAACTGAAACACAATGCTGTAAGCAGCTATCTTGCTGGTGAAGGTTCATACAAGCTGTTAGCAGCAAAATATGGATTGCGTTCTCATTCGCAGTTAAGAAGATGGGTTCGGATGTATAATAACGGTGAAGACTTCTCACATAAGATGTCAGGAGGAAGCCGTATGAAAACATCACGAACCACCACCCAGGATGAGCGCATACAAATCGTTAAAGAATGTATCGCCAACGGCTGCAACTATGGTGAAGTTGCAATCAAGTATAACGTCAGCTACCAGCAAGTCTATGGCTGGGTCAAACGCTTCAAAGAACTTGGCGAATCAGGGCTGGAAGATCGGCGGGGAAAGCGCAAGGTAGATCAGGAACCTCGCAGCGAGATTGAGAAGCTGCAAATAGAAAATGAACGGTTGAAGCATGAGCTGTATATGACGAAGATGGAGCGTGACCTGCTAAAAAAAGTCAAGGAACTGGAGAGGAAAGATCTCTATCGCAAGTAAGGCAGTCGCACCTCTACGGTTCCATCAAGTACTGCACGGAGACATATTCCTATCCGGTCGAGCCATGCTGCCGGATACTGCATGTCTCAAGGTCAGCATATTACAAGTGGCTGCGCGGTGATGTCGGTGAAAGAGTCAGAGAGAATCTGCTCATAGCCGAGAAGATGGAGGAGATCCACAGAAAGGATCCATCCAAGGGATACCGCAGAATCAATGATGATCTGTACCGCAAACACGGCATCAAGATCAATGACAAGAGAGCGCTCAGGATCTGCAGAGCAAAAGACATCAAGTCAACAATCAAGTACAGAAACATGGGATGCACTCGTCAGGCAGACAATCCTCAGTTCATCGCGGAGAATATCCTGAACAGAGAGTTCACTGCAGACAAGCCGAATGAGAAATGGCTCACGGATGTCACTGAATTCAAATGGTACGACGAGAACAAAGATAAGCACAAAGTCTATCTCAGCGCGATCCTGGATCTCTATGACAGACGGATCGTGTCATTTGTGATCAGTGATCATAACGACAATCCGCTAGTCTTCGATACATTCGATCAGGCAATAGCCGCTAATCCTGGAGCGACTCCCCTTTGCCACAGCGACCGAGGATTCCAGTACACCAACAGGACATTCCATACCAAACTGGAAAATGCCGGCATGACTCAGAGTATGTCCAGAGTAGCGAAGTGCATCGACAATGGACCAATGGAAGGATTTTGGGGGATCCTTAAGAGAGAGCGTTACTATGGCAACCGATTTGGTAGCCGTGAAGAGCTCGTGTCTATGATCGAAAACTATATTTATTACTACAATAACGAGAGATACCAGAGAAGGTTCGGAGTACTGACTCCGATGGAGAAATACGAGTCATACCTTCTTGCGGCATAGATCATCATCCGGTATATGGCGCGCCCTTTGGGGCGGGTGCAAGGATGGGCGGGCTTGGAAGCGCGCCGTTCGGCCTCACTTGGCCTCACGGGGTCTGCCAACCGATCAGCCTCGCCTTATAGCTGCTTAGAGCGGCCTGAGTAGTGGCCGCTGTCGCAGCGCGGGCTTCTCGGGGCAGACCGTAACCATAAAAACAACCAGTAACAATGTGTTACTGGTTGCAAAAATCTTATGATTTTTCACTGTCCTCTTGACGGGTAGCAGTTCATTGATCCGGGGCTGATTTTTATTGATCAAAGCAGGCTCATCAGAAGTCCAGGTCTTCGAGCTCGTTGATCCTGCGGAGGTGCTTGCCTCCTTCGAACTCTGTTGTCATCCATTTATCTACTATGTCAAAGGCGAGATCCTGACTGATCATGCGCGCTCCCATGCAGACGACATTGGCGTTGTTGTGGCGTCTGCACATCTCTGCCATCTCCACGGATGTGCAAAGTGCGGCTCTGATGCCCGGCACCTTATTGCAGGCGATGCTGATCCCGATACCCGAGCCGCACACGGCGATGCCGCGCTCGGCCTCGCCGGACGCCACCATGCGTCCGACCGCATGCCCGTACTTCGGGTAGTCGACAGACTCAGTCGAATTGCATCCGACATCGATGACCTCATGGCCCTCAGCCTTCAGCTTTTCCTTTATAGCTTCCTTCAGTTCATATCCCGCATGATCGCAACCTATTGCCAGTTTCATAATCATCTCCTCCGTCTTCTGAATCGTTTCCTGTCATATATATAATAACACTTCAACCAGGAGCGAAGCTCCATCAAGCTCGCTTGGTTGGAGCGAGCGACGCCGTCAACAGACGACGGGAGCTTC
>SVCQ01000005.1 GCA_015058275.1 Clostridiales bacterium
AGAGCCTTGCTCTCCTCATCGGGAAGTATTCGCACTTTGGAAGTGAGTGTCACCTGCATATCTGCACCATACGCTTGAATGAAAAAGTAACTTCTACATAAATCAGTGAAAAAAGCCTGTCAGCGGCTTTTCATAAAAATAATAGGTGTTTGTATCTGAAGAATGTTGTAAAATTCAGGCGACAGCATAGAGGCTGATCCACGACAAAAAGGCGGAACCTGTGAAACGTGTAAATCTAAACGCTACATAGTGCATCGCCGGAAACGAAAGGATTCAGTTGTCCGGTCAAGCCTGTCTGCTGTTGGAACTAAAGAATTATTTTTTGAGAAGTGCTGGCTTAAGGATCACTCGGTCTGGGGAGACTTTCCGTAATCCTAAAGAGGTCAGCACTTTTTCACTTAACAGTAATTCTGCCAAATCGAAGGGTGTCTGTCCGTTGAGTCCGTCTCTGGCGACAGAGTTGATGTGGCAAGTCATGAGTTTAACATCCTCGGAAGTGAGCTTGCTCATGCTCCGACCTTTAGGGATGATGTAGCGAATGAACTCATGACTTTTCTCCAATCGACCCTTCTGGTTGGACTTGTAAGGATCGCAGTAAAAAACGCGAGTACGCCTTTTTCTATTGGCAGTCATCTCGATCGACCATGGATCCTTGAACTCAGGACCGTTGTCGGTGAGTATTATCCTGAAAGTCTTGCGAAAGACAACAGGACCGAGCCGATCATAGAGCATGTCGAAAACATCCTGAACAGACTTCTGCGTACAAGACGGAAGCAAAAAGATCAGCATGAACGATGACTTCCTGAAGAGAAGTGTCATCAGGCATTTGCCTGCATCACGGCTGCCTTTAACTGTATCCATCTCTACGACCTCATAGTCTGGAAATGTTTCGGTATACTTGAGGAAGTCCTTGTAAGTGCGACGGTTACGGTATGCATAGTTGATCGGGTTTTCGCCCCGGCGTTTCTTGCGAAGCTTGTATCTGACCCTGCGAGGCAGATCGATGTTCTTCACAGTGAAGATGCCCATGTCCAGATAGTTGTAGATGGTCTTCCTGCTGCACGGAATAGAATCTCCGTACACAGAGAAGATGTGGCTCAAGGGCTGCCCCTGCTTGATGAGAGGGGAGATGAACTCATCGAGTTCTTTCAGGTCTTCCGGCGTCATATTGATGCCTGCTCTGGACTCGGAAAGGAGGGTCCTGTACCGTTTGTGAGCTTCTTCAGCTCTGTAATGGATCTGAGAAGCATGACAGGAACTCATTACTTTACATCCGTTGCAGACATATGGCGGGGACTTCAGCTCATCACATAGAAACGGCTCATAAAGTGGACATACATGGCTGCAATGATCGAATTGGCAGCTTCTGCATTTGCTTGAGCAGGCCCTGTGACACATCTTCATCTTGTCACAAGAGCCGTTACGGATACAGTCGTTACCTGGTCTGAGAGCGAGGCGGCCGTCATCCCATTCGACGAACTTGCGGATCTCAAGCGATATTGTTGAAGGATCTTTTCCAAGAGCCTTTGCGATCGTCCTGAAATTTTCACCGCGTAGCAGGGCTTGCTCTATGTATACGCGATCCGAAAGAGTCAGATGCTTGTGGTCACCTTTGATTTCTTTGCTCATGATTACCTCCTGTTCTCGCAGACAGGCGACCATGGCAATTATACTTGTGTATGAGTAATTTCAAGTGTGTAGAATTTAGTCTTACACAACTGGAATTTAAAAATATATTCAACGATCTGCACCATACGCTTGGGGATATATATGAGAAATCCGATGCAGAACTTATGTTCGCATTATATACACAAAGCCTTGCAAATACAATCGTTTCGGACTTAAAGAAACAAAAAAGAACAAGTCTGTCAATGCTGCAAAGCATGCGAGCCGGGCGGGAGACCAACAGCCTGGGGCGGGCAAAAGCGAGCGTGCCGGGGCATAGATACTATACAACTACAAGTTATTTCTAAAAACTGATCAGGAGATGAGGGTGGCAATTCCTCCCCACCTTACAGAAGAAGGGGTATCCTTGCCGAATTTTTGATGAACAGGAAACCTTTAAAACGAAGTATATTTATCGGAAGCACTATATTTATAGTTGTTCTTTGCCTGCTCCTCGGACTGACGATGTACCGGGGATACAGGCGGTCTCTTTATGAGCGCTATGAGGCGTATATCACGGATATGCTGACCTATGCCAGCGCCAATATGGATGTGGACGACCTCAAGGAGTGTGTCGAGACAGGGGTGAAGTCGCCAAAATATCTGGAACTCCAGACCTTCCTTGACAGTATAAAGGACAACCACAATATAGATTTCCTCTATGTGATCATACCGATGCATGCCGGTGAATATGACAATGTAAAGAATGTCATCGCCGCCATGGAGGCATATGAATACGCCGATCTGGAAAAGTATCCGATGGTGGAGCTGGGAGGCCTTACGGGAGATTCATATCCGGCGGAGACGGCGGAGAAGTATTACGCTGCAAAGGACGCTAAGGAGATCGTCTTCTTTGAGGAGATAACTGAGTTCGGAGACGACTACACGGGGATCCTCCCGCTGTACACCTCGGACGGCAAGTTCTTTGCCGAGCTGTGCGTGGATGTTCCTGTAGCCGAGATCCATCAGACGATAAGGCGCAATATGACCATCAGCCTGTCGCTGATCGTCCTCGCGGGCGTAGTATTTATGCTGGGCTTTATCTTTTGGAGCACGCGGGTCATCGTGACGCCTGTCAAAAAACTGGAAGACAGTCTGACGGGCTTTGTCTCCACAAACCACGGGCAGGCGCTGGCTATGGAGGACCCGGACATACATACAGGCAATGAACTCGAGTCGCTGAGCGATGCCGTTATGCAGATGGCAGATGATATAAATGATTATGTCAAAGAGGTCGTGGAAGCAGAGCGTGTGGCCGCAGAGATGAGAGAGCTCGCAAACAAGGATGCCCTGACAGGGATCCGCAACAAGGCTGCCTTTGACGCGGCCATACAGGAGATCCAGAACAGGATCGATCTAAAGGAGGCGCTGCCGTTTGCCGCAGCTGTGTTTGACTGCGACGATCTTAAGATCATAAATGACAGCTACGGTCACGATAAGGGAGATATATATCTGAAGACAGCGAGCAAGCTGATCTGCAGGGTGTTCAGCCACAGCCCGGTATTCCGTATCGGCGGGGATGAATTCGCGGCGCTGCTGACCGGCGAGGATTATGATAACAGAGAAGAGCTGGAGAAGCAGTTCGCCGAAGAGAGTCTGAAGGCCAGTGAGAGCGCGGAGCATGAGTGGGAAGAGGTCCGCGTGACCGAAGGGATCGCGGTGTATGATCCAAAGCTTGACAGAAAGGTGTCTGATACGGTGCGGCGCGCCGATCAGGTCATGTATGAGAGGAAACGCACCGGCAAGGAGCACAGGACAGAGAAGTAAATATATTAACTATATCTTGAGTTTTTTGATATAATCAATCAATACATTTAGACAAGGACTGCCACGGGAGATTAGAGGGACAGAGAAGCACGCGATGAGGATAACGGTACAGATCATCCTGGTAATCATCGTTATAGTGCTGGGCGTATGCATCCATTTCGCCGGGAAATCGGATAAGCCTATAGCCCGGTCTGTTAGGTTGCTTATCATGTCCCTGATACCGGCGATAGTGGGCAATATAATAATCATAGGAGCGACAGAGAAGGGTGTTGCCGAGATAGGTATGTACATATACTTTATCGGCATGGACATCATCATGGCGTTCCTTTTAAAATTCGCGATCGATTACTGCTATTATTCGTGGAACAACAAGCTCGTTATCTCAGCCGTCTACTCGCTGTTTACCGTAGATGTCATCCAGCTGCTGCTGAACCCGGTCTTCGGGCACGCGTTCGGCGCTCGCCAGGTCTCAGAGGACGGAGAGCCGTACTTCCAGGTAGTGCCATACATGGGGCAGCACTTCCACAGGGTCATTGCGTACGGCTTCCTCTTCGCTGTCCTGATACTGTTTACAATCAAGGCACTCAGGAGCTCGCGCCTCTACACCGAGCGCTACGCAACGATGCTCGCCTCCATGATATTCACATCCATATGGGAGAGCTTCTACATACTCTCGGGCACACCTGTCGACACCTCCATGATAGGCTTCGGTATCTTCGGCGTGCTCGTATTCTACTTCGCGCTGTATCACAAGCCCGTATATCTTCTGTCGGGCATGCTTGAGAGCATAGCGTCGGGCCTTCCCGAAGCGCTCTTCTTCTTTAACGAAGAGGGGCAGTGCATATGGGCCAACGAGCTGGGCCATAAACTCCTCGGCATCAAAGAGGAGCATCTCGAAAACGTCAGCTCCGAGCTGCGCGCGATGTTCCCTGAGCTGAGCGAGGAGGACGAGGAGTGGATCGGCGATCATGTAAGCACCCGTGGAAGTGAGAGGACATACTATCATATCGAGAAGCACCGGGCCGTGGACAAGAGCGGACGCCGGCGCGTGGCGGGCAGCTTTATAAGCGTGCGCGACAATACCGAGATACAAAACAGGCTCGAAAGGGAGCGCTACAACGCTACTCACGACAGACTGACGGGCCTTTATAACAAGGAGCATCTCTTTGAGGAGATCCCTAAGATGATCGCGAGACATCCGGATACGGAGTATCAGGCGGTATTCGTGGACATCAACGAATTCAAGCTGGTAAACGATGTGTTCGGTAAGGAATTCGGCGACCACGTGCTGAGACAGGTCGCGGACTGGATCAGGACGGACATGAGGGAGCGCAGCGTATACGGCAGGATCGGAGGGGACACCTTCGGCGTCTGTATGCCTGTCGAGGAATTCGACCCGGATGCCTTAAACGAACAGATATCCAGCTATATCGTCAGAGAGGGAGATAAGGAGCACAGACCGCTCATACACCTTGGCGTATACAAGATCGATGACCCGGATATCGACGCGTCAATCATGTTTGACAGAGCGCGCATGGCTCTGTCCAAGATAAAGCGTATCTACTCTCATATCGCCTACTACAACGATGAGCTCAGAGAGGAGATACTCTGGAACCAGCAGATATCCGCCCAGATCACGGACGCCATCGCGGACGGGCAGATAAGGCCTTACCTGCAGCCTATAGTCAATGCCGAGGGAGAACTGGTGGGAGCCGAGGCGCTTGCGAGATGGATACATCCGGATAAGGGCTTCCTGCCGCCGTCGGAATTCATACCTCACTTCGAGCACAACGGCAAGATCGCCGAGGTAGACAGGTTCATGTGGAACAAGGCGGGCGAGATCCTGGCTTCGTGGAAGAGCGTACGTCCGGATATGTTCATATCCGTAAATATATCTCCGGTCGATTTCTACTTCCTGGATATACCAAGAGAACTGAACGCTGTGGTCAGCAGGTACGATATCGATCCGTCAAGACTCAGGGTCGAGATCACCGAGGCTGTCGTGACGAGCAATATCGAGGAGAGGATAGATGTGATAAACCGACTCAGGTCGGACGGCTTCATAGTAGAGATGGACGACTTCGGCTCGGGCTACTCATCACTCAACATGCTCAAAGAGCTGCCGGTAGACCTGATCAAGCTCGATATGATATTCCTGCGCAGCTCGCATGACAGCGAGAAGGCCAAAAAGATAGTGGACGGAGTCATCAGGCTGATCGATTCGCTCGGCATCGACTCTCTGACAGAGGGCGTTGAGACCGAGAGACAGTTCAAGACTCTTGTGGGCTACGGCTGCAAGCTCTTCCAGGGCTACTACTTCGCCAAGCCGATGCCTCTCGACAAATTTGAGGAATTCTGCGACAACGCCGCCATGGTGACGGCGGGATAGTTGTCGTTGACTCTACTACTTGCCATCGCGACGATGATTTAGTAAAATCAGCAAGGTAAAATATTCGGTAGATTTGATAATCACTAAATGATCAGGTACTTCTTATTCGCAGTATTAATCATATCGCTTACGGCTCTTACTTATTGCGCCTACAAAGCAAGAACCAATGACAAGCCAATCGCAAAACCGGTCTGGCTGCTGTTGATGTCGGCTATACCGGCAGTGCTCGGATCGGCCCTTGTTATTATCTCCCGCGAGCAATTCACTTCAGAGATCGGTCATTACCTGTATTACATAGGTATGAATGCCATCCTCGCTTATCTGTTCAACTTTGCGCTTGAGTACTGCCATATCGCTGACTACAAAAAGTCATATGTTATGGTGATGTTTGCGGCAATGGGGGCCAATGCGGTACAGATACTGCTCAATCCATTCTTCCACAATGTATTTGAGACAAAGCGCATCGTCATAGGCGGTGCGGACTATTACACTAGGGTGCCGCACCTGGGCCACTATGTGCATCTTGCGGTCATCTACCTGTTTGCCGCGGCCGTTTTACTGGTCTTCATGAGGAAGATAATGACTTCCGCGCGCATTTACATTGAGAGATACATCCTCATACTCTGCTCCATCATCATTTCAGGTATCTGGGAGAGCGTATACTTCATAGCCAACACTCCTCTTGATTCCTCGATGGTGAGCTTTGCTATCACGGGAGTTCTCATATTCTACTTCTCGCTTTACTACAAGCCGGTATTCCTGCTGTCGGATATGCTGCAGAGGATCGCGTCCGAGCTGGCGGAGTACCTCTACTTCTTTGATGAGGCCGGCGAGTGCATATGGGCCAACGAGAAGGGGATAGACTTCCTTGGCCTCAAGGAGGACGAGCTCTACAGGGTGTGCGATGAGATCGAAAAGCGCTTCCCTCAGATGTCCGGAAGGGATGAGGACTGGTGCGGTATAAGCAGCGAGGGCGAAGGCGATAACAAGCGTTATTACCAGCTGGAGAGCCACATCAACGAGGACAGCAATTACAGAGACCTCGTTATCGGCAGGTTCCTGAGTATAAGAGACACCACCGATGAGCAAAGGAAGCTCGAGACCGAGCGATATAACGCCCGCCACGACAAACTCACCGGACTGTATAACAAGGAATATCTCTTCAAGCGCATCGAAGAAGAGCTGAGAGATAATCCGGGCGTCACATATCAGGTGGCGTATGTCGATGTCAATGAGTTCAAGCTGGTCAATGACATATTCGGCAGAGAATTCGGAGACTATACCATACAAAAGATCGCGAAGTGGATCTCCTCAAGGATGCAGGAGCATTGTATCTACGGAAGGCTCGGGGGAGATACCTTCTGCGTATGCGAGCCGGTAGATCAGTTCAACCCTACACGCATCAATGACGACATCTCCGACTTTGTGGTAAACAAGGGAGATAAGGAGCATCACATACTTATCCAGATAGGTGTATACGAGATCAGCCCTGAGGATACGGATGTGTCGATAATGATCGACCGAGCCCGTATGGCGCTTGCCAATATCAAGCGTACATACTCCCATATCGCGTACTACACAGACGAGATCAAGGACAGGATCGTATGGGAGCAGCAGATATCTGCCGAGCTCGACAGGGCCATAGCCGAGAGACAGATCAGGCCGTACCTGCAGCCTATAGTAAACCAGGAAGGCAAGCCTGTGGGGGCCGAGGCTCTCGCCAGATGGATACATCCGAAGAAGGGCTTCATGAGCCCTGCGGATTTCATCCCTGTATTTGAGCGCAACGGCAGGATCATAGATGTCGATCGTCATATCTGGCGCTGCTCTGCCGAGATACTCAGCGAGTGGTCGACTACTCATCCGGATCTCTTCATCTCGGTCAATATCTCGCCTATAGACTTCTACTACATGGATATCTATGAGGAGATACACGGACTGGTGGAGGAGTTCGGTCTTGATCCGGTCAAGCTCAGGCTCGAGATAACAGAGCAGGTCATGATGTCCAATCTCGAGGAGAAGCTGGCCGTGATAGACAAGCTCAAAAAGGACGGTCATCTGATCGAGATGGACGACTTCGGCAGCGGATACTCCTCGTTCAATATGCTCAAGGATATGCCTGCGGATCTCATCAAGATCGACATGGTATTCCTTAACAACGCCGAAAACAACAAAAAGGCGCGTATCATACTGGAGAGACTGATAGGCATGATAGAATCTCTCGGCATGATCTCGCTGACAGAGGGCGTCGAGACGGACAGTCAGTTTGCGGGACTCGCAAGGATGGGCTGCAAGCTCTTCCAGGGCTATCACTTCGCCAAGCCACTGCCTGTGGATGAGTTTGAGGAGTACTGCAGCAGCATCGCCTGAACGGCCTGAACAGCCTGAGAGGCATGAGCGGCTTGTACTGACTAAAATAATTGAAAAATTAAGGGCCCGGTGGTAAAATGTTCAATTGATCAAAGGGCCTTTTATATTGGGTCTCAGGGATTAAAAATGAGGAGGTAATAAAGGCGATTGCACTCTGGGACAGCAAGGTATTTTAGAATTTTACTGAGCGCACTTATGGTTCTGCTTATCAGCGGAGCCTTATTTTCGTGCCCTCAAAACAGCTGGATGGCGTTTGCAGCAGGCGGGCAGACAGGCACGGAGCAGTCCGCTGAGAGCAAAGGAGCAAAGGGATCCGAAACAAAAGAAGACATAACGCTAAAAGCAGCAGGAGACGATGCCGGAGACGATGCCGGAGACGGCAATGTGACAGCTAAGGGAGATGTCAGTACAAAAGCCGGAGAATTGTTCCGTGTCAAAAGAAGCAACGGTACTGTAGTAGGGGAATACTCTACCTGGAGTTCTGCGTATGATAATGCATCGTCAGGATATACGATCGAAATCATCGGGGACGGCGTGACCCTTTTATTGGACTCTACCCTGACAATAACAAAGGATATCACTCTCACATCCGAGAATCCTGAAGCCAGGTGCACAATAAGGAACAGCACAAGCTCTTCCCGTATGATCAAAGTAAATGCGTGCACTTTGACTCTTAAAGATATCATCCTGGATGGTAATAATGTCCATCTGTCTAGTGACAGCGGAGCAATTGTCAGTGTCACAGGAACGAGTTCCAGAGCCGGTGTTCTTAATATCAAAGACGGAGCTGAGCTTAGGAACGGCTACTCCTCGGTAAATAACGGAGGGGCTGTAAATTTAGACAATTATGGAAAGGCCAACATGGATGGCGGCAGTATACATGACTGTTACGCAGAGAATGATGGAGGCGGAGTAAGCATAAATGGCATCAATGCTGTCTTCAATATGTCAGGGGGCACAATTGAAAAGTGCACATCAAATGACGGAACCTATTTTGCCGGAGGCGGGGTGTGCATATACAATGGCAAATTCTACATGTCCGGTAATGCCGAGATAAAGGACTGCAGGGCTCTTCGTGTTGGCGGCGGAGGAGTCGGAATAAACCATCACGAACAGTTCTATATGTCCGGAGGGTCAATAACAGGCTGCTCGGCTCCTTCTTCAAGTGCCGGCGGCGGTGATGCCGTCGAGGCACATGGCGACTTCTACATGAGCGGAGGGGTTATTACCGGCAATTCTTCGAGTGGAATGGGCGCTGTTCGTTTCTACAGTTCAGGGGATGGTACAGGGGATGGAAGACTGTTCGTGTCGGGCAATCCGCAGATATATGGCAATGGAAACAGGAATGTATATATAGAAGACTGGTACCGATATAAAATACAGGTAAATGACACTTTGGATGAAGATGCTCTTATATATGTCTACGAGGACTATAAAGATGCCAAGACAGGTACGCAGTTCGGCAAATATGCGACCGGAAATAACAGCAATCTTCAGGTCTTCCGCAATGACAGGAGACCGTTCCTCGCTGGCGCGGACGGCGGAAGCAATATGTTGGTCTGGAAACCGTTCCTGAATATCGTCGTCAAGGCTGATGATACTAATGGAGATGTCCTTCCGGGCTCTGCTTTTGAACTGTACAGTAATAGCACAAAGGTATGGAGCGGGACTGCTGATGATAACGGCAGTATGGTGATCACAGGAGTGAATGCCGGCAGCTATTCACTGAAGCAGACAGAAGCTGCGTACGGCGCGGCGCTGCCATACTACACATGGACGATAACTATTGACAGTAACGGTGAAGTCACAGCCTCCAGTACAAATTCCTGGGACACTGAACATGTGAGGGCGCCTGTGCCTGTAGTAATTGATGGAAGGATAGAAATATACGATCCGAACTATACTGTCTTTGAGATAGTAAACAATACTGCGTATAAATATAACTCATGGGGAGTAATGAGCGGCGAGGTCAATCTGTTTAATCTCGGAGCATTCGTTATTGACGATAACGGCGAGTGGAGCCATTATAATCCGGGCATACTCGAAAGCGGACAGAGAGTAAGGCTCGCGCTATTATCATATGCCGGCAAGCCCTTTAGCCTGAATGGAGGGCTGCAAAACCCTGATACAAGTGTCCCTATCCCTGCAACGATATCGAATCAGAACGGCGAGACTGTTACCAGGATGATCCAGAATAATAATGACTATTATAATCTGGGAAATCTTATCACCGGAGTACTTGCGGCGAGGGGAGAAACGGTCAGAGTCGTGCTGGGTGAGGAGCCTGTAACGAGGGTCCCGGTTTATGTACGCAAGGAATGGAATACCGACGGCCATGATGACCTGAAAAAACCTGTTTCGTTTACTGTAGTCGGAATGCATCGTGACAGCGGACAGGATAAGTATGATGAATACAGTCTTGCCGCATATACTCAGGAGAGCGGGAGTGAAACGGTATCCCAGCTGACATCCGCCGACGCGACAGACGACTCTGATGTATGGGAGAGACTTGTCTGGGTAGACGAGTGCTGTACTGGCAATGGCGGCGCTCCTGTCTTTTTCCGAACCGGAGAGTTTCCGAACTATAATTACTTCTATTCAATTAAGGAGAACACGAGCAGTCAGGATGGAAACTGGGATGTGAGCTATAAGGATTTCCGTGACGGATCAACCAAGGAATACACATCCGAAAAGATCGTTGTGAATAATGATTATAGTGTATACCGGATCTTTGCCAACAGGAATGCCAGAACTACCAGCACAATAAATGATGACACGGGAGCAAGTTCGGGAAAAAGGTTCTACGAATACTACTACAGCTCCTATCATTTCGATGCGATAAGGGAAGTAAAGATCAGATTCAATTATAAGGTAAATGGCGAGAGTGCTAAAAGAACTGCATTGTTCGTTGCCAGCGGACTGCCGAGCTTTAATATATTGGGTAGTAGTGGCGGCATACAGTTCACAAATATTAAAGTTCCGAACAACTGGACTATCGAAGCCAGAGACATCAGCGAAGTCTGGATAAACGGGAAAAAATTAAACTACGCGGCGACAGGCACTGCCATAAACACATTCAAAACGAATAACGAAGGCAATGCAATTACAAGAAGCAATCAAACAGCGTTGTTCAATGTAGGAATGAATTCCACAAAACCTGTATCAAACGTTTCGGCATTTGATTTTTCACAGAGCGAGCAGTTCTTTGAAATCACATCGTCCGAGTCATCGACCATCCGGGTGCCGCTGCTGCAGATGATCAATACTTACAAGGCCGGTTCCCGTAAAGTCATCCTGCGCAAGGTAAAGGGTAGTGCGCACACAGCTCAGAGCGGCAAGACATTCACTGTTTACAATGGTTCAAGCCAGACAGCGTACAAGCCTAAGGGTGAGAGCAGTCTCAGCAACCTCACATCGAAGTCGAGCGGCATAATCTGGATAGGAGAGCTTACAAACGGATGGTATATCATCAAGGAAAGCAGCCCGGAGAAGTACTTCTACCTGATAGTCACAGATTCGGGTGTATACGGCACTCTCGATTCTGACAACAACGACATGGTGGGCGGCTACGAGAGCAGAGACGATGCTCAGAACGCAGCAAAGCAAAAGTACAACAGCCTAAAATAGCAATAGTACAACAGCTTGTAACAGAAGGTTTAATTATCACAGGAATTGTGCTAACATCAACGTGTATGTAATGAGGGCGGTTTGGGACTTAGAACTGCCGCAATATAAGAGATAATGCACGCAGATACTAAAGCAAATAGCAGAATACGGGCAAAGCTGAGATCGCAGACAGGTGCTTCGATCAGTTTTGCTTTGCTCTTATTCCTGGTGTGCGCTTCGCTCAGCGCGCTTATACTCGTGGCCGGCACTACTGCCGCGGGCCGTATCAGCAATATAGCCGAGACTGATCAGAGCTACTACGCCGTAACCTCTGCCGCCGATCTGGTGGTGGATATGATGGACGGCGATGATAATGCAGTGTCGGTATTTGAGGTAAACGGTAAAGCAGTATCCTTTGATAAGCCTATGTACAAGATAAGCAATGAGGACATAGGAATGGAGAAGGACCCTGTCAGCGAGGAGACCGAGGCTTATGTAGCGGAGGGCTCAACTGAGACGACCGGCACTGCAGATTCAAACAGTAATATGAAGACTTACCTCGCAATGATCTGCGCCGGAGATGAGAGCTACACTAACGGAACCAAGTGGACTGTCAATGTAGACGGCAACGAGGATATGGCTGTTACTGTCGAGCCGCAGTTGAACGGTGATACTCTAACACTGTGGGTATACAACAACAGGACAAGCGCGAAGTACAAGCCATTCAAGCTTGCGCTGCAGTTCAAGACGACAAGCGCAGCCAAAAATCCGCCTATCACTGTCCACGACGACTATACGATTACCAACTCACATGAGGTCAAATGGAGCTTCGCCAGGATGGTAAGCTCGTATGATGCCGGTTAGGCACAATATACAGATATGACAGACAAGGAAAGACTCACGGCAAAAGTCAATAATAAGCTCAGCAGTAACGCCGGTGAATCGATCGCTGAGACTCTCGTCGCGCTCCTGATATCCGCGCTCGCTCTTGTGATGCTTGCCGGCTCTATCTATGCCGCTTCCAACATGGTCACAAGGAGCAGAGAGCAGCTCAAAAAGTACTACAGAGCCAACGAGATCATGGTAACTTCAGGCAGTGCGGACAGCCTTGATTATGTGGACAAGGCGACGAAAAACGTAACGATAGAAGGCGCTTCGCTTGATACGCCGGACATGCCGGGGCATTACAGCGTGGAGATGTATACCAATTCGGCCTTCCCTAAAAAGGCGGTATCGGCATACAGATTAAATGAGTATGTACCTCCGGAGACTTCGACCGGAGACTAGTACTCTGTAACAGTTAAAAGTGTCTTTCTGAACGAAGTGAAGAATCTCATAAGAGTAGACAGATATATGCAGAGGATGATAGAGACAGCAAAGCACAAGATCAAAAGCAGCAGGGCTTTCACGATGGCGGAGGCTCTTGTTGCCATGCTTATACTGCTGATGGTGTCGGTGATCGTGGCGACCGGTATCCCGGCTGCCATGAGAGCCTACAACAATGTAGTGCTCGCGTCCAATGCCGAGGTACTGCTATCGACTACCATGACCGCTCTTAGAAATGAGCTGGGCATGGCTACGGATATCAGGGTGCTGGATACTGATGGAGAAGTTGTGAACGGTGAGGGCGCTGTGTCCGGCATATCTGTTATCTATTACAACGAGGCCACCGGATCCGAGTCGGAGATATTCCTTAAGACGTCAGGAGATGTTACCGACATAATGTACAAGCGCTATGCGGCTGATTCACTTTTGGGGAATAAGGCCTCGACTGTCGAGCAGCGCATAGTCACAAAAGAGGCGGCCGACAAGGACAAGGACCTGCATGTCAAATACAGCGGCGTCAGCTATGACAAGTCCAAGGGCGTATTCACATTCACCGGCCTGGCCGTTACAAAAGGTGACGGCAGCGACACTCTGGCGGCCATAAAGAACGACGACAATTCAGCAGGCAATTATTCGATACGTATAATCACAGACCACACTGAGGGCTGATAACATACAATAACTGATGACAGTAAGGAACGGACGAGAACTTAATAAGGGATACCGCAGACTGAGATCCGACAGGGGTATGACGATGGCCGAGATGCTCATAACCGTAGCCATCCTCATGGTCCTGATGGGAGTCGCTTTTGTTGGTCTGATCAATTATCAGAAGCTGATGGCGCAGTCAGAGAGAGACGGCTACGCCAAGCAGATCTTTATCGCGGCCCAAAATCACCTGACGATGGCCAGAGGTGAGGGATATCTCGGTGTCGCGGACAAAGACGTTCTGGAGAATAAGGAAGATGCCGAAAAGGCAGCGATAATTGGTAACGCATCAAGCTCCGGCAAGCGTTACTTCGTTGTTAACAAAGGAGATGCCTTTACGGGCGACGGAGGCGGTCAAACGACCTCGATCATCGACCAGATGCTGCCGTTCGGAGCAGTCGACGAGACTATAAGGCTAGGCGGCAGCTATATAATCGAGTACGATCCGGAGACCGCTACGGTATACAATGTCTTTTACTGCAGCACAGGCTCCGGCAAATTTGACCACGAGCTCACTGCTGGGGAATATACCAGCACTACCGGCTTCAGCGGATATGTCGATGAGTATAATGACGACGGCTCAGTAAAGACGAACAGAAAGGCAAAGCGCCGCAATGACTTCCATGACGGCAAGATACTCGGATGGTACGGCGGGGCTGATCTTGACGCGCTTGAGGTTCCGCTCAAGGCGCCTACCGTAACCGTGGACAACGGGGATGTCCTTAAAGTCACTATTAAGGACAATAATACTCTCTCAGGAGACCCGGCAACATACGGTGAGATCAAGCTCTTCATTACAGGTAAGACCAATGGAGCGAGGAAGGCCATATACATCAAGGCGCACAGCAGTAATACAGCCGGTGTTACATCCATAGCTACGGACAGCAGCACGGGAGGCCGTCTCGACAATTCGGGATCCGTGAGTGGCAGCTATGTATACATACTCGATGATATAACATCTTCTACTAATCACTTTTACGATCTCAAAGGTGACAGCAGCGGAAATATGATTGCCGGAGATGATATAGAGATAAGGGCGGTATCCTACAGCAGCCAGAAGATCTCCAATATCGCGTACAGCGATCCGGTAGAGACAAACAGCCTCTATGAGGAGGTCGCGAAGCCAAAGGATGTCGACCCTGACAAATCCTATGGCGATAATGACAGATACGCGTATATCAGCAGCATCAGACATCTCGAGAATCTCGACCCTTCAGTGTCCAAAACGGGGTATGAGATATCAGGTGGCAGTACCGACAAAAAGCTCAAAAATGTCCGCGCGTATCAGACTGCGGACCTTGACTGGGATGCTTTTAAGGATAATACAAACGGAGACAGCACAACAGTATACGACAGTTATGGTGATAATTATAATGGCTACTGTCCTTTATACATAAATGAAAGTCTGGTATATGACGGCCTTAGGCACAGTGTGTCAGATATCACTACAAACAGCGTAGAATTTGCAGGTATGTTTGCCAAATATGGTGTATCAGGTACTCCATCGGCAATAAAGAACCTGAGGCTTATAGACTTCAATATTACAGGAGGCGATGCTACAGGCGCGCTTGCAGGCAATATCACGAATACTACCGTATACAATGTAATTGCGTATAATACAAAGAGTTTTGACAAACTTAAAGTAGCTACGATAAAAGATGAAGGAGCAGGAGGCGTCGGCGGACTTATCGGCTCTATGGACAGAACTTCTGTCCTAAAGTACTGCGGTGCTGCACTGGTGGTACAGGGAGGCGGAGGACAGAGTGCCGGCGGACTTGTCGGCGCGGTTGCCGGGTCTGCAACTATTGATGCGTGCTACTCTGCCGGTCATACAGACGAAGGCACATACTTTGAGGACGGCGATCTGGGCAATGATGATAAGGCGATATATAATGTCAGCCTGCCAAGTACCGGCAATGCCGGCGGTCTTGTCGGTGAAGCCGATGCGGCTACCATCATAAATTGCTACTCTACCTGCTCGGCCAAAACCGGTAATGGCGGCAACGCCGGTGGACTTGTCGGGCATTCAAGCGGTAATATAATCAACTGTTACTGCACGGGACTTGTGACAGGCGATAACGCCTTTATAGGCAGGAATGATTCCGCAACGATCAGCGGCTGTCAATACCTTGAGATCATCAATGAAGTTGAGGGCAACGACGGCTACACCTACAAGGGGACCGGAGCATCGAAAGCCTCTGTAACGGCTATAGATGATGACGCTGATTCGTACGAGTCTGTTGTAAGCGGCAGATCCAAATGGAACAGAGCGTTCCCGTATGATCCTGTCCTGAGGAGCTATTATCACAACGGAGACAAGTATCTCTATAACTTCAAGACCGTTACTCAGCTCGAGCAGTCCGCAAAGAGTCACAAGGAGAGCACCAAGCTCAACAAGAAGAGCAGCCTCTTTGTCAACTCGCATTACGGAGACTGGCCTGCTCCGGAGCGCTTCGTTATCAACGGCAACGGATCGGGTTCGTCTTCGGGCAGCGGAGACGATGATGACGAGCCATCAGGAGGAGAGAGCGAACCGGATCCTTACGGAGGCAAGGCTTATATTCTCAAAGAGGTCGGATCAGGCACAGATGATAATGGAAAGTATTACAAAGAGTATCAGCTGTCGCTCAAGAACACTACCGGAGCAACGCAGAACTCTCTTAGCGTCGTAATGGATGTGAAGGGCAGCGGAACTGTTGCAACTATCGGCGGACATGTTTCCGGCACCGTAGAAGGAAATAAAGTCACGATAGTGTTCAATAACGGGGGCAGCCCTATTGCGGTAGATCAGGAATTCGTAGGCCTTTACCTGAGAGTCACGGGCACGGATGGTACAGAATTCAGCCTGGAGTAGGCCCTGCCGCGAATCAACAGTAATCATCTAACAATAATCGATCAAAGCCAAAACTCGAAGAAATATTCTAATCTGTAGATTTTTAACGCTAAAAATCTCTCAAAATGAATATTTCTTCGAGTTTTTGATTGTCTGATGGTGCTTGCGTAGTATAATAACTACGTATAGGTATGTTACATACAAAGTCAATTGTTGGGGAATTGGCCGCGTCCTGTCTACAGCAGACAGGATCATCTAGGGAAGAAGAATGAAGAAACTAAGGGTAAGCTTTTGTATTATCGTGATTCTGACGATGATCGTCACATCGCTCGGTTTCATGTCTTTTGATGGGATTAATAACTATTTGTATGCTGAGGCCGGGGATGAGACCAGTATTTCCGTACGGGCTTCTGCATACGAAAAGGACGAAAACAGAGGCAGGAAGGAGCCCGAGGCTCTTAAGGGTGCTAAGGCTTTCTGGTATAAGCTCTCAGGACGCGAGATCTCGCTCGCAAAGTCGTCTGATAAGGACGAGCTCAAGGTGACGGTTGAAGGCAAGCTGCCGGAGGACGTGACTGCTGAGGCAAAATTCCTGGCCTTTGATGAAGATAAAGTGTATAAGGCGGGCGATGAGGCCGCTCTCTTTGCGTTAGAGCTAAGACTCAAAGATAAAGACGGCAATAACTATGTGCCGGAGGAGCCGGTCACTGTCAGGATCGCAGGAGACAGGATCAGGACCGCTGCGAAGGCAGAGGACAGCATGCTCGTATATTCATATGAGGAGAACGATAAGCGCGCTGAGGCGCTCAGGAAGTCTTCGGAAAGCAGGGAAGATATATATGCGGCTGACGTCCTCGTGTACAGACAAAAGGGCGACAAGACCGACAAAACTGATAAGGCCGATAAGGCCGCGGAGAGGAAGGATGACCTCTCCATGCACTATACATATGATAAAGACGGATTCACTTTAACAGACAAGAACGAAGTGGAATTCGAGTACAAATACGGACACAGTCTGGACGCGAAGGCAGACGGCGATGCCGAATATGCTGACGCGGCCTTTATCATGCTCACCGCCCGAAAGGAGCAGCAGTCTGACGAAAAGAGCCGGAACGCAGGCGCGGATAAGGCAGATAATGATGCAAATGCGGCTGTGAATGACAGCTCTCAGGATGCCGCGGCTGATGGCGCGAAGACTGATGGGACTGAGAAGACTGATGAGACCAAGAAGACTGAGGACACAGATAAATCTGAGGACAAGACCGCGCCGGCTGAGAGGACTATCTCAGCGACTGACGGCAGGTTCTACAAAATAAATGTCAGTTACGATGAGGCATCGGGCATACCTGCTGATGCAAAGCTCGAGGTAAAGATGTTTAAGGCGGGCAGCAGGTCTTATGACAATTATGTCGACAAGGCGGCTGATGCCCTCGATTCGAGCGCGGATGAGCTCGCGTTCGCGCATGCCTTTGATATATCGCTTGTCGATCCTAAGACCGGTGCGAACTATCAGCCGGACAATAATGTGAAGGTCAGCATCGAGCTTCTGAGAGACAAAGCTCTGGAGGGCGAGGAGATAGGCGTCGTCCACTTCCGCGAGAACGCACTCCAGAAGCTGCTCGGCATCGGCACCGGCAGGGCCGAGGTCATGGATACGGGCAGTACCGACAGCAGCGTCGAATTCGAGAGCGACAGCTTCAGCGTATTTGTCGTAGCCGGATATACAGTGGACTTCCACTGGGGCGATCAGACATACAGTATCGCCGGAGAGGAGGAGGTCTATTTCAGCGACATCATCAGCGAGCTTAACATAAAGGAATTCACGATCGATGATGTCAAGGACCTGAGCTTCTCTGATGAGACGCTTGTAAAGGTGGAAAAGGTCGACTCGAAGACCTCGGCTGATGTCGAAGAGACGGACGATGAGACCGATGAGAATGTCCTTAAGAAGGCGAAGGAGACTGTCAGGGAGACCGACTGGCTGCTGACAAGCCTTAAACCTTTCGATACGGAGGAGACTCTGACCATAACGCTCAAGGACGGCACGGAGTACAGGATGACCGTCACGGATGCCAGGTTTACCTATGATGGCGTGACGTACTCCACCAGCGGGACTAATGCTCGTGTCGTGGGCCTTTCGGAGGGGGCGACCCTGCACAGGACGGTTACCTATGGCGGCACGACATATACCGTGACGGAGATAGATATAGCGGGCTCGCAGCTCCGGAGATACAAGAACACAATGGACTATCAGCTGGTCAAGACAGCTGCGGGCAAAGAGATCAGCCTGCCGGATATAAAGACCGAACCAACAGCTTCTGAAATCGCGGATTTGATCAGCGACGGATACGTAGCTGGCTCCAGCAATGGAAGCGGTGATCCACAGAACTGGGTGTTCAAGAAGGCCGCGTACAATAATGGAAAGCTGGAGTACTCGATCAAGTACTTCCAGGCAATGAAGGAGAATGTAGAGCTCGACTTCATATTCGTCTACGACGACTCCGTCACCATGTATACCGGAGACAGATGGGCGCCGGGGAGCGACAACAGACTGCTCAGCATACGTG
Source organism: Clostridiales bacterium (assembly GCA_015058275.1). Lineage (GTDB taxonomy): Bacteria > Bacillota > Clostridia > Peptostreptococcales > Anaerovoracaceae > Crickella. The sequence continues at coordinate 19,232 of SVCQ01000005.1, forward strand.
AAGCACAGGGTACCCGTATCATGATACAGGAGGCTGCGCACGCGCTTCTCTCCCGTAAAACAGGATACGATAATATCCGTGTGGCCCTCGCCGGAGCATCCTCTGGAGACGACCGCAGGAGCAGCTGGCTCACAAGCTATGATGCTGTTACAAATTATCTCTCTACATATAACACGGGTGTGACCAGTCATACCATAGGAGTGGAGAACGCGCTGGCGCTCGCGAGGGAATCCAAAGAGGCGGGGAACACGCCTATAGTTATCTATCTGTCTGACTTCAAGGACGGCTCGTACAACGAGACCACGATTAACGGCCTGCACAATGTGGCCAAAGTCTATGCGCTTGCAACCACACAGGATAGCGCGCGTCGCCGCGCGGAGTTGATAGCATCGGAAGCAGGCAATATCTTTACCATGAACCACATCAGTGACGGAGTGCAGGCGCTTGAGGACATCATCTACGATGCCATAGGCTACTACATGAAGGACCAGCTCAAGGTCACTGACGAGCTGTCGGATGCGCTGTCGGACATGACCGCTACCGACATGAGTTCGGATGCAGTAGATACCGCGAACACGACCCGTACTCCATCCGCCTCTAAGGGCAAGGTCAGCTGGAATCTCAGCGGCTCTGTCGATGGTGACGGCAAGCTCCATTATCTAAAGGCGGGGCAGTTCTATACCGAGACCTTTAAGGTCGCTTTGGATGGGAATAAAGTCTATTCCGGAAGCATGCCGACCAACAATGATCTTACTGTAACAGGTAAAAATGGCAGTGAGGTCAACACGATCTCAGGCGGCAATTCACCAAAGCTCAACCAGGGCGTGACCTTCGTGCTTGGCATGATCAAAACAGACGGTGAGCAGGATATGTCCACCAAGTTCCCAAACGTTAAGTTTACGCTGACGGATGGAACTACAAGCAAAGACTACACGACGTCTGCGAACAGCGATTTTACTGTGCCTCTGACTGACTTTGCCTTCCTGCCGGGGACTACCTATACCCTGACACAGGATCAGGCGACTTCCCCTACAGGTACGTCATCCAACCCGAGAGTCACGATTGCTGATCCGATGACATGGACGCTCAAGGTCAATGCGGATTATACGATCACAGCGAGCAAGGCCGGCGCGGATACAGATATGACGGTGAGCAGCAGCCAGTTCAGGATATGGAACAACCAGTACAAGGAACCGCCGCTGACCAAGATTTTCCTGGAGAAGGACTGGGACTCCGCCGTCCCGGCTAATCTTCGCACTCCTGTTACATTTACTGTAAAAGGAGTCAAGGCTGACGGCAGTAAGGTGGACCTCCCGGCATATAACCAGGAAAGCAGAACCGGAGCCACTCAGGTCAACACGATCGTAAGCGGCGGCTCATACACATATACAGACGAAAACGGAACCACACAGACCGTGACCAGCACAGATGACAAGTGGGTCCGTCAGGTTTGGGTGCCTAAGTATCTGCAGTCAGAAGGAGATATCACATCCTACACCATCGAGGAAAGCGCATTGCCGGAAGTGACAGATGATCCGGATGACGGGATAATCGGAGTGCCGGGGAAGTGGAATGATGCGGTCGTTAACGATTCATACATTAAAGAGACGGATTTTGATTACAGTCCTGTTACCGGTAATAAATATGGCAGATTTAGATTTACGATTTATCCGAGAGATTCATATTCATTCCGCACGATAGATATTGATTTTACATATGGAAATCCTGCAAAAAAAGGCCACGTTACGCTTTCTTTTAATGATCAAATCAATGTATCGTTTGGACGAGCATCCACGTACGAATACGTTTATATTGAGAGTGATCAATTCAAAATACCTAGTACCTGGACAAATAGGAATATAACAAAAGTAAAGTTTGATGGGGTTGAACAAGATTTAAATGGTACAGGATTTTATATGCCTGACAATATTGTTGGAAATCCTGATGGTGAGAAACAGCATACCACTGCCTGGGATGGCTGGGCATTTTATTATCATCCAACATCTTCAACGGTGTATGAAATGCGGTCAGTAGTGAAGAATACACCTTCTTCAACCATTACCAACTCTTTCAACTCTTATAAGGTCCTCTCCCTGCAGAGCGCATTCACTGATAGTTCGGAGGATGCTGCCAGTACGGGCAAGATCACAAAGGTCAAGTATACTCTTAAGGATGACGAGGGTAATGAGATTAATACTCCGGCGGTCACTAAGAACGCGAACGGCACCTGGCCGGAGATGAAGATCTACGTGCCGGACGACACATACACGGTCTATCAGACCTACTACACACTGGATGGCTTCGGGAATGTCAGATCGAAGACAACGTCCGGTGAGTTTGACGCGTTCAAAACAACATCAAAGATCGAACCGACAGGTGAATCGGCTGTTAACAGCAGCGCGTCTGTAACGATGGAAATCAAAAAAGACACCAAGATCACCTTTACCAACACCCGGAAGGTGCTTCCTGTTACGGTAAAGGCGGAGTGGGAACGCGCTGAGGATGATCCGGAGCCTAAATCAGGGACTGAACTCTATGAAAACGGCATACCGTATACGATGTCGTACAAGGTATATGACGGCAGCGGATCCTCTGTCGCAGGCAATGTCAAAGGAACGACAGATCCAAAGTGGCAGAAAGTGCATGAATCCGATGCCCCGCCTTCATACAGCGTGGACGGATCGAAGACAAAGCTCGAGGTTGCAGAGACAACAATAAATGAGCTGCTCAAGGATTATGATACCGAGATCACCCGCGATGACAGCGACAGTTCCAGGGTCATCTTCACCATCACGAATACTCTCAGGCGGGGGACTATCACCATCTCTAAGGAGTGGATGCTGGGCTTCAATGATGCGCAGCCGGCAAGCGTTGAGGTGCAGATCACTGATGAGAACGGTCTTGCAATATCCGGCTCGCCGTTTACCCTGAGTGACTCCAACAACTGGAAGGCTGAGACTGCAGAGCTGCCTGTAGGCAAGACATATACAGTGACTGAGACGGCAGTCGCCGGGCTTACGAATTCGGTCAGCGACTATACAGTCTCCTACGCCCAGGACATAGTTAATCCTGACTATGATCCGGAAGTCCCGGGATCGAAGCCGATGATACCAAAAACGAAGGACATCAATAAGGTCAAACTGACTGCAGACGGCGCTGCGGTACAGATAACGAACTCGAAGTTCATTTGCAAGATCGTTGACGGGAACAATGAGGAGCATCCGTTCACGACCCTTAATGCTGCGCTGACATGGGCAAGGGATCCATCCCATATCACGATGGATGCACACCATTCTGTGGCTATCGAGATGCTCGTGGACTACATGATACCTTCGGATGACGTAGTAAATCTGAATGATAACAACGATAATATCATAATAACCACCGCGGATATTTCAGGCGGCGAGTACAACTTCGTCCCGACGTTTACCGAGGAGCAGGGCCGCCTGTCAACGGACAGCGATGAGATCGCCATTCTGAAGCGTGATGATACGGGTGCATCGCTCTTTACGGTCAATAATACAAGTGCAGCACTATCTACAGAAAACATATGCTTCGATGGCGCTGCTGTTCAAACGACTGTTAACGGCGGTATTATGAAGGTGAGCAATGGTTCGCTTAAAATCGGAGAAGGGACTACGCTGCGCAACAGCAGAGCTGTAAACGGCGGAGCTGTTTCTGTAGAAGGATCAGGAAGCCTGACGATGACAGCGGGAGAGATCGTTGACTGCCTCGCTACAACAAGAGGGGGAGGCATTTACTTTGACAGCAACGCTTCACTGGCTATGACCGGTGGAACCATTGACGGACATAAAAATCTGGAGTCGGGCACCAAAAACGCGCAGACCGGCGGCGGCATTTATGATGCCGGTAAGGGTAGCAGCGTTTCTATTACTGGTGCAACGATTAAGAACTGTACTGCTAGCAACAGCGGTGGAGGAGCGCAAATATCTACAAATGGATGTACATTTACGAATGTAAGTGTCACAGGCTGCAAGGCAAGTAGCAACGGCGGAGGCGTCAACGTTTACTTCGATAATAACAACAGTCAAACAATTACATTTACCGGTTGTATCTTTGACAATTGTACGGCAAGCAATGGCGGGGCAGTACGCAGCAAGGCCGGAACATCGACATTCAAATCATGTTCCATCCGTGCTTGTACGGCAAACAACGGTGGAGGAATATATTCTGAAGACAAAAAGGACCTGATACTGGATGCTACGACTATACACAGGGGGTGCAAAGGTAATAATAAGGGCGGCGGCGTTTACTCCAAATGCAATGTTACGCTTAAGAATGGTGTTTTAATCACTAATAATACGGTTGGGAGTGGTGTTGAGAACGCTGGAGGCATATACATCGAGAATGGCAAGACGCTGACTCTTGGCGGTAGTGACGTCGCAAGTGAAACTTCGAGGGTGACAGGTAACCTTACCGGTAATTCCACTTCACCTTCGGATGTTAGGCTGTCTGAGACAGACACACAAAATTCCAGAAAGAGTGTGAACATACTCAGCCATCTCGCGGATGATACTTCCGAGGGATCAAATGATGGCTGCCTGATCAAAGTCGCGAATGCTAAGTATTACCAGACAGTATTCGGCGACACTGTGGATACAATTGACAGCACGCTTGAGCTCGGCGTACCTATTACTAAGAGGAAGATAGTATCTGACGACGGATACCTGTACGCTGTATACGCAAATAATGCAAAGACAGAGATCATGTGGTACGGTGTCATTGTCTGCAAGATAACTGATGAGGAAGGGACTCTGCTACGCATGTCCAATGGCAGAGAAGCTATCTTTACGAGTGTCAAACAGGCCTTTGACGCAGTGGACGGCGGTGCAGAAGCTCTAAAATATAAAGACGGAACTCCGTACAACCTGACAAAGTTCTGGGTAAAGATGGTAGTCCCGTACTACGAGAATGCCGAATCGATCGATGAAAATCATGAGGGGAATGTATATACTCTGACCACTGCTAACAGAACCGACGAGGAGTGGCCGTATATGGACAAAGGTTTGTCCAAGGAATACGCGGATATAATCGGAGTCAGCTGTGCAGAGGGAGCTACATTTGACTATACATATTTAGGGGATTATAAAGGTGAGACACACGAGGGTGTAGCCACTATCAAACGTCAGAAAAACGATCTGTTTAAGAATAACATGTTCACTGTAAAAAAGGGTGTAACCCTGAATCTGACGGATATAATTCTGGACGGCAACAGCGCTGAAGTACAAGGGACCGATAATGGCGGCATGATACAGCTAAAGAACGGCTCCAGTGCAACCCTGAATATTGGTTCAGGTACGATTATCCAGAATTCAAAAACAAGGGAGAATGGCGGAGCCATCAATATCAATAATGGTGCCACAGTCAATATGACCGGTGGAGTGATTGCGGCTTGTGAAGCTCTGAAAAGTGGCGGGGCCGTGATTATATACAACGGTACCCTTAATATGAGTGGCGGAGAGATCGTATCCAATAAAGCTAATAATAATGGTGGCAATGTTTCTGTAAATGCAGGCTCTTTCAACCTCTCCAAAGGCAGCATAGTTGATGGCACTGCCGGGACCAATGGCGGCGGCGTCAACGTAGGTGGCGGCACATTCAGGATGACCGGTGGCCAGATCACAGGGAATGTTGCAGGTGGCTATGGCGGTGGTGTTTACCTCGCTGCGAATGGCGTCATGGAGCTTTCCGGATCACCTGACTTCGGAGGGCAGATGATCGGCTCAAACGGCAATCTCAATTTCAAGGATGCAAACGGCAAGCTTATAGCCAACATATCAAAGAGGAACTACGATAACGATGCCAAGATGAAGGCGGATGCTACAAACGGCAGCCAGAATTATCCGGAATACGAAAGCGGCATAAGATACGCACGTCAGGATATCTATATCTCACAAACCTCTGCTGAGGGTCAACCGGTACAGTCCCTTAAGGTTACCGGCAACATTTCTGCACCTGAAGGATCCATCTGGGTATGGGCTGCTAATCAAAAGCATTATAAGGCTGCAATGCAGTTCGCTGTATATACGACCGAGAGTGTGCCTGGCGGTCTTGATGCATTCAGGAATGCCCGCGATGACAAGACTATAAGCGGAGATACATTAAACAACTATCTGTCCGGTGTAACAGGGGAAAATAAATACTGGATCTACTGGGGTGTCCCTGAAAAGGGCAGCCGTAAAGTTATAATCCGCAAGGTCAATACCGCGTACACTCCTGTAAGTGGCAGGAAGTTCACTCTCTATAAGGGCAGTTCGAGTGAAGCATACAAACCTCCTAAAGAAACACAGCCTATCAGTAACATGACATCCAAATCATCAGGTGTTATCTGGATGGGCGAACTGCCGTACGGTTGGTATATCTTTGAGGAGACAACCCCTAATAAGTTCTTCTATCTGGTCGTTACGGCCGAGGGAACATACGGCACATCGGAATCAGCCGGGGGCTATGCATTACGTAACGAAGCTGAGACTGAGGCAAAGGCTGTGTATAGCGCGCACAACTAAGAGATGTGTTCTATTGTAGGGATGGTGCGTGCGTAGTATAATCTGTAAACTATGAAATCGATCAGAAGCCGTATAACAGCATTGGTAATACTTGCGGTCGTGATCAGCGTGCTTGCGATAGGCATCATAAGCGTGAGGGTGATCAGGAACTCGGAGCGGGAGGCGTCTCTTAACCTGCTCCGGCTTACCTGTGAGCAAAAACAGCTCCAGCTGGACGCGTATTTTGACAGCATAGAGCAGTCGGTCGATACCGTACTGCACTTCGCAGAGGATCAATACAATGACGAATCGGATGAGGCGTTCTCGCAGTACATCTCCAGTGTCGATACGCTTTTCCACAGTGTGGCCAACAATACCAACGGTGTATACACCTATTACTATCGTATAGATCCGGATCTCGGGACCACGAATCAGGGCTTCTGGTATACAAAATACGACAGCTATGATTTCGAGCTTCGTGAGTTTACGGATATCAAGGCGTACGATGAGTACGACAGGGAGCATGTCGGATGGTATTACTCGCCAAAGCAAAAGGGCTATGCTTTGTGGCTGGATCCGTATGCCAATGAGAATCTAGGCGGGACCAAGATGATATCCTATGTAACGCCGGTATATCATGATGGCAAGTTCGTAGGAGTCATCGGCATAGATGTCGACTACAGGCTCCTGGAGAACAGACTCAAAAATATTGAGGCCTTTGAGACAGGCTACGCGGTACTCACCAACGCGGATGACAATGTGATATATCACCCCGAGATCAAGGCGGGTACTCCGATCGGCTCTATATCCGACAAGCTCAAAAAGAGCAATCTGGTAGGGGCCGATCAGCTGATCGAATACACGTATGGCAATCAGGACAAGATCGCATGCTGGGCCAATCTCTCAAACGACATGAAGCTCTTCCTGGTCGTCCCTATGAGCGAGATCAACGAGACCTGGCACAATCTCCTTGGCTACGTGGTCATGTTTTCGATAGTCATACTTATCATATTCATAGGTCTGACCACGCTGATCGCAAATCACATCACAAAGCCTCTGTCTGAACTTACGGACATCGCGCGCAGGCTCGACGATGGTGACTACGACGTCAGTTTTGATTACGACAGGGATGACGAGATCGGAGTTCTCACCAATACATTCCATCAGCTTTCGGATCATCTCAAGATCTACATTGGTGATCTCAGCGACAGGGCCTACAAGGATGCCCTTACATCTGTAAGGAACAAGGGCGCCTTCGATGTCTACCTGCGCAAGCTTGAGGACAGGATAGCGAATGCCGGGGAGATGGGGGAACCTGAGTTTGCGATCTGCATGTTTGACTGCAACAACCTCAAGATCATGAACGACAACTACGGACATGACAAGGGAGATATCTATCTCAAAAATGCATGTGCTCTCATCTGCGATATATTCGCCCACAGTCCGGTATTCAGGCTGGGCGGTGATGAGTTCGTGACCATACTTGAGGGCGATGACTATACAAACAGGCTTGAGCTGTGCAGGGAATTCGACAGGCGAGTCGCGGAGTCATGCGAGCAGGCCAGCGAGCCGTGGGAGACCATCGATATCGCGAGCGGCATAGCCGTCTATGCAGCTGACAGGGACAAGACTGCCGGGGAAGTGCTCAAGAGAGCAGACAAGCGCATGTACGAGGACAAGGCCCGCAAAAAGCAGGGCATTGTAAGAGAGCTCGACGAGAGCATGGTGAGCTATTAGACCAAAAGGGAAAAGGGAAGATATATTGAAAAAGACATCATCAGCTGAATTCACAGGCAGGAGAGCCATCGCGTGCGTCGCTATGATCGCGATGCTGATTGCAATGGTGCCTCTTATGTCTGGCTGCAGGAGCGGCGTCAACGGAGAAGTATATGTGTACAGCTACGGAGATTACTTTGATCCGATGCTGGCTGAGGACTTCGAGGCCGAGACGGGCATCAGGGTCATACTCGACTCCTACGATACGGCCGAGGAGATGTATACCGTACTCGAAAACAACGCCACGACCTATGACTGCATCTGCACTTCCGACTACATGATACAGCGCATGATCGGCAACGACATGCTCGCTCCGCTTGATATGAGCAATATCCCTGAGGTGAAGAACATCGGCAAGGTGTACATGGAGAAGTCAGAGTCATTTGACCCGGGCAATAAATACTCCGTGCCTTACCAGGCGGGCATCTCGGGCATTCTTTACAACAAAAAGATGACCGAGGGTGACGTTATCGATTCCTGGAATGATCTGTGGAACGAAAAGTACAAGGATCAGATGGTCATGCCTGACAGCGTCAGGGATGCCTTCATGATAGGCCTCAAAAAGCTCGGCTATTCCGAGAATTCCACGAGCGAGGCAGAGATAAAGGCGGCTGCTGATGAACTCATCAAACAAAAGCCTCTGGTATATAAGTATGCCAATGACTCCGCAAGAGACCTCCTGGCCAACGGCTCGGCGGCTCTCGGCGTTGTATGGAACGGCGAGTATATCTATACAAATGATCTCAACAAGGATGTGGAATTCGTGATCCCAAAGGAGGGCTCTGAGTTCTTTATCGACTCGTGGGTTGTGCCTAAAAAGGCCGTCAACAAGGAGAATGCCGAGAAGTGGATCAACTTCCTGTGCAAGGCGGAGGTTGCGGCTCAGAACTTCGACTATCTCTACTACACCACGCCTAACGAAGCGGCTTACGATCTGATAGACAAGGAGTATCTCAATAATAAAGCGGTATTCCCGGACGAGGAGACCATCGCACGCTGCGAGTCGCTTGTCACCCTCGATCCGAAGACTACCGAGCTTTACAGTGATTACTGGAAGAAGGTAAAGGCTGACTGATCAGTTCTTCTTCCTGAATTCTACTTTTATATGTTTCCGGCTGTCGGCCTTCAACTTGTGGCCGCTGCCGGATTTTTTATTGTCGTCAGGTGTATCCGATCCATCCTCAGTGCTCTCAGCCTCATCGGCCTCATCGGCTCCCGCCAGAATATCTGTAACAGGGATATCCGCGAGCCTGCTGAAGTACTTCTCGCGGTCATGCTCGTAGGCCGCGAGGTAGTTCTCGTTGTTGGAGTGGTGGAGATCATGGAGATACGAGTGCTCCTGTCCGAAGATCTCAGGCTTCTCGCCCTCGAGTATGTAGACTGCCAGGTCGCTGCACTTGTCTGAGATGTGCTCGATGTTGGTGAGTATGGCCTGGTAGTGGATACCGTTGATCGCGTTGCATATCTGGTTGACCATGCGGTATACGTGTCTGGCGTTGAGCTCCTCGACGAGATCGTCAATGACCTCCTCGAGCGGCTCCACGAGGGATGCGAGCGCCGAGTCGGATGCCCTGTAGGCCCTGTTGGTGTTGTCGAGTATCTCATAGATAGCGTCGAACGCGAGCCTCAGCTCGGCAAGGGCGTTAGGCGAGAATTCTCTGCCGGACTGCCGGAGGGCGTTGATCTCATCGTTGATATTGACAGCAAGGTCTCCGATACGCTCGTAGCATATGAGGGCCTTGATGAGTCTGTTCTGGTATCTGGTGTCCTTATCCATAGTGACATAAGGGGAGAGGGACACGATGTACTTGTTGGCCTGGTCGATCATATTGTCGAGCAGTGCCTCACGCTCCTCGATTCGTGTGTTGCGCTTAGGATCATAATCGTAGATCTGATTGACCGCGGCATCGAAGTTGTGGGTCGCGATTTCGCTCATCTCGAGCACGACTCTCCTGACCTGATCAAGAGCGATGGCAGGGGAGACGAAGAGCCTCTCGTCGAGGGCGTCGAGGGCTGCGATGGCGTGCTTGTCCTCCTCCTCGATAGGAGCTTCCTTGACGATGGCGCAGGTGATGCGCTCAAAGAGTCCTGTAAGAGGCAGGAATACGACGGCCGGAACGAGCCTGAAGAATCCGTGGATATTGGCGACTCCGCCTGAATTGAGGGTCTTGTACCAGAGCTCGTCGCTGAGGATACCGGTCTTGCGTCCGATGAAGACCATGAGGAAGCAAAGGACGGCTGCGAATACGTTATATACGATGTGCACCACGGCGGTCCTGCGCTGGACCGGCTTGGCGCCTATGCGGCTAACAAGATAGGTAGTGATACAGTCGCCGATATTGACGCCGATGATAACGGCAAAGACGGCGCTGAATGTGACGCCTACGGAGCTCGCTATGGACTGTATGATACCGACCACAGCGGATGAGCTCTGGACTACACCTGTGACCGCGACTCCGGCGAGGAAGCCGAGGAGGTAGTTGTTCTGAAAGGCGGTGAGCAGTCCGCTCAGCGAATCGCTGAACTGGGATACGACGTTACTCATGTATATGAGTCCCATAAAGAGTATGCCAAATCCGCAGGCGACCGACCCGGCTGTATTTGATGCCGGTGTCTTGATGAACATGATCAGCACGATGCCGATCACGAGTGCGAGAGGGGCGAGGTTGTCAGCCTTAAAGAAGTACAGAGGGCTGTCCATGCCCGAGCTGACGTCCATGAGTCTGATGATCTGGGCCGTTATGGCGGTACCTACATTGGCGCCCAGCACTATGCCTACAGACTGGTGGAAGGTGAGAAAGCCCGCTCCCACAAGACCTATGGTGATCACTATCGTCGCTGTCGAGCTCTGGATGATGCAGGCGACGAGCATGCCGAGCAGGAAGCCCATCCACGGCTTGTTGGTGACTTTGGCAAGCGCTGTCTGCATCGCGCCGCCGGACGAGCTCTTGAGGCCGTCTCCCATCACGCGCATGCCGTAGAGGAACATGCCCAGGCCGCCCAGGAAGGCGACAGCGTTATAAAATATACTCATAATCACTCCTTGATTATTGTCCCGTCTTTTTCCGACTACATTATATTGCCCGCCTAATGCAAATGCAATATTGTGTTGACTTAATCCTACCTCGGTGGTAGGATTTATCGGGAAAAAGCGAAAGGAGGCACCCGATATGATGGTATCTACCAAGGGCAGATATGCTCTTACAGTAATGGTGGATCTTGCGCGTAACGCCGGAGACGGATACGTATCTCTTGCGGATATCGCGGAGAGAGAGCACCTCTCAATGAAATACCTCGAGAGCATCATCTCAATACTCAACAAGGGCGGGATGCTCCTGAGCCTCAGGGGCAAGAACGGCGGCTACAGGCTGGCCAGAGATCCCGGAGAGTACAATATAAGCGAGATACTTCTCCTGACAGAGGGCACGCTCGCGCCCGTCAACTGCATAATGCAGGACGGAGTGCAGTGCGACAAGGCTGCCACATGCAGCACGCTTCCGCTCTGGGCGGGCCTCGACAAGGTGATCGAGGACTACCTCGGAGATATCACGCTCGAAGATGTTATTACCGGCAACCGCAGGAAGATGCTCAAAGACTACTGCGGCAGCTGTGAAAGTTAAGTAACCGGAGGAGATATGATGAAAGTTTACGCAGACAACGCCGCGACTACTTACATGAGCAAGACGGCCAGAGACAAGCTCATCGAGTGCATCGATGAGTTCAACGGCAACCCGAACAGCCTCCACAGCGACGGACAGCGCACCCAGGAGGAGCTCGACAGAGCAAGAGCCATCGTTGCAGGCTGCATCAACGCCGCTAAGCCAAACGAGATATACTTCACATCCGGCGGCTCGGAGGCCGACAACCAGGCTCTCCTGAGCGCAGCCAGAGGACTTGCAGGCAAGGGCAAAAAGCACCTTATCACGCTCAACATTGAGCACCACGCCATACTCCATACGATGGCCAAGCTCGAAAAGGAAGGCTTTGAGGTCACATATCTCAAACCTCAGGCCAACGGCATCGTGGATGTCAAGGATGTCGAGGATGCTATCAGGGAGGATACTGCGCTTGTCAGCATTATGTTTGCAAACAACGAGATGGGAGCCATCCAGCCTATACCTGAGATCGGCAAGGTCTGCAAGGCTAAAGGCGTGCTCTTCCACACAGACGCGGTACAGGCCGCAGCGCATGTTCCGATCGATGTACAGGCCATGAACATAGACATGCTGTCGATGTCGGGACATAAGTTCCACGGACCTAAGGGCGTGGGAGTGCTCTATGCACGCAACGGCATCAGACTGGTCAACGTCATCGAGGGCGGAGCCCAGGAGAGAGGCAAGAGAGCCGGCACGGTCAACGTACCGGGCATAGCCTCCATGGCAGCTGCTCTAAAGGAAGGCTGCGACAACATGGAGGAGAACAAGTCAAAGGTCAGAGCTTTGAGAGACAGGCTCATCAAGGGCCTTTCGGACATCCCGTACTCACAGCTCAACGGAGATCCGGTAAAGAGACTTCCGGGCAATGTCAATTACTCATTCGAGGGCGTAGAGGGTGAGAGCCTGCTGCTCCACCTGGACATGTACGGCATCGAGTGCTCATCCGGCTCGGCATGCACAAGCGAGTCCCTTGAGCCTTCGCACGTTCTCACAGGCATGGGTGTGCCTGTTGAGGCGGCCCATGGATCACTGAGATTCAGCCTGGATATAGACAACACCGAAGAGCAGATAGACTATGTCATCGAAAAGGTCCACGCTGTAGTTGAGAGATACAGGAGCATGTCCCCGTACTGGGAGGACCTCATGACAGGCAAAAGACAGCACTGCATAGCAGAGTAGAGAAGTATTACGGGTATGTAAAGCATACTTTACATAATGAAAGGAGCATATAATGTCACTTTATACAGATAAGGTAATGGATCACTTTGAGAATCCTCGCAATGTAGGAGTCATCGAGGATGCTGACGGCATCGGAGAAGTCGGTAACCCTCTCTGCGGAGATATAATGAAGATGTACATCAAGGTCGAGGACGACAGGATCGCAGACATCAAGTTCAAGACCTTCGGCTGCGGAAGCGCAATTGCTACAAGCTCGATGGCGACAGAGCTCATCAAGGGAAAGACTCTCGATGAGGCGCTTGAGCTCACAAACAAGGCCGTAGTAGAGGCCCTCGATGGACTTCCGGCAAGGAAGATCCACTGCTCGGTACTCGCAGAGGATGCCATCAAGGCTGCTCTTGTGGACTATTACGAAAAGAGCGGCAGAGAGATGCCTGAGGACCTTGTAGGATTCGAGCCTCACGAGGACGAGTAAGGAATCATTGAATTAATTTAGTACATTAATATTTGTGCTTTCTATGATAATCGTCAACTCAGTAGTGTTATACTAAGTTGATGATGATATATCACAGAGGGATTTATTATGGCAAACAAAAAGACAATGAAATTAGCCACAGGAGGCAGGAGACTCGGTGCTGCGCTGATCGACGCGATCGTACCGTTCATCGCGGGCATCGCTTGTTTTGTCGCGATGATATCTGCCGGCATTAGACAGCCGGCTGTCCCTGACTGGGGATACGAGTATGATTTCGAAGACAGCTTCGGCTACGGCTATGATTACGGTTATGAAGTCTCCGGCGATTCCGGGACGGCTCTGGCGGTATTCGGCGCCATGCTGCTCCTGCTGCTTGTTTACTTTGTTATTGAATGCATCTTCTTTGCCAGATCGCAGACCATAGGCAAGGCTGTGCTCGGCCTGCAGGTGGTATCAAGCAAGGACGGCAGCAAGATCGGATTCTGGAAGATGCTCTTCAGGGAGATCTTCGTCAAGCAGGCGTCACACGTGCTGTATCTGGGATTCTTCTGGATACTGCTGGACGAAAAGAACAGAGCGTGGCATGACAAGATACTCGATACTTACGTTGTCGACATTCACGGTACCAGAGCGCTCGAGGCCAAGGCGGCTCCTGCTCAGACGCAGCCTGCTCCGGTGAGCCAGGCACCTGCCCCTCAGGCAGAGACTCCGGCTCCTAAAGTTGAAGCAAAGGTTCCTGAAGTCAAGGCGGCTGAGCCAAAGACCGAGGTCAAAGCACCTGAAGTAAGGGCTGCAGAGCCAAAGGTCGAGGCCAAAGTCTCTGAGGTCAAGGCGGCTGAGCCAGCTCCGGCTGTAGTGGCAGTAACCGAAGTAGTTGAAGCGCCTGCGCAGGACATCAAGGTAAGCATGTCCATGAAGAAGGACGAGCTCCTCGAGGCGGCACGCAGGGCCGGCGTCGAGGTGAGTTCAAAGGCCACCAAGGCAGATATAATAGAAGCGATTGAGAAGACCGCAAAGTAATGCGGATCAGGATATACGGTAATTTCAGCTTAAATGGACAAAAAAAGTGCTAAAATAGTACAGAACGACAATCTTGTTCGTGATATACACAAGATGACTATTGACATGGGAGCCTGTGACTTCAGCCTTCCGGGTCAGTACGCAATGATAGAAGCATGCGGGATGCGCAGACCTTATCAGGTATGTGATTTCGACAGCAACCGCTTCACCATAGTATTCCCTGCAGACGGCAAGGAGAGCCGGGCTCTGGCATCACTTAAGCCGGGCGATAAGGTAATAGTCAGCACCGGCCTGGGACAGGGCTTTGATGTCGACTCCATACCTCAGGAGACGCTCCTCGTCGCAGATGACATGGGGATACCGGAGATGCTGGGCCTCGCCCGGGCTCTTTTGATGCGCGGCATCAGCTGCAAGCTCATCCTGAGCTATCCGACCAAAAGCGACATATACATGCTCGATTCCTTCCGCAATCTCGTCAACGAGATCGAGGTGCTGACGCTCGACGGCAGCAACGGCAGAGAAGGCAAGGCTTCGGATGTGATCAGGAACGCTTCGTACGTATGCGCAGGCGGTTCTCTTGAGATGCTGAAGGAACTCGCAGACAGAGCCAGGGACGGACAGTTCAGCCTGAGCAGTACTGTGCTGGCAGAATCAGCTGATTATGACGACTGTTTTATCGAGACCACAAAGGGCAGACTCAACTGCTCTGATGCGGGTCCTGTGTTCGACAAGAACATCATTAACTGGGATAAGATAGCTTAGGAGGAAGATGCCGATGTATGCACTGACGGCAAAAGCTTCAAAATACATGGATGAGTATGCTGTCCAGGCGGGAATGCCGGGCGTTGTTCTCATGGAGAATGCCGCGAGGGGAGTAGCCGATGCGGTAGCCGAGAGGATGCCTGACAGATCATCCAAGATCCTTGTCCTTGCCGGGCACGGCAATAACGGCGGCGATGCTGTTGCCGCGGCCAGATGGCTGGCCCAGATGGGCTATGAGAGAATCGAGCTCCACTTCACGGGAGACATCTCCAGGGCCGGCAACGGATTCAAAAGACAGATGAGCATACTCGCAAACTCACACTCTGAGGTGAGGATCTCCGGGCTTCGCGGTATAGAGAGGGCCGTGCTCAACGCCAGATACGACTGCATAATCGACGGCATGTACGGCACCGGACTCGACAGGGTGCTCGGCGATGAGGACACAAGGCTCGTCAAATACATCAATTCAAAGTCGGGCTACAAGATCTCGGTCGACATCCCTTCGGGACTCAATGCGACGAGCGGGCTCATCATGGGAGAGGCCATAAGAGCCGATCTCACAGTCACCTTCGGAAGCTACAAGACAGGCATGTTTTTCGGAGCAGGCAGGGAGTGCTGCGGAGAGGTCAAGGTCGTCGACATAGGACTCATGCCGGACGGCTATAACAATATAACAGACAAGCTCGAAGTGCTCGACGGAGCATTTCTGGCATCGACAGTAGATAAGGCTCTCACACCGAGGACCGAGACAGGCCACAAGGGCACTTTCGGTACAGTGGGAGTGGTCATAAGCTCAAACGGCATGCTCGGAGCAGGAATGCTCGCTGCCAGAGCGGCCTACAGAGCCGGCTGCGGACTTGTAAAGATATTCTGTCCGTCCAAGTACACCGGATTCTTCAACGTATCCATACCTGAGGCGGTGGCAGTGCCGTACAAGCCTGATGATGTGCTCGGCGCATTCGAGGGCTTTGCGGGCGAGGCCGATGTGCTGCTCATCGGACCGGGACTCAAGGAGGACTCGGTGGGGAGGCTGCTTGTCAAGCAGATACTCGCCGGCAAAACGCCTGCGGTATTCGATGCAGGAGCTCTCAACATAATATCCAAAAACCTCAAATCCTTCCGCAAGAGGAAATGCCCTTGCGTGATCACGCCGCACCTCGGCGAGATGGCGAGGCTGTGCGGAGAGGACATCAATGTGGTCGCAAGGAAGCGCATCGCATACACCAAGAAGTTCTCCGAGAAGTTCGAGGTGAGCATGGTCGTCAAGTCAGACGTATCTCTTATAGTTCTTAATGAAATGAGCAAGGGCCGCAATCTGTATATCAACACAGTGGGCAATTCGGGGCTTGCCACAGCAGGCTCGGGAGATGTGCTGGCGGGAGTTATCGCATCACTCATCGCACAGGGCAACCCGATCGATACGGCTCTTATGTACGGCGTCATGATCCACGGCAAGGCTGCCGAGAAGTACGCGCTGGACGGAGATGCAAGGCGCAAGATGATGGCGGGAGATATTATTGACAATCTCTTCTGAGCGTAGTACAATCACTGCGTTGCGGTCAGACCGGCCGTCAATAATCACATGACGACAGGAGGTGAGACAAGAATATGGCACAGGTAGTAGTAAGAGAGAACGAGAGCCTGGAGAGTGCTCTTAAGAGATTTAAGAGATCTTGCGCTCGCGATGGCGTCATGGCAGAGCTTCGCAAGAGAGAGCACTACGAGAAGCCAAGCGTCAGACGTAAAAAGAAATCTGAGGCTGCTCGCAAGAAAGCTCGCAAGTATTAATAGCAAATGAGATGCGAACCCCCGGCGGTTCGCATTTTTCTTAGAAGCTTCGGGGGAGACCGGAGCGTTACAAAGGAGTGATCGTTATGAGTCTTAAAGAACAACTGATGCAGGACTATAAGGAAGCCATGAAGAACGCTGACACAGTCAAAAAAGAGACCGTCAACATGGTCAGGGCTGCCATCAAGCAGTATGAGGTCGATCAGAGAGTCGAGCTCGAGGACGACGCCGACATAGTCAGGATCATCAAAAAGCAGGTCAAGATGAGGACTGACGCCCTCGCTGACTTCGCCAGGGCCGGCAGGGACGACATGGCCGAGGCTTACAACAAGGAGATCGATATCCTCAAGAGCTATCTCCCTGAGGAGATGGGCGAGGAAGAGATCAGGGCCAGGGTAAGCGAGATCGCAGCCTCCCTCGGCATCGAAAAGGATATCAGGAACATGGGAACTCTGATGAAGAGCGTCATGGCCGAGCTCAAGGACAAGGCGGACGGCTCTGCAGTCAACAAGGCTGTAAAGGAATTCCTCAATAAGTAATAAAGGGTTTTGAATGGAGTATAAGATCAGGATTCCGGACGATATCGACGTACAGGGGCTGTTCGGCAATTATGACGCCAACATCCGCTCGGTCGAGAAGTTCACAGGCACGGAGATGAATCTCAGGGACGGCGAGCTCAGCATAAGGGGCAGGGACCCTGAGCTTGCAGCGCGCATTATCGCAAGGCTGATCGAGGCGCTCGCCATAGAGCCTGAGATCGATCCGCAAAAGCTAAGCTATCTCATAGAGATGGAGTCGGGAGGCAGGACCTTCGATGAGAAGTCCGCTTCTAGAGACATCATCTGCTACACCCACACGGGCAGACCTCTGAGACCAAAGACACAGGCCCAAAAGGACTACGTGGACAATATCCGCAATTCCGACATGGTGTTCGGCATCGGACCTGCCGGTACGGGCAAGACATACCTCGCGTGCGCGATGGCGATCAACGCATACAAGAACAAGGAAGTGGAGAGGATAATCCTCACAAGACCGGCTGTCGAGGCGGGTGAGAGACTCGGTTTCCTCCCGGGCGACATGCAGGAGAAGGTAGACCCTTACCTGAGGCCGCTTTACGACGCTCTGTATGACGTGCTCGGCATCGATGCTGCGGGCAAGCTGAGAGAGAAGGGTGTGATAGAGGTGGTTCCGCTCGCCTACATGAGAGGACGCACACTGGACAACGCCTTCATCATACTCGACGAGGCCCAGAACACCACGCGCGAACAGATGAAGATGTTCCTCACCCGTATGGGATTCAATTCCAAGGTCATAGTCACGGGCGACATCACGCAGATCGACCTCCCGGGAGGCACGATATCCGGTCTCAAGGATGCTCTTAGGATACTCAAGGGCGTTGAGGGGATCAGGTTCAATACATTCACCGAAGTCGACGTCGTGAGACACGAGCTCGTCAAGCGCATCATAAGGGCTTACGATGCCTTCGACAGCAGCAATAAGGTCAGAAGGTCGACTTCCAAGGGCAATAAGGTAAGCGAAAGGTGATCCCATGCAGATAGTTTACAGCGACGAAAACGACAGGCTGACACCGGAGATATGGGAGCTGATGGACCGTGCGGCGGAGACGGCGCTCGAGACCGAGTTCGGGGATGAGCTCAGAGATGCCGGCGTGAGCCCGGGCAGCATTGAGCCTGAGATCGGCGTCACCATTACGGGCCGGGAAGAGATACTCGAACTGAACCGCGAGTACAGGGAGAAGGACTCAGTCACTGATGTACTGAGCTTCCCTCAGTTTGCGGGTCATGATGATCTCTTCGAAGACCTGCTTAATGACGAGACGGAGACCCTTATAGGCGATGTCGTTATCTGCCACGATGTGGCAGTGTCGCAGGCAGAGGAATACGGCACCGGCTATACGCGCGAGATGCTCTACCTCTTTGTGCACAGCGTAATGCACCTCTTCGGCTACGACCACATGGAAGAGGACGAAAAGAAAGAGATGCGTGCCAGGGAAGAGCAAGTCCTGTCCGCCATCGGACTTGGAAGGAGAAGGTAAAGTAGACTTTACCTTTTATATAAAAATGTAAAGCATACTTTACAAATACGATAGATACGTAAAGTAAACTTTACATAACGAAAGAAAGAACGTAAAGTAAGCTTTACAAATGATACAAAGATGTAAAGAAAGCTTTACATCTTTGTCATTCCGAACGAAGTGAGGAATCTCGGTGAGACTATGAGATCCTAAATGCTTTCTTCCTTCATAACGGCGTTGCCGTAATGATGAAAGCATTGATCTTCGGAGGCTGAGCTCCTACGATAACTGCTGCGCTCAGGATGACAAAATGGATAAAAACACATTTAGTAAACGGTAGGATATGAAATCAGGATTTATAGGTATAATCGGCAGGCCTAATGTAGGCAAGTCGACGCTCATGAATGCGATGCTGGGGGAGAAGATAGCCATCACCTCCGCCAAGCCGCAGACGACTCTCAACAGGATAACAGGCATTTACACGGATCTCGAGTACGAGGGAGGCGAAGGCCTTCAGATGATATTCCTCGATACCCCGGGCATCCACAAGCCTCACAACAAGCTTGGATCTGCGATCAACGAGACTGCTGTCAACACGCTCAGCGGCGTGGATGTCATTCTCCTTATCGTGGACGGGACTTCGGACTTCGGCAGGGGTGATGAGAGCATACTCAGGCTGGTATCCGAGACGGATGCTCCGAGGATACTCGCCATCAACAAGATGGACCTCATGAGCCCTGAGCAGTACCTCGAGCTCTACAACAAATACAATGAGACGGGACTGTTCGAGGACATCTACGGAGTGTCGGCCCTCAAGGGGGACAATGTCACCGAGATCAGAGACAGGCTCGCCGGCTACATGAGCGAAGGTCCTATGTATTATCCTGAGGATATAGCGACAGATGATCCGGTCAGGTTCATCGTGAGCGAGATCATTAGAGAGAAGCTCATGAACTACCTCGAGGAGGAAGTGCCTCACGGCGTCTTCGTCGAGATCGAGACATTCAAGGAGCCTGAGGTCCCGGGCAGGGCGACCGAGATAGGGGCAGTCATTTACTGCGAGAAGAAGTCGCACAAGGGTATCATTATCGGCAAGGGCGGAGCCAAGCTCAAGGGCGTGGGCAAGGCCGCACGCCTCGAGATAGAGGAGCTTCTGGGATGCAAGGTCTTCCTCAGCCTCTTTGTAAAAGTCAAGGAGGGCTGGAGAGACTCTGAGCGCACCATCCGCCGCTGGGGCTACAAAGATGAATAGATGATAATAACAACAGACGGCATAGTTTTAAGACAACGCAAGATCGCAAATAACAGGCGCATGATAGTGCTGTTTACCCGCCAGTACGGTAAGATCTCTGCCGGCACTTCCATCAATGAGAAGAGCCGCAGCAAGGCAGCACTTGCATTGCGCCCTTTTACTTATGCGGAATATGACATTTTCAAGGGCAGGGAGGCCTTCAGCATCAACTCGGCCTCGGCAAAGAAGAGCTATTACTCCATAGGGGAGGACATAGACCGCTTCATGGCGGCCTCGGCCTTCATAGAGTATCTCGACAAGGTGCTCGGCGAAGAGGAGCCTATGCCGAAGCTCTTTGACCTGGCTCTTGAATTCCTCGAATCGGTGTCTGTGAGCAAGAGCAGCGTGGAGACACTTCTTGATGCATTCATAGTCAAGACGCTTCGCATCCTCGGCGTTGCGCCGGAGATGAGCTGCTGCGTCAACTGCGGCAAAAGCCTGGATGATATCAAGGTCAGGAGCTTCTCGGTATCAAGCGGCGGGATAGTCTGCGAGAACTGCGCAGAACAAGAGAAAACAAGCCCTGATTCGTTGATTTACAGACCGTCTTTCGATATAATCGCTGTGTATTGTTATTTTGACTCAAAGCCTCTCCGGACCTTCCGCAAGGTAGACCTTAAGGAAGACGTATCCGGTGAGGTCAGAGATATACTTGCAGAGTATACAGACCGCTATCTGGGGGTCGATGTACTCAGGAAATCCAAAGGATTGGAGGTATAGTCATAATGGAAATCACGCTCGAAAAGATCGAACTGGTCAAGGACAGGACAGGCTGCACTTACGCTGAGGCCAAGGAGGCTTTAGAGGCTGCAGAGGGCAGCGTAGTTGACGCCATCATCGCTACCGAAGAGCAGATGAACAAAGAACATGACAAGGTCGACGGAGAGAGCCTCAAGGACAGCCCGATCTTCCAGAAGATGAAGGAGATCGTAGAGAAGGGCAATGTATCGAGGATCATCGTCAGCAAGGGAGAGAAGACCATCGTCAACTTCCCTGTAACTGCAGGCGTTATCGGAGCAGTTCTCGTACCTTGGGGAGCCATTCTCGGCATCGTAGCCGCAATGGGCACCCAGTGCAGCATCGACTTCGTGGACGATAAGGGCGCAGTCGTGGACATCGACGGCAAGGTCATCGGCGTTTATGACAAGGCCAGAGGCATCGTAGTCAAGAGCCTCGACAAGGCACAGGACGCCATTAACAACAGGGAGCAGATCGATGAGATCATGAACACCATCGACAGCCTGGCCAAAAAGGCAGGCAAGACAGTCAAGGAGCTCATCAAGGATGCTACCGAGGCGTACAAGACAAGTGATGCAGACGATATAATCGAAGAGGAATTCACAGACGAAGACCTCTAAAGGAAGGAACACCGTTTATAAATGGCAATAGACAAGAAAGACATACCACAGACAGACAGAGCCGTGACCATGGACAAGATCATAGCCCTCTGCAAGAACAGAGGCTACATCTATCCGGGCTCTGAGATTTACGGCGGACTCGCCAACACCTGGGACTTCGGCCCTCTCGGTGTCGAGTTCAAAAACAACATCAAAGACGCATGGAGACAGAAGTTCGTCAGAGAGTCAAAGTACAATGTAGGGCTCGATGCGGCGATACTGATGAATCCTCAGACATGGGTCGCTTCCGGCCACGTGGGCGGATTCAGCGATCCGCTGATCGATTGCAGGTCCTGCAAGACACGCTACAGGGCTGACCAGCTCATCGAGGACTATTTAAAGGAAAAAAATCCGGATGAAGAGGTCATAGTCGACGGCTGGAGCAAAGAGGAGATGGAGAATTTCCTCAAAGACAACGAGATCAAGTGCCCTAATTGCGGCAAAAGCGACTTCACCGGCATACGTCAGTTCAACCTGATGTTCAAGACCTTCCAGGGAGTCACAGAGGACTCGGCCTCAGAGATATACATGAGGCCTGAGACCGCGCAGGGCATCTTCGTCAATTTCAAGAACGTCCAGAGGACCTCGCGCCGCAAGATCCCGTTCGGCATCGCCCAGGTCGGCAAGTCGTTCCGTAACGAGATCACACCCGGCAACTTCATCTTCAGGGTGAGGGAGTTCGAGCAGATGGAGCTTGAGTTCTTCTGCAAGCCGGGCACTGAACTTGACTGGTTCGCATACTGGAAGGACTACTGCGCTTCGTTCCTCAGGAACCTCGGGCTCAGCGAGCAGTATACAAGGCTGAGAGACCACTCTCAGGAGGAGCTCTCTCACTACAGTAACGCAACGACAGATATAGAGTATCTCTTCCCGTTCGGCTGGGGCGAGCTCTGGGGCGTTGCGTCCCGTACGGACTTCGACCTCATGGCTCACCAGACCACTTCCGGCGAGGACATGAGCTATCTCGATCCTGAGACAAACGAGAGATATGTGCCTTACTGCATAGAGCCGTCGGTAGGAGTTGAGAGACTCGTGCTCGCATTCCTCGTAGATGCCTATGATGAGGAGGTTCTCACAGGCGGCAACGGCAAGGAAGACGTCAGGACGGTGCTGAGACTCCATCCTGCGCTCGCACCGTACAAGGCAGCCGTGCTCCCGCTTTCCAAAAAGCTCGAGGATGTGGCGATGCCTGTATACGAAGAACTCAGCAAGTACTTCATGGTTGAGTACGATGCATCCGGCTCCATCGGCAAGCGCTACAGGAGAGAGGACGAGATCGGCACGCCGTTCAGCATCTGCGTCGACTTCGACACGGCTGAGGACCAGTCGGTCACCATCAGGGACAGAGACAGCATGGAGCAGGTCAGGGTCCCTATAGCTGAAGTCAGGGCTTACATAGAGGAGCGCCTGAAGTTCTAGTTACTTACTGCAGTCCCGGAGCGTCCGGACGGCATGTAAATAAAATTGGTATAAATAAGCTATTGAAGGGTCCCCGCAACCAGCCAGGATCCGGAAAGGAAAAGGAGAAAAAGCTTATGGCAAAATACGTTTATTCATTCAATGAGGGCTCAAAGGATATGAGAAGCCTCCTCGGCGGCAAGGGCGCCAACCTTGCAGAGATGACCAATATCGGTCTCCCTGTACCGTTCGGCTTCACTATCACTACAGACGTCTGCAGGAAGTACACTGAGGACGGCGGAGTGCTCGCTCAGGAAGTCATCGACGAAGTCTGGGAGCATCTCGCAGAGCTCGAAGAGGTTATGGGCAAGAAGTTCGGCGACAACGAGAACCCACTGCTCGTATCCGTAAGATCCGGAGCACCTATCTCGATGCCGGGCATGATGGACACTATCCTCAACCTCGGTCTCAACGATGTTGCTGTTGAGGGTCTTGCCAAAAAGACAAACAACGAGAGATTTGCTTACGACAGCTACAGGAGATTCATCCAGATGTTCGGCGACGTCGTAATGGAGATCAAGAAGTCCAATTTCGACGCTGTATTCGAAGGCCAGAAGAAAAAAGCCGGCGTTGAGTTCGACGTAGACCTGACTACAGATGACCTCAAGGAAGTCATCAAGGGATACAAGGAAGTAGTCAAGAGAGAGCTCGGCAGAGACTTCCCGCAGGAGCCAAAGGACCAGCTGCTCGAGGCTATCAAGGCCGTATTCAGATCATGGAACAACGAGAGAGCTATCCTCTACAGAAAGATGTACGACATCTCGGATTCTCTCGGCACAGCCGTTAACGTTCAGTCCATGGTATTCGGTAACTCCGGCAATGACTCCGGTACAGGCGTTGCATTCACACGCAGCCCGTCCACAGGCGAGAACAAGCTCTTCGGTGAGTTCCTTGTCAACGCACAGGGCGAGGACGTAGTAGCCGGTATCAGAACTCCGCAGCCTATCTCCGAGATGGCAGACGCATTCCCTGAGGTATATGCACAGTTCGAAAAGATCGCCGACACACTCGAGAACCACTACAAAGACATGCAGGACATGGAGTTCACAGTTGAGGATCGCAAGCTCTTCATGCTCCAGACCCGTAACGGTAAGAGAACTGCCGCTGCTGCTGTAAAGGTAGCCGTTGATCTCGTCAAGGAAGGCCTGATCGACAAGGAGACAGCTGTAATGAGGATCGAGCCGGATCAGATCGACCAGCTCCTTCACCCTGTATTCGATGCAGACGAGCTCAAGAAGGCTACACCGGTAGCTACAGGACTTCCGGCTTCCCCGGGAGCTGCTACAGGCCAGATCGTATTCTCGGCTGACGATGCTGCAGCATTCGCAGCAGAGGGCAAAAAGGTCATCCTCGTAAGAGAAGAGACTTCGCCTGAGGACCTCGCAGGTATGGTAGCTGCTGAGGGTATCCTGACAGCTAGAGGCGGCATGACTTCCCACGCTGCAGTAGTAGCAAGAGGAATGGGCAAGTGCTGCGTAGCAGGCTGCAAAGAGATCACAGTCGACGAGGCAGGCAAGACCCTGACTATCGGCGGTGCAGTATACAAAGAGGGAGACAGCATCTCGCTCAACGGTTCTGACGGTAAGGTTTACACAGAGGCAATCAAGACTCTCGCACCTGAGCTCTCCGGAGACTTCGGTCAGATCATGGAGTGGGCTGATGAGGCAAGATCTCTCAAGGTAAGGACAAACGCAGATAATCCAAGAGACGCTGCTCAGGCTGTAGCATTCGGCGCTGAGGGTATCGGACTCTGCCGTACAGAGCACATGTTCTTCGAGGATGAGAGAATCCCTAAGATCAGAAGAATGATCCTCGCTGATGACGAGGCAGACAGAAGAGAAGCTCTCGCAGGTCTCCTCCCATACCAGAAGGAAGACTTCAAGGGCATCTACAAGGCAATGGGCGACAGACCTGTTACGATCAGACTTCTCGACCCGCCTCTGCACGAGTTCCTGCCAAAGACAGAAGAGGATATCAAGCAGCTCTCCGAGCAGTTCAACATCCCTTACGAGAAGATCGTCAACAAGACTCTCGAGCTCCACGAGTTCAACCCGATGCTGGGTCACAGAGGCTGCAGACTCGCCATCACATATCCTGAGATCGCAGAGATGCAGACAGAGGCCATCATCAGCGCTGCTCTCGAGGTACGCAAAGAGGAAGGCCTCGACATCGTACCTGAGATCATGGTACCGCTGGTAGGTCACGTCAACGAGCTCAAGTTCGTCAAGGAGACCATCGTAGAGGTAGCTGACAGACTGATCGCAGCATCCGGAGAAGACATGAAGTACATGGTAGGTACAATGATCGAGATCCCAAGAGCTGCTCTTACAGCTGACGAGATCGCTCAGGAAGCCGAGTTCTTCTCATTCGGTACAAACGACCTGACTCAGATGGGCTTCGGATTCTCCAGAGACGACACAGGCGCCATCATCAAGGAGTACGTCGAGAAGGGCGTCCTCGAGAACGATCCGTTCCAGTCGCTCGACCAGACAGGCATCGGCAAGCTGGTAAGAATGGCTGTTGAAGGCGGCAAGAAGACCAGACCGAACATCAAGCTCGGTATCTGCGGAGAGCACGGCGGAGACCCTGCATCCGTACACTTCTGCCACGAAGTAGGTCTCAACTATGTATCCTGCTCGCCGTTCAGAGTACCTATCGCAAGGCTTGCGGCTGCGCAGGCTGCAATCGCCGAAAAGCGCGGCTAGCGGCTCGATATTTTCCGTTCTGCGTCGTTGCCTTCGCAGATCGATCGCTTACGTACCACTGTGTACGCGCGCTCACGATCCGCTCATGCGCCTCGCATAACGAAAAATCTCTTCGCCGCAACGGCAATAAACACAACCAAAAAGCGTCCTCCATCGCGGGGACGCTTTTGTATTGTTGTGTCGTAATGTAAAGTATGCTTTACGAATTGAGCTCGGCGATGATGTCAGGCAGCTTGGCGTCGACTTCGTCATTCTCGAGCTGGCATGTGCCTGCGTTGCGGTGGCCGCCTCCGCCGTACTTAAGGCAGAGGGCACCGATGTCGAAGTCTGACGACTTGTTGACTATGGACTTGCCGATCATGACGGCTGTGTTCTGCTTTCTGAAGCCCCATGCTACGTGTACCGAGATCTCTGCCTCAGGGAAGAGGGCGTAGATCATGAAGCGGTTGCCGGCATGGATGGTCTCGACTTCTCTGAGGTCGAGGACGACGACCTTGCCGTGCACCTGTGCGAGCTCTTTGAGCTGCTTTTCGAAGAGGTCAGCCTGCTCGAAGTAGAGATCGACTCTCTCCTTGACATCAGGAAGCTCGAGAATGTCCTCGATGCTGTGATCGACGCAGTAGTCGATGAGCTGCATCATGAGGTCGTAGTTGGAGATGCGGAATTCTCTGAAACGTCCGAGTCCCGTGCGAGGGTCCATGAGGTAGTTCATGAGAACCCAGCCCTCAGGATGGAGGATCTCCTCAAGAGTGAAGTCAGCGCTGTCGCCCTTGTCTACGGCAGTCATGATCTCCTCGCTGACGCGTGTGAATGTCTTGGCTCCGCCGTAGTAGTTATATACGACTCTGGCGGCACTCCTTGCGTGAGGCTCGATATAGTACTTGCCTTCGTAGTCCTCTTTTTTATTCCTGAGAAGCTCGGACTCGTGATGGTCGAATGCCAGTCCTACGCGCGGATCGAAAGGAAGGTTGGTCGTGATGTCGTTTTCGGTCAGCTCGACCTTGCCGTCCTGGACGTCCTTAGGGTGTACGAACTTGATATCGTCGATGATGTCGAGCTCCTTGAGGAGCATCGCGCATACGAGCCCGTCGAAGTCGCTTCTGGTTACTAATCTTTTCTTTTGTACCATGTGGTTTCTCCCGGTAAAAGTGTAATAATTATTAGGTTTGCTTTCATTGATGTCTGCGGCTGCGATCACGATCATGATTGCGGCTGCGTTCACATTACGTCTTTAATTTTAGTCAGTAGCGGCACTATTATCAAGAGTGATGGAGGGACGGATAATAAGACAGGCGGTGCAGGCGCTGAATACCGTCAAAAGGGGTTTGTGACGGCACACAATGATTTTTCGGAATTATTGTCAAAAATACAAAAGAAGTTTCATAAATTGCTGTAAATATCAAGCGATTTATGATACCTTTGGCTTGTGAGAATACAAAGCAATACATTGTTTCTGATTGAGTACAAGATTGCCGGATAGTATAATACTAAAGGGTCGACAATCGCGTACATCTTTTGTTTCGTAAAGACCTTTTAAATCAAAAACAATGTATTTGCAGTCAACTAAGGAGGCATACATCATGCAAGAATATCTGTTATCGCATCTGTACTGGATAAGCCTGTTTGCATCCATATGTGCTCTTATCTTCGCCTATGTTCAGGCCAAGAAGGTCCTCGGATCACCTGAGGGCACGGACAGGATGATGCAGATCTCGCGCTTCGTCCGTACCGGAGCAAGCGCTTTCCTTAAGCGCCAGTACCGCACGGTACTCATCTTCTTCGTAGTCATGTTCTGTGTGCTCTGCGGCATGGCAGCAGCCCACAAGCTCACATGGTACGTACCGTTCGCGTTCATCACAGGCGGCTTCTTCTCCGGTCTTTCGGGATTCATCGGAATGAGCATCGCCACAAGAGCCAACGACCGTACAGCCTGTGCTGCACAGGAGAGTCTCAACAGGGGACTGAGAGTAGCCTTCTCTGCGGGTTCCGTAATGGGATTCACCGTAGTAGGACTCGGACTTCTCGACATCTCACTGTGGTATGCACTTCTCGACCTCGTATTCCATGAGACCCTCGAGAACATCACAGCCGCTATGGTCACATTCGGAATGGGAGCTTCCTCGATGGCGCTCTTTGCCCGTGTAGGCGGCGGTATCTTCACAAAGGCTGCTGACGTCGGTGCTGACCTCGTAGGTAAGGTCGAGGCGGGCATCCCTGAGGATGACCCTCGTAACCCGGCCGTTATCGCTGACAACGTAGGCGACAACGTAGGAGACGTAGCCGGCATGGGAGCCGACCTTTATGAGTCCTATGTAGGATCCATGGTATCGACATGCGCTCTTGGTGCTATCGCGTTCTACGCATCCGGTCTCGGAGTCAAGTCCGTAGCGCTGCCTCTTCTGATGGCTGCCGTCGGAGTTGTATTCTCCATCATCGGTTCGTTCATGGTACAGACCAAAGAGGGTGCGAGCCAGAAGAACCTCCTCGCAGCTCTCCGCCGCGGTACCAACACAGCGGCTATCGCTACAGCAGTATTCTCGTTCGTTCTCGTATGGTGGCTCTTCGGAATCGAGTTCTACGGACTCTACCTCGCCATCATCGCAGGACTTCTCGCAGGTGTCCTGATCGGACTCTGCACGGAGTACTACACTTCAGACACATATAAGCCGACTCAAAAGATCGCCGAGTCCTCACAGACTGGTACTGCAACGCTGATCATCAGCGGTCTCGGCACAGGTATGGCATCGACTACGCTGCCTATTCTGATCGTAGGAGCCGCCATCATCATCGCTTACTACTGCTCGGGTCTTTGCCCTGTTGACGTTGCTCCTTCGAGCATCGGTCTCTACGGCATCTCCCTCGCTGCTGTAGGCATGCTCTCGACACTCGGCATCACTCTCGCTACCGACGCTTACGGCCCTGTAGCAGACAACGCCGGAGGTATCGCAGAGATGGCAGGACTTCCTCCTGAAGTCCGTGAGCGTACAGACGCTCTCGACTCGCTCGGTAATACAACAGCGGCTACAGGCAAGGGCTTCGCTATCGGCTCGGCCGGAATGACAGCTCTCGCTCTGATCGCCAACTTCAAGGAGAAGCTCCTTGTATACATGCCGGACGGACAGGATCTCACACTCAACCTGCTCGATCCTAAGGTGCTTGTAGGACTCTTCATCGGAGCCTGCCTGCCGTTCCTCTTCTCGTCACTTACAATGGGCGCTGTCAACAGAGCCGCTCAGAGCGTAGTGCTCGAGGTAAGACGTCAGTTCAAGGAGATCCCTGGCCTCATGGAGGGTAAGGCTGATGCTGACTACGCACGCTGCGTTGACCTCTGCTCCAAGGCTTCCCTCAAGGAAATGATCCTTCCTGCATGCGTAGGCATCGCTGCTCCTATCGTCACAGGTCTCATCCTCGGCGGACTCGGAGTTGTAGGTATGCTCTGTGGCGCTACAGTATCCGGATTCATCATGGCTATCTTCATGGCCAACTCCGGCGGCGCATGGGACAACGCCAAAAAGTACATCGAGGCGGGCCACTTCGGCGGCAAGGGTTCAGACAATCACAAGGCTGCAGTCGTAGGCGACACCATCGGCGACCCGTTCAAGGATACATCCGGACCTTCGATCAATATTCTGATCAAGCTCGTATCGATGGTATCCATCGTATTCGCCGGACTTATCGCAAGCGTTTCGCTTCTGTAGTTCCGGGGCATACATTTAACATCACAGACAGGCGCATCCCTCACAAGGGGTGCGCTTTTGTTTGTGACAATGACATCGCGGGGTGCTATAATATATTTTTGGATAAAGGTGTCATCACGACCAACAGGAGAGGATCTCGATGAACAGAGAAGCTAACGAAAGAATCAAAAAAATACTGGCCATACTGGCTGTTGTGATAATAGTGGCTATGATCGGTAATCTGGTCTCGGTCATGTCCTATAACCACAAGGACCACAGTGTCGAGGGCAGGAACGACAAGCGCGCGACATATATGGATCTGAGTGACCGTGTAGACAGCACCAGCTCATGGCTCAAAAGGGACTTTGAGCTGAACGGGGAGAAGGTCGATCTGACCGGACAGACCTTTGACGGCACGCTGTATAACAACGCGGCTCACAGCGTGTCCGACTGGACGATGCGCATCAATATAAACGGAGACTGCTATGTCAATAACGCTTGGTGCGGTACGGCTGAGATCCACCAGTTCGTCGGCACCGGCAAGGAAAAGGTCCAGACTCTCGACCTGAGGAATTACAAGCTCAGTGATGTCGAGCTCGAGTACCAGTATGACGGTGACCTCCTGATACCTCTCACAAAGGGCGATTACATCATCTACTATCCGTCCGAAAAGGACGACGAATATCCTCTGGGCGCTCATTCGCAGCTCACCATGGGGATGATCTTCTATTACTACGGCGATATAGATCTGTCGGATTACACTGTCGATTTCCACTACTACAAGAGCTATTTTGAGGGCGCAGGCTTCTACGCTATCGTCGCTCTGATAGTGCTCTTTATAGCGCTGCTGTTCGCTCAGCTCATAGCCGACTATACATACAGGCGGGCATGGAAGGAAATGGAGATCCGCAAGTCCGGCATGTCATATCTGTCCGTGATCTACGACGTTATATACATAGTCGACCTTGTCAACGATGAGCTGACACCTATGCACGAGGATCACGACCCTGCCAGGAACGTAGCCGTGGGCGAGGGGGCTATAGCAAAGCTCCGCGAGCTCTTCAGACCGGACATCTCCGATGAGTACCTGCAGATATGCGATGACTTCATGGATCCGGATACTCTGCAGGAGCGCTTCGTCAAGGACAGCATAGCCTGCGAGTACATGAGCAGGGAGAACGGCTGGTGCCTTATCAGGCTCTTTGCCATAGACCGCGAGCCGGGTGATCCGGTGCGCAGGTTTATATTCACCATCCAGAACATCAACGATGAGAAGATAGAGATGGAGAGGATAGAAGCTGACCTGGCAGAGGATGAGCCGGATCGCACAGAGATATACTGCGAGGCTGCGCCGTACTCGATCAGAGAGGTCGTAGACAAGGCTCTTGAGGATACAAAGGAGGCTGCTGCCGGAAGCGGTGTAGAGCTGAGCTCCGATGTGTCGCCGGGCATCCCTGACAAGCTGATCGGAGACCGCGGCAAGATGCTCATGGCCGTATCCTGTATGCTGCTTGATGCGGTCAGGCAGACAGACAGCGGCAGTATCAAGCTGTCCGTGTTCGGCAAGGCAAGCGATGGCAGCGAGCATCTCCTGGTATCTGTAAAGGATACAGGCAGCGGATCCGGCGAGGCGATGCCTGTGAGCGGACTGGGCATCAACATAGCATCTGAGATACTCTCGGTGATGGGAAGCGAGCTAAAGATGATCAGAGAGGAGAGCTCCGGAAGCGAACTCTACTTTGAGATCGATCAGGAGATAGCATGATAACTGTTTTATACGCCGGCTGCCTGTTCATATGCGCGATCGCGCTTGTGTACATGGCGCAAAAGAACTACAACAACATCGATATCTATCACTGGACCATACTGATCCTGATACCGATAATAATAATGGCCTACTGGCTCAAGTCTCAGGTCACTACGCCGGAGGCTTCATCCGTATTGATGTGCTTCCAGTACTTTGACAGCACATTCCTCTTTTGCGCTTTGCTGTTCTACACCCTGCACAATATAGGGATAAACGCGAAGCCGTGGATGAAGATCCTGCTGTACGGTCTGGCGTTCATCCACATGATGATAGTGTGCCTCTGTTTTAATACGGGACTGTATTACAGCAGCATCGAAGTCACCGAGAGCCCGATGGGCAATTATACGAGCGTCAAGGGCGGACCTCTTATGATACTGCACTACGCTTATCTCGCGATACTGCTTGCGATCATAGTCGTGCTGATAGTGCTGTGCATAAGGAAGAGAGGCAGCTACTCCATGACCAATATAGCGGTATACCTGGCTGTGCCGATCGCGTGCTTTGCGATGTATATCGCCGAGGGGCTGGTCGGCGGACACTACACGATGCTGCCTGTGCTCTACACGGTAGCAGATGTCATTATCGCAGCCAGCTATGACAGAGCTCATGCGCATGACATAGCATTCCTGATCGCTGACCACAACAAGTCAGACGATGAGAGGGGATATGTGGCCATAGGGCTTGGCGGCAACTACCTGAGCAGCAACCAAAGAGGCCTTGAGCTGCTGCCTTTCCTCAATAAGGTGAAGGTAAACGAAAAGTTCCCTGAGGATGACGAGATCGCGGATGTGATCGACCACCTGATCCGTGCCTTCGAAAGGGACAATGTTACTTCGGCCAGATACAATCTCGGAGACAGGATATGCGTATGCGATATATCCTACTTCTCCATAAGAGCCGAAGGCAGCAGGCAGGGATATCTGCTGGATATACGCGATGCGACAGAGGAGCAGAAGGCCTACGACCTGATCAGGAACTATAACAAGGTACTCAACGAAGAGGTTGACGAAAAGACCAAGAACATACGTGACATGCAGCGCAAGCTCGTGCTGGGTATGGCGGATATGATCGAAAACCGGGATGACAATACCGGAGGTCATGTAAAGCGTACCAGTGATATCATCAGCATAATAGTCGATGAGATCAAAAGGCAGGGCAATATGGATATCTCGGATCAGATGGCCGAGGACATAGTCCGCGCCGCGCCTACGCATGATTTGGGCAAGATCACCATCGACAACAGCATCCTCAATAAGCCGGGACGCTTCACGGATGATGAGTATGAGATCATGAAGACCCACTCCACCAAGAGCGGAGAGATGGTGATGATACTGCTCGATGGCGTGGAGGAGGAACGCTTTGTAAAGGTCGCGTACAATGTCGCGAGGTATCACCACGAGAGGTGGGACGGCAGAGGCTATCCGGAGGGACTTGTCGGCACCATGATACCGCTCGAAGCCAGGATCATGGCCGTAGCTGACGTGTATGATGCCCTCGTGAGCAAGCGCGTATACAAGGAGCCTATGAGCTTTGAAAAGAGCGCGTCTATAATGTGCGAGTGCATGGGCACGCAGTTCGATCCCAATATGAAGTCCGTATTCCTCGGATGCAGGGAGAGGCTCGAACAGTACTATATAGAGAACGACAGATGACCGGTTGTTGCGGGCAAAATCGCATATAATCAAATATCACCACAAAAAGATTTGACAGAGGCTGCATTACGAGAGTAAAAATATATGCATAAGGTTGACTATTTATTAACATGTGATGGACGTAATGGGGGATTAAGTAAAATTGGCCGGTGATATAAGAGAGAAGATAATCGATACTTCATGGGAGCTCTTCCACGAGAAGGGCTTCGGTGAGACAACTATCAACGATATAATCCGCGAGGCGGGTATATCAAAGGGTACGTTCTATTACTACTTCAGGAGCAAGGACAATCTGCTGGACACACTGTCGGAGATACTCGACCGCGAGTACGAGAGACTGTCTAAAAACGAGCCTGAGGGGATGAACGCATTCGACAAGCTCATGTGGCTCAACTATGAGGCCCACGAATTCATCAAGAAGAACATCGATTACAGGCTGATGTCCTATCTCTACTCCGCTCAGATCGTAAAGGATACCGGATCGAGCCTGCTCGACCGCAACAGATTCTACTTCAACTATCTGGAGAGGATAATGGAGGAGGGAAGCCGCAAAGGCGAGCTCACAGACTCAATGAGCGTCGGGGAGATGGTCAAGTTCTTCAGCATAGGAGAGAGGGCTCTCATCACCGAATGGTGCATGAACAACGGGGGCTTTGACCTCGGGGAGTACAGCAAACACCTCTTCCCGATAATGATGAAGGGGCTCAAAAAAGTAGCGTAAAGTATACTTTACATATTGGAATTATACGGAAGAGATCCGGATCAGCGGAGGTCTTCCGTTTTTCTTTGGTTTTTTGGATAAAAATTATTGATAAAAGATTGTCAGTTTATATATAATGATGTCAGATTATTAGACCGCGGTCTAAAACGGAGTTAAACACCATGCTGACCGGCTTAAGAGGGACAAAATGCACGCTGTTACAAATATACAGAAGTACTCAATACACGACGGAGACGGGATAAGGACCACGGTCTTCTTCAAGGGCTGCCACCTCAGATGCTGGTGGTGCCACAATCCGGAGACGCAGCGCTTCGAGCCCGAGCTTCAGGTCGACAGAGACAAGTGCACAGGCTGCGGCAGATGCGAGACTGTTTGTCCGGCTGACGCCATATGCTTTGGCGATGATCACAAGGCCGAGATCGACAGAGACAAGTGCCTTGTGTGCGGCAGATGCGCCGATGTGTGCCCGGGCAATATCCGCACTCTTGTCGGACGCGACTACTCGGTCAAGGAGCTTTTAAAGATCTGCCTCCAGGACCAGATGTTCTACGAGGAGTCTCACGGCGGAGTCACTCTGTCGGGCGGAGAGGTCATGGCCATGGACATCGACTACATCAGTGAGCTTGTCAAGGCTCTCTACCGCGAGGGCATCGACGTGGACATCGATACCTGCGGCCAGGCCCCGTTCAGCAATTACGAAGCCATACTGCCGTATGTTCACACCTGGCTCTATGACATCAAGGTCATGGACCATGACAAGCACAAAAAATACATCGGCATGGACAATAATGTCATCCTGGATAACTTAAAAGGCATCGCCAAGGCCGGTGCCAGGATATACATAAGGATACCGACGGTAAAGGAAGTCAACGGCGACGCAGAGTCAATGGCGGCGATAATAGACTTCCTCAAAGATAACGACATAAGGCCTGCTCAGGTGAACCTGCTGCCTTACCACAGCACAGGCTCGCACAAGTACGGCAAGCTCGGCAGAGAGTATCAGGCTGCCGGGCTGACAACACCGACGGACGAAGAGATGGAAGCATTCGTCAGTCAGTGGAACGAAGCCGGCTTCCAGAACGTTAAAATCGGAGGATAGCAATGGAAGAACGCGGAATGAACGCAAGGATCAAAGCGCTGCGTAAGGTCAGCATGGAGACACAGCCTCACATCGATCTCGAAAGAGCCAAGATCGAGACGGATGTCTACAAGGAGTACGAGGGCAAGGTATCCCTTCCTGTACTCAGAGCCATGGTGCTCAAGGAGTACTTCAGCAGGAAGACTCTCTACCTCGGAGAGGGCGAGCTCATCGTCGGCGAGAAGGGCAAGGATCCGCAGTCATCGCCTACATTCCCTGAGCTGACATGCCACACGCTCGAGGACATGCACATCATGAACGACAGGAAGGTCGTAAACTACACTGTCACAGATCAGGACCTCAAGGATCAGGAGGATATCATCATTCCTTTCTGGGAGGGCAAGTCCATGAGAGACAAGCTGCTCTCAAGCATGACCGACGAGTGGAAGAAGTGCTACAGCGCAGGCATGTTCACTGAGTTCATGGAGCAGAGAGGACCGGGACACACCTGCGGCGGCAAGAACGTATTCACCAAGGGATACGAAGAGTACAAGAAGGAGATCCAGGAGGCTCTCGATGCGCTCGATTTCATGAACGATCCTGAGGCTCTTGCCAAAAAGGACGAGCTCGAGGCAATGCTCATCGACTGCGACGCGGTGATGATACTCGGCAGGAGATATCAGGAACTTCTCAGAGAGGAGGCCGCCAAGTGCACTGACGCTGTACGTAAGGCCGAGCTCGAGCAGATGGCAGCCAATCTCGATGTAGTTCCGGCTCACAAGCCTGAGACATACTGGCAGGCGATCCAGCTCTACTGGTTCACACATCTCGCAGTTACTACAGAGCTCAACCCATGGGATGCATTCAGCCCAGGCAGACTCGACCAGCACCTCTTCCCGTACTATGAGAAGGACGTAGAGGACGGCATACTCGACGACGAGAGGGCTCTCGAGCTCCTCGAGTGCCTTTGGGTCAAGTTCAACAACCAGCCGGCTCCTGTCAAGGTGGGCGTTACTCTCAAGGAGAGCGGCACTTACACTGACTTCGCAAATATCAATACAGGCGGCATCAAGGAGGATGGCACCAACGGCGTCAATGCTGTCAGCTACCTCATACTGGACTGCATGGACGAGATGAAGCTCGTACAGCCGAACTCCAACGTACAGATCTCCAAGAAGACTCCGCACAAGTTCCTCAAGAGAGCGTGCGAGATCTCAAGAGAGGGCTGGGGACAGCCGGCATTCTACAACACGGATGAGATCGTACAGGAGCTCCTCAATGCAGGCAAGACACTCGATGATGCAAGACAGGGCGGATCCTCCGGCTGCGTAGAGACAGGTTCGTGGGGCAATGAGGCATACATCCTGACAGGATACCTCAACATCCCTAAGATCTTCCAGCTGACTCTTTACAACGGATTCGACAATCAGTCCGGCAAGCAGCTCGGACCTGAGACAGGATATGCCTGGGACTTCAACACATACGAAGAGCTCTGGGATGCATTCGCAAAGCAGCTCCACCACATGGTGGATGTCAAGATCCGCGGCAACAACGTTATCGAGAAGCTGTACGCAAACTACATGCCGGCTCCGTGCCTTTCGATCGTTACAAACGACTGCATCAAGAAGGGCAAGGACTACAACAACGGCGGTTCGAGATACAACACGAGATACATCCAGGGCGTCGGTATCGGAACAGTCACTGACTGCCTCACTGCTATCAAGTACAACGTATATGACAACCACAACTTCACCATGAAGGAGCTCATCGAGGCCATGGATGACAACTTCAAGGGCCACGAGGACATCCTCAACATGGTACAGAACAAAACTCCGAAGTACGGCAACGACGATGACTATGCCGACGACATAATGCAGGATGTCTTCAAGCTGTACAGAGATGAGGTAACAGGCAGACCGACCATGAGCGGCGGACAGTATCACGTCGACATGCTGCCGACTACATGCCACATCTACTTCGGAGAGGTCATTGGAGCTACTGCCAACGGCAGACTGGCCAAAAAGCCTGTATCCGAGGGCATCTCGCCTGAGAAGTTCGCAGATACAAACGGTCCTACGGCTGTTATCAAGAGCTGCGCCAAGATGGATCACTGCTCGACAGGCGGAACTCTGCTCAACCAGAAGTTCACTCCGAGCGCTATCGCAGGCGACACAGGCCTTGAGAACCTCGCAAGCCTGATCAGATCGTACTTCGCGATGGACGGCCACCACATCCAGTTCAACGTCTTCGACAAGGAGACTCTGCTGGAGGCCCAGAAGCATCCGGATGACTACAAGGATCTCATCGTAAGAGTAGCGGGCTACTCCGACTACTTCAGGAACCTCGACAAGGAGCTCCAGGACGAGATCATTAACAGAACAGCGCAAAGCTTCTAAAATGCAAAGGCAGGGGACAACCTCTGCCTTTTTTAGTATCGCGGATCATAACAGACGCCGATGTCCCCCGCCTCTATAGGCGGCGGGTTCCGTCTTCGACCGTCGGTGGTGGGTACAATCCCCGACCGACGCTCTCAGGAGCTGAAGCTCTCGGCGTCTGTTGACGGTGTCGCTCGCTCCAATCAAGCGAGCTTGTTGGAGCTTCGCTCCTGGTTGAATGCTCTGCTCGCTTCGCATTACGATCCGCGATTTTTTGTATCAGAGGGATAAATCCCGGTCTTTAATTTGTTTTGTTAAATGAATATCAAAATCTTTGGGTAAAGGGGTTACATTCCATTTGCAAAGGTAATATAATCGACATGCAATACCGCGGACTAAACCGCGGTCTAACCATCACTTTATTATCATTTTAGAGAGGCATAAAAATGGATAAAGGCAAATTAAACAGAATCAAAGCCAAAATGCAGGAGCAGGGACTTCCACAGATGGTCATTTCCGATCCTCTTGCTATCTTCTATCTGACAGAGCACTGGATCCTCCCTGGCGAGAGATTCCACGCACTGTACATCAATCTTGAAGGTGATGATCACTTCATCATCAACAAGCTCTTCCCGCAGAACGACGATCTCGGAGTTCCTATCACTTACTACGATGACGTAGAGGACGGATGCGAGTATCTCGTTAAGTTCGTAGACAAGAACGCTCCTATCGGCGTAGACAAGAATTGGCCGGCTAAGTTCCTCCTGAGACTTCAGGAGCTCGGCGGCGGCAGCGAGTACCGCAACGGTTCGATCATCGTCGACAAGGTACGTCAGATCAAGGACGAGGCTGAGCAGCAGGCAATGAGAGAGTCCGGAGCCAAGCTCGACAAGGTCATGGACAAGCTCATCCCATGGGTAGCCAAGGGACTTACTGAGAGAGAGCTCAACGCAAAGACTCTCGAGCTCCTCAAGGAAGAGGGCTTCAGCGGTCCTTCCTTCGACCCTATCACTGCATATGCCAAGGGCGCTGCTGATCCGCATCACATCACTGATGACAGCAAGGGCAAGCACGGCGACTGCGTGATCCTCGACATCGGCGGAATGTGGAAGAACTACGCTTCCGACATGACAAGAACAGTCTTCATCGGCGAAGTTTCCGAGAGACAGAAGGAGATCTACAATGTAGTTCTCGAGGCCAACAAGAGAGGTATCGCTGCTGCCAAGCCTGGCAACAAGATGAGCGATGTCGACAAGGCCTGCAGAGATTACATCACTGAGAAGGGTTTCGGCGAGTACTTCACTCACAGGACAGGCCACTCCATCGGTCTTGAGGACCACGAAGTCGGCGATGTATCCCTCGTTAACGACGAGATCATCGAGGTAGGTCAGTGCTTCTCCGTAGAGCCTGGTATCTACATCTATGACGAGGGTATCGGCGTTCGTATCGAGGACATCGTTCTCATCACTGAGGACGGCTGCGAGAGACTCAACGTATATCCTAAGGACGAGATCATCGTTGTACCTGACGGTGAGTAATCCGGGGCAGAAAGGAAACTGAAATGGCTAAGATCACAGAAGGCTACATGCCTTTCAAGGGATATCAGACGTATTACAGGATCGTCGGCGAGGAGTATAAGGACAACGGCAAGGCTCCTCTGATCTGCCTCCACGGCGGACCGGGATCCACACACAACTACTACGAGGTGCTCGACAATGTAGCTGATGACGACCAGAGAATGATCGTCATGTACGACCAGATCGGATGCGGTAATTCGTATCTTGACGGACATCCTGAACTCTGGAACAAGGAAGTCTGGATGGAAGAGCTCTTCGAACTGAGGAAGTTCCTCGGACTCGACACATGCCACATCATCGGACAGAGCTGGGGCGGCATGATGCAGATCTGCTACGGCATCGACTACAAAGAGGAGACAAAGGGAGTCAAGAGCTTCATCATCTCCAGCGGTCATCCGTCAAGCAGCCTCTGGGAGAGAGAGGGACTGCGCCGCATCAAGATGATGCCGCAGGACATGCAGGATGCAATCAACCACGCTCTTGAGACCGGCGACTTCACAGGCGAAGCTTATCTCAAGGCTGTCGATGAGTACATGGACAGATACTGCAATTACTGGCTCGGCGAGGATGCTCCTGAGTGCTGCAAGAGACCTAAGAAGTCCGGCACAGAGGCTTATGTAGAGGGCTGGGGTCCTAACGAGTTCGCTCCTACAGGCACACTCAAGGACTTCGAGTATATCGACAGACTCGGTGAGATCGAGATCCCTTCGCTCATCATGAGCGGTATCTCCGACCTCTGCTCACCGCTCGTTGCAAAGACCATGCACGACGGCATCAAGGGTTCGAAGTGGATCCTTTGGGAGAGAGCAAGACACACCTGCTTCGTCGACAGACACGATGACTACTGCGTAGAGCTGATTAAGTGGATGAACGACCACGACAAATAGTGGAAATCTCTTCGCCGCGGAAAATGTGTCATATGAACACATACGCAAAATAATATGCAAGATAGAGCCGGAGCCTTCCAAAGACTCCGGCTCGGTATTGAGACCCAAAAAGAGGATATATGCGAACTGAAATCAAAAACCAACTTATAACCAAAAAAGCGGTTTCCGAACTGATACAGATGCTGATCGGAAATGCCATCTGCGCATTCTCGGTCGTTTGTTTTGCGCTGCCATACAAGATGGTGGTAAGCGGCATGAGCGGCATAGGCAGGATGGTCAACTACTACACAGGCCTTCCGGTCTCGTATGTAGTCGGAGCATTCAACGTAGCGCTCTTCATCATCGGCGCCGCAGTTCTCGGCAAGAAGTTCGCAGCTACCATAGCTCTCGGCACATTCGCCTTCCCGATTTTCATGGGCATATTCGAGCAGATGACCAATCTGCAGCATCTGGTCGAAGAGCCGATGCTCGCGGCCATATGCGCCGGAGTGCTTGACGGTATAGGCCTTGGACTGGTGCTGAGAGTAGGGGGCTCTACCGGCGGTATCGACGTACCGGCGATGATCATGAACCGCAAGCTCGGATGGAAGCTTGCGACGGTAATGTCGGCTCTTGACATAGCTATATTCCTCATACAGATCCCGATCACAGCATCAGAGGGTATTATCCTGGGCATACTCTATGCTCTTGTATACAGCGTCGTCATGGACAGGATGATAGTGCTCGAGCAGGGCGGCTATCAGATCATGATATGGACAGAGAAGCTCAAGGAGGTCAACGAGGAGCTCCTCGAGATCGGCTTCGGCACGACGCTCATCAAGGCCAGAGGCGGCTACCTCCGCGACGACAAGGAGGTCATACTCTGCGCTTCAAGCAACAGAAACTACAACAAGGTCAGAAGGGCAGTGCTGGCGATCGATCCGGGCGCTTTTATGACCATCACCAGCATGAATGAGGTCAACGGCAACGGCTTCACTTACATGCTCAAGGACGAAAACTACAGGCCGGAGCTCGAGGACAGGCACGACGGACGTGAACTGAGCTGATGCGGCACTGAATTCAATACGGTAATAATCAGGGACAATTGGTACGATGAACAGGAAAAAAATATATACGGATGTACTGCAGATGGTGGCAGGCAATATCATCTGCGCATTTGCACTGGGATGCTTCGCGCTTCCGTTCAACATGGTAGTAAGCGGCATGAGCGGCATCGGCAGGATGGTGAACTTCTATACAGGCATAAGCGTATCCATGGTAGTAGGAGTGTGCAACTTTGCGCTCTTCATCATAGGATGGGTGATGCTCGGCAAGAAGTTCGCGGCATCGGTCGCGATAGGCACCTTCGTCTATCCGACATTCCTCGGGATCTTCCAGAACATAGAGCCTCTCCAGCATCTGGTGGATGATCCTCTGCTGGCTGCGATCTGCGCCGGCATACTCAACGGTATCGGACTCGGACTCGTCATCAGGGTAGGCGGATCGACAGGCGGCACGGACATACCGCCTATCATACTGAACCGCAAATTCGGCTGGAAGGTCGCTCCTATGCTATACGCACTGGACGTTGTCGTCTTCATAATACAGATACCTGTCACCAAGACAAACGGTGTGATACTCGGCATACTGTATGCTCTTATCTACAGCATAGTCATGAACAAGCTGATCGTGATGGAGCAGGGCGGCATTCAGCTCATGATCTTCAGCGAAAAGGTCCAGGAGGTCAACGAGAAGCTCCTCAGCATGCACTTCGGTACAACGCTTCTCAATGGTACCGGCGGCTACATGCACGAGGACAAGCAGGTGATCTACTGCGCAGCGAGCAGCCGTAACCTGAGCAGGATAAAAAGGGCTGTCCTTGCGATAGACGAGAAGGCCTTCATTACCATCACGAGCATGAGCGAGATCAACGGCAACGGATTCACCTGGTACTTCCGTCACGAGGAGTATGAACCTGCGTTCCAGGACCGTCACGACGGACACGAAGAGGGTGACTCGATCGCGAAGCTGTGATGCCGGATGCCCGTAAAAAGGGGCGTTTAGTAATTGATAACAATTTATCAATAGTGTTTTGTAGGCTCAAACAAATATTGTCAACTGCATCGAAATTAACACAAGAATTAAGAAATCTTTTCCTAAAAAAGTGTGTACATTGTGTGAAGATGGTGCTAAAATACCGTTGTTTTTAGAGTGGCGTATAGACCGCAGTCTAATAACAATACAGCATTTCAGGGGTACTGCTTTTGAAGGTACACGTCAAATTAAAAGATACAGATTACCTTAAGTTCTGCGAATGCCAGCTGACTCACAGCAGCCGCGGCAAGAGGACGATACTTGTTCAGAGGCTGACACTGCCGCTGATATCCGTGGCGATGGTCATAGGCTTCATCGTATTCCACGCAAGTACAAAGGCTCTGGTAATCGAGATACTGACTCTCGGAGTCGCATCGGTCATCTGGGTCATAGGCGTTCCCGAGATGCTCAAGAGCAATATCCGCAGAGACTTCTACAAAAAGAAGAACAACGGCAGGCTCCCGTACAAGGCGGATTCGCTTCTGGACTTCGGAGATGAGGGCATCACCGAGATCAGAGGTGATGACTCGGAGACCGTTCCGTACAGCATCATAACTTCTCTGGTCAAATCAGAGGACAGGCTGTTTGTCTTCACAGACGGCGACAAAGGCTTCGTGATCCCGTTCAACGACGCCGCCAAGAACGGCCGCAAGGCCGCCAAATTCCTCTCGGACAAGACGGGCCTTCAGGTAGAGGAACTGTCCGACAATTAATCTGATATTTATTCATGCACGATGCATGCCTAAATATATAACCTTAATTTCTTATATGGAGGAACTAAAATGTT
This sequence comes from Clostridiales bacterium, assembly GCA_015058275.1. Classification (GTDB taxonomy): domain Bacteria; phylum Bacillota; class Clostridia; order Peptostreptococcales; family Anaerovoracaceae; genus Crickella. The sequence continues at coordinate 61,914 of SVCQ01000005.1, forward strand.
AGAACAACTTAAGAAGTTCCCATTTGGCTTCATCGTATGCTGCCTCACATTCACATTTGAGAGACTTGCATACTATGGTGGTAAGTGGGGAATCGCTGTATTCGTAGTTCTTGAGGCTGCCAAGGGCGGACTCGGACTCACAACTGAGCAGGGTGCTATGTTCTCATCACAGTTCGTAGCATGGACTTATATCACACCTATCATCGGTGGATTCATCGCTGACAGATATGTAGCTCCTAGACTGCTCGTTCCAATCGGAGAAGTCCTGATGGCTGCAGGCTGGTTCGCAATTTCCAGAGCGAACGGTGCCGGCGGAGTATGGCTGTCAATCATCCTGCTTGCTGTAGGTACAGGTTTCTTCAAGGGCAACGTTTCCGGAATCAACGGAAGACAGTTCGACAACGACAAGGACACTCTTACTACTGCATTCTCGCTCCAGTACATGTTCGTTAACATCGGATCGTTCTGCGGTACTACATTCCTTGCTCTCATCGGAACTAAGGGTGCCGGATTCAGAGCTATGTTCCTTGCTTGCGCAGTATTCATGCTGATCGACGCAGCTTGGTGGCTCTTCGGTATGAAGTACCTCGGCGATGCCGGTAAGAAGCCGTTCCTCATCGACAACAGAACTGAGGACGTTGAGAAGGCTGACGTTGAGAAGGACAAGAGACCTCTCACAAAGCTCGAAAAGAACAGAGTCGTTGCTATCCTGATCCTCACATTCCTTTCCGGACTGTTCTGGCTCTTCTGGTACCTGCTCTACATGCCGGTATACTACGAGTTCGGTCCAGAATCACAAGGTGGTATGGGATGGGCCAACTGGATGCTCGGAGCTAACTTCGAGATGCCTACAGCTTGGTTCGACTCAATGAACGGACTGCTCTGCATCATCCTCGCACCTACACTGGCTGCACTCTGGAACAAGCTGAGCAAGAAGGACAAGGACCCTTCAATGATGACCAAGACAGCTCTTGGTGTCATGCTCCTCGGACTCGGTGTTGCTATGATGGTAGTTGGTGCCGGAATCTTCAAGAGCACAGGCAAGCCGGTTGGAGTTTGGATCATCATCATGACTGCTATCCTGATGTCTGTTGGTGAGATGCTCTTCTCGCCTCTGGGCAACTCCTTCATCAGTGAGTACGCTCCTAAGAAGTACCTCGGTACTCTTCTCGGAGCTTGGCCGTTCATCATCTTCTTCGCAGGACTTGCTTACGGCCCGCTGTACAATGCAATGAGAACAAACTTCTCGAGATCGTTCCTGATCGCTGCTATCATCGTATTTGCTGCCGGCGCTCTCATGCTGTTCTTCAAGAACAAGTTCGAGCAGGCAATCACAGGTACACCTGAGCAGATCGCAGAGCTTGAGGCTCTTGAGAAATAATCTCAGACAATCATTTACTGATCAAGATAACCTGCCGCTTCATGCGGCAGGTTATTGATTAAAAAGACACGGAGAATCATATGTTTGGAAAGAAAACAGCTGTAGTATATTTCTCACGCAGCGGAGTCACAAAGGGTCTCGTCGATAAGTTTCCCCTTGAGGAAGGAGACCGCAAGATAGAGATCACCCCGGCAGAGCCGTATCCGAAATCGTACTTCAAGACTCTTGCAAGAGCCAAAGTGGAGATCGAGGGCGGCGTTGACGTGGAGCTCGAGCACCCTAAGCAGGACCTCGGCACTTATGAGCAGATACTTATAGGCTTTCCTATATGGTTCTGGACCTGCCCGAAGGTCATCACTGCGTTTATCAAGGAGAATGACTTCCAGGGCAAGACCGTTTATCCTTTCTGTACCAGCGGCGGAATCGATATCACCGAGGCTGTCGATGAGATCAAGCGCAACGCTGAGGGAGCTGACGTAAAGAGGGGCAAGCGCTTCAGAAAGTACTCCGAAGACGCCCTCAGAGAGCTGCTCGAACAGTAGGCAAAATGCACGATGCGAATATCCGCAGCGTGCTTTTTTTAGTATTTTAAAAGTGTTAGAATAAGCGTGGATTTCGAACTGGTTTTGGACCATGGTCTAACAATTGGAGGTAATTAAGATGAATGTCAATGCTGAGAGGATTTCAAAGCTCAGAGAACTCATGAAGCAGCACGGCTATGACGCCTATGTCATTCCTACTGCGGACTTCCACCAGAGTGAGTATGTGGGAGAGCATTTCAAGGCCAGAGCCTATGTCACAGGCTTCAGCGGATCATACGGTACTGCCGTTATCACAATGGATGACGCAGGCCTGTGGACAGACGGCAGGTATTTCACTCAGGCTGTCAACGAGATGGAAGGCAGCGGAGTGCGCCTCATGAAGATGTTTGTCGACGACACTCCGTCCGTGACAGAGTGGCTCGCAGAGACTGTCCCTCAGGGCGGCACCGTAGCCTTTGACGGCAGGGTGCTCTCGATGGGAGAGGGCCAGGAATTCGAGGATGTCCTCGGCGCCAAAGGAGTCAGCATTGAATACATGACCGATCTCGTAGATGAGATCTGGGAGGACAGGCCTACGCTCTCTGACAAGCCATGCTTCTACCTTGAGGAGAAGTGGACGGGAGAGAGCACAAAAGACAAGCTCGCAAGAGTCCGCGCAGAGATGGCAAAGGCCGGAGCGAGCGTGCATATCATCGCATCGCTTGACGATGTCTGCTGGCTTCTCAACTTCAGGGGAGACGATATCGACTTCTTCCCGCTGGTACTTTCGTACGCGACAGTATGGAAGGATCACGTCGATCTCTATGTGGATGAGAGCAAGCTCAACGATGAGATCAGATCTCACTTCAAAGAGGACGATATCATCATCCATCCTTACAATGACATATATGAGGATGTAAAGAGGATCGGAGCCGGCGAGACCGTGCTGATCGATCCGATGAAGATGAACTACGCGCTCTACAAGTCTCTTCCGTGCAGGATAGTCGAGGGCCCGAACCCTACCATCCTCATGAAGGCGATGAAGAACCCTGTAGAGATCGAAAATATAAAGAAAGCCGAGCTCAAGGACAGCGTGGCCCTTACAAAGTTCATATACTGGGTAAAGAACAACTACGACAAGATCGAGATCACGGAGCTCTCCGCATCGGACAAGCTCACATCGCTCCGCGCTGAGCAGGAGGGATATATCCGCGATTCGTTTGAGCCTCTCCAGGCGTTTGGCGAGCACGCTGCAATGATGCACTACTCACCGAGCCCTGAGACTGACGTAGTGCTCAAGGAGGGCGAGATGCTGCTCTCGGATACGGGCGGCGGCTACTATGAGGGTTCCACAGACATCACAAGGACTACAGTCCTCGGTCACATAGAGCCTCAGATGAAGAAGTACTATACGGCTGTGTTCCGCGCTATGCAGCACCTCTCGGCCGCCAACTTCCTCTATGGCAACCACGGATGGTCGCTCGATGTGCTCTGCCGTCAGCCGATATGGGACCTCAATCTGGACTTCCAGTGCGGTACCGGCCACGGCTTCGGATATCTCGGCAGTATACACGAGCCGCCTACAGGCTTCAGATGGTACATCGTTCCTTCCAAGAATGAGCATCATCAGTTCGAAGAGGGCATGTGCGTGACTATCGAGCCGGGCATCTACGAGGAGGGAGACTTCGGCATTCGTATCGAAAACAACGTCGTCACGGTCAAGGGCGAAAAGAACAAATACGGACAGTTCATGCACTTTGAGACCATGACCTTCGTACCGATCGACCTCGATGCCATCGATCCTGAGGAGCTTACAAGATCCGAGAGGGAATGGCTCAATGAATATCACAAAGAGTGCTATAATAGGCTCAGTCCGTTCATGACGGATGAGGAGAACGCGTGGCTCAAGGAGTACACGCGCGAGATCTGACAGTTAATTACGGGGCCGCCTGACGCGGCGCCGGCAGTAAAATATATCAAATCTATTAATTTCAAGGAGATCAAAAGCAATGAAAAAAGAGATCGTCGAGCTCAGAAGACTCATGGCTGACAACGGTATGAATATTTACTACATCCCGTCGGGAGACTTCCACAGCTCGGAATATGTCAACGATTATTTCAAGGCCCGTGAGTTCATGAGCAACCTCTCCGGAGAGGCCGGCGACATGCTGGTTACAGATGACGGAGCATGGCTCTGGACTGACGGCAGATACTTCCTGCAGGCAGAGACACAGCTCGCAGGTACGGGCGTGGAGCTCATGAGAATGGCTGAGCCGGGCGTTCCTACTATCGAGGAATTCCTGACAGACATCGTTAAGAAATACAGAGATGATCACAAGGATGACGAATACGTTATCGGATTTGACGGCAGAGTAGTGCCGGCGGCTTTCGGACAGGCTCTCGAGGAGATGTTCGCAGGCGATGAGTGGAAGGTATCATTCAGGACAGACAAGGATCTCGTGGATGAGATCTGGACCACAAGGCCTGAGCTGAAGCCTAGTGAGATCTGGGACTTCCCGATCGAGTCGGCAGGCAAGGACACAACAGACAAGCTCGCCGATGTCAGAGCTGAGATGAAGGCAAACGGAGCTGATTACCTCCTCATCACTGACCTCATGGAGTCCGCATGGCTCTTCAACTTAAGAGCAGACGACATCCTCTACACACCGGTGTTCTTCTCGTTCACCCTCGTTTCACAGGACAAGGTCTGCCTCTACGTCATGGACGGCGCTCTCAAGAAGGGACTTCCTGAGAGACTCTCATTCGTTGAGGTCAAGGACTACAACGACATCTACAAGGACGTACAGACTCTCGACGCTTCGAAGACTCTGTGGTATGACGCAAACTCCTGCAACTATGAGCTCTACTGCAACTTCCCTGCAGGCATGAAGCTCCACAATGCACTCACTCCTGTCGCCCTGATGAAGATCATCAAGAACGACGTAGAGAAGGCAAGCACCAGGCACGCACACATCAAGGACGGCGTGGCTGTCACAAAGGTCATCAAGTGGATCAAGGACAATGTTGGAAGCGGCAAGCTGACTGAGCTCAGCGTAGCTGACAAGCTCGAGGCTGTATGCCGCGAGCAGGAGGGATGCTTCGACCTTTCCTTCGAGACCATCTCGGGTTACGGCCCTAACGGAGCCATCATCCACTATGCACCGACTCCTGAGACCAACGCAGACATCAAGCCTGAAGGCTTCCTGCTCCTCGACTCCGGAAGACAGTTCGTCGACGGTACAACAGACATCACAAGGACCATCGCTGTCGGACCTCTCACTCAGGAGATGATCGACAACTACACATACGTCCTCAAGGCTCACGTAGATGTACATCTGCTCAAGATGACAGCTGAGATGAACGGACTCGACCTTGATGCTGCAGGCCGTAAGGCTCTCAGAGAGGTCGGACTCGACTACAAGCACGGTCTTGCTCACGGCGTAGGCCATGTACTCGGAGTTCACGAAGGCCCTAATACTATCAGAAGAGTACCTAAGCCGATCGAGCTCAAGGCCGGCATGATAATGTCCAATGAGCCGGGCGTATACATCGACGGCAAGTACGGTATCAGAACCGAGAACCTCATGCTGTTCAGCGAGGACGGAGAGGGCAATCTCGTCAACGAGCCGCTCACATGCGTTCCTTACGAGAGGAAGGCGATCAACAAGTCCCTCATGACAGATGAGGAGATCGCATGGGTCGATAATTACCATGCATGGGTAAGAGAGACTCTCGTTCCGCTTCTGGATGACGAAACAGCCGAATTCGTAAAGGAAGAGACAAAGCCTCTGTAGAGTCTGACGTCTGATGCATTAAACCCGTTTTCAACAGGAGGTCATAATGGGTGTATTAAGCAATCTTGAACCAAAAGAAGTATTTGAGCAGTTCGAAGCTCTCTCGCAGATCCCGAGGAGGACCTATAGAGACGAAAAGATAAGCGACTACTGCGTTGAGTTCGCCAAGTCTCATGGCCTTGAGTACGTACAGGACGAGGTCGGCAATGTCGTTATCTATAAGGACGGTACAGAGGGCTACGAGGACTCGGAGCCTGTCATACTGCAGGGCCACATGGACATGGTCGCGAGCAAGACTCTCGAGTCAGACCATGATTTCGATAACGACCCGATTGAGATAATCATTGACGGCGACTATATCGGAGCCAAGGATACGACCCTCGGAGGAGACGACGGCATCGCTCTGGCATATGCCATGGCCATACTCGCGAGCGACGATATCCCTCATCCTCCGATCGAGGCTCTGTTCACGATCGACGAGGAGATAGGCATGGGAGGAGCTCATGCATTCGATACATCGCTTCTGCACGGCCGCAAACTTCTCAACATAGACGGTGAGGAGGACGGAGTACTCGTAGTCGGATGCGCGGGCGGCACTGTTGTCGACGTGGTGATCCCGATCTCGCGCAGGCTGCGTAACGGCGTCAAGGTATCTGTTACTCTCAAGGGATATCAGGGAGGACATTCCGGCAACGATATCCAGCGCCAGAGAGGCAATGCCATCAAGGACATGGGACGCGTGCTCCATACGCTGAGCAAAAAGATCGACTTCTCGCTCCTGTCGCTCCTCGGAGGCAACGCCGCCAACGTCATAGCTCAGTACTGCAAGGCCGAGGTGGTCATGAGTGCTGACAGAGTACCTGACTTCCGTGCGAGACTGGAGGAGCTCATTGAGACCATCCGCAGCGAGTACGGCGGGACCGAGCCTGAGCATCAGCTCAAAGTGATAGTCGGCGACGAGGACAACTACAGCGTCCTCAACTGGGAGAGCACGGTCAATATGATATGGTATCTGTACGGAGCGATCGACGGCGTACAGGCGATGGACCGCAATGTTGAGGGAGCGGTCGAAAGCTCGCTCAACACAGGTATCGTAACGACAGAGGATACCACATGCGTGGTCAGATATCAGGCGAGGAGCTCCATAGACAGCAAGCTCGACGAGATGGTGCAGAGACTTGGCCTCTGGAGCGAGATCGTCGGAGGCCATCTCGAGGTGGATTCCTCATATCCGGCATGGCCGTATAATCCGGTATCCGAGCTGAGACCTCTCATGATAGATGTATACAAGGATATGTTCGGAGAGGAGCCGGCAGTAGAGCTATTGCACGCCGGCCTCGAGGGAGGTATCCTGATGGGCAAGGACCCGGATCTCGATATCGTCAACTTCGGTCCAGAGATGCTCAATGTACATACTCCGACAGAGAGACTCAATATCGCGTCCGCTGCAAAGAACTGGGAGTACCTCAAGGAGGTGCTCAGGAGACTCAAATAGCATAGCTGCTATAAGGCATAACAAAAGCGCGTTTCCAGGTCACATGGCCGGGAAGCGCGCCTTTTGATTGCTTGTCAGATGAGCTCCATTTCGAGAGCTGCATCGCCGAATGAGTATGTCAGATGTCCCATTGCGCCGTTGATAAGAGTCATCGACGGCTTGGTGTGGCCTATATCTGCACCCCATATGACAGGGATGCCAGTGCCGGCAAAGACTCTCTCGAGCTGGACCAGATAATCGATGTCCGTGGCCTCGCCGCTAAAGCAGACCCGCCCGAAGATGACTGCCTCGGCGTGATCAAAGAGTCCTATCTGCCTGAGCCTCAGCACGGCGTACATGAGCTGCATAGGATCCAGATCAAATGTGTCAAAGAACCATATGAGGCCGTCATCCTTATATCTCTCGGCGAAGCCTTTGAGGTCCTCATACGGGGTGCCGACGATCCAGTCGATGACGTCCGTGCAGCCTCCGATGAGTCTGCCGCTTACTTCGAGCTCCGAGAGCTCCTCGAATTCATCACTGCCGCGAGGTGATACCAGCAGCGTCCATTCCACAGGAGCGATCATAGGATATTCATCGAGCTCCTCGTCATAGCCCATTGCCGCCCAGGCGTCATATGAGTGCTGGACAGGGATCTCTCCGCATAGCACGGAGAGGGAATTCTCCTGGAACTCATGGAGCGGACGCCAGTCCCAGGCTCCGGCGTTGGCGCCGTAAATGCTGGCGATATCGAGCTTTGTCGTGAGCAGCATCTCGATAGATGTCGGATCGGAATAGCCGGAGAACCATTTAGGACAGCTGCGCAGGAGTTCCTGGTCGATATACGGAAGCATCTCCATCGTATAGTCACCTCCCGAGGCGCTCATCACCATCGAGATATCAGGATCCGCAAAGAGCGAATTGAATTCGTATCCTCTCTGATCGGCAGGGGCGGAAGGGCAGCCGTCGGCCCTGACGCTCTCCGTCTCATATGTCTCAAAACCGAGCTCGTGCAGCGTATCAAGCGACAGATCAAATGAGTCGAGCTTGCTGCCGGCACCCGCGCTCGGCGCGCATATACCTATAACATCTCCGCTTTTCGGAAACTTCGGATAGATCATTTTAGTACTCCCTGAATGTCTGATTTATCGCCGGGATACCGGTTCATCACGGCAGCATACAGCGAGTATTATAACACATGATGAAAGCGCGCAAAGCGGAAACTTTCAACGGCTTTACGGTTTCCTGTACTGCCTTGTATTATTTTGAAAATTAGATAATTATTTAACGATAATCGGATTGATGATGGCTATTTTATATTGTAAAATTATATCGAATATGGTTGGTATGCCATAGGGTAGATGTTGTAAAAGTGTTTAAAGGAGGAGCCAGCAGATGAAAGTTTCAAGCGTTCCTTTCAACGGGACCAAAGAACAGGAAGCCAAGCTGCTCGAGGTGATCGCACAGTACAAGGATCAGAGAGGTTCTCTCATGCCTATCATGCAGGAGGCCCAGAATATCTACGGATATCTGCCTTACCAGGTACAGAAGATCATCTCAGATGAGACAGGCATTCCTATCGAAAAGATTTATGGTGTAGCTACTTTCTATGCGCAGTTTTCCATGGAGCCAAAGGGCAAGTACGCCGTTGCAGTATGCCTCGGTACAGCCTGCTATGTTAAGGGCTCCGGCGCTATCCTCGAGGAGGTCGAGAAGGTTCTCGGCATCAAGGACGGCGGCTGCACTGCGGACGGCAAGTTCTCTATCGAGACATGCCGCTGCGTAGGCGCGTGCGGACTTGCGCCGGTCATGATCGTAGCCGGAGACGTATACGGCAAGCTCAAGCCTGAGGACGTTGCGGGCATACTTGCCAAGTACGAGTAAGCATAGGAGGTTATGTCATGAAATCAATTCAGGAAATCAAAGCAATCAGAGACGCTAAGTGCGGCCAGGTCAATATCAGATTCAATCCTGAGACTGCCGAGGAAGCACTTAAGACATATGTCCTCGTATGCGGAGGTACCGGCTGTACTTCCAACCACAGCTGGGAGATCATGGACGAGCTCAAAAAGCTCATTGCCGATGCCGGCAAGCAGGATGAGATCCAGATCATCCAGACAGGCTGCCAGGGACTCTGCGCCAAGGGCCCTATCATGGTAGTCCACCCGGGCAACGTATTCTATCAGGAGGTCACTCCTGAGATGGTAGACCAGATCTTCAATGAGCACATCATCGGCGGCAAGCCTGTAGAGGAGTTCCTGATGATGGAGGAGCTCACAAGCGGAGAGAAGATCCACTACGTAGACTCGGCATTTTACAACAACCAGCTCAGGATGGCGCTGCGTAACTGCGGTAAGATCGATCCTGAGGACATCGACGAGTACATCGCAAGAGACGGATATCTCGCTCTCAACAAGGCTCTCAACGAGATGACTCCTGATGAAGTCATCCAGACAGTGCTCGACTCCGGCCTCAGAGGCCGCGGCGGCGCGGGATTCCCTACAGGCAAGAAATGGATGTTCGCGGCCGGCAACAGAGGCGAAGTCGTCAAGTATGTAGCCTGCAACGCCGACGAAGGTGACCCGGGCGCATTCATGGACAGATCCATCCTTGAGGGTGACCCTCATGCTATCCTCGAGGCCATGGCTATCGCAGGATATGCCATCGGCGCCAATCAGGGATACATCTACGTAAGAGCGGAGTATCCTATCGCTGTAGACAGACTAAGGATCGCTCTTGATCAGGCCAGAGACTACGGCATGCTCGGCAAGAACATCTTCGGTTCGGGCTTCGACTTCGATATCGACCTGAGACTCGGTGCCGGCGCGTTCGTATGCGGTGAGGAGACAGCTCTGATGACCTCTATCGAGGGAAACAGAGGTGAGCCTCATCCACGTCCTCCGTTCCCTGCAGTCAAGGGACTGTTCGAGTCACCAACAGTACTCAACAACGTTGAGACTTACGCAAACATCCCTCAGATCATCCTCAACGGAGCTGAGTGGTTCAACCAGTATGGTACAGAGACTTCCAAGGGCACCAAGGTATTCGCTCTCGGCGGCAAGATCAACAACACAGGCCTCGTAGAGGTTCCTATGGGAACTACTCTGAGAGAGGTAGTAGAGGAGATCGGCGGAGGCGTACCTGGCGGCAAGAAGTTCAAGGCGGCCCAGACGGGCGGACCTTCGGGCGGATGCATCCCTGCCAAGTCCTATGATGTACCTATCGACTACGAGTCTCTCAAGGCCATCGGTTCCATGATGGGTTCCGGCGGTATGATCGTACTCGACGAGGACAACTGCATGGTAGATATCGCCAAGTTCTACCTCGGATTCACTGTAAGCGAGTCCTGCGGTAAGTGCACACCTTGCCGTATCGGTACAAGGCGTATGCTTGAGATCCTCGAAAAGATCAGCGAGGGCAGAGGAGAACTCGAAGACCTCGACAAGCTCGAAGAGCTCGCCAAGTACATCCAGGCCAACGCTCTTTGCGGACTCGGTCAGACAGCACCGAACCCTATACTTTCGACACTCGAGCACTTCAGAGATGAGTACGAAGCTCATATCGTAGACAAGAGATGTCCGGCAGGCGTCTGCAAGGCTCTCCTCAACTACGTCATCGACCCTGACAAGTGCAAGGGCTGCACCAAGTGCGCACGCAACTGTCCGGTACAGGCTATCAGCGGCGAGGTCAAGCAGCCACACGTTATCGATTCGGCTAAATGCATCAAGTGCGGTGCCTGCATGGAGAACTGCGCATTCGGTGCTATAAGCAGAAAGTAAGGGGAGGTGAATGAAATGGCAGATATCAAAGTAACAGTTGATAACATTACCGTTACTGTTCCGGAAGGCACCACCCTGCTGGATGCAGCCCATAAGGCCGGCATCGACATCCCTACGCTGTGCTATCTTAGAGACATCAATGAGATCGGTGCCTGCAGAATGTGCGTATGTGAAGTCGAGGGTGCCAGAGCGCTCGTAGCTGCCTGTGTATATCCTTGCACGGACGGCATGGTAGCGCATACAAACACAGAGCAGATCAAGGACTACAGACGTAAGACTCTCCAGCTGATCCTGTCCGATCACGATCAGGACTGCCTCGGCTGCGTGAGATCGACCAACTGCGAGCTCCAGGCTCTCTGCAAGAGATACGGCGTAGACAACACCGAATTCTATGCGGGCAAAAAGAACGAGTTCACAATCGATGCTTCGTCTCCTTCGATCGTAAGAGACAACAACAAGTGCATCCTCTGCAGGAGATGTACAGCAGCCTGCGAGAAGTATCAGAGCATCGGAGTCATCGGTGCGAATGAGAGAGGATTCGATACATACATCGGCTCCGCGTTCAACCTGCCTCTGGCTGAGACTTCCTGCGTCAACTGCGGACAGTGCATCGTTGCGTGCCCTGTAGGCGCGCTGCACGAGAATGACTCGACAGCTGCCGTCAAGGCTGCTATCGCAGACCCTACAAAGACAGTCGTCGTTCAGGCGGCTCCGTCTGTAAGAGTCGGACTCGGCGAATGCTTCGGCATGCCTATCGGCACCGAGGTAGAGGGCAAGATGGCTGCAGGCATGAGGAGACTCGGATTCGACGCGGTATTTGACACCAACTTCTCGGCCGACCTCACTATCGTAGAGGAAGCCAACGAGCTCATCGGCAGAGTCACAAACGGAGGAGTGCTCCCGATGATCACATCCTGCTCACCTGGATGGATCAAATTCATCGAGCACTATTATCCTGAGCTCCTGCCTAATGTATCGTCCTGCAAGTCGCCGCAGCAGATGTTCGGCGCAGTGGTCAAGACATACTGGGCGGACAAGAAGGGCATCGATCCAAAGGACATCGTATCCGTATCGATCATGCCTTGTACGGCCAAGAAGTTCGAGTGCGGCAGAGACGACCAGTCGGCAGCGGGCCCTGGAATCCCTGATGTAGACTATGCACTGACAACAAGAGAGCTCGGCAGAATGATCAACGAGGCCGGTATCGACTTCGTCAACCTGCCTGACGAGCCTTACGATGATCCTCTGGGCGAGAGCACGGGTGCCGCTGTCATCTTCGGCGCCACAGGCGGCGTTATGGAGGCTGCTCTCCGTACTGCTGTTGAGTGGATCACAGGTGAGAAGCTCGGCAAGGATCTCCTTGAGTTCCAGGATGTCCGCGGCGTAGAAGGCGTCAAGGAGGCTTCCTACAAGGTAGGCGACCTCGAGGTCAGCGTAGCCGTAGCATCCGGCCTTGCGAACGCCCGCAAGGTGCTCGAGATGGTCAAGTCCGGCGAGAAGAACTACACATTCATCGAGATCATGGCATGCCCGGGCGGCTGCGTAAACGGTGGCGGACAGCCTATCGTACCATCCAGCATCAAGAACTTCATCGATGTCCGCGAAGTCAGAGCAAAGGGTCTGTACGACCTCGATGCTGCGAGACCTCTCAGGAGATCGCATGAGAACCCGAGCATCATCAAGCTCTACGATGAGTGGTATGGCTCATACGGCAGCGAGAAGGCGCATCACGCACTGCATACATCCTATGTAGAGCGCAAGGTCAACGCCGACCACGAGTAAATCGTCTTATAATCGCGCATGACTTTGTCAGATTATAGAATAACTATTAATGACTGCTCCGCTTCGGCGGGGCAGTCATTCTTTTTATTGAGGGCGCTTTGTGGTACAATATGCAGGCATGCGGTGAAGACCGCAGTGATATCAGGACATCAAAGGAGACAGAGATGATACACGATAACGCATGGACACTATATAACGACAAAGATTTCAAGGCGCTCGAGGAGCTGAGTGCCGGATACATAGACTTCCTCAACAACGGCAAGACCGAGCGTGAATGCACGGAGCTGCTCGTTGAGATGGCCAAAAAGAACGGCTACAGAGACCTGCAGGAAGTCATCAGGAACGATGAGAAGCTCGCAAAGGGCGACAAGGTATATGCCGTCAATATGGGCAAGGCCGTTATGATGCTCAATATAGGTGATGACATCATCGGAGACGGCATGAACGTGCTGGGTGCTCACATCGATTCACCGAGACTCGACCTCAAGACGGTCCCGCTGTATGAATCCGAGGAGCTCGCATACCTCAACACGCAGTACTACGGCGGCATCAAAAAATACCAGTACGTCACTATGCCTCTCGCGCTCCACGGCGTGGTGGTAAAGCCTGACGGGACAAAGGTAGTCATCAATGTAGGAGAGGCGGATGATGATCCGGTGTTCTTCATAAGCGACCTATTGATACATCTCGCACAGGAGCAGATGAAAAAGACAGGCTCCGAGGTGGTAAACGGCGAGGACCTCGACATAATAGTCGGGTCAAAGCCTCTCAAGGGAGAGGAGAAGGACGCGGTCAAGGCTGCGCTTCTTGCGATCCTCAAGGAGAAGTACGACATAGATGAGGATGACTTCCTCTCAGCCGAGATAGAGGCCGTTCCGGCCGGCAGGGCGAGGGAGGCGGGCTTTGACCGCTCCATGATACTCGGATACGGCCATGATGACAGATGCTGCGCCTATCCATCAGCGCTTGCGATGATGGAGGTAGCCGATGTCAGGACCACGGCGTGCGGACTCTTTGTCGACAAGGAGGAGATCGGCAGCGTCGGCGCTACCGGCATGGAGTCTCACTTCTTCGAAGATATGATGAGGGAGGTCCTTGACAGGATGGGCCTCTACAGCGAGATCAATCTCTCGAGATGCTTCAGGAACAGCCGTATGCTCAGCTCGGACGTCAACTCGGCTCTCGATCCTCTCTATCTGGACAGATACGAGAAGAGCAATTCCGCAAGATTCGGACATGGCCTGGTGTTCTGCAAGTACACCGGCGGCAGGGGCAAGTCGGGCTCTAACGATGCCAACGCGGAGTACATAGCTCAGCTCAGACAGATCCTGGACAAGCACAATGTCGCTTACCAGACAGCTGAGCTCGGCAAGGTGGACGCCGGTGGCGGCGGCACTATCGCCTACATACTCTCGCTGTACGGCATGCAGGTCATAGACAGCGGTCTTGCTGTGCTGTCGATGCACGCTCCGTGGGAGACGATCAGCAAATCCGATCTCTACGAAGCATATAAAGGATATAAAGCATTCCTTATTGAAGCGTAACAGAGCGGTCATAATAACTCTGACAGACAAATCCGCTGCGTGAGGATTTAATGCTTTCTCAAATCATAGCGGCGTTGCCGTAGTGTCGAAAGCATTGATCTCCGGCGGCAGGCGCCTGCGATAGATGCGAGAGCGTGTCTGGCAGAGATTATTATGAACGCACTCTTAGTTGGAGTAATCAATTGATAAAAGAAGCTGTAATAACATTTCTGATGGCGATGGTGCCTGTTGTTGAGTTGAGGGGAGCTATTCCTTACGGAGTGCTCGCAGGACTCAGCGTCCCGGCAGCCTTTGTGCTGGCGGTTCTTGGCAACCTCGCTCCAATACCGATTCTCGTTGTATTCACCCGCAAGGTCTTCGAATGGCTCAGGACCAAGAGCGAGGGGCTTGACCGCATGGTCAGCAGGCTCGAAGCCAAGGCCGAGAAGAACAAGGAAGTCGTCGAGCGCTATGAGTTCTGGGGACTTGTAGTACTCGTTGCCATTCCGCTTCCGGGTACAGGCGCATGGACAGGAGCCCTGGTGGCTGCGATGATGGACATGAGGCTCAAAAGAGCGATGCCGGCCATCATGCTGGGAGTGCTTATAGCAGGCGTGATAGTGACCACGCTCACTTACGGAGTCGACGCGCTGTTGTAAAGTATACTTTACATAATTGATTATAAAAGATGCATATCCGATGATCCGGATATGCATCTTTTAATTACGGTAATTATACGGAAGCGTATATTACTTCTTGCCGAGCTCTCTTGCGCGGTCAGTAGCGTTGGCTACTGTATCGATGAATGCGCCTCTGACCCCGTGCTCCTCGAGTGTCTTGATGCCGACGATGGTATTGCCGCCAGGCGAGCAGACCTGATCCTTGAGGAATCCAGGGTGCTGCCCTGTCTCGAGAACCATCTTGGCTGCGCCCATGACTGTCTGAGCAGCGAGTCTCTGAGCTGTAGCGCGAGGGAGTCCCTTGACGACTCCGCCGTCTGCGAGAGCCTCGATAACGAGGTAGATGTAGGCAGGGCCTGCACCGGAAAGTCCGCATGCGGTGTCGATGAGTTCCTCAGGCATCCACTCGACGATTCCGATGGATTCGAAGAGCTTCTGGGCGAAGTCCTTTTCTTCGGCTGTGAGGTCTGTACCCGAATCGAGGGCGAAAGCTCCCATGCCGACGAGGGCAGGGGTGTTAGGCATGAGCCTCAGAAGTCTGAAATTGCCTGCTGTCATCTCGCGGATGCTCTCTGTAGTGAGTCCGGCCATGATGGAGATCATCGCCTTGCCCTCGAGGCTGCTTCCGAGCTCTTTGAGAGCGGCTGCTGCATACTGAGGCTTGACGCATGCTACTACGATGTCAACGGCATTGCCGAGCTCTTCGTTTGTACCTGCGATATTGCAGCCCATCTCTTTGTACTTGGCCTTGATTGCATCCGAGAAGTCGCTTACATAGACATCCTCAGCCTTGACAACACCGGTCTTGATTGCTCCTGACAGAATTGCGCCGCCCATTGCTCCGGCACCCAGAAATCCGATCTTCATTTGTGTCCCCTCCATTTGATATTAGTAATGCTGATTGCAATCTTTTGTACCGCGGTCTAAACCACGTTATACATATTCTATTAGCTGGTAATCCAATAGTCAATGCTTTACGGGATATATTTTACTGCGGCGAAAGGGAATGTGCCAGACATTTAAATAACTATGGCTCATAATGTTTACAAACAGTTGTTCGGGTGGTATACTGTGTCCGTAAAACACACTATTGCGGGCTTTTGCCTGCATCAGCCGATTACAGGGATACGGTTTATGAACAAAGATTTTCCAAAAATCGGTCCTACGGTGACGATGTTCGTCCCGTATGACTGTAACAATGCATGTCCGTTCTGCGTCAACAAAAAGGAGTACAGGGACACTTCCGGATTCGACCTTCAGAGATGCTACAGATCTCTCGATCTGATGAACAGGATATTTCCTCATAACGACATAGTCCTGACAGGCGGTGAGCCTCTAGCAGAGCTCGGAGCTCTCCAGGACATACTCGACCACATCGAGGAAGGACACCACATATATATCAATACGACTCTTCCGGTGGGAGAGGATCAGACCATAGAGGATGTTGCGGCTGTACTCAACAGGTATGCGGACCGCATCAGCTGCATCAACGTATCCAGACACCTCAAACATTATGTCAGGGAGTGCCCGGATGAGATATTTGACCTTCTCAAATTCCGCACAAGGATCAACTGCGTGGTATTCGAGGATGCCAAGGACCCTGCGACCAGAGACAAGCTCATAGCATTCCTCGACAGATTCAAGGGCCACGAGATCCAGCTCAGAGCCAATTACTCATTCCTGACTCTCGAGAACGTCTTCGATACAGACAACGACAATCTCTTCAAGCTCATATCTGAGATATGCGAGTACAAGTATCCTCTTGACAGGGAGAGATTCCGTACAGGCTTCGTATTCGAGCGTGAGGGCAGTAAGATCACTTACCACAAGACTCTTCCGTTCGCCAAGGTGGACGGCATTGTCGGAGACATCATCATCAGACAGACAGGCCGCATATACGACGACTGGAACGAATACGGCCACGAGCTCAACATCAACGATCTCACAGATCTTAAGTACAGATAAAACACACAAACACACTTTACGGTTCATACGGGATGCATCAGGAGGATGCCATGAAGAAGAGTGAACAGCGTCAGAACGACATACTTGACTATATGAAGAGGACTATAGCCGACAAGGGCTATTCGCCTACGGTTAGGGAGATATGCGCTGCTCTGGATATCAAGTCAACATCCACGGTACACAGCGACATCAAGGTGCTCGAGGACAAGGGCCTGGTCAAAAAGGACCCTGCCAAGCCTCGTACAGTACTTCCGGTAGACAACGAATATCTGAGATCTTCCCAGATGTCGTTTGACACCGTTTCGCTTCCTGTTGTGGGCAGGGTGGCTGCCGGAGAGCCGATACTCGCCGAGCAAAACATCGTCGACGAGATGCCGCTTCCGGCCAGGTTCGTAGGCTCTGGCAATAACTTCATCCTCACGGTCCACGGCGACAGCATGGTCAATGTCGGCATCAACGACGGAGACTATCTGATCGTACAGGAGACTCAGGAGGCTTACAACGGCGAGATCGTCGTTGCTCTTGTCAATGACGGCATGGAATCCGGCGCCACGGTCAAGAGGTTCTACAGGGAGTCAGACCACATCAGACTCCAGCCTGAGAATGACTACATGGAGCCGATCATCGCAGAGGACGTTACCGTGGTAGGCAAGGTCAAGGGCGTATTCAGATATTTCAATTAGGTCAATAACAGCCCTTCGGGGCTGTTATATTCCATCGCATGACCAATTTTTATGCGGTGTTTAACGGCGGGCATTTGGGTTATACTCATCAGCCCGCTCATATTTTTTTAACGAAAACCAGTAAGTAATCCCCCATCCTCAACGTTAACGTAGGTGACGGGATGAATTGCTGAGGATCGCTCGCTTCAAGCCCACCCCTCCCGATAACCCGCCCCTGGAGACGAGCGATCGAAAAAAGGAAAAGGGTAGGAGAACGGAAGAGGCGGCTAACGACGAACGGAACGGAAAGAACAAGAGAATACAAAGCAAACACTTGTTCGCAAGCTTGCCAGATGGTATAATCAGATCAGGAAAACAGCTCAGTCGAAATGATGGAAAGGCCGATCTGATGAGAGGACTTGACCATAATCAACATTCAGTATATTTGCTGTATTATCACCTGATCATGGTGGTGAAATACAGACGGAAGGTGATAGACCACGAGATATCTGCACGCTGCAGAGAGATATTCGAGCATATCGGAGAAGGCTACGGAATAACCATGGAAGAGTGGAATCACGATGATGACCATGTCCATGTGTTGTTCCGAGCAAAGCCATCGACAGAGATCAGCAAGTTCATCAACGCGTATAAGAGTGCGAGCAGCCGGCTGATCAAGAAGGAGCATCCTGAGATCAGGGAGAAACTGTGGAAGGAGGCCTTCTGGAGCCAGAGCTATTGCCTGCTGACGGCAGGTGGAGCACCGATAGAGGTGATACGTCGGTACATAGAGACGCAGGGGGAGAAGCGATGAACAGAGCGATGCGTTTTCGGATAGAACCGAATAAGGAGCAGCGGGAACTGTTTGAGAAGACCTTCGGCAGCTGCAGATTTCTGTATAACAGGATGTTGTCAGACCGGATCCTGAGTGAGATGACAGGCGAGTGTGTGGAGATGCGGCCTGCAGCATATAAGAAGGAGTATCCATGGCTTAGGGAAGTGGATTCTCTTGCGCTGTGCAATGTGCAGTTGGACCTTGAAAGAGCATTCCGTGACTACAGGAAAATGCCGGACAGAGGACATCCGAGATACAAGTCCAGACATCACAGTCGCAGGAGTTACACGACCAATGTCGTGAATGGGAACATCCGCATCGAGGGAAAGAAAATAAGGCTCCCCAAGGCAGGGATGGTCCGCATAAGAGTACACAGAGAGATCCCTGAAGGATGGATCCTGAAGAATGTCACCGTCGTGAAAGGACCGACAGGCAAGTACTATGCATCCCTTCTCTATGAAGTGCCCGAAAGTGAAAGCCAAGCGGAGGGCGAGCAGAGAGAAAAGAAATACCTTGGCATAGACTATGCGATGGATGGCCTGGCGGTGATGTCGGACGGGACGAGATCAGAATATCCTAAGTATTTCAGGCAGGCGGAAGAAAAGCTTGCAAGAGAGCAGCGAAAGCTTTCGCACTGCGTGAAGGGCAGCCGCAATTATGAAAAACAAAAGCGCAAAGTGGCAGTCATCCATGAGAAGGTTCGGAATCAGAGGAAGGACTTCCAGCACAAGATGAGCCGAAAGCTCGCAGACGGATATGATGTGATCGGGGTCGAAGACATCGACATGAGAGCGATGAGTCAGAGCATGCATTTCGGCAAAAGTGTTTCTGACAATGGCTTTGGGATGCTTCGGACCATGCTCGCATACAAACTGGAAGAGCAAGGCAAAGAACTGGTGAAAGTAGACAGATTCTATCCATCCAGCAAGAGATGCAGCAGATGCGGAAGAGTCAAGGAAAAACTCACCCTAAGCGAACGCATCTACCGATGCGAATGCGGCAACATAATGGACAGGGACGTGAACGCTGCGATCAATATCAGAATGGAAGCAATGAGACTGAAGGCCTCATAGCATATACAAGATATACCAAAAGAGGAACCGTGGGGCACACGGGGATAGCTCGTTGATACTCAGACCGTCAGGTCTGTTGAGCGAGAAGCCCCCACTTCAGGCTAAATAGCCAAGTGGTGGGAGTATGTCACAAAGACAATTATTGTCTACGTCTTATATAGGCAAGCAGGCTACTGATAATGTATACTTGACAGGTAATCAAAAGCTGCTGAACGCTGACTTAAGACAGGAGAGCGAACTGAAACAGAACCGATTACTTAACACAATCGTTCTTGCCGCGGTGCTGATGGCGCTGTGGTTTATTATGTCTCAAAAGACGGAGCCTAAGTTTCTTATACTCGGAGCGGCTTCGAGTATTCTTATAGCTGCTTTTTGCAGTCGCATCCTCATAATGAAGGGCGCAGTATCCGGCAGGGAGTATTCGCTCCTGAGCTTCAATCCGTTTAAGATGGCAGCATACTTCTGCTGGCTTCTGGTGCAGGTCATAAAGTCCGCTCTTTATGTGTCCCGCATAGTATTGTCCGACAGATCTCTGGTAGAGCCTTCGATCGCGTGGTTCAGAGCCGATTATGATTCACCGTTCGCAAGGGCTCTTCTTGCAAATTCCATCACACTTACACCGGGTACTATAACGATAGACATTACAGATGACGGCATATACTCCGTACACGCCCTCACAAATGAGCTGAGAGAGGGACTGCTCGATGGCTCCATGCAGGCCAGGGTCGCAAAAACCTTTGGCGAGGAGATAGAGTTCAGGGCTCTGAGCGCAGAGGAGATACCTGAGACGGCACGTATTGAGACGGACATCGTGACGAACAGGTACATCGGAAGGAGGAAGGCGAGATGATGCAGACATACTGGACCATAGTGCTGGGATGCCTTGTCGCCATCCTCATGGCTATGCTTATTATGATGTTCAGGAAGAAGTATTTCCTCAACAAGCTCAACTATGTATTCGCCATGAATACGGTCATCGTGCTGCTGATACTGACCGTCGGATTTATCGACGGCAGGATGGATATGTATCTTGATATCGCTCTCAGCTATTCGATACTGGGATTCGTAACTCAGGTCATACTGGCCAAGTATATAGGAGGCCGCAGGAGATGAACCTTATCAATATCGCCATCATCATAACAGGAGCTCTCGGCCTGATCTTCATGCTGATATCGCTGATCGGGCTCATAAGGCTGCCGGACTTCTATACCAGGCTACACGCCCAGGGTATAGGGGATACTCTTGGCGCGCTTCTCATCATCATATCCATGATGCTGGCAGCAGGCGCAGGGCTCATGAGTCTCAAGCTGCTGCTCGTATTCCTGATCATCGTGCTGACAAACCCTGTGGGCACAAATCTCATGATGATAGCCGGCATGAACAACCCGGAGTACAGAGAGTACAAAAAGAAAAAACCGGACAAAAAGTTAAAGTCTGACAAAAAGTCAAAGAAATAGAGAGGACGGCCAATGGTATACATCATCGAAGCGATACTGCTCCTGGGGCTCATCGCGATAGCGCTTACCATCATATTCGGCAGGGACCTCATGGTCGCTGTCGTGATATACTGCGCCTTCAGCTTCATCACGATGTTCCTGTATATCATCATGGGCGCTCCTGATGTTGCGTTCACCGAAGCGGTCATAGGAGTCATCTCGACCGTGTTCTTTATCATAATCCTCAGATCGATACGCAGAAACATAAAGTAGAGGGGAGAGAATTGAGAAAAGCTCTGACAGTCATACTGCTGGTAATAGTGCTTACGGTACCGTTCGTGTTCTTTGATATCCTGCCGGTTATCGGGGACCCGGATTCGGCGCCTAATTCTCATGTGTCCGATTACTACATAGAGCACGCCGTAGAGGAATGCAATTCACCTAACATGGTAACTGCAGTCATCGTTGACTACAGGGCCTTCGATACGATGTTCGAGACAACGGTGATGTTCCTTGCGGGCATAGCCGTCATGCTGATACTCGCAGAGCACCCTAAGAGGAAGCTCATGGTACCGACCAGGGTGCGCCGCCTCAATGTTCACGAGGGAAGCCCGGTATACAGGACCGTAAACAAGGACGTGATGGTATCTGTCATACAGGTCCTTATCCTGATATACGCGATGTACGTGCTCTTCCACGGCGAGGTCAGCCTCGGAGGAGGCTTCCAGGCCGGCGCTCTCATAGGCATGACATATCTTCTGGATGTCATGGTCTGCAGGAGGGAGCAGCCGCTCTTCAGGACGACTAAGTACAAGGCGGGAGCGATCGCAGGCCTCGGACCTTTGCTGTATGCCGTGACGGGCATGATCCCGTTCATAGGCGGAGGACTTTACCTGCAGTACGGCAAAATGCCGTTTGCCATACATGAGGCGGAGCTTCATTCGATAGGGATCACTTCTGTCGAGATAGGCGTCACCATAGGCGTTGCCGCCACGATCATCACTATCATCAACGCACTTACCGAAAGGATCGTATTTGACGACGAGATATAGATCATGACAGCTATCAGCGTATTTCTGGCATCAAAGGGAATATACCTGCTCACCTTCATCCTGCTCTCCCTGGGAGTCGCGGGCATGATAGTGTGCAATAACTACCTTAAGAAGCTCATCTGCATGAACATAATGCAGGTCGCAGTTATCTTCTTCTTCCTGTGCCTCGGTCAGAAATCCGGAGGCACCATACCGGTGGCTCTTGACGGTGCTCTAAAGGCTTCTGAGTACATCAATCCGCTGCCGCACGGACTCATGCTGACGGCTATCGTGGTCAGCCTGGGTACGACGGGAGTGGGTCTTTCGCTACTGTTGCGTATCAGGGAGAAGTACGGAAGTGTAGAGGAGGACGACATCATAAGGAGGGAGCGCAAGGTCTAGATGGCGAATATCCCTGTTCTGATCGTAATACTGCCTCTTGCGGCCGCGCTGCTGTGCCTGGTACTGACCGCGATCCATGAGAGACTGGGTCTGTGGGCTGTGGGCCTTGCGTCGCTGGCTTCTTTTGTGCTGTCTGTGATGCAGCTCATCACGGTCGCAAGAGAGGGGACCATACACTACTGCATTGGCGGGTACGCGGTGCCTTACGGCATCGAATTCGTGATCGATTCGGTCAACGCATGCGTGCTGGTCATGATATCCCTCATAGGCTTCCTTACGGTCATATTCGCAAAGAACTTCGGCGAGAGGATAGGCCGCATGCAAAGAGGCGCGGGCTATGCAGTTCTCTCGCTTCTCATAACGGGCCTCCTTGGCATGACATCCACGGGGGACGTATTCAATCTTTATGTTTTTCTCGAAATCACATCGCTGTCGGCGTACTGCCTCATAGCACTCGGCGGCAGTAAAGGCGTCGTATCCGCATTCAGATACATGCTGGTCGGCACCATCGCCGCCACATTCTATCTGCTTGGTATAGGAGTGCTGTACGCTGCGACCGGCACACTCAACATGGGAGACATGAGCGATATCCTGGATAAGGGCGGATACGATCATGTGATGCTCGTTTCTATGTGCCTTCTGATCGTGGGCTTCGGCATCAAGATGGCTCTATTCCCGTTCCACGGCTGGCAGCCATCGGCATACACGCATGCCGAGCCGGGCACAAGGCCTCTGATCACGGGCGTCATGGGCAAGATCCCGGCACTTGCGATGTTCAGGTTCATATTCTGTGTATTCGGCACCGACCTTATTTATGTCAGGTTCCTGCTGGTGATGCTCGGGGTATTCTCCGTATGCGGCATGCTCTACGGATCGATCATGGCCATGGGGCAGAGCGACCTGCGCAAGGTGCTTGCGTATTCGTCGGTAGCACAGATCGCGTATATATCTCTCGGCTTTGCCATCGGCACTCCTACAGCGCTTGCGGGCTCCTTCATACACATGCTGGCTCACGCCTTCATGAAGGGCGGACTGTTCTTCTGTACGGGTGCCATATCGTATAAATTCGGTACATACAGCCTGGATGATCTGGGCAGGATATACAAAAAGATGCCGCTGACATGCGGGCTTCTCGTAGTCGCGGCGCTTTCGATGATAGGCATACCGCCGACTGCGGGTTTCTTCAGCAAGTGGTATCTGGCTCTGGGAGCAGCGGGTGCCCATTACTGGGTCTACCTCGCAGTGCTCGTCATATCCAGCCTCCTCAATGCGGTTTATTTCTTCAAGCTCATTGAGAAGGTATTCATACAGCCGTCAAAGGATCTCGATGAGAGGTGGTCTGCGGGCGAATTCGAATTGCCTGTATCGATCGTGCTGCCTGTAGTCGTATGCTTTGCCGCAATACTCGCCATAGGTATATTCAACGTCAGGATATTCGACTTCCTGATGATGACGCTTGAGGGGGTGGGACTGTAATGAACTGGCTCGCTCTCTCGTACAGACCTCTATACGCTGTCCTGGTATCCCTGATCGCTTCGGGCCTTATCTACGTGCTCGGAGAGCATATACACAGGAAACTCCGCGAGGCCATCACGATCACGGCGTCGGTGATCAAGATAGTGATCGTATACTCAATGGTGCCGGCAGTGCTTGCGGGCACAAAGATAAGCCTTAAGGTGATCGAGATAGTCAAGGGCGTAAGCCTTTCGTTCAATGTCGATCCTGCGGGCATGGTATTCGCTTGCGTCGCATCGACTCTGTGGATACTTACATCCTTCTACTCGATCGGATACATGAGAGGGCACGGTGAGGAGAACCAGACCGGCTACTACGCGGCCTTCGCTATGTGCCTGTCGGCTACTACGGGTCTTTGCTTTGCTGCCAACCTCATCACCTTCTTCATATTCTTCGAAGTACTGACCGTAGCGACTTATCCGCTCGTTGTCCATTACAGGGACGGAGAGGGCACGGCTTCCGGCAGGAAGTATCTGGCGTATACACTCATAAGCGGCCAGATATTCTTTGCATCCATAGTGATAGTCTACTCAGTCGCCGGCACTTTAGAATTCAGACCGGGTGGCTTCCTGACGGCGGATATGCTGCCTATGCCATGGGCCTTCATAGTGTTCTTCATGATGGCAGGAGCGGGTATAGTCAAGGCCGGCGTGATGCCGCTTCACTCGTGGCTCCCATCGGCCATGGTGGCGCCGACTCCGGTAAGCGCACTTCTCCACGCGGTCGCCGTCGTCAAGGCGGGAGCGTTCTGTACTCTCAGGGTGGTGCTTTATGTATTCGGGCCTGAGCTTGCGAAGTCATGCGGGGGAGCGGATGTCCTGGCGTGGATGGCGGTATTTACCATACTGGTATCCTCGCTCATCGCGATGAGGAAGACCAATCTCAAGGCGAGGCTTGCCTTCTCGACGGTCGGACAGCTTTCGTACATAGTGCTCGGCATTTGCATACTCACTCCGTACGCGACTGCCGGAGCGATATATCATATAGTGGCTCACGCATTTATGAAGATCACTCTCTTTATGGCAGCGGGAGCGATATTCGTGACCACTCACAAAAAAGACATAGGCGAGATGATAGGCATCGGCAGGCGCATGCCGGTCACGATGGGCGCGTTCGCCGTCGCATCTGTGGGCATAGCGGGATTCCCGTTCTTTGTGGGCTTCGTCAGCAAGGCCAATATAATCATGGGTGCTGTCAGCATGGGCAAGCCTGTATTTGTGGCCACTCTCATAGCGAGCGCGCTGCTGGCTCTCACATACCTGATGCCTGTTGTACTCATAGCATTCAAAAAGAACGTAGACAATCCGGAGTTCGCAAAGAGGGGCGAGGCCGCGCCGGCTATGCTCATCCCTTTGGTCATAACCGCAGTCATATCTGTACTGCTGGGGCTTTTCCCTAACGCGGGGCTACACCTCCTGGATATGGCGTTTATGGCAGGTAACTCGATATTCACTCCTTTGATGTAACAACAGGACTACTATGGCAATAGAATTTCTCAGATATCTCGGAATAGCTTTTGTCAGCTCAGCGATACTTATAGTGCTGAGCAAGATCGTGCTGCAAAGGATCCTGAGAAGGCCGGCAGACTACTATCTCAAGGAGGAGTACCTGCAGGAGGAGCGCATGCTCAACAGTGCTGGATTCAGGCTGCATGACGAGGTCGAGACAAGCCCCGAGGGCGAGGTCACAAAGGAGCACATCCACGCGGAGCCTCAGATACCGGAGCCCGCAGCGGAAGCGCCGGCGATACCTCTCACAAAGAGCGGCAGGCCTCGCAAGCCTTCTATGAATATGAAAAAGGACGAGCTCATAGCCATTGCGGCATATATGGGCATAAAGCTGCCGCCTAAGGCTACAAAGGCGGTCATACTCGAGCTGATCAAAGAGCAGGATAAATGACAGAACTAAGCAGGGAAGCGATCATTAATATGCTGCATCCGGGGATCATAATGATCCTGCTGGGAGGCGTCACGATGATACTGCCGAGGCCTTTCAGAAGGGTCATGTGTATCATCGCGCCTTTGATTGCCTTTTGGGCATTCCTGCAGATGAGTGATAACAGCAGCCTGTATTACGAGATCACGCCGTACATTAAGATGCAGCTCATACACTTCGACAGGCTGGTATACGCCTTCATGCTGGTGTTCTGCATTATAGCCGTCCTCAACGGCATTTACGGAGAGGGGATACAGCACAGGTACGAATGCGGCATGTCCATGGTATATGCGGGCAGCGTCATGGGCGTCATACTGGCGGGTGATCTGCTGTCGCTTATCGTGTTCTGGGAGATATCCGCGTTCGCGTCTATGTATGTAGTCTACTGCAAGCACGACATGGTATCGGAGAGGGCATCGTTCAGATACATACTCGTGCACGCCTTCGGAGGCAATATGCTGCTTGCAGGTGTGATCGTCTATATCTTTCATTACGGAAACGAGATCACAAACATATCAGAGCATTACACAGAGCCGTTCTTCTGGCTCATAGCGATAGGAGTCGCTGTCAATGCGGCCATACCGCCTCTTCATTCGTGGCTGCCGGATGCTTACCCTGAGTCGACGGCGACAGGCACGGTATATCTATCGTCATTCACTACCAAGGCCGCCATATATCTCATGATAAGGCTATTCCTTGGGCTCGACGCTCTCATCTGGGTGGGCGCCATTGTGTCCGTGTACGCAGCCTGCATGGCGATCATGGAGAACAGGATAAGAAGACTCCTGGCTTACCACATAATAAGCCAGCTCGGCATGATGATAGCCGCGATAGGAGCCGGAGGGGACATAGGAGCGGATGCAGCCTGCGCTCATGCGTTCACAAACATACTCTTCAAGGGTGTGCTCATGATGGGAGCGGGTGCTGTCATCTACGCTACGGGCACCGGCAAGATAACAGAGCTCGGAGGTCTGGCGCGCAGGATGCCTGTCACTTCGGTCTGCTTCCTGATATCATCCCTTGCCATAGCGGGCCTTCCGGGACTCTCGGGCTTTGTGAGCAAGGCTCTTGTAAGCGAGGCTGTCAGCTCGTCGGGACATCAGACGGCGGCTCTTTTGATCACCGCGGGAGGAGTCGGAACGCTTCTGTCCATCACGCTCAAGATCAATTACTATGTGTTCTTCGGGCCTTATGACGAAGGCTCGGTCGCCAAGGTCGAAAGGAAAGTGCCTTACACCATGACGGCAGCCATGGTACTGGGTACCATCCTGACTGTACTGATCGGGATCTGCCCGGATAAGTTCTACGCGCTCATGCCTTACGCGAGCAACGGACATCCGTACCATGCGGGACATGTCCTCGAATACATTGCGATATTCATCGGAGGATCGATACCGTTCTTCCTGTATATAAAGAAGATGAAGCCTCACGACGAAATAAGTCTGGACTTTGACTGGCTGTACAGGGTGCTGCTCAACAAAACAATGCTGTGGCTCTCAAGGATGGCCGAGGGTATATTCGCATGGTGCGACAGACATGCCGCCGGTGCGGCTTCCTACCTCAGGAAGCACTTCGGCGATCCTAAGCTCTGGACGGAGGAGAGCAGCAGTGTCAGGGTGAGGAACTTCTCGTTCGAGAACGAAAGCAGGCTGATAGGGGACATAATGTCCGTGATAATAGCCGTATTCGCACTGATGCTGGCACTCGCCGCATATGTTGCAAGATAGCGGGTCACCTGCCAAGGTAAATGCAACATTGCCAAAGTAAATGCAACATTTTGGGGAATTTGGGTTCGAAAGACCGGTTATTAATAGAAGAAAATGATCCAGATGACGCTTTTTGGTTCGAAATATTGAATGATAGACAAAGAAATACTTCCGATGAACCTACTTTCCTAGA
>SVCQ01000006.1 GCA_015058275.1 Clostridiales bacterium
CACAGTAGTTAAGCTCCTTAGCGCCGATGATACTTGGGGGGTGACCCCCTGGGAAATTAGGACGTCGCAGGTTTTTTTTATACTTAAAATATTGCAATCTCTGCATACATTCCATACAATCAGTTAATAATCCGTAACACCTTATTCTTGGATGTCATCCTGAGCGTAGAGAAGGATCTTATGAGATTCTTCACTTCGTTCAGAAAGACACTTTTAACTCTTACAGAGTACCAGCAAGCCTTATTCCTCAGCTCACACATTTACTGAAAAGATCGTGGAAGACAATAAGATCCGGATAGAACAGACAAAGCTTACTCCATATGTAACTCCGCTAGGGGCGTGGGCAATGGCACTCGGCACCAGTATAGGCTGGGGCTCTGTTTTTGTTACCAGCAATACATATCTTGTCAACGCGGGCCCGATTGGCACGGCTCTCGGACTCATGATCGGGGCCATTGTCATGATCATCATGAGCAGGAGCTATCACTATATGATGAACTGCTTCCCGGACTGCGGCGGAGTCTATACCTATACAAAGGAAGTATTCGGATACGATCAGGGCTTTGTGGCCGCGTGGTTCGTCGCGCTCACATACTTCGCGATGTTCTGGGCCAATGTCACGGCGCTGCCGCTCTTCTCCAGATACTTCTTTGGTAACACCTTCAAGTTCGGGTACCTCTACACGCTCTTCGGATCGTATGACGTATATCTAGGAGAGATCCTGCTCTCAGTATCCGCCATACTGCTCTTCACACTGATCTGTGCACGGTCCAAATCCGTCTCGATCGGCATACTGACCGGCACCGTTATATTCCTGACCGCCGGCATCCTCGTATGCACTGTACTGGCGATCGGCAATATGGACGCATACAACAGGTCGTTTGATCCGGCATTTATACCTGACGCAAGCGAGATAAGGCAGATAGTCCGTATAGCGGCGATATCTCCGTGGGCCTTCATAGGCTTTGAGAGCATCTCACACTCCACCGAGGAATTCACATTCAAGCGCAGCCGTATATTCCGCATCCTCGTGGTCGCGGTAGTATCTTCGACTGCCCTGTATATATTGCTGACGCTGCTCTCGGTATCCGCCTTTCCGGCGGAGTACGGCAGCTGGCTCAATTACATAAGAGCTCACGGCAGCCTCAGCGGGCTTCGCGGACTGCCGGCCTTCTACGCAGCCAACTTCTATATGGGCAGGAGGGGCGTATGGATCATGATGATCGTGCTGCTCTGCCTCATCGTATCCAGCCTCATAGGCAACACCATCGCCCTGAGCAGACTCCTCTACGCTCTGGCAAAGGACAGAGTCCTGCCTGAGAGATACGGAGAGCTCAATGACCGTGGTATACCATCAAACGCGATCAGGCTGATCGCCGTCATATCGCTTGTAATACCGCTGGTCGGCAGGACGGCGATAGGCTGGATCGTTGACGTAACGACCATAGGCGCGACGATAGTCTATGCCTTTGTAGCGGCATCGGCATTCAAGCTCGGCAGCCTGAGAGATGACAAGCTCGAGAAGAGGTTCGGACTTGCCGGCACAGTCATAATGGTAGCCTTCGCGCTGATGCTCCTGCTCCCGTCACTCTTCGGAGCCGGAGACCTCGCGTCGGAGACATACTTCCTCTTTACCATATGGGCGATACTTGGCTTCATATTCTTTAGGACGATGATCACCAGGGACAGAGCCAGGCGCTTCGGACGCACGGTCGTCGTATGGATCGCGCTGCTGGGCATGATCATGTTCACCACCCTCGTATGGCTGGGAGAGGCGTCACTGTCAGACACAGATCAGAGCGTCAGCAGGATACGCGATCACTATATGGACAGGATAGTAGAGGACGAGAGGACCATAGAGCAATACAAGGACCCTACGGCCACACGCAAGAGGATCAACAGCAGGATCAACGTGGACAGCGTCGATGTCGACTACGAGGACGCTCAGCTGGAGCGTGAGCTTGTCAGGATGCGCCATGACTCCACTAGGAGGGTGCTCACGGTATTCGTGCTCTTCATGCTGGCGATCGGAGTACTTCTCAACAACTACTCGCTTGTTATCAAGAGGGCCGAGGAGAGCGAGCATGAGCTCGACGTGGTCGCTGAGAAGGCCCGGATAGACTCGCTTACCGGAGTCAAGAACAAAAGGGCCTATGATGAGTTCGAGAGGAACCTCAATCATCAGATCGCCGAGGAGGCCTGCGACGAATTCTCGCTGGTCATCTGCGATATAAACGGACTCAAGCATGTCAACGATAATTACGGACACAAGGCGGGCGACGAACTGATACAGTCAGCCAGCCACGTGATCTGCACCATATTCAAGCACAGCCCTGTATTCAGGATAGGAGGCGATGAGTTCGTAGTCATCCTCAAGGGCAGGGACAGAGATGAACGCGGAGCCCTCATGCACGAGATCAACAGGCGCTCGGTCGCCAACATCCAGGAGGAAGGCGTTGTAATCGCGACCGGCATGTCCGACTACATACCGGGTTACGACGAGAGCGTCAAGCCGATATTCGAGAGAGCCGACCTGATGATGTACGAGAACAAGGAAGAGCTCAAGAGGATGGGCGCCAGGACGAGATAATAACTCAAAAACCAGACACAGACCGCAGATGGAAACCCATTTGCGGTTTTTTGTTTCCAAATTAAAACAAGATATCTTCACAAAATCTTAACAAAGATTAACATTTCAGACAGAAAATGGTAAAATACTCACAGTATGTTGGGCAACGTATCTCGCGTTGCTTTTAAAAGGTATCACTGATACTTGAAGGTAATTTATACAAGAGAGGGAATCAACATGAAGAAAGGACTTAGTGTTCTCCTTATCGTTGCGGCACTCTTCGGATTCTACGGCGGAGCTTCCAGCCTGACCGACGTGCTTGCCTGCAAGGACTACTGGGAGAAGGAAGGTGAGAAATCCACAGCTGACATGAACAAGCTTGAGGATGGTCTCAATCAGCTCGGCGACAACGAAGAGGCATATCTCGATGGTGTCAAGCAGGTAGCTGACGGTGAGGTAGCACTTGAAGAAGGTAAGCAGACTCTTGCACAGGGCGAGGCAGACTATGCAGCAGCTCCTGCAAAACTGAGAGCCGGCGAAGCCAAGCTCGCAGCAGGTAAGTCAGCTTATGCTGATGGTAAGGCAACATATAATGCTGGACTCAAGGAGTACAATTCCAAGAAGGCTGAGTTTGACAAAATTGTTGCCAAATTCAACCAATTAATGGATGAAAAAGAAGGATACCCATATTGGAAAAAAACGTACTTAGCTAGTTTAGAACAGGCAAAAACCGATCCTAAAAAAGCCTCTTGCTTTACTGATGAGGCGCATTATTTTACTATTATACCAAGCAAAGCGCTTGAACACTTTAATGAGTTTGCAGGTAATAGCGGCGCAAGAAAAATTGTTCTTTCAGTTAAAAATGACCAACTGACTGCTGCATATGATGGCGGCGATGAGAAGACAAAAGTCGGTATTCTGATGCTTAAGGTAAAGCCTGGTCTTGAGAATAGCAAGAAAGAAGCGGAGGACGCCTTAGCTTATCTTAAGTCTATTCCAGGGGGGCAGAGGTCAGAAAAAGAAAAGGAAAAGATTACTGAACTTGAGACTATAACAATACCAACAATTAATGGAGCTCTTGCTGGCCTTGATGTATACATTCCTGAAATGACATACTATGCAACAGTTCTCGGACTGGTTAGTGGAAGAGAGCAGATGTATAACGAACTCGTTCCTGTTCTGGAAAAGATGGCATCTGATGAAGAGACAGCAAAGAAAATAAACAAGCTTGTTCCTGGCGGAATGAAGACAATCAAGGCTGGACTTAGTAATGATGGCGGATTATTTGTTGCGACTATGGATAAGTTGATTCCGGTAGCGCAAGATGTAATCAAGGAAAACTCTGCTAAGCTCGCAGCCGCTAA
This sequence comes from Clostridiales bacterium, assembly GCA_015058275.1. Classification (GTDB taxonomy): domain Bacteria; phylum Bacillota; class Clostridia; order Peptostreptococcales; family Anaerovoracaceae; genus Crickella. The sequence goes on from SVCQ01000006.1 coordinate 3,934, forward strand.
GAAGCAGCTCAACGACGGAGCAAAGAAGCTCAAAGCTGCTGAGAAGCAGATCAAGAAGGGTGAGGCTGAGCTCGCTCAGGGTTATGCAGACTACGAAGCAGCTCCTGCTAAGCTCGCAGCTGGTAGACAGCAGCTCGCTGATGGTCTCAAGCAGCTCGAAGAAGGTAAGAAGCAGCTCGCTCAGTACGAAGACGGTGAGCAGCAGGTAAGAGACGGACTTGCTACACTGATGTCCACAGAGCCTAACGGCGGACTCGAGAGCATTCTCGACAGACGTGGCGGCGATGATGAGTTCGACGATGCGAACGGTCACCTCGACATCCAGGAGGGCCTCGACGCAGTAGACGTCGGCAGAGGCTATCAGGCTGACTCCGGTGAGCTCATCACTAAGGAGATCACTAACAGAGCAGTTGGTACTGCAGCCGGACTCGGCGCAGCTGTACTCGCTTGCCTCGCAGCTCTGCTCTCGCTCATCAAGAAGTACAAGGGCGCTGCTGTAACAGCAGTACTCGCAGCTATCGCAGGTGTTGCCGGCGCAGTAGTCGGAAACGGTGCCGGAAGTGAGTTCTCGAACATCGCAGGATCCACAGTAGGCAGCCTGCCATGGATCGCAGCCGGCGTGGTCGCAGCAGTAGCTTGCGTATTCGCTATCGTAAACTTCACAGCTAAGGCTGAGTAGTAAACATGCGATCAGGTCAAGGGAAGATCCCTGACAAAAAGCATTAAATGACGTAATTGGGTAGACGAGATGCAAATCTCGTCTACCTTTATAGAAAAGACAAAAGACATGAAGAGATTTCTGAGTATCCTTTTGATAGCGGCTGCCGTATTCGGTGTCTATGCTGACATCCTGAATGTCAAAGACGCTTTTGCGTGTAAGTCGTACTGGGAGGAGAAGTCAGACAAGGCTGAGGCCGACCTCAACATGCTGGCTGCCGGACTTAAAAAACTCAAGAAAGACAAGAAGATCTATCTCAAGGGTGTCAAGACAGTAGCCAAGTCGAGGAAGGCTCTTGCAAAGAGCGAGGCGACATACAATGCCGCTTCCGGCAAGCTCAGCAAGGCCAAGAAGCAGCTCAAGACCGGCAAGAAGGAATACAAGAAGCTCGTAGATTTCATCAAGTCCATAAGCACGCTCAGGACCACATATGCCAAGACATGGAAGTCACCGTATGACGCTCTGTGCAAGGAGAGGGCATCGATCGTTACACTTCTCAAGGCTCCGGCACCGGACATTTCTCCTTCCGGAGATACAGTCAGGGGCGTGATCTACGGATACCGCAAGTTCATCACTCCTGAGACGGACAAGAAGGCATTTGAGGACGCGGTAAAGGCTCTGTACAACAAAGACCTGAGCGCGGTGGGCTTCAAGGATTATGCTTCCTACTGCAACACCGTGGCGGATGCCATAGACAAGCTTATCAAGGAGCAGGAGGCTGTACAGGCCTCGGCAGGATCCCTTGCGGCATGCAAGACCGATGATGAGCTGGCGGATGCTCTTAAGAACTCGCCTGAGCTGTACAATGCAGCGATCGGACTTGTAAGTCTGGATATCGTTGCGGAGGATGATCCTAAGGCCGTTGTCGACGGAGCTGCCAATGGCAGTGAGCTCGATCTTGAGACAGTTAAGTTCTGTGCGACAGAACCTATGATCAAGGAAGAGCTGACGACGAGCGTCAAGAACCTCAAGTGGCTCAAGCACTACGTCACAGACAAGATGAGGACGCACGCGGGGAATATCAATGCCAAGGTGGACAACCTGCTCGCTGTCCAGGATCAGGTCGCAGTTGGCGTATCGAATGTCTGTAAGACGATCTACAAAAACAAAGAATATAAGAAGGGCATCAAAAAGCTCATGGGCAAGAACGCCACGCAATTCCTCGAGGAGTATCGCAAGAACCCTAACATCCTGAGCACTTCGCAGGCTACATTCCCGATGTTCGAAGAGCAGATGGATAAGAATCCGGGTATCGCTGCGATCCTCGAAAAGGCTCAGACCTACCTGAACAAAGAGCGTACGAAGGCCCTCACGGCATATAAGAAGGCTAATACAAAGTACAAGAGGAGCCTCACCACATACAAGAAGACTCCGGCTAAGCTCGAATCAGCTCGCAAGAAGCTCGCGACAGCTGAAGCCAAGCTCACAAAGTACGAGAATGGAGAGAAGGCAGCCAGAAAAGGCCTCAAGAATCTCATGGCATCCGAGGGTGAGGGCGGAGTCGAGAGCGTTGCCGACAGAGTCGGTGATGCGGGCTTCGACGATAAAAACGGCAAGCTCGACCCGGGCAAGGGGCTTGACGCGGTTAGCGCAGGCGAGGATTACCTCAACGAGGTAGGCGACATGGTCACCAAAGAGCTGACGGGCAGGTTCATAGCCACGGCTCTCGGAGTCATAGCGGCGGCCCTGGCTCTGCTGGCCGGACTGCTGTCGCTGCTGAGGAGCAACCGCGGAGGAGCAGTAATCTCATGCTTCGCCGCCGTAACTGGCGCGGCCGCCGCCGTATACGGCAATGACGCGGGCACGGTATTCTCAGAGCTCGCAGGCTCTGAGGTAGGGGCACTTCCGTGGATAGGAGCCGCAGTGATCGCAGGCGTTTCACTGGCATTTGCGGCCATGCACTTCGCAGCCAAGATAGAAGAGAAGTAAGCTATATATTATTTGGATTATCTCAAGGAGGCTTAGAATGGACAAAACTGAATCGTCCAATCGCGTGGACTCTGTGTCTCTCGACATGGCGCTTGCCATAATCAGGAACTGCATGACATTGATGAGCGCAGGTGAATTCAGGGAAAGTGTACGAACCGTAATAAAAGATATAATAAAAGTGTCCGGGGCCAGGAGCTGCAGGATAATGCTGCTGGACGACGAGAACAGACGCGCTATCAACTACTGCGAAGAACTTGCGGAAGGTCTCGACCCGGCCGGTATTCCGGGTGACGGAAATATCCCTTACGAAGTCGTCAAGATGTGGGAAAAGATGATAGGTTCCAGAGAAAGTATCATCGTCAACGGTCAGGAAGAACTCGATGAGATATCGAGGACTTCTCCGGGACTTGCTATGATGATGAAGCGCAATCAAACCACGAGGATAGTCATGCTTCCGCTTCGTCGCGAAGGGGAGATACTCGGCTTCATGTATGTCGTGAACTTCAGCACCGACAGAGTCGACGACTTAAAGGACCTGGTTGAACTGATGTCGTTCTTCCTGGGCTCTGAGATATTCAACCACCAGCTGATGGCCAGGCTAAGACGCATGAGCACCGAGGACGAACTTACCGGACTCCATAACCGCAATGCTATGATGAACCGCATCAACGATCTCGTGAAGTCGGACGAGAAGGGCTCGGTAGGCGTCATCAACATGGACCTTAATGGGCTGAAGCGTATCAATGACACGCGCGGGCACGAATCCGGAGACAGATATCTGCAGCATGCTGCGGGCGTGATGAAAGACATATTCGGCGAAGCTGATGTGTACAGATCCGGCGGTGACGAGTTCATCGCTATTGTGGAAAACACGACCCACGAGGGTTTCTCCCAGCTTCTCGACAAGCTTCACAGTATGGGGGAGAAAGATCCGGAGTTCAACCTCGCGATGGGGTATTACTGGTCGGAGGACGGCATATCCGATGCCAGAACTGCATTCAAGGCCGCCGACAACAGCATGTATTCCGATAAACGGCGCTATTACAGCGAACATCCGGAATTTGACCGACGCCACTAAAGCGGCCAAAGCGGCCCAAGGGGACAGGTCCCTGGGCCACTTGGCTCGTGACAGGTATCTAAAACATAATCACAGAAGTAGGGCTCTCGGGCTTTACTTCTTTTTTGTCCTCAGATTCGTTTCTGTCAAAGAAAATGTTTGACAGGCAGGCGCAGGGATGTTATTATGTACCGGTGTGATCGGAGGATTACAATGAGAGATGACATCGATAAAGTCGAATACGCGAGCATGCTCTATGACTTCTACGGAAGTCTCCTGAGTGAGGCCAAGAACGAGGTCATGGCGCTGTATCACGAGGACAATCTGTCGCTCTCTGAGATCGCCGAAGAACTCGGGACGAGCCGCCAGGCGGTCCACTACACTCTCAAGAAGGCCGAGAAGGCGCTTGAGGGCTATGAGGAGAAGCTCGGGCTGATCGCTGCTTACGAAAAGAATCAGCGTATCGCAGCCGAGGCTCTGAAGATCGCAGAGAACGGGCTCGCCACAGATAAGGACATGAAGAAACTGTCCGGTCTTATCAGGGAACTGGCCGAATAGATTTGGCCCAGGGACCTGTCCCTTGAGCCGGTTAAGGAGTAACAATGGCATTTGAAGGATTATCCGAAAAATTACAGGGCGCGTTCAAGGACCTGAGAGGCCAGGGCGTCGTATCCGAGAAGGACTTTGACGATGCTATGAGAGTCGTCAAGATGGCGCTTCTTGAGGCTGACGTCAACTTCAAGGTCGTCAAGGACTTCGTGGCCACCATCAGAGAGAAGGCTCTCGGCGCTGGAGTGCTGGCAAGCCTGACTCCTGATCAGATGGTAGTCAAGATCGTCAAGGACGAGCTCGTCGAGATGATGGGAGGCTCGGCCAGCAAGCTGACATACTCGCCAAGCGGATTCACAGTGATCATGCTTGTCGGTCTCCAGGGTACAGGTAAGACAACGACCGCGGGCAAGCTCGCGGCCTGGCTCAAGCAGACAGGCAAGCACCCGATGCTCGCAGCCTGCGACATCTACAGGCCGGCCGCTATAGACCAGCTCGAGATCGTCGGCAAGGCAGTCAACACCCCGGTATATGTCAACAGAGACTGCCACGACGCGGTCCAGATCGCAGAGGAAGCCATAGCGGACGCAAACCGCAAGGGCTGCAACGTCCTCATCGTGGATACAGCAGGACGTCTCCAGATAGATGAGGAGCTGATGGACGAGCTCAAGAATCTCAAGTCAGCCATCAAGCCTCACGAGATACTGCTCGTAGTCGACGCACTCACAGGTCAGGACGCAGTCAATATCGCTGACGGCTTCAATCAGGCCCTCGGCGTGGACGGCATCATCATGACCAAGATGGACGGTGACTCCAGAGGCGGAGCCGCGCTGTCAGTCAAGAGCGTCACGGGCAAGCCTATCAAGTTCATGGGTACGGGCGAGAAGTACAACGCGCTCGAGCCGTTCCATCCGGACAGGATAGCATCCAGGATACTCGGCATGGGCGATGTCATGTCGCTCATCGAGCAGGCGGAGAACGCCTTTGACGAGGAGGAGACACTCAGGCTTGAAGAGAAGATCCGCAGGAACAAATTCGACCTCGAGGACTTCCTCGGCCAGATGAGACAGATCAACAAGCTCGGAGGACTCGCCAAGCTGATCGACATGATCCCGGGCATCTCCGCGGCTGACAAAAAGAACCTCGACATCGCTCAGGGCAAGGCCGAGCTCAAAAAGATGGAGGCTATCATACTCTCCATGACACCGCTTGAGAGGACCAAGCCTAATGTGCTGAACGCTTCGAGGCGTAAGCGTATCGCAGCCGGTTCCGGCAGGACAGTACAGGAAGTCAATCAGCTCATCAAGAAGTACGAAGAGATGAAGAAGATGACCAAGGTGCTGGCCAATCCGGACTCCAAGAAAGCTCGCAGTATGATGCGCAACTTCGGTCTATAAGTGACATGAGATTCTTCGGCCTTCGGCCTCAGAATGACAGGTACATGTCATCCTGAGCGGAGTCTGTCGCAAGACAGACGGAGCGAAGGATCTCAATGAAGACTTATAAATACTGAAGGTCTACAGATACTAAAAGTCTATAATACTAAATGCAATGTGCATAGTATGGATATATAGAAAACTACAAAAATCATAATATTATTACAAACCAGGAGGAAAAGAAAAATGGTTAAGATCAGACTTAAGAGAATGGGAGCTCACAAGAAGCCTTTCTACAGAGTAGTTGTTGCTGACTCGAGGACACCGAGAAACGGTAAGTTCATCGAGGAGATCGGAACTTATGATCCGCTGAAGGATCCTGCAGAGATCAAGATCGACAACGAAGCAGCTCAGAAGTGGCTCGCTAACGGAGCTCAGCCTACAGATACAGTAAGAGCACTTCTCAAGAAGTCCGGCGCTATCAAGTAAGATAGGAGGACGATCATGGGAAGTCTGGTAGAAGTAATTGCAAAAGCGCTTGTGACCAGGCCTGATGAAGTTCAAGTAACCGAGGAGACGGATGGCAGGACTATCATCGTCAAGCTCAAGGTGGCTGACGAGGATATCGGCAAGATCATCGGTAAGTCGGGCAGGATCGCCAAGGCGATCAGGACTGTAGTCAAGGCTGCAGCGATCAAGCAGAATCTCAGAGTGTCGGTGGAGATAGTTGAAGACTAACAAAGGACCGGAAGTGGTCGCGATCGGCAAGGTCGGAAGCCCGATGGGGCTCCGCGGAGAGGTCAGGATCACACTGCATGCACAGGATTCGGTAAATCTGAAGGAGGGCAAGGTCCTCCTTCTTGATAATGCGGCAAGCGGAGATATCAGAGCCAGGATCAAAAGCGTCAGGTACCAAAAGGACAGGCCCGTCATAAAGCTCGAGGGCTTTGACGACCGCACGGCCGTAGAGGCCCTGCGCGGCATGGAAGTCAGCATCGAGGCGGATGACCTCGAGGAGCTGCCGGAGGGAGAGCACTACGTGAGGAACCTCATCGGCTGCAGGGTCGTGGACATCGCGGGCGGAGGAAGTGCTGAGATCGGAGTGCTCGAGGATGTCATACAAAACACCGCCCAGAGCGTCCTCGATGTGAGGACTCCTGACGGGACCAGCGTACTCATACCTGCTGTTGACGCCTTCCTGAGACGTATCGACGAGGACGAGAAGCTCATAGAGGTCGAGCTCATACCGGGTTTCTATTAATATGAAGATCAATATACTCACTATCTTCCCTGAGATGTTCACGCCGCTTAGGATGAGCATGATGGGAAGAGCGATCGACAAGGAAATAATCGAGCTCAGCATCACGGACATCCGCGATCATACGACCGACAGGCACAACCGCGTCGACGACACGCCTTACGGAGGCGGAGCCGGCATGGTGATGCAGGTCCAGCCGATCATGGACGCCTATGACGCGACTGGCTGCGGAGGCAGGGTCATATACATGTCGCCGAGAGGCAGGCTGCTGTCGGGAGAGCTGGCAAGAGAGCTGTCATCCGAGAGCGAGATCACCATACTCTGCGGTCACTACGAGGGAGTGGACCAGAGAGTGCTTGACAGGCTCGGCGCGGAGGAGGTCTCAATAGGAGACTACGTCCTGACCGGAGGAGAGCTGCCGGCCATGGTGCTTATAGATACCGTCGCGAGATTTATTGACGGGGTGCTCGCGGGCGAGGAGTCTGTGAGCGATGAGTCAATATACTCCGGACTGCTCGAGTATCCTCAGTACTCAAAGCCGCGCGAGTATGACGGCGATGAGGTGCCTGAGATACTGCTGTCGGGCAACCACGGCGAGATCGATCTCTGGCGCTGGGAGGAGTCTCTAAAGCTCACCAAGGAGAGGAGGCCCGATCTCTTTGAGGCCTATCTGGCGAGCGAGCCAAAGCTCAGCAAGAGAGAGCGGCAGATACTCGACAAATACAGGTAAACACAGGTAAATACTAAATATTGTTACCGGATTGGACGGGGGTAAATACATGTTGTACTCGTCCTTTTTTTGTTGTAGAATATTCTCGTAATTTTAGGCAAACAGAGGACTTCAAAGAGAACCGTGAATAAGAAGTGGTTCGTAGCGATACTTATATACATCGGGCTGATCGCTCTGTGCTGTGTGGTGCTGTACGCGGTCCCTTCAGTCAAGGGTATGCTCGAGAAGACATATATAGCAGAATACGGCAGGATAGACGTCACCGATGAGGTCTCCGCTTTTATTGTGAGAGACGAGACGGTGTACGCGGCCGCCCAGCCAAGTACTATCAACCGCCTGGCCGAGCCGGACAAGCTTGTCAAGGCTTCCACGAGAGTCGTGGAACTCACTCCGGACGAGACAGCCATCAGGGCTGCCGAGGAGGCGAAGGCCAAAGAGGAGGAGCGATCCAAGTCTCTCTTCGGATCAAAAAAGAAGGAGACAGAGGATTCGTCCGCAGGCCTGGGTAAGTACGCAGGCATAATGGCAGAGCTCGGAGATTCCGTCGAGGTCACCTCTGAGGGATATACGAATACCGCAGGGTATATTAGCTACTATGTCGACGGTGCTGAGTCAAAGCTCAGTACAGCGGCGCTTGACAGCCTCAGATATGAGGACTACAAGGAGCTCACCGGACGCAAGGCGGTCGAGGTGCCAGATCAGAAGTGCGGCACCGGCTACCCGGTATTCAAGGTCACCAAAAACGGCAAGTGGTATCTCGTATACTATCTGACCAACGAAAAGGCGTCCAAGTACGAAGCGGGCGACACGGTAACGGTCGACTTCAGCGGGACTCCTGTGGATGTCACGGTGAGCCGAGTCCAGACAGGACAGAAGTATTCAAAGATTACACTCTCGTGCAAGTCGTTCTTTGACGGCTTCCTCGAGGTACGTAATATAGATACGACGGTCACCGTCGCCAGCGCTGAGGGGCTCATCCTCCAGGATGACAGCATCATAGAGACCCCTGAGGGCCAGCGCGGAGTCTTCGTCAAGAACAAGCTCGGAGAGCACATCTTCAAGCCGGTCAGGGTCAAGGCCGATGACGGTACAAGATGTGTGGCATACTCGGATATATATGTAGATGACGGCGGCAATTATGTCGAGACGATAGGCACCTACGATGAGATCGTATCGGAGCCTACCGAGGCGGACATGGCAAGCCTCGTCAAGACACAGCAGGAAGTACAGCAGGATGTCAGTCAGTGATAGATATGCAGAGGTAAAAAGACGCGTTGAAGAAGCTGCTGCCAGAAGCGGCAGATCCGCAGATGAAGTGACACTTATCGCGGTCACCAAGACCCATCCGGCTTCGGAGATCAACGAGGCCATCGATGCGGGGGCGACCGACATAGGTGAGAACCGTGTCCAGGAGGTACTCGAGAAGTACGATGACGTCAAGCCTGTGCGCTGGCATCTTATCGGACATCTGCAGACCAATAAGGTGAGACAGATAATCGACAAGGTCGTAATGATACACTCGGTCGATTCGCTTAAACTCGCCAGGGAGATAGACAAAAGAGCCTCTGCGGCGGGACTCAAAATGGACGTGCTGATCGAGATCAACTCGGCCATGGAGGAGACCAAGTCCGGCATAGCGGCCGGCGATCTCAGGGCGCTGGCAGAGGAGATAACAGCAGAGTGCGCTTCGGTCAGGATATGCGGCCTCATGTGCATACCGCCTATGGCGGCCGAGCCTGAGGACTCAAGGCCGTACTTCAGGGAGGCGAGAGAGCTCTTTGAGGAGATGAAGGGCTGGGGTCTGCCGGAGGACAGATTCGCGCCTACGGTGCTCTCGATGGGCATGTCGGGAGACTTCGAGGTGGCGATCGAAGAAGGAGCAACGATAGTAAGAGTGGGCAGTTCGATCTTCGGACCGCGCAATTACAGATAGAGGAGGATTCACAGCTATGGGTTTCATGGATAAGATGAAGGATCTGGTCGGGATCGTAGACGATTACGATGACGAGATGGAAATCTCACAGGACGAGATCGACGAATACAAAAGGGAGATGAGCGGCGGACCGGCTCCGGCTGCTCCTGCGGCTCCGGCTTCAGCACCGATCCCGCCGCTGGACAGAGGCATCAGCCCGCACAATTTCGGCGAGGTGGAGCCTCCGCAGAGATTCGCAGCTTCCAAGGAGACAATGGACAGAGCATCCCGCAATGACTCAAGTGCGTTCAGGATGGTAGTCATCGAGCCAAAGAGCATCGACGAGTGCCGCAAGCTGGTCGACAACCTCAGAGCCAACAAGCCGGTCATCATCAACCTTGAGAAGGTAGAGACTGATCTGGCCCGCAAGATGTTCGACTTCCTCAGCGGAGCGACATATGCGCTTACAGGGACCATACAGAGGATCAACCAGAACATCTATCTGTTCGCACCTCACAACGTTAATATAAAGGCGCTGGTTGACAGGGCTACCGAAGCAGGTAAGCCGACCAACACCAGCCCGTGGTAATAGATGGTAAGAGACTTCAGATATAACAGGAAAGGTAAGGTACTGACACAATGATAATGCCGATCGATATCGATAAGAAAGAATTCAGCCGCGACAAAAAGGGATACAACTCAAGAGAGGTAGACGAGTTCCTCGACATCATCGTTGCGGATTACGAAAAGGTCCTCAACGACAACAGATCCATGGCTCACAAGATCAAGTCCCTCGAGAAACAGCTCGAGGAGGCTCAGAAGGACGACAACGCCATGATCGAGACGCTTGAGACAGCAAAGAAGCTCATGGCAGACATCTCCGCAAGCGCAGAGAGAAGAGCAGAGCTCATGATGAGAGACGCTGAGCTCGAGGCAGAGAACATGCTGCTCGATGCCAAGGTCAACGTCAGGAAGCTCACCGACGAGCACGCTATGCTGAGCACTAAGGTAAGAAGACTCAGAGAGAACTTCCGCAGGATGCTCGAGGCAGAGCTCGCCAAGATCGACGAGGATGAGTTCGATATCATCAGAGATCTCGAGGCTGTAGATGAGCAGCCGGCTCCTGTCAGGGAAGAGAGCACCATCGAAAAGGCTCCTACACTTGTGATGGACAAGGTCAAAGAGGAGGCTCAGCCGGCAGAGGTCAACTTCAGCGTACCTGTATCTGATCTCAAGCATGCTACAGTATCCGATCTCTCCGACAGCCTCAAGGCTATGGCAGAGGAGAATTCGTCGATAGACAACACCATCATCCTCAAGTAGGAGATGGCGGCCGGCCGGCGATGAGCCGGATGGCGCATCGCAATAAACGCATAACAAAAGCACATGACTCCTGAGGGGCTCATGTGCTTTATTGTGTTGTGGTATTAACGGCTCAGGCTACTCGTAATCGTAATTGCCGAGCTTTTCGTCCTGGCCTTTGTTGGCATAGTCGCAGATCGCTACATAAGTCTCATGCGATATGACGTGCTCGATCTTGCACGCATCCTCCTCGGCCTGCTCTTTGCTGACACCGAGTTTGGTAAGGAATGCCGTCAGGGCCTTGTGTCTCTCGTAGATGCGCTTGGCGATCTTGTAGCCGGCCGGCGCCAGTGTGATAGGGCCGTTGGCTTCCATATTGATGTAGCCGCTCTCCTTGAGACGCTTGACTGCGTAAGAAACGCTTGGCTTGCTGACACCGAGGTGTCTGGCAATATCTATGGAGCGGATGTATCCGTACTCCTCCTGGAGGACAAGCATAGCCTCCAGATAATCCTCTGCGGACTGTTGGATCTTCATAATATAATCTCCTTCTTGTAGTGATGAGAATATATCATAAAGGTAGTTAACAATCAATATAATTTCTACATATTGTTTTTTTTGTTGTGCACTATCAAAATGTTGTGCTATCATTAGCTCGTTGGAAGCAGCGCTAAGCTGTATGCAAAAGAACAGATTCAGATATTACAGGAGGAAATTATTATGGCAAAATGGGTTTGCAGCGTATGCGGATACGTACATGAGGGAGATACAGCACCTGAGAAGTGCCCGCAGTGCGGAGTACCTGCAGAGAAGTTCATCAAGCAGTCTGAAGGCGAGATGACATGGGCCGCAGAGCACGTAGTAGGCGTAGCACAGGGAGTTGATCCTCAGATCATCGAAGAACTCAGAGCTAACTTCAACGGTGAGTGCTCCGAGGTAGGTATGTATCTTGCTATGGCCAGAGTAGCTCACAGAGAGGGCTATCCTGAGATCGGCCTCTACTGGGAGAAGGCTGCATATGAAGAGGCAGAGCATGCTGCTAAGTTCGCTGAGCTCCTCGGAGAGGTAGTAACAGACAGCACCAAGAAGAACCTCGAGATGAGAGTTGAGGCTGAGAACGGCGCTACAGCCGGCAAGACAGCTCTCGCCAAGATGGCTAAGGAGCAGGGCCTCGACGCTATCCACGACACAGTTCACGAGATGGCTCGCGATGAGGCCAGACACGGCAAGGCATTTGCAGGACTTCTCAAGAGATACTTCGGCTAAAAGCTCGATAATTCTCCGTACTGCTTCGTTGCTGCTTCGACAATGTCCTCAGTCACTTACTTAGGGTAAGCTCCTTCGGACATTTCTCGCGCGCCTCGCATTACGAAGAATTCTCTTCGCTTTTACATATGACGTGAAAATCAGGCGATTTGGAGAGAGTGGCAAAATAGCTGCTCTCTCTTTTTCAAATACCGTGAGGCCAAATGAGGCCGAACGGATGTGTTCGGGGGCTACCCAGAAAACGCACTTTCATTGTATAATGCAATCAACGGAACAGACTATAAGAAATGGAAAGCCGGTAAAGAGAATTAATACGTTGTTGAGAAGAGGAAATCAATATGGCATTACTGAATGACAAAAGAACTATTGACCTTATCGGAGTGCAGATCGACTTCGGTGCATCGCAAAAGGGAGTTGCAATGGGACCGCTCGCAATCAGGTATGCGGGGCTCAAAAACGACCTCAAGGGCATGGGCTACTGGGTCCATGACAAGGGAGATATAGTCCCGCCTGAGGACGGCATGAGCCTGCGCCACATGATACGCTTTGAGCAGGTCAATGCTACCAACAAGCAGCTCTATGATGAAGTGTACGACACCCTCGAGGACGGACGCTTCCCGCTGGTACTCGGCGGAGACCACAGTGTGGCCGCCGGAAGCGTGTCCGCTGTGGCCAAATACTATGAGCCGCAGGGCGAGATAGGCATCATCTGGATAGACGCACACGGAGACTGGAACGACGATAATTCGACCGAGACAGGCAACATGCACGGCATGCCGTATTCGGCAGTGTGCGGCTGGGGCCCTGACAGCATGGTCGATTTCGGACAGAAGCCGCACTTTGTGCCGACGGCACATTGCGTGCAGGTTGCCGGACACGACTTCGATCCCGCTGAGGCTGAGAGGATGAAGGAAGCCGGCATGAACGTATTCTCTATGACTGATGTGGACCGCCGCGGCATGACAGAAATCATGGAGGAGGCCATCAGGATAGCGAGCACCGATACCGTGGGAATACATCTGAGCTTCGACGTGGATGCCATCACTCCTGAGTACGCGCCGGGCACGGGGACTCCTGTGCCAAACGGTATCACAGCCAGAGAGGCCTTCCTCGCGGTGGAGATGATAGCGCGCTCAGGCAAGCTCATCTCAATGGATCTTGTCGAGGTAAACCCTATACTCGATGAGAGGAACAAGACAGGTATACTGGCATCCGAGCTGATACAGCTCGCGATGGGCAAGCAGATATTCTGATGAGAGAGACCAAGCACGGTGACATAAGCTTTCTTGCAAAGGACAATAAGCTCTGCCATTCAGAAGCGGTCAGAGACGGCAGCCCGTTTACTCAGGCTGCTGCGGATGACGCGATGAGATTTCATATGAGCCTGCCGGGATATTCCGAGTCCGGGCTCATTTCTCTTGAAGCGGCTGCGTCTAAATACGGAGTGCGCGGTATATATGTAAAGGATGAATCATCGAGATTCGGACTCAACGCCTTCAAGGGGCTCGGTGGCAGCTATGCGGTGTTCAGGACACTGTGCGACAGGCTCGGCATGGATCCGGTAACTGCTGTGTACGACGACTTCCTCACAGACGATGTGAGGGAGAAGTGCAGAGAGATCACATTCGTGACTGCGACAGACGGCAACCACGGCAAGGGCGTCGCGTGGGCGGCGAGGCTATTTGGCTGCAGTTCTCATGTGTATATGCCGGCCGGATCGGTCGAGGTCAGGAGACAGGCCATAGAGGATGCCGGGGCCGAGACCGTCGAGATAACGGATCTCAACTACGACAAGGCGGTCGAACTTGCAAACAGCATGGCGGAGCAGCACGGCTGGATACTCGTGCAGGATACGGCATGGGACGGATATGAGGACATCCCTTCGTGGATAGTCCAGGGATATACGACGATGGCTTCCGAGGCCTGCACTCGGCTCGAGGAGAGCATAGGAACAGGCCCTACGCATGTCTTCCTCCAGGCCGGAGTCGGAGCGATGGCAGGAGGCGTCACGGGATACCTTTTGAGCAGATACAAAGACGTTCCTCCTGTGATCACGATAGCAGAGCCTGAGACTGTCGCTTGCGTGTACAAGTCCGCCAAAGCGGGAGACGGGGCCATCCATCCTGTGGAGGGCGATCCTGTCACGATCATGGCGGGACTCAACTGCGGTACACCATGCAGCATCACCTGGCCTGTACTCAGAGACGGAGCTGCGTGCTACTGCGCGTGCAGTGATAAGATAACAGAGGAGGGCATGTACTCCTACGCTCATCCGGAGGGCAGCGACCCTGTCATCGTATCAGGAGAGTCGGGCGCGGTCACATACGGACTGATGCTCAGGATACTCGGGGACGAGGAGCTGAGAGAGGAGTTTGGTATAGATGAGGACTCGGTCATACTGCTCTTCAGTACTGAGGGGGACACGGATCCGGACAATTACAGGAAGATAGTATACGGAGGCTAAGAGCCCCGATACCGGCAGTGATGCGACGCTTCCCGGGATGCCCGGGAGGCTTTTTGCTTGAGCAGATCCGCAAAAATACATAAAAATAGGGAAAAAGAACACAACAACATGTTGACACCGTTATGAGCCGCGACTACAATATATAGTGTTCGAGGTTGAACGCTGTTTTTTTCGCCTCAAAACTGAATAGTTAACAATTAAAACCAAATATATAAATCAATCAAAGGAATCAAAGGTAATAAGAGATGAACAGCATTATCAAAAGAGACGGCAAGGAGATGCCATTTGACGAGTCCAAGATCTTCAACGCGATCTACGCTGCCAACAAGGCGGTAGACGGCGAGAAGATGTCGAGCATCGACTTCACCTATCTGACCAAGAAGGTTGTCGAGCAGCTCGAGGGAGATACCTGCACGGTAGAGCAGGTACAGGACATCGTAGAGCAGATGCTCATCAAGTACGACTATGAGAAGACCGCAAAGGCCTACATCCTCTATCGTGCAGAGCACTCCAAGATCAGAGAGGCTGAGTCCGACCTGATGAACATCTACAACGAACTGACATATTCGTATTCAAAGGATGCAGATATCAAGAGAGAGAATGCGAATATCGACGGAGACACCTCCATGGGCACCATGCTCAAGTACGGCTCGGAGGGTGCGAAGTACTTCGTAGACAACTATGTGCTGCCAAAGGACATCGCCAAGGCTCACATCAACGGAGACATCCACATCCACGACAAGGATTTCTACATGCTCACTGAGACCTGCTGCCAGATCGATCTGATCAAGCTGTTCAAGGATGGATTCTGCACAGGCCACGGTTACCTCAGAGAGCCTCAGTCGATCATGAGCTATGCATCGCTCGCATGCATCGCGATACAGGCCAATCAGAACGAAATGCACGGCGGACAGTCGGTACCGAACTTCGACTACTCGATGGCTCCGGGCGTTGCAAGGACATATATAAAGGAATACTACTCGGCTCTGACTGAGATCATCGCAGCCAAGACAGGTCTCCACTATGCAGAGGCCAAGGAGCTGACAGACAGGATCAAGGACGAGTCCGAGCCACCGACACTCGAGACCAACGGCAGATACGCCGAGGTGCTCGGAGCATGGTTTGACAGGGTCGGCAGAGCCGGCGGACTCACAAAAGAGCAGTTAATGGGCTGCAGCGCTCAGGCTTCCGAGTCGGCATGGGCGAGGACGGACAAGATGACCTACCAGGCTATGGAGGCTCTGATCCACAATCTCAACACCATGAACTCAAGAGCCGGTGCGCAGGTGCCGTTCAGCTCGGTCAACTTCGGTACTGACACGACTCCTGAGGGCCGCATGGTCATCAAGAACTTCCTCCTCGCTACAGAGGCGGGACTCGGCAACGGCGAGACACCGATCTTCCCAGTATCGATCTTCAAGGTCAAGGAAGGCGTCAACTTCAACGAGGGAGATCCTAACTACGATCTCTTCAAGCTCGCGGTGAGATGCTCCGCAAAGAGACTCTTCCCGAACTTCAGCTTCCTCGACGCGCCGTTCAACAAGAAGTTCTACAAGGAGGGCGACTACAACACAGAGGTCGCGTACATGGGATGCCGTACGAGAGTAATGGCCAACAACTACGATCCGACCAAGGCGGTCGTATGCGGCAGAGGTAACCTCAGCTTCACATCGATCAACCTGCCGAGACTCGCGATCGAGGCCAACAGAGACTTCGACGTATTCTACAAAAAGCTCGACAACATGATGGAACTCGTCGCAAGACAGCTGCTCCACAGATTCAAGATCCAGTGCTCCAAAAAGGGACGTAACTATCCGTTCCTGATGGGACAGGGCATCTGGATCGACTCCGATGAGATCGGGCCGGACGACAGCGTTGCTGAGATCCTCAAGAACGGTACTCTCTCGATAGGATTCATCGGACTCGCTGAGACCATGAAGGCTCTCACGGGCAAGCACCATGGAGAGGACGAGAGATCAAGAGAGCTCGCATTCGAGATCGTCAAGCACATGAGAGAATTCTGCGACAAGAAGAGCGCAGAGACAGGCCTGAACTTCACACTTCTGGCTACTCCGGCTGAGGGTCTCTCCGGCAGATTCGTCAAGATCGACAGAGAGAAGTACGGCAAGCTGCCCGGCATCACTGACAGGGATTACTACACCAACTCGTTCCACGTGCCTGTATATTATCCGATCGGCGCGTTTGAGAAGCTCGACATCGAGGCTCCGTACCACGATCTGACAAACGCCGGTCACATCAGCTATGTGGAGCTCGACGGCGATACAGCCAAGAATCCTGAGGCTTTCGAAGCTATCATCAGATACATGAAGGAAGTCGGCATCGGTTACGGCTCGGTCAACCACCCTGTAGACAGAGACCCTGTCTGCGGATACACAGGCGTCATCGACGATGTATGCCCGAGATGCGGCAGACGCGAGGGAGAGCCTGTATCGATCGAGAGACTCAATGAGCTTCGCATGAAGTTCCCTAGCGTGCCGGTACCGTGCGACTGTACACACTAGAGGATGCGGTTATCCACAGGGTTATCAACAGATTTATCCACAATATAGTGTGGTGTATTCTTAAAAAACAACAATATACACGATTTTGACTTTACATAAGCGTCCGGTATGAGTAAAATGACAACTGGACGAAAATGGAGGTAGAGAGATGAACAACAACGTAGTAAAGAATGTAAACGGTAAGGTCGGCGAGGGCGTCGAATTCGAAAGGATCAGAAGGATCACAGGTTACCTCGTAGGTACTCTTGACAGATTCAACAACGGCAAGAGAGCCGAGGTTGAGGACAGAGTAAAGCACGGCCTTTCGAGACACTAATTAGAGTGAAGGTGAAGAGCCGGTTGGAAAAGACCGGCTCTTTTTGTGTCAAACTTGATGTCGCAAAATGCGATTTCAATTCAATATTTAAAGCGTGATGGAAGTTAACAAAGACAAGGTCATAAGAGTATGCGGCATCGAGCCTGAGTCCATCGTGGACGGGCCGGGATTTCGCTATGTGCTTTTTGTACAGGGCTGTCCGCATCACTGCCACGGCTGCCACAATCCGGAGTCGTGGGCTTTTGACGCGGGCGAGGACATGACTGTCGGCGAGATCTTTGAGCAGATCATGGAGAACCGCAATCTGAGAGGCGTGACCTTCTCGGGAGGAGAGCCTTTCGAGCAGGTAGAGGCAGTCCTTGAGCTTGCAAAGCTATGCAAGGCTGAGGGGCTCACTCTGATGAGCTACAGCGGCTATACGCTCGATGAGCTCGAGGCGAGATGCGACCCTGCGACGGATGAGCTCCTTGGGATGCTCGACATACTGGTGGACGGCAGGTACGATGAGTCGCTTCGCAATCTGACGCTCGTCTACTGCGGCTCCGAGAACCAGCGCGTTATAGACATGAACAGGACGCGCAGGGCCAGAGAGGGCGGCGACCACGGCATGGTCGTGCCGTATAAATCAGCTTACGATACAGAGATAGAGATAAAGATATAGATATAGGAATACAGCGGAGAGATATTTGAAGCTTGAACTGGTAGCGACAGCGACATTCGGGCTTGAGGCGGTGGTCAGGCGCGAGATAGAGGCGCTTGGCTACAAGGTCATCAGGACCGAGGACGGCAGAGTCACATATATGGGAGATGAGAGGGCTATCGCCCGCTCCAATCTGTGGCTCCGCAGTGCAGACAGAGTCTATGTGCGCATGGGCGAGTTTGACGCGAGCGAGTTCGAAGAGCTCTTCCAGCAGACTAAGGCGCTTGAGTGGGAGACGATGATCCCCATGGAGGGCGCTTTTCCTGTGGTCGGAGGTTCGGTCAAGTCGGCCCTCCACAGCGTGCCGGCCTGCCAGAGCATCATCAAAAAGGCGGTCTCTGTCAGGCTCTCGGAGTTCTACTGCAGGGAGACTCTGCCTGAGACGGGAGCCGAGTACAGGATAAGGTTCATCGCCCATAAG
This sequence comes from Clostridiales bacterium, assembly GCA_015058275.1. Classification (GTDB taxonomy): domain Bacteria; phylum Bacillota; class Clostridia; order Peptostreptococcales; family Anaerovoracaceae; genus Crickella. The sequence goes on from SVCQ01000006.1 coordinate 22,454, forward strand.
GACAGGTTTCTGCTGCTGATGGATACAAGCGGAGCTGGGCTCCACAAGAGGGGGTACAGGGTGCGCGATGTGGCGGCTCCTATGAAGGAGACGCTGGCCGCAGCGCTCGTACAGCTCTCGTTTTACCGCAAGGACCGGATCGTGATCGATCCGTGCTGCGGCTCCGGGACGATCCCTATCGAGGCGGCCATGATCGCCCGGAACATCGCGCCCGGACTCACACGCTCATTCGCATCCGAGAAGTGGGATATCTTTGACGGCGCGGGAGCGGATATCTGGAAGGAAGAGAGACGGCTGGCATACGAGGCGGCGGATATAGATACGCCGATAAATGTGACCGGCATGGACATAGACCCTAAGGCTGTCAGGGCGGCTTCCGACAATGCAGATGAGGCAGGTCTTGCTGACGACATTGACATCATCCGCATGGACATGACGAAGTGGGAGCCGGGAGGCGGCATCCCGAGGGGAGCTTCAAAGAGCGACCGGGTAGTCGTGATTTCCAATCTGCCGTACGGCAAGAGGATCGGAGATGATGCAGGCATCAAAGCCATATATGAGCATATACGCAGCATGATGGAGGAGTGCCCGGACTGGTCGTTCTTCCTCATCACATCGGACAAGATGTTAGAGCGGGAGATAGGGCGCAGGGCCGACCGCAGGCGCAAGCTCTACAACGGCACTATTGAGACGCAGTTCTATCAGTTCCACGGGACCAAGCCCAAAAGAGAGACAAAAGAATAGATAAGAGGATACGAGGTTGGTGCTAAGAGGCAAAAGTCTCAAAAGCATCAACCTCTTTGTTTGGAATTGTTGTATACTATATTCGGAAGATAATGCAATTGAATAAAGTCGGATTTAAAACCCGGAGGTATCAATGGTTATCAAAGACTTCTACTACCCGTCGGCAGACGGTCAGACGAGGATACATGCAAAGAGCTGGGAGCCGGATGATGATCCTAAGGCCATAGTCCAGATAGTGCACGGCATGACCGAGTACATCGGCAGATACGATGAGTTCGCGCGCTACCTGGTGGATCACGGATTCATGGTCGTAGGCGAGGACCATCTCGGACACGGCGAGTCCGTCATATCCGATGAGTATCACGGCTTCTTCGGCAAGGACGGCAATGCCTGGGTCATCTCGGACATCCACAGCCTGAGGAAACTCATGAACGAAGAGCATCCTGATCTGCCTTACCTGATGCTGGGACACAGCATGGGCTCGTTCCTTGTCAGGCAGTACATTACCGAACATCACTGCAGCTACGCCAGGGGCTTAAGCGGTGTTGTAGTAATGGGCACGGGCTGGCAGCCTGACGCGGTGCTCAAGGCGGGCATGGCGGTGGCTCAGATGCAGGGACTCAATAAGGTAGGCAAGAGATCCAAGCTGATCGAGGTCATGAGCTTCGGACAGTATCTCAAAAAGATACCTGACGCGCATAGCTTCAACGACTGGCTGACCAAGGACAATGACATCGTCGACAAGTACAAGGACGATCCGTGGTGCACATTCCACTTCACGCCGAACGCGTTCTTCCACATGTTCGCCGGGATGCTCAAGGCCCACGATACTTCCCGCATGAAGGAGCTTCCTGAGGGAATGCCTCTCCTGCTCACTTCGGGAGCTGAGGACCCTGTAGGCAACTGGGGCGAGGGCGTGCGCAAGGCATACCTTGTCTACCTTGAGAACACCAAGTGCGCGGTGGATATCCGTCTGTACGATGACGACAGACATGAGATACTAAACGAGACAAACCGCGGAGAAGTCTTTGAGGACTTAAGGGCCTTCTTCGACAACTGCCTCACGGGATACATGGAGACTTACGGCGTACTGCCTACGGACTATGCAAAGGACGAAGAATAGGACGGCCGATGGCGTATGGGGCAGGTCTGATCATAAGAATAGCGGTAGCAGCAGTCATTGCCGTTATCTTCGGTAACGGCAGTGTTGTTGCGTTCAACAGGCTGCCTGCACGCTGGTTTGAGGACTACGACGAGGCCGATTCGGCCCTGCCGCCGGATGAGAGGCGGACGGTGCTTCCAAAGCGGCTGCTCGAGTCGGACAGCATGGGGCGCCAGAGATTACCGAGTACCCCGTGGAAGTACGCATTTACCGGATATTTTGCCCTCTGCGGGCTTTATCTTGCGATAAGGGGCAACGGCCTATCCTACGAGATATCCGTGCTCTGCGTGCTCTTCATAGTGCTTATGATGGCGATCGCAGACCAGATGTACAAGGTGGTGCCGGATCAGTTCAGCATAATGCTTGCTGTATCCGCGGCCGCCTTTGTCGAATACCACGACAAGTGGTGGGAGCCTGCCGCAGGCGCGGCGCTCGGGCTCGGAGTATCGCTTGCGATACTGCTTCTTGGCAATCTCCTCTTCGGAGCGGGGTCCCTCGGAGGGGCGGATATCAAGTTCTTTGCCTGCATGGGCCTTGTCACCGGGAGGATCGGAATCGCGATCATATTCATACTGACAACATTCCTCTTTGCGGCGTACTCAGTCGTGATCATTGCGGGCAGGAGGGGAAGCATCAAAGACAGGAACGCGATGCTGCCTTCGGCATGCGCTGCGTCGACGATATATTTCCTCTTCCTGTGGAACATAGGAGAGCTGCTGGTACTGGAACTTTAAATGGCTCAGAACGTACTGATCAAAATAGAATACGACGGGACGAACTTCTCGGGCTGGCAGATACAGCCCGATCAGAGGACGGTCCAGGGTGAGATAGAGCACGTGCTCAAATACATCGCGGGCGGGGATGTCCACATACACGGGACGAGCCGCACCGATGCGGGAGTGCATGCGCTCGAGCAGTGCGCGAGCTTTGAATGGGACAATAACATGCCTGTGGAGAAGCTGCCCGAGGTGATGAACAGGAGGTTTGGAGCCGGAGGCGCAGGCAGGAGCGGAGCGCCGGGAGACATACGCATCATCTCGGCTGAGGTCATGGATGATGACTTCCACGCGAGGTATTCCTGCCGGGGCAAGACCTACAGATATGTAATCGACAAGACAGGCGATATATTTGAGCGTAATCGGGCGTTCCAGTTCCCGGGCGCGGGCGATCTGGATGTCGAGGCGATGAGGGAGGCGGCCTCGTATATAGTCGGGACACACGACTTCAAATGCTTTGAGACGGCGGGCGGGACTCCGAGGGAGTCCACGGTGAGGACGGTGTCCGCGCTGGATATCACTGAGGATGAGAACTCGCTGGTCATAGAGATAACGGGAGACGGCTTCCTTTACAACATGGTGAGGATAATCGTCGGGACGCTGGTCGAGGCGGGCGACGGGAGGAGGACTCCTGAGAGCGTCGCTGAGGCCATAGAGAGCCGCGACAGGGGCAAAGCGGGCTTCACCGCGCCGCCTCAGGGGCTGTATCTAAAGGAGATCTACTTCGGATGAGATCCTAAATGCTTTCTTCATTCACAACGGCGTTGCCGTGATGATGAAAGCATTGATCTTCGGAGGCTGGGCTCCTTCGATAACTGCTTCGCTCAGGATGACACACGGAGGTGCGTTCAGGGTGTCAGGCGGAAGCGCTGCGCGGTGTAAAATCGCCAGTCGCGCGCGGAGTTGCCATTACCATTACGGATGCGTTACGTCGTCAGAGATGCTTATGTTGTAAGAATCGGGACTAGGATCTGATTTTTACAACAAATCAACTTGTTGCAGCCTTATCCGACCTCATTTCGGGCCTAATGTTGTAAGATTTCAATCGTAGATATCATTCTTACAACAGAATCGGCTATTTGTTTGTAAAAAGAGACTCACACCTCAATTATTGCAACACCGCCCGCCTATACGCTCATTTTCAGGGCGTATATTCCATAATTGTTGTAAGAATCGGGATCAACCTCGAAATTTTACAACATATCGATTTGAGATCCTTCGCTTCGCTCAGGATGACAGGAGCGCTCAGGATGACAATCAGCATAGAAACGAAAGGGATAATTAATTGTATAAAGTCAGGATAGACAAATTCGAGGGTCCGTTCGACCTGCTCGTATATCTCCTGGAGAATGCCAGGATGGATATTTACGATATCAAAGTCGCGGAGATAACAAGGCAATACATCAACTATCTCAAGGAGATGGAGGATCTTAATATAGAAGTGGACACCGAGTTCATCGTGCTTGCGGCTGTGCTCATCAGGATGAAGTCGCACATGCTGCTGCCGAGGATGAACGAGGAGGGCGAGCTCGAGATCGTGGAGGATCCTCGTCTCGAACTCCAGGGCAGGCTGATCGAGTACATACGTATCAAGAAGGCTGCCGAGTTCCTGCAGGCGGCTGAGGAGTACAATCTCGCGGTCCACGAGAAGCCTGCCGAGGATATGTCCGCGTATATAAACGAGCCGGACGAGATACTCAAGGCTTCGGACGAACAGCTCGTGAACGCTTTCATACTCTTCCTGACCCGCAAAAAGAAGATCGAGGAGGTGTCCAGGCGCTACCAGAGGGTAAGGAGGCGCAAGGAGACGATCGAGGCGAGGATCAAGGACATGACGGACGTGCTAGAGCGCAAGTTCAAGGCCGGCAAGGGCAAGGTGCTCTTTACGGAGCTTCTTCCTGAGGATGCCGACAGATACGATGTGACACTGAGTTTTATGTCGCTGCTCTCGATGATCAGGAATCAGGGCTACGACGCAGAGCAGAAGGAAAACTTCGGCGAGATAAAAGTTATCAAGAAGGAGACAGCAGATGTACAGCAATAAGACCATGAAATCCGCTCTCGAGACCATGATGTTCATGTGGGGAGAGCCGCTCGAGGTAAAGGACGCAGCCGAAGTGCTCGAGGCAGATAAGAAGGAAGTCAGGGAACTGTTCAAAGAGCTGCAGGCAGAGTACGAGCAGGAAGGCCGCGGGATACGCATCAGAGAGGTCGACGATGCCTTCGGCTTTGTCACTTATGTGGAGAACGACATCTTCGTAAAGAAGCTTTGCACTCCTGTCAGGGTAAGGAGACTGTCCCAGGCTGCGCTTGAGGTACTCGCCATAATCGCATACCGTCAGCCTGTCACCAGATCTGAGATCGATTCGATCAGAGGCATCAAGAGCGAGAGGGTCATCGACGGACTCATCGACAAGGGCCTCGTCGAGGTGACCGGAAGGTCCGAGGGCGTCGGCAGACCGCTCATCTACTCCACGACAAAGGAGTTCCTGAGGAAGTTCGGCTTCACGTCTCTCAAAGATCTGCCGGAGGTACCTGAGTACGAAGAGATGAGGCGCGAGCGCGAGGAGGAGGGCTACGGCCAGATGGCCATGGATTTCGAAGGAACGGAAACAGACGACAGTCATTCTGAGGAGCGCAGCGACGAAGAATCTCGGTGAGATCCTAAATGCTTTCTTCATTCATAACGGCGTTGCCGTGATGATGAAAGCATTGATCTTCGGAGGCTGGGCTCCTTCGATAACTGCTTCGCTCAGGATGACAGGTAGAGGAATAGTATAATGCGAATAAATCAGTATATTGCATCGGCCGGTGTCTGCAGCAGGCGCAGGGCCGATGAGCTTATTGAAGAAGGCCGTGTAAAGGTCAACGGAGAAGTCCTCAAAGCGATGGGTTACCATGTGGAGGACGGTGATGTCGTGGAGGTCGACGGGACAAGGATCGAGCCTGAGTCAAAGAAGGTATATTACCTCCTTAACAAGCCTGAGGGATATGTGACATCGACAGCCGACAAGGAGGGCAGGCCTGTAGTGACAGAGCTGGTGCCCGACAGCATCCGAGTGTTTCCGGTCGGGAGGCTCGACTACAATACATCCGGACTTCTCATACTCACAAACGACGGGGAGCTCTCCAACAAGCTCATGCATCCGTCGCACGAATTCAGCAAAAAATATCTCGTAAGGGCTGCCGGTATAGTCGGCATCAATGAGGCCAAAAGACTCGAAAAGGGAGTGGACATAGGCGGCTTTGTGACTTCGCCTGCGGAGGTGCATCTCATCAGGCACGACCGCAACTCGACCCTCGCGGAGATAACGATACACGAGGGTAAGAACCGACAGGTCAGACGCATGTTCAAGGCGATTGGCCACCCTGTGCTCGAGCTCTGCCGCACGGGACTTGGAGATCTGACCATAGGCAAGCTGGCGCTGGGGCAGTGCCGCAAGCTCAGCCCGGCCGAGGTCGAATATTTAAAGAGGGTATAAGAGACTGAATGACGTTTTATTATGGTGCGCTCCAGATCTCGATCTGGGCTGACATATGTGTATCGATGACATTCGCCGCGGTATATCTGGGCGGCACGGGGCATTCCAACGCGGCCATAGGCATAATCCTTGCCGCAGGCAATCTCCTCGGGGCTACTCTCGGTCCGTGGATATCCTCTGCCATCGACAAACACCGCGAGATCACTCCGGTCAGGCTGATGCCGTACATCATCGGGGCAAGAGCAATAGCGATAGCCGTGATCTTCGCAGATGCCGGGGGCGGCTGGCTCACGGATATTTTTTATGTCCTTTTCATGGCCATGAGCCTCTGCGCCAACACTCTCATACTCAAGATATACGTCGATGCCGATTACAGCGGAGTGCACATAGACTTCGGCATAGGAAGGGGCCTCGGCTCCGCCGCTTATGTCGTCGTGTCCTCGCTTCTGGGCATCATAGTCAGGAATACATCGGTCAGGGCCATAATATGGGCAGGCATCATCATATGGGTGTATCAGGTGGCGGCGTTCATCCTGTTCAGGATGAAGCTCAAAAGCGCTGCAGCGGGCGCGATCTCAGCTGCGCCTTTGCCGGGCGAGAAGGGCAGCGCGCAGGCCTCCGGGCTTATCCGCTTCGCAGCAGACAACAAAAGGTTCTGCCTGCTCCTGCTTGGCATATTCCTGGTGTTCTATTCCCACAGCACCCTGGGCAGCTTCATGATCAATGTTGTGGAGAATGTAGGCGGCGACACAGGGGACATGGGCTTCATGAACGCTTTCATGGCCCTTGTGGAGATACCGGCCGTGATGTTCTACACTAAGTTCTTCGGCAGCAAGGACCGCCGCAGGATACTCCGCATCGCCTTCATATTCTTTGCTTTCAAAGCCATAGGCGCAGCTCTTGCAACTAACCTTGCCATGCTGGCAGCTGCGATGGTCATGCAGGCTCCGTCGTTCGGTCTGTACACTCCGGCCATAGTGCTGTATACAAGCGAGGTGGTCAGGCATGAGGACTCGGCCAAGGCTCAGAGCCTGGTGTTCTCGATGACGACGCTGGGGAGCGTGTTTGCGAGCCTTGTAAGCGGGGCTCTTTTGGACCGCGTATCCGTAAGGATGACGATGGCAATAGCGGCTGCAGTGTGTGTAGCAGGTACGGCTGTCGCTATCATGAGCATACAAAAGAAGCCTTCGGAGCAGTAGATACATCTTTAAAGAATAAAGCAGGCAGCTCGCAGCGTTATGACTGCGAACTGCCTTTTTGATTGTGTGATTCTTAGCTTATTCGCCGAGGTAGGCCTGCTGGACGCGTTCGTCGTTAAGAAGGGCCTTGCCCGGGCCTGCCATCGTGATGACGCCGGTCTCCATTACGTATGCATAATCGGAGATCTCAAGGGCGGCCTTGGCGTTCTGCTCGATCAGGAGGATGTTGACTCCGTCCTCCTTGATCTTCTGGATTACGGCAAAGATGTCCTTGATGACCAGCGGCGCGAGTCCAAGCGACGGCTCGTCAAGCATCAGCAGTTTTGGCTTGGACATCAGCGATCTGGCTACCGCCAGCATCTGCTGCTCTCCTCCGGAGAGCGTCGCGCCGAGCTGCCATGTCCTCTCTGCGATCCTAGGGAAGAGTTCATATACCCAGTCCCTGTCCCTTGCGATCTCGGCCTTGTCCTTGCGGAGGTAGGCTCCCGCTGCTATGTTCTCGTCCACTGTCAGGTCAGGGAATATCCTCCTGCCCTCAGGGCAGAGGATGATGCCCTCGCCGACTATGTCCTTGGTCCTCATCGAGGTGATCTCGGTATCGTCCCAGTAGACGTGGCCGTCCGACTTAGGCACGAGTCCCATGACCGACTTGAGGGTCGTGGACTTGCCCGCGCCGTTGGCCCCGATCAGCGAGATGATCCTGCCGTCAGGCACATCGATGTCTATGCCTCTGAGAGCGTGGATGCCGCCGTAGTGTACATTCAGATTTCTGATCGCCAGCATTATTCGTCACCTCCCAGATAAGCTTCTATTACGGCTGGATTGGCCTGGATCTCCGCAGGAGTTCCGTCGGCAATCTGTCCGCCGTAGTTGAGAACGTAGATGTGTTCGCAGATACCCATGATGACCTGCATGTGGTGCTCGATCATGAGTATCGAAAGATCGAACTCGTCGCGAATGCGGCCGATGAATCTCATCAGGTCGTCGGACTCCTGCGGGTTCATGCCGGCAGCCGGCTCATCCAGCAGAAGTATGGAAGGATGGGTCGCAAGAGCTCTGGCGATCTCGAGATGCCTCTGCTTGCCGTAAGGAAGCGAGGTGGACATGTCGTCCCTGTTGTCGTAGAGATCGACCTTTTTGAGAAGCTCGAGGGCCTCCTCTCTCATGGCCTTCTCCTCCTCGCGGGCCTTCTTCGATCTGAAGGTGGCTCCGAAGATGGATTCGCTTTGGTTCATGTGCATCGCTACCATTACGTTCTCGAGCACGGTCATGCCCTTGAAGAGCCTGATGTTCTGGAATGTACGGGCGACGCCGAGCTTTGTGACCCTGTCAGGGAGCATCGTAAGAGCGCGGGTGTACTTGCCCTGATTGCGTCCTTTGTACTCCTCCTTCATCCTGCCCTGAGGGTGATTCTCGATCACGACCTCGCCGTTTATCTCAACAGCACCGTTGGTCGGCTCATACACGCCGGTGATGCAGTTGAACGCGGTGGTCTTGCCGGCACCGTTAGGGCCGATGAGACCGACGATCTCATTCCTGTGTACGTCGAGGTTTAAGTTGTCTACCGCGACGACTCCTCCGAACTGCATGGTTATATCCGACAGGCGGAGTACTACGGGTCTTGTGTCCTTAGCCATATTACCTGCCCTCCTTGTCAAATACCATCACTGTATCGGATACAGGAAGAGGAGTGAAGAGCGCCTCTCCCGAAGCCTTGCGTGCTTCATTGGATGCCTTGGCCTCTCTGGCCTTGGCTTTTGCGGCAGCCTTGACAGCTCTTGCCTCGCGCTTTGCGGCGGCCTTTGCCTTATGTCTTGACGGCCATGCCTTGAGATTGGCAGGGAGGTTCTTCCACCAGCTGAAGAAGCCGTCCCAGCTGAACTCGCGGGTGCCCATGATGCCCTGCGAGTAGAAGAGCACGATGAGCATGATGAGTATCGCGAAGACTACCTTGCGGAAGCCCGGTCTCATGAAGTCAGCCTGGATGCCGAGCCATCTGCCGGCGTCGAGTCCTCTGAGCCACCACTCTGACGCAGCCGTAAAGAGGAATGCGCCGATGATGGATCCTGTGATGGAGCCGATGCCGCCGATGACGACTATGAGAAGTATCTCGTAAGTCATTACCGTATTGAACGGTGTGGCGTTGATAGTCGTCTGGAACATTGCGAGCAGCGCTCCGCTTATGCCCGCAAAGAACGAGCTGATGATGAAAGACATCTGTTTGTGCTTGAACAGGTTGATGCCCATCGCCTCTGCGGCGATCTCGTCATCTCTTATCGCCCTGAAGGCCCGCCCGTAGGTCGAGTTGATCAGGAGCAGTATGATCGCTATGCATATGCCGCCTATAATCACGGGGAACACGGCGTTGTCGTAGGTCGTGTACTTACGAAGCACGTTCGAGCCGTTGGTGACAGGTCCGAGTGTGTTCCACTGGAAGAAGGCTCTTAATATCTCTGCGAAGCCGAGGGTCGCTATTGCGAGGTAGTCGGACTTGAGCCTCAGCACAGGGATGCCGATGAGGAATGCGATGACCGCCACTATGAGGCCTGCTCCCAGCATAGGTATGAACATGCCGAGGTAGTGGCCGAAGATCCCCATCTTTGCCTCGAGTATCTCGACTATGGACCACTTGATGACGCCGCCGTCAAAGTACTGATAGACCTTGTCGTGCGACTCCGCCGGTATGGTGAATATGGCGTAGGTATAGGCTCCGATGAGCATGAATCCCGCCTGACCGAGGGAGAAGAGTCCCGTGAAGCCGTTGAGGAGGTTCATCGAGGCTGCTACGAGCGCGTAGATCGAGCCCTTTTCGATAACGGTGATCAGCATCTTCCAGCTCGATCCTGCAGGGATGTTCATGTCCCCGATGTATACCAGAATGAGGAAGAGGGCGATCGCGGCTACTGAGAGCGCGGATTTTGTCTTTTTGTTTAGTCTTATATCCATGGCGCCCTCCTATACCTTGTCGATGTTCTTCTCGCCGAAGAGTCCTGTAGGCTTGACCATCAGAATGACGATGAGAAGCACAAAAGTGAAAGCGTCAGAGAATGTAGTCCAGCCGGCACCCTTGATGAGGTTCTCGCAGACTCCTATTACAAAGGCTCCCACGACTGCGCCGGGTACCGATCCGATGCCTCCGAATACAGCGGCGACGAATGCCTTGAGTCCCGGCATCGCGCCGGACATCGGGTTGATGCCGGTGTAGTTGGAGAAGTAGAGGACGGAGCCGATGGCGGCAAGTCCGCAGCCTATTACAAACGTGACTGTGATTACCCTGTTGATGTCGATGCCCATGAGAGAGCTTGTCTCGAAGTCACGGGAAACGGCTCTCATCGCCATGCCGATCTTGGTGTGCTTGATGAGCATGACGAGCAGGAACACGAGCACTATGGTGAGTACAGGTGTGATGAGCGTTACCATCTTGGTCGTGGCAGATCCGATTGTCACGGTCTTTTGAAGCCAGCCGATGGCAGGGTAAGTCTTGGTAAGTCCTCCTGTTATGTACAGAGCGAAGTTCTGCAGGAGGTAGGATACTCCGATGGCGGAGATCATGATGGACATGCGCGGCGCGCTGCGAAGCGGCCTGTAGGCGACCTTCTCGATGGTGGTACCGAGGACTATCGCAAATAGGATGACCAGTATCACGGAGACCCAGAGAGGGAGCACTGTGATGAGGTATACCATGATGAGTCCCGACCACATGAATACGTCGCCGTGCGCGAAGTTGATGAGCCTCAGGATACCGTATACCATCGTGTATCCTATGGCTATCAGGGCGTACTGGCCGCCGACTGCGATGCCGGCAAGTATGTATGGTAACCAGGTGTGTAACATTGTCTTGATCCTATCTTTGTTTCAAAAAGGCGGGAAGCCTCGCGGCTTCCCGCTGATCGTTTGAATGTCGCGGTGCGAAGTTCGATTACTCTGCGGACTGCTTCTTAACAAACTCCCATGCACCGGTCTCGGTGTTGCACTTCTTGACGAAGGCCTCTGTCTTGTTGGCGTCGCCTGTCTCGTTGAAGGAAACGTCTCCGCAGACAAGACCGCTTACCGAGAGGTCAGGCAGTGCAGCGAGGATGTCGGCAGGCTCCGTCGAGCCGGCAGCCTTAATGGCCTCAAGAGCTACATAGTATGCGTCATAACCCATTGCCGTTACAGCAGCGAGGTCTGTATTGCCTCCGTTGTTGGTCTTGGCGTCTGAGTTCTCATCCATCCATGCTTTGATGCCTTCGTCGAACTCAGGGTTACCGCCCTCCTGGTAGAAGGTAGTGACTGTGATGTCGACGTTCTTGCCCTTGGCAGCCTCAGTGATTACGTTGGAATCCCATGTGTCGCCTGCGAGGATAGGCATTCCGAGTGCCTGAGCCTCAGCCTGGTCGATGATGAGTGCAGCAGCCTCAGTGGATACAGGGCTGAAGAATACATCGCAGCCGGCCTTCTTGGCATTGGCTACATAGGATGTGAAGTCTGAGTTCTTGTCCGGGAACTGCTCCTCTACGACCTCGCCGCCGAGCTTTTTGAAGGCCTCAACGAAGTAGTTGACGAGACCTACGGAGTAGTCGTCACCGAGCTTGGAGAGGCAGTAAGCCTTTTTGCATCCGCTCTCCCATGCGTAGTTGGCGAGTACTGTGCCCTGGAACGGGTCAAGGAAGCAGATCCTGAAGTACTGCTCGCAGTCAGCTGTGACCTGAGGGTTTGTGCAGGTAACGCCGATTGCAGGCATGCCTGCATCTGCGAATACATCGGCAGCAGCGATCGATACGCCCGAGCCGTATGATCCGAGTACGATGCTTACGTTCTGGGATACGAGGTTCTGAGCAGCGGTCACGGCCTTGGAGTTGTCGGACTCGTTATCTACGATAGCGAGCTCTACCTTATACTCTTTGTCGCCGATAGTTACGGTAGGAGTCTGCTGGTTGGCATACTGTATGCCGAGAGTCTCCTGCTTGCCGCCTGCGCCGTTGTCGCCGGAGGCCGGCTCGAAGACGCCAATCCTGATGGTGTCGCCGTCAGAGCTGCCGCCACCGCCGCAGCCTGCGAGCATGGTCATCGAGAGCAGGAGTGTAAGAGCGATTACTAGAAACTTCTTCATCTTTGATCCTCCATATAACCTTAAATAACAACACCTTCTGTTACTGAATCCCCTCTGTAAAATGCAGAGGGGATTAATATAGTAAAATTTTAGAAAAAGGGTAACAAAAAAACAAGGCTTAGCAGGCCTTGTGTCCAAAAAAAGAGGGCGGAAGTCCGCGGTACGCGGACAGCCGCCTTTTGTTGTCTCTACATGTCGGACAGGAGATCCTTGCCCTTGGCTGTATTGATGTAAGCCTCGATCATGGCCACAGCTCCGTTGATACCCGAACGGCTGGTATTGATCAGGACATCATAGGTCTCGCGGCCGCCCCACTTGTTGTCAGTGTAGAACTCGTAGTACTTGCGGCGCTGCTTGTCTCTCTGTTTGACTTTCTTTTCCATCTCGGCCTCGGTCATAGGCTCGGTGCCGTTGATATCTATAAGTGCGAGCTTCCTCTTGATCCTGTCCTCGACAGGGGCGAAGATGAAGATGCTGATGTGAGGCTCGTCGCTGAGGATGTAGTCCGCGGCGCGTCCGACTATGACGCAGCTTTCCTTTGCCGAGATCTCGCGGATGATCCTGAACTCCTCGTCCTGAATCTTTGAGAACGGCGATGACTGGAAGACATCGATGCCGCTGAACATAGGCGAGATATTGATCTCAGGAGCCTTCTCGTCATTTGACTTGACGTACTCCTCGCGGTAGCCGATGTTGAATGCAGCCTGGGAGATGAGCTCCTCATCGTACATCTTGATGCCGAGCTTCTCCGCAAGTCTCCTGGCCACTTCGTGACCGCCGCTGCCGTACTCTCTGTCTATTGTAATAATAAGTTTGTCACTCATTGCTGACCTCCTGTAGTCGTTTTGCACTCGTATATTTTAGCACTCCGTGAGCTTTGCCGCAAAGGCTTTCATTTTTTTGAGATCGCCGAATACCGCACGGGCGTTGTCAGGCCTGCCGCCGCCCTTGCCGCCGAAAGCCGGGGCGTGCTCCTTGACAAGGTCTCCGCACTTCGCATCGCCTGATGAGAAGAGCAGGCAGGTGAGACTCTCCGGATGGAGCATCAAAAGGAGCATATCGCTCGTCTCGCTTATGACCGAAAAGCCCAGCTTCAACAGCTCATCCACGGACAGAAGCTCCGTGGTGTAGCAGGCTGACTTTGCCGTCCTGCCCGGCTCATTAAGCCCGGCGAGGATGCGTTCTCTCTCGGCTTCCTTGACATATGATGAAAGAGCTGCGATGCGTCCCTTGAGGGAGGAGAGTGTCTCCGTCTCTATATCCAGCCTTGATCCAAGATCGGCAGGGGAGCACGAATATCTCTTTGAGATATCATAGAGCATGTGCGAATCCGCCGTGAGCTTCTGCCAGGCTTTGATGCCGCAGTCAAAAAAGATGCGGTTCATGCCTTTGTTGGGATCGCACTTGTATATGGCGAGCAGTCCTGTCTCGGATGAGCGGGCGGGGTGAGTGCCGCAGCATGCGATGCAGTCGTAAGGATCGTCCGGGTCTCCTACGGTCACGACGGACACCCTGCCGTCGTGAGGGACCTGCTTCCTTACGGGAAGGACCAGCGAGGACTCGTAGTCATCAAACCAGCTGACGGTCACGGGCAGGTCGGCCCAGATTGCTTCGTTGACCGTGCGCTCTGCAAGGTCGAGCTCCTCGTCCGTCAGCATGCGCCCGTCCAGATCTATGTCTATGGTAATGTAGTCCTCTCCCATGTGGAAGCCTCTGTTGACTCCGCCGAAGAGGGAATCGAAGGTGCCTGAGAGCATGTGCTCTCCGAGGTGGCGCTGCATATTGCAGAAGCGGCTGTCCCAGTCGATGGTCAGTACGACTTCGTCTCCGGCTTCGAATGTGCCGGCAGGAGCATCGGTCACATGCCAGACGTCGCTCTCGAGATCCTCGTCGTAAGCATGGGTTATATCAAAGACTCCCTTAGCAGATGAGACGGTGCCCGTATCTGACGGCTGGCCGCCTCCCTCAGGGAAGAAAACAGACTCCCTGCAGGCTATGACATCGACGCCGTCCTTTTGTATCACGGCAGTCACAAGGCTTTGATTTACGGTCTCGTATTGGTCCTTCTGATAGATCCTGACTGTAGACATATTATCCCTTTCTATGTTTCACAGCGTTTCACAAAATCGAACAAAACCGGTCCTGTTTTTAATTTCAAAAACTGTGGATAAATCTTGTTGACAGAGAATTTGAATCGTTACAAGCGTTGAAATATCAACGAAACAGGCCTTTGAGTTTTCCACATGGATAAGTGGAAAAGATTGTATACAATTTCAAAAATCTACGTGGAAAAGTCGCAGACCATTCATTTTTCGGCGCTTCCGGGATGTTCAAAAAAATGCGGATAAAAATCGAACAGATTTGTCCGGATTGTTTTTAATAATGTTTTTTTGACATCCTAGTCCTCGCCCGGTTCGACGAGGTCGCCGAAGAGGACTCCCTGGGTCTGGCAGATTGTCTGGAAGACCGAAGAGTCGAGCCTGAACCTGCCCTTCGTGCTGATGAACGGAGCATATAAAGAGAATATGGTCGAGTCATCGAGCATGGAGATATTCCTCAGGTCGTGGCTCATGAGTATGAGCTCGCCCGGTATGGACAGGAGGGCATATCCGTACACGTCGTCATTGAGCATGTAGTGCGGAGTGTCGACGTGTGAATTGTCCTGCTTGTATGCGGTATAGAGCCAGCCGTTAGGCACCATGGTCGGACGCGCGTGAGAGAGCGGACCGATATACTTCGGATCGAAGCCTTCGAGCATGCTGTCCTGGCAGCCGAATACGGTGAGGTACTCGGTGCGGTTGACCTGGAGGGATGCCTCGTAGTCGGACATGCGTATGACCGAGCCCGTCCTGATCTCCGTCACCAGAGGATTGGAGGAGCGCTTGCTCCCCGAAAGCCATATGATGAAGGTCATGTGGTAATAGGCGTCCCTGGCGAGCGTGGTCACGCGGCAGCGGAAGGGGTGGGATATCCCGTCGACGGCCCTGTCCCTGCGCTTGTCGCCTGCAGTTATATCGCATTTGACGAGGGTCTGTATGCCGGGTTTTGTGATCTCAACATCCGGCAGCCTGTCCCTGTCAATGTCTGTCAGTGTGGCTGCGGCATCGAAATCCTGATCTATCATGCGCATGATGAAGTAATTGATGGTCTCGTATGCGCTCAGTCTCAGAGGCGACAGCGTCTCGATCATGTCGCGGAGGCTGCAGTCGGCCGAAGTGATGCCCTGATCCGACAGGGCGTCGATCATGTAGCCGAGCCTCATCCTCGCGTAGGCTCTGAATCTGCGGTTCTCGTCATCGTCATACTCACGGTCGAGATCCTCTGACGCAAGCGGCAGGGCAGACTCGATCGCGCGCAGCATAGTCGGGGCGTCGATGGTGATTATCTCGCCTCCCATAACGGAGGTGAAGTAGTCCCACAGCCCGTTCATTTCGTCCTTGCTGGATGCATAGTCTTCGCTGCCCGGCATGCACTCGAACTCCTGGTAGTCGTCGACTCCGTACTCGGAGTAGTCGAGGTGCATTATCTGGTAGAAGGCTGCACGGCGCTCGTTTATCCCGCGCCATGACACCTTGAGCGCGACAACGCCCATGAGGCGGGTCGCTACGGCCCGGCATGAGACGAATTCGTACTCCTTGAAATGGTCGTATTTATCCGATTGTCTGCCATGTATCAGTTTTAATTCTGCCATAAGCCGATTCTACCATATATGGGGGCCGGGATGCTTGACTTTATCAAATATGGGACTATAATGAGAGCATCCTTATTAAGAGCGGAGGAGGGAATGGGCCCTTTGATCCCGCGGCAACCTCACAGACAGTGAAGGTGCCAAGTCCCACGGAGCCTCGCCGGGCTCCGGCAGATGAGGATCCATGGTTCTCTCTGCGTGCGGCAGAGAGTTTTTTTTACGCCTCGAGAAAAGCGACTCAAGGGACAGGTCCCTGAGCCAAATGGCACAGGGACCTGTCCCCAGAGCCAAATGCATATACATGTAGAAGGAGAAAAGGTAATGAAAAGACTATTTACATCTGAGTCAGTCACGGAAGGACACCCGGACAAGATCTGCGATCAGATCTCGGACGCTGTGCTCGACGCCATACTCGCACAGGACCCGAATGCGCATGTCGCATGTGAGTGCGCGGCCAAGACGGGCACTCTCTGGATCTTCGGAGAGGCATCGGGCAATTTCGACGTCGACTACGAGGCGATCGCGAGAGAGGTCATCTGCGACATCGGATATGACAGGGACGAGGTCTGCTTCAACGGCAATACCTGCGATGTCGTCGTCCACATGGAGGAGCAGTCCGCGGATATCGCCATGGGCGTCAACGAGTCCTACGAGACCAAGAGCGGCACCGAAGCTGACCCGGATGCTCTCATCGGAGCGGGTGACCAGGGCATGATGTTCGGCTATGCCTGCATGGAGACGGGTGAGCTGATGCCTATGTCGGTCAAGCTTGCTCACGTCACGGCCAAGAGGCTGGCCGAGGTCCGAAAGAGCGGACTTTTGCCGTATCTCGGACCTGACGGCAAGACCCAGGTGACGGTAGAGTACGAGGATGACAGGATCAGAAGGATAGATACCGTGGTGGTATCCACACAACACAGCGAGTATGTCTCCCTTGAGCAGGTAAGAGCCGACATGATCGAGCACGTGATCAGGCCTGTCGTGCCGTCGGAGTACATAGACGATAACACGAAGTTCTTCGTGAACCCTACCGGCAGGTTCGTCATCGGAGGCCCTATGGGAGACTCCGGGCTTACGGGACGTAAGATAATAGTAGACACATACGGCGGACATGCGGCGCACGGCGGCGGAGCCTTCTCCGGCAAGGACCCTACAAAGGTCGACCGCTCCGGAGCCTACATGGCCAGATACATCGCCAAGAACATAGTAGCTGCCGGCATTGCAAGCGAGTGCGAAGTCCAGCTTGCGTATGCCATCGGCGTGGCCGAGCCTGTATCCGTAGCCGTCAATACATTCGGCACGGGCAAGCTCAACAGCGAGGAGATAGCTGATCTCATCAAGGCCAACTTCGACATGAGACCGGCCGCGATCATCAGACAGCTCGACCTCGCCAGGCCTCAGTACAGACAGCTCGCTGCTTACGGACACATGGGCAGGACGAGTCTGGGAGTCAGGTGGGAAGACACCGACAAGGCTGAGGCTCTCGCCATCGCAGCAGGACTGGCTGAGAGGTAGGAGATGTCGCATTTCGAAAAGGTAAGTTTTGAGCAGTGGAAGGCGGACTGCGGAGTCAAAGGTCTTCCGGACAAGGAGCTCAGGGAGTGGTATGAGGCCATAAAGCTCCCGCGGCAGGCGACCGCATCTTCGGCGGGCTGCGACTTTTATATGCCCTTCAATCTGAACTTCGAATCGGGCAGCGTCTTCCGCATCGCTACGGGAGTGCGCTGGGTCACAGACCCGGATGCGGAGTCAGACAGGGGCAGGGTGCTCCTGGTCGTCCCGAGGAGCGGTCTCGGATTCAAATACGGGATCAGGCTGTCCAACACGGTCGGCGTGATCGATGCGGACTACTGTGATTCAGACAACGAGGGGCATATATTGATAAGCCTTGTGAACCCGTCGGGTCAGGACGTGCAGCTCGAAGAGGGCAAGCCGTTCGCACAGGGCATTGTTGTTTCCTATGAAGTGCCGGAGGGCGCGGGCTCTGATGAAGCCAGGAATGGCGGCTTCGGCAGTACGGACAAATGAGTGATACAAGGACCGCAGACGTAGTAATAATAGGCGGCGGCGCGTCGGGGCTGGCGGCAGCGGTGGAGCTCGGGATGAGCTCCTCCCGGCTTGATGTGCTCGTCATCGACAGGATGCCTGAGCCGGGCCGCAAGATCAGGGCCACGGGCAGCGGCCGCTGCAATATCACGAATACAGGCGCCGCCGGATTCAGCCGTATCATGGAATTCTTCAGGGAGACGGGTCTTGTGACAAGGACATACGACAACGGCCTTGTCTATCCGTACTCGGAGTCTGCCGCCGATGTGGCGGAGCTCCTGACCTCAAGGGCTGAGGCCCTCGGGATCCGCTTCGCATGCGGCGAGGAGGTCCTGACAGTCAGAACTGAGGATGCCGGATCAGATGGCAGGCGCTTTGCCGTCACCTCTTCCTTCAAGGACAGGGACGGAGAGCACCGCGTCGTGACGACGGCCGCTCATGCCATACTCGCGACCGGGGGCAAGGCGGGTCCGGGCTACGGGACCACGGGCGACGGATACAGGATGGCAAGGGAGTTCGGTCACAGCATAGTGACGCCTGTGCCTGCTCTCACATCCATAGAGTGCGAAGAGTGGTCCGGGGACGCAGAGCCTTGCGGCGTGATCCTCGGCGGCACGCGCAGCCAGGTGTCGCTGTCGCTCTACAGGGATGAGACACAGGCCTTCGGAGAGGATACTAAGATATTCGAGGAGAGCGGAGAGCTCCAGTTCACCAGATTC
Source organism: Clostridiales bacterium (assembly GCA_015058275.1). GTDB lineage: Bacteria > Bacillota > Clostridia > Peptostreptococcales > Anaerovoracaceae > Crickella. The sequence continues at coordinate 41,362 of SVCQ01000006.1, forward strand.
GGACTGTCGGGCATTTGCGTCTTCAACATGACGCGCCACATGAGATACGACAGGGCTTCGGGCGGGAGCCTCGCGGACTTTCTGGTAAGGGTCGATCTCTTCCCGGGAGCAGACATAAGAGAGTACATAAGGGACAGGCAGGAGGGCAGATTCTCCGGCGCTGCAGCGGGCGGGCTTTTGCGCACGCTCCTTAAAGCGCCGCTTGCGGAGTACGTGCTCGGAAGGGCCGGCACGGATCCGGAGATGCCGCTGTCGTCTCTCAGAGCAGAAGACATAGAGGCCATAGCGGTCAATGTACATGGGCTGTCGTTTAGTCCGTCTCAGATAAGAGGCTGGAAGGACGCCCAGGTCAGCATGGGAGGCGTTTCCCTTGATGAGATATATGAGGAAACATGCGAGTCGAAGATCGTACCGGGGTTATATATTACGGGCGAGCTCGCTGACAGGGACTTCCCCTGCGGGGGCTTCAACCTCAGCAACGCATGGATCACGGGACTTGCGGCCGCAGACAGCATAGCTTCGGGCAGATAGAAAGAGGTGCGCCGTAAGATGGCAAGATACCGCCTGGCACAGATCAAGACAGATACAGATGAGCCCATGGACAGGCTCCCCTCAAGAGTCGCAAAGCTGGTAAGGATCAGCGAGAGCGACATCCGGGAATGGGAGGTGAGACGGAGGTCCACGGACTCAAGGAAGAAGCCGCATATACAGTATGTATATACGGTCGATTTCGTTACGGACAAAAAACTCAAAATCGCAAACAACAGGAACCTGACACTTGTCGATGAAGCCGCGGAGGCTGAGGCTGTGAGGCCGCCTGAGCCGGGAGACAGGGCCGCAGGCTCAAGACCTGTCGTGGTCGGCATGGGCCCTGCCGGACTCTTTGCGGGACTCGAGCTTGCGAAGGCCGGTTACAGGCCGCTCATCATTGAAAGAGGACCTGCCATGGAAGGCAGGATAGAGGCTGTCAATAAGTTCAGGGAGGACAGGGTGCTCGACCCTGAGGCCAACATGCTCTTCGGAGAGGGCGGCGCGGGCACCTTCTCTGACGGCAAGATAGGCACCGGCATCAAGGATGGGCTCATAAGACAGGTGCTGGCTGAATTCCGCGATGCGGGAGCCGGCGATGACATAATGTACCTGGCAAAGCCTCATATAGGCACGGATGTACTCAGAGTCGTCATAGTCAACATACGCAGGAAGATAGAGTCTCTCGGAGCTGAGGTAAGATTCGGCACAAAGCTCGAGCGCATCATCACTAAGGACGGAGAGATCAAAGCCGCAGTGCTGAGAGGGCCCGATCCTGCAAGCGGGGAGACATGCGAATACCGCATCGATGCGGAGGCTATCATACTGGCTTCAGGCCACAGCGCCAGAGATACCTTCGCCATGCTTGAAGGCGAGGGCGCGGACATGGAGCAAAAGCCTTTCTCCATAGGAGTCCGCATGGAGCATCCGCAGGCTCTAATTGACGCCGCCCAGTACGGCACGGAGAATGCCGGAAAGCTCGCTCCGGCGGATTACAGGATCAACTACAGGGCGTCAAACGGCAGGGGAGTCTACTCGTTCTGCATGTGCCCGGGCGGCGAGGTCGTCGTCTGCACTACAGCGGAGGGAGAGCTCTGCGTCAACGGCATGAGCAACCGCAGGCGCGACAGCGGGACCGCCAACAGCGGCATACTCTGCGATGTGAGGACGGAGGACTTCGGATCGGACGATGTGCTGGCGGGAGTCAGGTTCCAGGAGAAGTACGAAAGGCTCGCCTTCATAAACGGAGGAGGTGACTTCACGGCTCCGAAATGCTGCATGAAGGACTTCCTGAGCGATGATGAAGAGGGCCGGAGAGCGGCTCAGCCCGTAAAGGCATCGCTTCCGGAGTTCGCATATGAGGCCATCAGGGAAGCCGTACCGGACTTTGCCCGCAGGATAAAGGGCTATGACGATCCGGATGCGGTGATCACGGCCGTGGAGACCAGAAGCTCATCCCCTGTGAGGATACTCAGAGACGGGAGCGGCCAGAGCAATATACGCGGGCTGTATCCTGCGGGCGAGGGCGCCGGATACGCCGGCGGCATCACATCGGCGGCCTGCGACGGCATACGCGCCGCATGGCACATTATTGAGAAGTACTCTCTTCCGAAATGACAGGAGAATAAACCGACAAAACAAAACGCTTCGGACGATCTGCCCGAAGCGTTTTGATTATCCGTAAGTTTACAGCCCCATCGACTCTCTTATGCCGTAGAGCCCGACCGGCTGGTCCGCCATCCAGATGCAGGCGTTGACGGCACCTTTGGCGCAGCCCTTCCAGTTGAGGCAGTGGTGTGTGATCTCGAGCCTCTCGCCCTCGCCGAAGAAGAACACGGTGTGTGACGACGGGGTGTCGCCTCCGCGAAGAGCGTGGAATGTGACCTTGCCCTTTTCGCGAGGGTGGCGTCCGAGCGGCCTGCCGTATACGGCGTCAGAGACGAGGTCTCTGCCGACCGCTTCGCCCATGCTCTCGATCAGCTCGCGGGCGGTGCCGCTCGGAGCATCGAGCTTGGTGTTGTCGTGCATGTCTATGATCTCTATATCCGTATCCTCATAGAGCTCCTTTGCGGCGTCCATGAGGAGCTTGCGCATCACGTTGACCATGCGGTCTGTGTTGGCTGCGATCATGATCGGGATGGTCTTTGAAGCCTCTTCGAGCTTAGCTCTCTGCTCAGGGCTGAATCCCGTTGTACCTATGACGAGGGCTTTGTGATGTCTGATGCAGGCATCAAGGACCTCCATGCCGAGCTCGACTGTCGAAAAGTCGCATACGACATCGGCCTGATCGATGACGGACTCAAGATCATCGACAACAGGAGCGCCTACGCTGCACCCGATCATCGCGACCTCTCCTATGTCCCTGCCGATGTAGTCCCTGCCTGCAGGGCCTACGCCCGCTACTATCTCAACATTATCTCTTGATGCGGCATCGGCGACTATAAGGCTGGCCATCTTGCCGCGGGGAGCTGTGATTATAAGCTTCATATCCGTATCTCCTTTTGTTTATTTCTTTTCGCTGTAATCCAGCACGATCTGTTTGATGGCCGGTCTGAACTGCGTCAGTTTGACTCCGGCCGTGGTCAGCATGAGCTTGGAAGCCTTGACTCCCGTGGTGTCCGCGTACTTGTCGGAAAGATATACGATCTCCTTGATGCCCGACTGTATGATCGCCTTGGCGCACTCGTTGCACGGGAAGAGATCGACATATATCCTGGAGCCCTTGAGGTTTTTGCCGGAAGCATTGAGTATGGCGTTGAGCTCGGCGTGAACCACGAACGGATACTTGGTGACATCGCCCTCGCGGTCCCACGGGAACTCATCGTCCGAGCAGCCTATAGGGAAGCCGTTGTAGCCCGTCGTGAGTATCACGTTGTTGTCGTCGACTATGCACGCTCCGACCTGTGTGTTGGGGTCCTTGCTGCGTTTGGAGGCGAGCAGGGCGACGCCCATGAAATACTCGTCCCAGCTTATGTAATCGGTCCTCTTGCCTGTCATCTGTACCTCCTGTATATCCGGTAATCCTTCCGGCTAATTTTACAACCGCGGACGCTTTGCGTTCAACTCAAAAATCCGCCGTAAAACCGCATGCATTCTCTTTAGTACGAGAGAGCAAAATCTTTGTAATGGATGCCTGAAAATGTTAAAATAACAATAACTGTGACTTGATGGAGGAACTAACGAAATGGCACAAAAAAGAAGACCCTCTCTGATCGCGGTCCTGACCATATGCATGATGCTTCTGGCGGCCGCTGCATCAGTCGGGGCAGTGCATATATATGCGGATACAGAGAACCGCGCGGACGTTGATCCGGGCGAGATGCAGGCTGCTCAAAAGCCTGACGAAGTCGGCGCCTTTGAGGTGACATCCTACAAATACAGAGCCAAGGTCAGGAAGGACCATTCATACTATGTAGTGGAGAAGATCGGGGTCAATATACCGGACGATCTTGCGAGCATACAATTCGCCATACCGAGCGGTAATTTCCGCATCAGTAATATTAAGGTGGAGGATGCGGCCTACGCGTCAAAGACCGCTTCGGAGGCCAGCACCGTATCCATAGTCGATCCGGACAAGCTCACAAAGGGCAGCCACGTATACACGATCAAATACCTCATACAGGAATACCACGACAAGGACCCGGCCAAGGACATGTTCTACTTCAACGTCCTGCTGCCGGAGTGGAAGCAGCCTATCGGCAAGGTAGACATAAAGGTGACATTCCCTGAGGACTTCCCGTGGGACGACATGCACTGCTACTCGGGACAGTTCGGAGTACAGGACTCCAACAACCGGATATCCTTCAGGCCTGATCCGGATGCGGGCATTGTGACGATCACGGGCGACAGGATACCGGAGAACTTCGGCATCACCCTCAAGGACCAGCTGCCTGACGGTTACTGGGAGGGCGCGCTCAACGGCCTGTGGGCCTTCAACGCATCACTCATAGCTCTGCTCGGAGCCGCAGTCATACTGATGGTGCTGTGGTTGATCGGAGGCAGGGACCCAAAGGTCAGCAAGGACCCTGTGACAAAGCCTATCGAAGGGCTCAGCCCTGTGGATCTCGGCTACGCATTCAGAGGCAGGGTGCAGATCGGAGACGTGCTTCGCCTGTTGATCAGCTTTGGTCAAAAGGGCTACCTCAGGATAAGTGAGTACGAGCCAAAGAGATATAGGCTGTACAAAGAGGAGGAGCCGGCAGGCGAGGAGAGGATGTACAGAAGCGCCTGGGGCATACTCTTCGAGGATATATACAAGGGCCGTGCTGTCGACATGGCCGAGCTGGGGCCGAGGCTCGAGCGCATACTGAGCTCGATCGAGGACGACGTCGCAGCCGGATTCACGACAAACGACTCCCTGGCGTTCACGCCGGTATCCCGGGCGTTCAGAGCAGCCGGCTCTGCCATACTCGGCATAGCCCTGGGGATTGCGAACGCATTCTCATACATCTATGACTACCAGAGCATCAATTACATAGAGAGCATCCTTATCGCACTCGCGGCTGCGGCCGCATCGATGGTGCTCTGCCGTGCCGTGGACGGAGTGGACTCGGTCTCGAGGACTTCCGGACGCATGGCGATCGCGGGAGCCGCATTCCTGCTGGCCCTGCCTGTCATATATACAGCGGTGAGGACCTACAGCAATACAGGCATAGCGCTGCTTCCTGCCGCCGTCATCGTATCGGCTGTCGTATCAGCCTTCCTGATCATCATCATGAGGGCCAGAGGCAGGCAGAACGCAGAGCTGGTCGGCAAGCTGAGACAGATCAGGAACTTCATATATCATCCGACGCCAAAGGAGCTCCTGGCCAATCACCTGGCCGATCCGAACTACTACTACGAGATGCTGACATACGCGCTCGCGCTCGGAGCCGAGGAGGCATGGGCGATCTCCTTCCTGACGCTCGATGTGCCTGAGCCTGATTGGTACTCGGACGACATAGAGGGACACGCCTTCTCCAACCTGAGAGAACAGGCGACGACCATAGACTACGCAAGAGACCTGCGCTCGTTCATAAGGACCATAGAGAACGCATTCAGCGACATGGAAAGACGCAGGATAAGAAAGAAATAATCAAAGAAGGGTTTTAAAAGGAATGGCAGACAAGCAAAAGATTATCAACATAGCCGTAATTGCACATGTAGACGCCGGGAAGTCCACTCTCGTGGATGCACTCCTCGCTCAGTCTCATGTATTCAGAGATAACGAGCAGGTAGTGGACTGCGTGATGGACTCAGATGCTATCGAAAGAGAGCGCGGCATCACGATCTACTCCAAGAACTGCTCCATAATGTACAAGGACTACAAGATCAATATCGTGGACACGCCGGGACACGCCGACTTCAGCTCTGAGGTCGAGCGTATCATGAAGACGGTAGATACGGTGATCCTACTCGTGGATTCGAGCGAGGGCCCTATGCCTCAGACGAGGTTCGTGCTCAACAAATCGCTCCAGCAGGGCATCAACCCGATCCTCTTCATCAACAAGATCGACAAAAAGGACGCGCGTATCGATGAGGTCGTCGATGAGGTATACGAGCTCTTCATGGACCTCGAAGCCAATGACGATCAGCTCGACTTCCCTATACTCTACGGCATCGCAAGACAGGGCATCGCAGTAAATGACCCGTCCGAGGTCGAGAGCATAGACATAGGAGAGGGCGCAGCCAAGATCAAAAAGTCGCCTAAGGGCTTCGGCGGGCTCAACATAGAGCCGCTGCTGGAGTGCATCACTCAGCACTGCGATCCTTATCCGGACTGCGACGATGAGCCTCTCCAGCTCCAGGTATCCACCCTGGCTTACGACGACTATATCGGAAGGCTCGGTATCGGCAGGATCACAAGAGGCCGCATCAAAGAGGCCCAGATGGTATCGGTCACAAGATCTGACGGCAGCGTCACCAAAAATAAGATCAATCAGGTCTTCGTCTACAAAGGACTCAGCAGGATCGCGGTAGAGGAGGCTTCGGCCGGAGACATAGTTGTCGTATCCGGAATATCGGACATATCGATCGGAGACACCATCTGCGATCCGGATCATCCGGAGTCGCTTGGGACTATCAGCATAGAAGAGCCGACGCTCTCGATGAACTTCATGGTCAACACATCGCCGTTCGCGGGCAAGTCCGGCAAGTACGTCACATCAAGACACATCAAGGACCGTCTCGAAAAGGAACTCGAGGTCAACGTGGGACTCCTCGTCGAGCCAACCGACAGCACGGATTCCTTCAAGGTATCCGGCAGGGGAGAACTTCACCTCTCCATACTGATCGAGAACATGCGCCGCGAAGACTATGAACTGGCTGTGTCAAAGCCTGAGGTGGTGCTGAAGCGCGCGGAGAACGGAGAGAGGCTGGAGCCGGTCGAGGAGGTCGTCATAAGCGTGCCTGATGAGTACACAGGTCCTGTCATCTCTAAGCTCAACCTCAGGAAGGGCCTCATGACTGAGATGATGTCCGAGGGCAACGGCTACTCGAGGATCACATACACCGCACCGACAAGAGGCCTCATGGGCTACCGCTCGGAGTTCATCAACGATACGAGGGGCGAAGGCACGATGGTAAGGCGCTTCAGCGGATTCGAGCCATGGAAGGGAGATATCCCGGGCAGGGTCAACGGCGTTGCTGTCGCCCAGGAGGAGGGCAACTGCACGGCATACGCCATATTCACCATCCAGGAGAGAGTGCAGATGTTCGTCAAGCCTCAGGACCACGTATACGAGGGTCAGCTTGTCGGCATGAACGCCCGCTCAGACGACATGGTGGTAAATCCGTGCAGAGCCAAAAAGGCCACCAACATGAGAGCGGCCGGCTCGGACGACACCATCAAGCTGACACCGCCGAGGACATTCACACTCGAGGAGGCGCTCGAATTCATCGATGATGACGAGCTCGTCGAGGTAACTCCGGACGACATCCGTCTCCGCAAAAAGCTGCTGACGGAGCTCGAAAGACGCAAATACAACAACAAGATGAAAAAGTAATTGTGTTGGCACAAGTGGCCCAAGGGACAGGTCCCTGGGCCAACCACAGAAATATTTGGCCCAGGGACCTGTCCCTTGGGCCACCGGTAAAGCAAAAGGATATATATGCCAGAGATCAGTAACTTCAAAAAGGTCCTCGTCGCCAACCGCGGCGAGATCGCAATAAGGATAATCAGAGCCTGCAGGGAGCTCGGCATCAGGACCGTGGCCATATACTCGGCCGAGGACCGCAATGCTCTCTTCAGGACCAAGGCTCATGAGTCGTATGAGATCGGCAGGGGCAAGAGCCCTATCGACGCATACCTCGATATCGACGAGATCATCCGTATAGCAAGGACCAAGGGCTGCGACGCCATCCATCCGGGCTACGGCTTCCTCTCGGAGAACGCCGGATTCGCCAAAGCCTGCGAGGAGGCCGGTATCACATTCATCGGACCGACTCACGAGATGATGGAGCGCCTCGGCGACAAGATCAGCTCCAAGCTCGTGGCTGACGAGGTGGGAGTGCCGTGCATACCGGGCGTGGAGGCTGCCATCACAAGCGACAGCGAGGCTCTTGAGTTCGCAAAGGTCGCAGGCTATCCTGTGATGCTCAAGGCTGCCGCGGGAGGCGGCGGCCGTGGCATGAGGATAGTCCGCAGCGAGGAGGATCTGATACCGCAGTTCAGAAGCGCTCAGAACGAAGCCGTCAAGGCCTTTGGCAACGGCGATATCTTTATCGAGAAGTACATCGAGGAGCCTAAGCACATCGAGGTGCAGGTACTCGGAGATAAATACGGCCGGGTGGTCCACCTCTACGAGAGGGACTGCTCCGTACAGAGGCGCCATCAAAAGGTAGTGGAGTTCACGCCGGCGCTGTGCATCACTGATGAGCAGAGACAGGCCATATGCTCCGACGCGCTCAAGATAGCCGGAGCGGTCAACTACAACAGCGCGGGTACGGTCGAATTCCTGGTGGATAAGGACGGGAACCACTACTTCATCGAGATGAACACGAGGATACAGGTGGAGCATACCGTTACGGAGCTCGTCACCGGCATAGATCTCGTGCAGGCGATGATACTCGTGGCGGAAGGCTATCCGCTCGGTTCCGAAGAGATCAACATAAAGAGACAGAGCGATATCCGCACCAACGGATACGCCATACAGTGCAGAGTTACGACTGAGGACCCTGCCAATAACTTCGCTCCGGATACGGGCACTATCACGGAGTACAGGTCCGCATCGGGCAACGGCATCAGGCTGGACGGCGGCAACGGCTTCACCGGATCGGTGATCACACCGTACTACGATTCGCTGCTGGTCAAGGTCTGTGCCCACGACCGCACATTTAAGGGCGCGTGCAACAAGGCCGTGAGAGCCCTCAAGGAGATGAAGGTGACGGGAGTCAAGACCAATACGGGCTTCCTGCTCAATCTCCTCAACCACCCGACCTTCCGCAGGGGCGACTGCAATACGGGCTTCATAGCGGACAATCCGGAGCTGCTCAATATCAGGGCGGTCGCTGACCGGGAGGCCCAGGTGCTGGAATTCCTGGGCGATATGGTGGTCAATGGCCGCAAGGACAAGGCGGGCAGCTTTAACGTGCCGGACGTGCCTCAGGTCGACATGGCCGAGGTCAGGAAGCTCAGCGGCACCAAGCAGATATTTGATGAGAAGGGCGCCAAAGGCGTCAGCGAATGGGTACTCAGCCAGGACAGGGTCCTGATCACCGACACCTCGCTCAGAGACGCCCAGCAGTCGCTCCTGGCCACCAGAGTCAGGACTCGCGACATGGAGAAGATCGCCCCTGCCATGGCGTATTACGGCAGGGATATGTTCTCGTACGAGATGTGGGGCGGAGCTACCTTTGATGTAAGCATGAGGTTCCTCGGAGAGGATCCGTGGGAGAGGCTGGCCGTGCTCAGGGAGAGCATACCGAACGTGCTCATGCAGATGCTCATACGCGGAGCCAACGCGGTAGGCTACAGGAACTATCCGGACAATACGATACGCAAATTCGTACGTGAGGCATACAAGGGAGGGATCGATGTCTTTAGGATATTCGACTCGCTCAACTGGGTGCGCGGCATCGAGGTCGCTCTCGACGAGGTGCTGACTGCCGGAGCCATAGCCGAGCCAGCTATGTGCTACACCGGGGACATACTCGACACGACCAGAGACAAATACACTCTCGACTACTATGTCAGGATGGCCAAGACCCTCGAGAAGCAGGGCGCGCACATCATAGGCATCAAGGATATGTCGGGCCTGCTCAAGCCGGTGGCAGCGTTCAGACTCATCAAGGCTCTCAAGAACGAAGTCGCCGTGCCTATCCACCTGCATACCCACGACACATCGGGCAACGGAGTTGCTACTCTGATGCTCGCAGCGGAAGCGGGAGTGGATATAGTGGACGCGGCGTTCAACAGCATGTCCGGACTGACTTCCCAGCCGGCTCTCAACTCCTTTGTGGCGGCGCTTGAGAACAGCGACCGCGATACAAAGCTGGATTCCGAGGGACTGCAAAAGATATCCGCCTACTGGTCTGACGTGAGACCTGTGTACGGAGACTTCGAATCCGACCTCAAGGCGACCACGGCCGAGATCTACAGGCTCGAGATCCCGGGCGGACAGTACTCCAATCTGAAGCCTCAGGTAGAGAGCTTCGGCATAGGATACAAGTTCGACGAAGTCAAGAACATGTATGTAAAGGTCAATCAGATGCTCGGAGACATCATCAAGGTGACTCCGTCATCAAAGATGGTGGGCGACCTGGCCATATTCATGGTCCAGAACGACCTGACCCCTGACAATATAGTAGAGAAGGGCAAGGACTTCGACTTCCCGGACAGCGTGGTCACTTACTTTGAGGGCATGATGGGACAGCCGGAGTTCGGCTTCCCGGAGGACCTTCAGAGGGTAGTGCTCAAGGATAAGAAGCCTATCACCGTGAGGCCGGGAGAGCTCCTGCCGCCGGACGACTTCGAAGCCTTTAGGAAGCATCTTACAGAGGACCTCGGTCTCGAGGGTACCGATCAGGAGCTCGTATCCTACTCGATGTACAGCAAGGTCTTTGACGACTATATAAAGAAGCTGCGCGAGGTAGGCAACTTCCGCAACATGGAGAGCGACACATTCTTCCACGGCATAGCTCTCGGACAGACTGCCGAGATAGAGCTCAAGCCGGGCAAGGTGCTGGTGGTGACTCTCGAGGATATAGGCAAGACCGACGAGGCCGGCAACCGAGACCTCACATTTACAGTGAACGGCTACCGCAGGGTAGTGAGCGTCAAGGACAGACAGGCCGTCACCAAGTCCGTGACCACATCGCAGATCCACTTCGCCAACAAGGAGGACGACAGAGAGATCGGAGCCAATATACCGGGCACCGTCATCAAGATCCTCGTGGCGGAGGGCGACAAGGTCAGGCAGGGCCAGCCGGTCGCCATACTCGAAGCGATGAAGATGGAGACCAACGTCCTGGCGACACAGGACGGTACCGTCGAGAAAATATATGTAAAGGAAGGCGACAGCGTCAAATCGGCACAGCTGATAGTGCGCCTCGCCGATTAAAGCTTGTACATCAGGCAGATAAACTATATAGTTCAGATGTAAAACTTATAAAACAGGCAATTGCCGAGGAGGAGATCATCCATGAAAATTCTTGTTATCAACCCGGGGGCAACTTCCACCAAGATCTGCGTCTTTGAGGACGAAAACGAAGTGATGCGCGTAGGCATCGACCACGACGCGTCCGAGATCGCAAAGTATCCTCACGTAGTAGAGCAGGCACCGTTCAGGAAAGAGGCCATCCTCAAGACCATCGAGGAGAACGGCTATAAGCTGAGCGACTTCGACGCCATCTGCGGCAGAGGCGGACTCTTCAAGCACATCCCTTCGGGTACATATAAGGTCAATGACGCTGTCATCAGGGATATCGAGAACCCGCCGTACGGAGAGCACGCGGCCAACCTCGGTGCGTATATCTCCAAGGAGCTCGCGGATTCCGTAGGCATCCCGGCATTCTTTGTAGACCCTGTATGCGTGGACGAGATGGAGCCTCTCGCGAGGTATTCGGGACTCGGACTTCCGGGCTTCGAGAGACAGTCGTTCTTCCATCCTCTCAACCACAAGTCGGTAGCCCGCAAGGCGGCCAAACAGCTCGGCAAGGCCTATGAGGAGCTCAATCTCGTCATCTGCCACCTCGGAGGAGGCGTATCGGTCGGCGCTCACAAAAAAGGCAAGGTAGTCGACGTCAACAACGTCAAGGATGACGGAGCCATGGGTATGGACAGAGGCGGAGCTCTCCCTGCGAACGCGCTGGTCAATCTCTGCTTCCAGGAGGGCATGACCAAGGCCGATGTCAAGAGGATAATCGGACAGGAAGCCGGTATCTACTCCTACACGGGCACCAAGGACTTCAGGGATGTCGAGAATGCCGCCTTCGATGACGGTGACGAAAAGATGCTCGAGGCGTTCAAGGCCATCGCGTATCAGCTCGCAAAGGATATAGGAGCTATGTCCGCTGTCCTGAGATTCGATGTAGATGCGATCATCTTTACGGGCGGCATGGCCTATTCCGAGAGGTTCTGCGAGGAGATCGGCTCCTATGTCAGCAAGATCGCGCCTATCATGAGATTCCCGGGCGAAGAGGAGATGAAGGCTCTCGCCGAGGGAGCTCTCAAGGCTCTCAATACAGGCCACTGGGAGATTTACGAGTAGACTACACGGAGTATAAAGGCCCTCCGGCGCAGCATTCAGAACAGGGGACCAGATTTGAAAAGAGATCTCACACAATTCATTAAAGACAATTACGAAAAGGCTATAGATTATCACTATCTGCAGCCGTACTATCAGCCGGTCATACGCACATCGTCCAGACAGCTATGCAGCTTTGAGGTGCTCGCGCGCTGGATCGACCCGGAGATCGGCATGGTATATCCCGATGAATTCATCCCGGTGATGGAGGATATCGGGGCGATACACCTGCTGGATGAACACATCATCAGAATGGCGTGCGCGAGGCTTGGCGTAATCCTGGCCAAGGATGAGCCGGCTGTCCCTATCTCGGTCAATCTGTCGAGAAAGGACTTCGATCTATGCGATATCTTCTCTGTAGTGGACGATATCGTAAGCGAGAACCGCCTGCCTCATGACTATATCAACATCGAGATAACCGAGAGCATCATGGCCGAAAACAAAGACATGATGCTTGAGGAGATAAGCCGCTTCCGTGAGAACGGCTATCCGGTCTGGATGGACGATTTCGGCAGCGCGTACTCGTCGCTCAACGTGCTCAAGGAGTTCGAGTTCGACGAGCTCAAGCTCGACATGGCCTTTTTGAGACCGTTCACGCAGAGGTCGCAGCGCATAGCGACTTCGATCATCGACATGGCCAAGAGCGTCAACACGCATACTCTCGCTGAGGGCGTCGAGACGGAGGAGCAGTTCAGATACCTCCGTAATATCGGATGTGAAAAGGTACAGGGTTACTACTTCGGCAAGCCTATGCCGTACGAAGACGCCATGCGGCATATAGCAGAGCAGGGCATCGGTATCGAGTCTCCTCAGGACAGGAAGTACTACGATGACATAGGCAAGGTCAATTACCTCAGCGCCGTTCCTTTCATGACCAGAGAGGAGAGAGATGAGATCACGACCGCCAGGCAGCTCAACAGTATACCGCTGTCCATTATAGAGGTGAAGGGCGACAGCTTCAGCGTGCTCTTCTACAATACAGCCTTTGAGGAGACGGCTCTTGAGACGGGGCTCTTTGACGATGTATTCAGCCAGGAGCTACTGTGCGTCAGCCAGCCGTTCAACAAGCTGTCGGCCAAGCTTCACAGGCTGCTGGATTCGGTGGCCGGCGGAGGAGACGGCAGCATGCTCTTTACCTCGCACGAGGAGTACTACGAGGTCAGGGTCAGATGCGTAGCAAGGACACGCGGCAAGTACAGCGTGCTGATGAGACTTTCCAATCTGTCAAAGGCGGCGAAGGCGGCAAGCACGAGCCAGCTGGACGAGTCTCTTGTCAGGATATACGCGATGTTCGAGCGTATCACCCTGGTCGATCTCAACACAGATACGATCAGGCCTCTGTACACTACGACGAGAGAGAAGCTGGTATCTCAGAATACGGATGCCGACAAGATGGCTCACGAATATGCCGAAAAATACCTCTTCCCGGAGGACCGAGACATTTACCTCAGTATGGTGGATCCAAAGACGGTCGAGGAGAGGTTCAGAGAGAATGGCATAACATACATGACGAGGGTGCTGCGCACAAAGAGTACTCACGGCAGTTACGAATGGAAGGAATACACTGACCTGCGCATCGGGAATAACGTGTATCTCATACTGATCAAGAATGTGCATCAGTCCGTGATATCCCTCGAAAGCCGTATCCACAGGACTCTGGCGGGCGAGGACGGCTACACTGCCGATCTGCTCTGGTCAAATCTCATACGCTCGGGCCTTATCAGGCTGTTCTGGAAGGACAGGGAAAGGAGGTTCCTCGGCGCGAGCAACGCCTTCCTCGACTACTACGGATTTGACTCCGTGGATGAGATATTCGGCAGTAACGACGAGGACCTCGGGTGGCACCTCGATCCGGGGCCGTACAAGAGTGACGAACTCAGGGTCATCAAAGAGGGCATCACCACGCACAATATACCGGGCAACTGCTTGTGCGATGGAGAGAACCGCGAGATCCTCGCCAGCAAGACTCCTATATATAACACCAACGGAGAGATCATCGGTCTGATGGGCTATTTCATCGACAGAGATCTTCTCGACGTTAACGATCAGCGCGGGAGAGAGACAAGGCGCAGGGATATACATACCGGACTTCTGAATTCCAGAGGCTTCTCAGAGGAGGCATCGAATTTCAGGGACGAGTTCTATCTCAGAGGCAAGGACTTCGTCCGCATGCACGTATCCATAGATGACTTTGATACCATAAATGAGCGTTACGGATACGACTTCGGAGACAAGCTGCTCGGAGAATTCGGCAGGGCGCTCAAGACGGCCTTTGGCCGCAGCTGCGCTGTCGGCAGGATCGCCGGTTCGAGATTCGCGCTGATGAAGGGGATCGACAGGATAGAGGACGCCGACATACTCCGCGAGCAGGTAAGACATGCCGCCGCGAGAATAACCAGTATCGACGAGATCCCGGTCACCATATATTCGTCGGCCGGATACGCGCTGTTCTCCGAGAGCGAGAACCTCAGCGAACAGGAGAAGATGGCCGAGCGAAGGATACTTGCCGACCGCAACAAGGGAGTGACCAACGAGATACTGATGTCGCGCGCCGCGGAGCTCTTCCACTTCTTTGACGATATACCGGCCGTGTTTGCGGTATACCACGTGACGAGGAACGAAGATCACGGCACTACAGACGCCGTTCTGTTCTATGTGAACCATGCGTACGAGAAGGCGACACGCGAGAAATCTCAGGACATACTCGGACACGGGGTCAGGGAGCTGTACAGCTTTATAGACGAGAACTGGTATGACAAGATGGTGGCGGCCGCTCTCAAGGGAGAGACGGCGTCGGACGATTTCGAGTTCGAGCCGACAGGCCGGAAATACAGGTTCACGGCCAACCCGATCATATATGAGGGCTACTGCGCCGTAACATATCTGGAGAAGGACTGATAAAAACCGTACTGAGAACGCTGTTAATGACGGGACTGATCATCGCCCTGTGCACGGGCCCGGCACCACTTCGGGCAGAGGCGGAGGACTTCGTTTACCACGCGTCCGAAGAGGATGCGGCGGCGGAGCTAAGAGAAGCTATGAAGGCGCGTCAGCGCGAGGTCACGATCGGCCTCCTGCGCGAGGTGGATCAGCAAAGCCTCCAGGCCCTTATAGGAGATCTGGTGGAGCTCGCGACAGAGCACACCGGGGATCCCGAGGAGGGAGATTACCTGAAGTTCCAATACGGGAGCTACGACGGCTCGGGCAGGACGATAAATGTGAACGGCTCCATGGGAGTCAGGCTCAGCTACAGCTTCAAATACTACGACACTTCAAACCAGGAGGAGATACTGGGCGCGGAGGTCAGGAGGATAATAAAGGAGCTCGATCCAGAGTCCAAGTCCGACTACGAAAAGCTCAAGGCGATACATGAGCTGATCTGTCAGAAGGTCGAATACGATCAGGCGGACGGGAGTGACTCGAGGAGGACCGCGTACGACGCCCTGGTAAACGGCAGGGCCGTATGTCAGGGCTATTCGAACGCCCTGTACAGGCTGCTGCTGGAGGCCGGAGTGGACAACAGGATCATATACGGCAAGGCTACGGAGAGCAGCGGCATCGAAGTGCCGCATACATGGAATATAGTCAGGCTGGATGACAAATACTATTACGTGGACATCACCTGGGATGACACCGGCGGCACGAATGACTTCTTTGTCAGGCCGCGGGGAGAGTTCGAGGACAGTCACAAGGCCGGAGATGAATACCCGGAGGACTTCTTTACAAAGACCTGCCCTGTATCCGCAGAAGAATACAGAACAGACCCTGATGAGATATGCGCCCTTATGAGCGGGCACGCTCTGGAATTTGCAAAGCTCTTTGCGGCATAGGGAGACATCACAGTGATCAGACAGACAGAAGCGATCGCGACAAGACTCATAACGATACTGCTCGTACTTGCCCTGATGATACAGGGCTCGTACTCGTTTGCGTTTGCGGCAGGATATACCGAAGCGAGCGGAAGCGATATTGAAGAGGAAGATGTGGATCTAAGGGATGTCAAGGGCCTTGTGCTGGATGAAGACGGCAGGATCGTAAGTATAGAATTAGAGGGCCTCAGCGACGAAGAGTTCAAAAGGGCGATGGATCTCTACGTCAGGCAGGAAAGAGAGGAAGAGGCCAACGATAACAGGCATAATTATCTGATGAAGGATGATGAATCGCCCGATGTATCCGCGGAAATGTCTGTCACATCCAAGCAGGATATCAGATACAAGTTCCTCGATACGGGCGGCAACGCCAATACCTGGACCTTCCCGTACTCAGACGGACTCTTTGAATTAGCGCCCTCCTACTACAGCTACACGATGGCTCAGGCTTCGCTCGGCTTTGCGGCTTCTACAGCGCGCAGCAATCCGAAAGTAGTGCCTCGCCAGTACAAGACTTATCTGACCAAGGCCGGCTTCACCAATCTGTATGCCTTCGGCTACGACAAAAAGACAACAGAAAACACTCTGTCCGGTGTCATAGGCATGAAGCAGATCGGAGATTTTACCGTCATCGCGGCCGCTACCTGCGGACAGGGCTACAAGAACGAATGGGCCGGCAATATGAAGGTCGGCAAGGGCGAGAGGCACCAGGGCTTTGAGGAGGCCTCGGTCAAGCTTGAGAAGCATATCGCAAAGTATATCGACAAGTATCAGATCAACGGCAAGAAGAAGCTCTGGCTCACAGGTATATCCCGCGCGGCGGCGGTAGCTAATCTGACTGCGGCTGACGCGATCGAAAGCGGAGACTATGAGGACGTATACGCATACCTCTTCGGAGTTCCCAGGACGACCAAGGCGCCAAAGAAGTACGCGGGCATCTACAATATCTGCGGGCAATACGACCCTGTCGCGGCCATACCGTTCGAGACCTGGGGCTTTGAGCGCTACGGAACGGACCTGTACACCCCGTCGCAGGAATCCGATGCGGACTTCAATGTCCTGGTGTACTCTGCAGTGGATGTCGGCAATGAGCTCGACGGAAAGGGCTTCAGGAACAACCCGGAGGTCAATTATCAGTTGAGAATCATCCTTGAATGGCTCGGGATGTTCTTTGATGATGCCGACGAGTATACGGACAGATTCCAACCGCTATTGATGAAGGCGATGCTCAGGCATGATGAGACTGAGCTGCTCGAAACTCTCGTCGATGCCTTCAGAGAATTACATGCTAAGAACTCTAAAGAAAAGGAATCGATCGAGATATTCGTCAACTATATCTCGTACATCATAGCCCAGCACACAAGGGCCTCCGTAAGACAGGAGGATGACGGCAGCTGGGATCCTACCGAGTCGCTGGCGGCCAATCTTGTCATAGAGCACAGGCCTTCCACGTATATCAGGTGGCTGTTCTCCGACGCGCTGATCGAAGATCCGATGAGCACATCCATCAACTCGAGGAGACTTACGATAAACGGAGACGTCACTGTCACGGCCTTTTTGGACGGAGAGGGTATAACCCGTATAGATAATAAAGGCAGGATCACCGCGCCTGATCCGAATGTGGATTCTAAACGAAGCGGAGAGCGCGGCGTATTTATGATGAGAAACGGCAAGGAGACCATAGTCAGTCTGCCTGCCGATACCGAATACTACATTGAGATCGATGCCGAGGGCGAGCGGTATCTGTCCTATTTTGACGTCAACGTGACCCCAGACAAGCTGGTCACCCAGTCCGGCAGATACCACATGGGCCTCCTCAAGGACGGCAGGATAGGGATCAAGGTGGTGCCGGATGAGGATCTCGCGTCTACGGCGGAAAAGCTGAGCGGTGATTACGATAGCCTCGGCACATCGAGCCTCTCGTACTCGCCGACGGTCATAATGAGCGATGAGCTTGAGGCGACCAAATACTCGCATCTCAGCCTTGAGGGCGCGTACAGACTCGTTTGCAGATTATACCTCGGAGTTTCGGTAATTCTGTTCCTGTGCTTCCTGATATGGCTGGTTCACCGCAAAGGCAGGAAGAACGGTCACGGACCGTATTCGGTATGGTATGTGATCATACCTCATCTGATCTTCATCTTCGGATTCGCGTCTCTGACACAGTACTTCACATACTTCCTCTATACCGTGAAGTCCGCAAGAGTCGTAACCGCCACGATAACTATGGCTTTCATAGCTCTGCTCGCCATACGCGGCGCGATGAGGAGCAAACGTGTCAACAACCTGGCGATAGCGGTAGTACTGATCCTGTTCGTACCTATTGTGTATGTGTACTACGAGAACAGCGTACTCAGTAAATACTCGTACATACACGTGGCGTTGTTCTACCTGATAGTGATCATGCTCACACTGCTGGCAGGGCAGACCTTCAGAGGCCCTGAGACCCACAAGGTCAAATTGAAGGGCGCAGCGGATAAGGCGGATGCTCCGGAGGATGCCACTGACGACAAGGATGAAGAGGCGCCGGAAGAGGACTCTGAGGAAGTCGCTGAAGAGGCTACAAAAGAAGATAAAAAGAATTCTTGAAAATAGACCGCTTATATGCTACTATAATCGGGCTGACAAGAAGTCGGCCCGATAGCTGTGGAGGATTGACCGAGTGGCTAAGGAGCCTGATTGGAAATCAGGTAAGGCGTAACAGCCCCGTGGGTTCGAGTCCCATGTCCTCCGCCAAAGCAGAGACGAGCGAAAGCTCGTCTCTTTGCTTTGGCGAGAGGACTGGGACGAGAACGTAGTTCGATGGAGACTTGGCACTGCGACTGCCAAGCGAAGCGCCAGCAGAGCAGATGCAAGTCCCATGCCAGGGCCGCCCGAGAGAGCAAGACGCAGTCGCAGCTCGATCGGCAGCGGGCTACGGCTCCAATGTCCTCCGCCAATGACGACTGTTGAAATATACAGTCGTTTTTTATTATCACAGGGGTATATCTGCATATTAAATAACACTTTATATGCAGACAATTCCCTCAAATGTTTGTTTTTCTGCATATAAAATGATACTATATATGCAGAAAAGGAGGCTTGTGATGAGAAAATTCGACTATTCATTCCTTGACAATGGAATGCTTCCTGCTGGTTTGGTCAATACGACTGGAGGTATTTATTCTCTTCGTACTGCGTCTGATGTTCGAAAGGAAGAATATCCAAGGGTTTTTACGGAACTGGAGGCAATAGCAAAAGTTCAATCAGTAAAAAGCTCAAATGCCATCGAAGGCATTATAACCAGCGATCAGAGGATAGCGGATATAGTGAATCGAAGCAGTGCGCCATTGAATCATGACGAAGCCGAGATCGCAGGCTATAGAGATGCTCTCAACATAATACATTCAAATCACGTGAATC
Source organism: Clostridiales bacterium (assembly GCA_015058275.1). GTDB lineage: Bacteria > Bacillota > Clostridia > Peptostreptococcales > Anaerovoracaceae > Crickella. Next base: position 60,884 of record SVCQ01000006.1, read on the forward strand.
TCACATTTTCTGTAAAAGATATTCTCCTTCTTCATGAAACGATGATGGGTCCCTCAGGGGATGATCTGGCAGGGCAGTATAAGCAAACGGATAATGTTATTGTAGAAATAGATGCAAACGGAAACAGAAGAGTAAGGTTCCGTCCGATACCGGCAAATGAGACTAAAGAGGCTATGGAGCAGCTGGAACTGGCATATCTGATTGCATGCTCCAATTCTCATATAAATCAACTTCTGCTGATTCCATGTGTCATACTGGATTTCCTGTGCATTCATCCTTTCCGGGATGGTAATGGAAGGATGTCACGGCTGTTATCACTGCTGCTTCTTTATAAGAATGGATTCGATGCAGGAAAATACATCTCGTTTGAAGAGCAGATCAACAAGTACAAGGATTTGTATTACGATGCACTACAGCGTTCATCTTCGGGATGGGATACCAATCAGAATGATTATTTCCCATTCGTTCAGAACTTCATAACTATGCTGTATATATGTTACAAGGAGCTCGACCAGCGCTTTGCAGTAGTACAGGGGAAAAGAGTAACCAAGACTGCCCGTATTGAAGCAACGGTACTTGGGAGTCTGACACCTTTATCTAAGGCTGATATCTGCGCTATACACCCGGACATCAGTCCAACGACCGTAGAAGCCGTACTCGGGAAGATGGTAAGAGAAGGACAAATAAAGCGTATCGGTGCATCCAGAGGATCAAAATATATCAGAAATTGGGAAAAGAGCTAATTGATTGGGTACAATTCCGGGTACAAACGTGGACGGCGTGTTCTCCTCCTTGGAATTTCAACGTTTGTACGCTTCTGACTCCTTCGAGTCCCATGTCCTCCGCCAAAGCAGAGACGAGCGAAAGCTCGTCTCTTTGCTTTGGCGAGAGGACTGGGACGAGAACGACGTTCGATGGAGACTTGGCACTGTGATTGCCAAGCGAAGCGCAGGCAGAACAGATGCACTTTTTGACTATATATTTGAGTTAATTTGTAATAATTCAAATTATATGGCATTATCTTTAATGTAATAGGGAGGAAACATAGACATGATCGTTATGACTATTATATCCGTTATTATGACCGTTATCATTCTCGGAATCCTGTATTGGAGAATGGTCAAGAGAGAGATCCCGGAGCCCATCGGGTGGCAGCAGGCGCTGATACCTATCGCTATAGGTATGGTGTCTTTCCCGATAACAGTCCCCTTTTCCATGGGCCTTATGAAGGCTATGGGAAAAGACCCTAATGCGCTTAAACTGACCGAGCTAAACTTTTTTCAGGCTCTGTGGAGAGACCTGATACTTGCGGGTGGTTTGGAAGAGATTGCCAAGCTGCTGATGATCCTTGTGGTACTGTTCATATTCCGTAATAAGGTGAAAAACGTTTATGAATTCATACTGATCGGTGCTTGTGTAGGAATCGGATTTACCATTGCAGAGGAGTATTTCTATGGTAGTGATGAAGACGCAACCGTACTTTCCATCGTCTTAAGAACGATCGCTGTACCGGCTCACATGACCTTTAATATGGTCATGGCTGAGTTCCTTGGAAGGGCCAGGGTCAGCAAGCTGAGCGGGAAAGGATCACCTGTCATCTATTACCTGCTGGCAATTCTCGTTCCGATTACCGTTCACACTTTGTATGATGTCACTACGGCTTTCAATTCCAGCCTGATGAGAGGTGAGATGAAGGGCTTTATCGTGGCGGCGATTGGATATGTATGCCTGTTAGTCTATGAGTTTGTTGTACTGATCCGCTGCAAGAAGAAGACCGCGGCATTCTGCGCTATGAGGACGCTGTAGAAACGAAATCGGCATATTTCAGTTTGCAGGGATAAGTAAAAATGAGTGGGAAGAGTAGATTGCTGTACGAATTGATGCTGCGGAAAGGATACCCTGAAGAATTCTCCCGGCTTATATGTGCTGAGATGAGCACAGACTTCACTGCAGAACAGATGCAAGTCCCATGCCAGGGCTGCCTGACAGATATCGTCCTCACAGAGGATGAGGTAACAGTGCTGGGAAAATTTGCTCAGATACCGTTTTTGCCTGTCGCATCGGATGGTAATGGCGATCCGGGGTATCTGAAGCAGGATATCGATCAGATATAGTATACAGGTGAGCGGTCTACGAGAAGATCACTCAGTTTTTTATTGTAGAAAAAATCATGGATGAGCTGGTAGTACTCTTTCCAGAGAGGTAGAGTGAGACAGTTTTCCGAACGTGAACATGCGGCAGCGTCATCTGCAAGACATGCGACTGGAGCAAGAGGACCCTCCATGAGTTCAATTATCTCGCCAATCGGATAGTCTTCTGGATCGCGAGAAAGGCGGTATCCGCCGCCCTTGCCGCTGACAGCGGTAAGCAGTCCGCCACGGACAAGATCCTTTACTATTATTTCAAGGTATTTTTTAGATATCTCCTGTCTTTCGGCAATGTCCTTCAGAGGAATATAAGATCCGTTGTCATTCTCTGCCAGATCCAGCATCACTCTGAGCGCGTATCTTCCTCTTGTTGAGATCATATTCCTGCCCCCGCCTATTAAATGAGTGTTTATTCTAATATAATAATACTATAAATCCTTTAACCTATCAATAAAATAGGCGAATATACATAAAACCTATTGACAAAGTAGGCGAATATGATTAATATACATTTTAACAAGGAGAAAAGACGAAAATGACAATCGATTTACATATTGAAAAAGAAATAATGAGCGATGAATACATTGCGAAAGGCATGCGCACACGATGTCGATGTATGACGGGGAACTATCAGGAGTGACACGTTCCCCTTAAGAAATATCAAAATCGAACATACAGCATTATTCGCATGAAATGCAGAAAGAAGGTAAATACAATGGCAAATATCTATAAAGGAACACTCGGACTTATCGGAAATACACCGCTCGTAGAGGTAACTAATATCGAGAAGGATCTCGGACTTGAAGCGACAGTGCTTGTCAAGCTTGAATACTTCAACCCGGCAGGCAGCGTAAAGGACAGAATCGCCAAGGCGATGATAGAGGATGCGGAGGAAAAGGGCTTGCTGAAGGAAGGGGCAGTCATCATAGAGCCTACATCGGGCAATACTGGAATCGGTCTTGCATCAATAGCAGCTGCCAAGGGCTATAGGATCATCCTGACAATGCCTGAGACGATGAGCGTGGAGAGAAGGAATATCCTCAAGGCATACGGCGCAGAGATAGTCCTGACCGAAGGAGCGAAGGGAATGAAGGGCGCGATCGCAAAAGCTGAAGAGCTCGCAAAGGAGATCCCGGGCGGCTTCATTCCGGGACAGTTCGTGAATCCTGCAAATCCGGCGATACATAAGGCAACTACAGGTCCGGAAATCTGGAACGATACTGACGGTGCTGTAGACATCTTCATCGCAGGCGTAGGAACAGGCGGCACAGTGACGGGAACAGGCGAGTATCTTAAGGAGCAGAAGCCTGAGGTGAAAGTGGTAGCTCTTGAGCCGGATGATTCACCGGTGCTCTCCGAAGGAAAGGCTGGATCGCATAAAATCCAGGGCATTGGCGCAGGATTTGTACCTGATGTGCTCGATACGGCAGTATATGACGAGGTGTTCAGAGCGACCAATCAGGATGCGTTCGATACAGCTAAGTATCTGGCAAAGAAAGAAGGTATCTCGGTAGGCATTTCATCCGGAGCGGCGCTTCACGCAGCGATCGAATATGCAAAGAAGCCTGAGAACAAAGGAAAGACTATAGTGGCACTGCTCCCTGACAGCGGAGACAGATACTATTCGACAGCTCTCTTTACAGACTGATCAAGAGTCTGAAAAACATTTTACATACAGGGTAAGGCGGGGGACAGCCATAACCGCCTTGCCCTGTATTGATGTACAGGGAGCTGAAATGGATCATTTCTTTGACCTCTCCGCCGCATGCAGCATACTGAGACATAACTGCGTTTTTTCTTCTTTAATATGATATAGGTCAATGTGCTATCATAAAGATGCTAACAAGTCTCGCAGTTTGTGGAGGTGTATTGAATGAAAGATTTAGATAAACATACATGCCGCATAGCGCTGGTCCAGGCTGAACCGGTTCTGTTCAATAAACAGGAAAGTCTGAAAAAGGCCCTGGGTTATATTGAAGAGGCGGCAAGAAATAAAGCGGAATTGATAGTGTTCCCTGAACTGTTTATCCCGGGTTATCCTGTTGGGATGAACTTCGGGTTCAGTGTCGGCAAAAGGACTGAACCCGGAAGGGAGGACTGGAAGAGATACTATGATGCCTCAGTCGTGGCCGGCGGAGAGGAGTTCATTCAGCTCGCGAGTGAAGCGAAAAAGCGCGGCGCGTATATAAGTATCGGATTCTCGGAAAGAGATGCGGTCGGAGGGACTTTGTACAACAGCAATGCCATCTTCGAACCGGACGGAACATATAAAGTGCATCGCAAGCTAAAACCCACAGGGTCAGAAAGACTGGTGTGGGGAGACGCTGATAAATACTTTTTCCCGGTCACTGAAACACCATGGGGACCTATAGGCAGCCTTATATGCTGGGAAAGCTATATGCCGCTTGCCAGAGTCGCTCTGTATCAGAAAGGAATAACGATCTATATCTCCCCTAACACAAACGATAACCCTGAATGGCAGGCGACCATCCAGCACATAGCGATAGAAGGCAAATGCTATTTTATCAATTCCGACATGATAATCAGAAAAGAGTCATACCCGGAGGATCTGAATACCAAAGCCGAGATAGCAGCTCTGCCGGACATGGTGTGCCGCGGCGGAAGCTGCATAATAGACCCTTATGGGCATTACGTTACGGATCCGGTATGGGATGAAGAGACGGTAATATATGCTGAACTGGATATGGATCTTCCGGCTGCATGCAAAATGGAGCATGACGCGGTAGGCCATTACGCAAGGCCGGATGTACTGCAGCTGGTCGTATCAGACAGATAGGTTCAAGTTTGTATAAAAGGATAAAGACAATGGATATAGAACTCAGAATTCCGACAATTTTTGTTTTATGTTGCTTTTTGTCCTCATCATGTGCTTCAGTATCAGGGCCGCGGCTACGGTCACAAGTATGTAAAGGACAGCCGCAAATACTGCAGGCACAGCGTTCATATCAGCTATGCCGTTTCCCGCCAAAGTAAATAACGTTATTTCCGGGAGCAGCGCAGTAAGGCTTCCGCCAAGATAAGGAAGCATCCTTACTCCTGACGCTCCCATATACATGCTGCCAAGATCATAGTTCACTATCTTGAGCGTCCTTATGAGCAGCGCGAAGACGAACGGCCGTGAATCCTTGAGACCGGTGAATTCTCTGAATTTGGGGTATCTGTCTGAAAGCTCCCCGACCATACGCTGGCCGCCCATATATCCGATCCCATATCCTTCGAGGAGCATCACAAGAGCTCCGGCAATATTCACGGCAAGCGCGAGCGGCAGATCGAAGAGCATGCCTGACGCTGTAAAAAGCAGACCAGAGTAAAAGACTATCGAAAGCGTCTTCAGCGCGAAAAGACACATCATCGTCAGTACCGCCAGCATGACGTTCCCGGGTTCATATGCAGCAATGGATTCAGCCGTGATCTTATCACGATTCATGAGCGCGAAAACTATAAGAGCAGCCCAGACTATAAGGGCAAGCTTCTGCAGCGCGTTTTTGCAGTTCCGATCTGTTCCCTGTGATCTATTCCGCATATTATCGTATTACTGTGCCTGCCTTGTAAGGATCTCGGTTATCGCATTATAGTCAAGAGCCTTACGCATCATTTTTGCAAGTTCATCCAGTGTTTCTTCTCTTCCGTTTTCATCCCAGGCAGTGACCAGTGAGATGCATCCCCCTATGAAGATTGCGATCATGTACCTCGAAAGGCTGTCAAATATATACCGGCCGGCCTCAGCCTCCTGCGTAATATCATTTCGCAGAGCCCTGGATATCACATGCATCTTACCCGATGACGATACGTTGATTATGACCTTGCTCTCGGATATTATGCTCCCGATAAGGTGTCTGGTAAATTCGATCCATTCCATTTCTCTGTAACTCTTTACCATGTCACGGAATTCTTCTTCGATAAGATAAAGAAGCACGTCGTCGGTATTGTCGAAGAGCCTGTAGAATGTGGATCTGCCGATCCCCGCTCGCTTCTGTATGTCCGTTACTGTTATTTCGCTGAGGGGCTTTTCCGCCAGCAGCCCTCTCAGAGCCTCTCTTGTGCGGGCTGCCGACTTTATGCACCTTTTATCATTCTTGATGTGATACATTTTTTGACCTCATTGTTTCAGATAGATACGAAATAATTGTATCATATTTTACTGTTGGGTATAATGATTTCCGACTCGGGAAATGTCAATAAAAGACCAGGATATAACAGACGCCGGATGTCCCCCGCCTCAACGGAGTAGGCGGCGGGTTCCATATTCGATCGTCAGTGGCGGGTCACAATCCCCGACTGACGATCTCATGAGCTGAAGCTCCCGTCGTCTGTTGACGGCGTCGCTCGCTCCAACCAAGCGAGCTTGATGGAGCTTCGCTCCTGGTTGAAAGGAAAAGAAGGATAGGGATCATGAAGAAAAAGATATATAGAAGGCGCTGGGGCGACAGACGTGACGCTAAGCTTGTAAGGGACATAGACTCCATGCATTTTATCATGCCTCTGATGTATCCGAACAGATGCGACAACGAGGCGTTCATGTCGGAGACCATCGACCTCACTAATGTGATGGCATATCTTGAGAAGAAGAACGCCGGCGGGCCTGATTACAAGTACAACCTGTTTCAGGTGATGGTGACGGCTCTTCTGAAAACCATCACGCTCAGGCCGCAGCTCAACCGGTTCTACGCTAATTACAATCTGTATCAGCGCAATGAAGTCACAGCGGCTTTCACTATCAAAAAGATATTCTCGGACAGCGGCGAAGAAGCTCTGGCGTTCATCCACTCCAAACCGGATGACACCCTTGATGATATCCACAACGAAATGTACCGCCAGATCTCTTATGTCCGCAAAGACGGCAAGGATAAATCAACGGAGAGCATGGACCTGCTCCAGCACACCCCACTTATTTTCAAGAAGGCTCTCGGAGCAGGCGCCAGGTTCCTCGACCGCCGCGGCATGATGCCGCAGTCGGTCATCGCGACCGACCCGTTCCAGTCGTCCGTTGTTCTGGCAAATCTGGGATCCATAAAGCTTCACGCAGGCTACCACCACCTTACAAACTGGGGTACGACTTCTCTCTTCTGCATCATAGGCGATATGAAACAACGCCCGTTCACTGATGAAAGCGGCAAAACGGAGATGCGCATGAGTGTCGAGATAGGGCTTACCGTTGATGAGCGCATTTCGGACGGCTATTACTGCTCCAGATCCATCGCGTTATTGAAAAAGCTGCTTGACGAACCTGAACTGCTCGACAGACCTCTGAGCGAGAAAGTGGAGTATTAGGCTATGAAGAACAAGATCACCAGACTGGTCTTCATATTTATAAAAGCTCTTGTTCGGATCTTCTATCCTAAGACAGAATTCATCGGAGCAGAGAACATCCCGGAGGGGCCGGTGATCATAGTCGGAAATCATGCCAAGATGAACGCTCCGATCGCGTGTGAATTATATTTTCCGGGAAAGCATAAGACATGGACCGCAGGCGAGATGATGCACTTTAAAGAGATCCCGGCGTATTCATACAGGGACTTTTGGGGATGCAAACCGGACGGCATCAAGTGGTTCTTCAGGATACTGTCATACCTTATTACGCCGCTCGCATACTGTATATTCAATAACGCAGACTGCATAGGGGTGTATCATGACTCGCGTATCCTCGGCACATTCAGATCAAGCGTCGGAGAACTGCGAAGCGGAACACGCATCGTTATCCTGCCCGAGCATGATGTCCCCCACAACAACATTATATGCGAATTCCAGGAAAACTTTGTCGACGTAGCCCGCATGTATTACAGGAAATATAAGGAAGCGCCGAGCTTTGTGCCGATGTATACCGCGCCTGCGCTGAAGGCGGTCTACTTTGGCGGACCTATACGCTTTGACCCTTGCGCGCCGGCCTCTGAAGAACGCATGAGGATCTGCACGGAGATGATGGATGCCGTAACGGACATAGCAAGAAGCCTTCCGGAGCACACCGTCGTTCCGTATCCTAATATACCAAAGAGGGAATACCCTTCAAACAAATCTATAACAAAGGAGTTTGACTCAAATGGAGTTTCTTACTCATGTGCTTGGACTCAGGAAGCCTGTACAGGACTATAGGAAGTTTAAGCTGTCTGCGATCAACGAGCCAAAGTATCAGCACATAAAGCTGCTTGGCGGCTGGCTGGTATACTTTGCGCTGTATTTTCTGACGGAGAACCTCATCCCCGCTTCAGCCTGCCATGTAGTGCATTCGGCCGTTGACGACCTGATCCCTTTCAACGAGTACTTTCTGCTGTTTTACTGCTGGTGGTATGTGCTTATCGTTATCTCATTGGGTTATTTTCTGCTCTATGATATTCAGAAATTCAAGGAGCTTCAGGTCTTCATCATGGTGACACAGGCGATAGCCATGGTCATATACATAGTTTATCCGAGTATACAGCTGCTGAGGCCTGAGGTGATGCCCCATGACAATTTTCTGTGCGGGCTTATGAGCTTCATATACGCATTCGACACACCGACAGGAGTCTGCCCATCGCTGCATGTGGCTTACTCTCTCGGCATAGGCATAGTATGGTGCAAGTACAAGGACGCATCATGGTGGTGGAAAGCTCTCGTCGTCATATCAGTTATAATGATCAGCATATCCGTAATGTTTGTAAAGCAGCACTCATTCATCGATGTAATGGCGGCGATCCCGCTCGGTATCATCGCGTATTTACTTGTATACGGAAAGCACAGCATAGTGACACAGCAGAACACTCTGCAGTCCGGAGCAAGAAAAACAGAGTGACGCCAATAATGAACCCTGTGACTTCAATGTCACAGGGTCGTTTTGTTTCAAATGATAAAGTGATTTTTTGTAACTATACTACTACTTTAGTTTCAAACCATCTTTGAAGGCCTCACCAACACGATCTGTTACTTTGTAATAACCGTGAGTGTATGGATCGAATGCTATGGCATTGACAAGAGACATATCAGGTTTTCCATCAACCAGCACTTTTTCATCGGCAGTAACATTAACCACCTTACCGATCACTCCGCATCCGTATTCGTTATCCTGATATTCAATGAACTCGCATTCAAGGCACAGAGGAAATTCATTGATCACGGGAGCATCAACGGTTTCTGCCTTGCCGGCGGTAAGACCGCTTCTCGCAAACTTATCAGGAACCCTGTTACCGGATTCAACTCCCAAATAATCAGCCTCAACCAGATGATCAGCGTCTGCTATGCTTACCGTGAACGCTCCTCTGGCTTTAATGTTCTGCACAGTTTGGTGGGATTCCGTCAGATTGAGAGCTACATTTCCTCTTTCCTGCATAGTTCCCCATGCGGCGTTCATCACATTTACGCTGCCGTCTTCGTTGTATGTTGCTACCATAAGGACAGGCATAGGGAAAATGCCTTCCGTGATATCAAGTCTTTTTCTCATTCTTTTACCTCGCTTTTTTTGGATTAACAGGAATAATCATCCTGAATAAAATTGTAACCAAGCAGGAAGATAATTCAAGTGCTGATATTAATGATAGGTACTATCCTAATAGAATGTTCGGGAAATTCATTCCGAAGAGGTATAATAAGTACATCACGAGAGTCAGCACGGTGATGATAGTCACCCTGGGACTCCTGCTTATGACAAATGGACTTAAGTTGCTGTGAAAATACACATACTGAATTGCGGGTTCATAAGAATACATGAGGATCTGCCGTACGGCGGCGGCAGTATAATGACTGGCTTCCGGAAAGCCGTTATGGCTCCCGATCGCAAACGGGTAACACTCCCGGTGTTTTCATATCTGATAGAGCATCCGGCAGGGCTTTTTCTTGTGGATACAGGCTGGAGCAGAGATATCAGTCCGGATGGAGTCTATGATCCCAAAGCTGTAAAAAGCGTTCTGCCCGCGCACCTGGCCGCGCTGTACAGGCCATACGTACCTGCGGGCATGGCAGTGGATGAACAGCTGAGATCCATGGGTATAAGGCAGGAAGATATAGACGCAGTGCTCATTACACATCTTGATCCGGATCATGTTTCGGGACTCAGATCGGTGAGCCGGGCAAAGAGGATAGTGATACCTGAGGATGAAGCATACTGGTCGGTAAGGACGAAATACCGTATCAGACAGCCGGAGCAGCTATGGGATGTAGAGGGTGCGGAAAGAGTGTTCTTCAGAGGCCATCTGCTTGGCCCGATGAACAAAGCCATAGATATCACAGGTGACGGCAGCATCATGATGGTGAATATGCCGGGGCATACAGACGGGCTTTGCGGAGTCATTGTCAGAAATAAAGAGAGGTATGTGCTTCTGGCTTCGGACGCTGCCGTATCTGCGCGCAGCTGGGAAAAGATGGAAGCACCGGGATTCGCCGCTGATCCGGCACTGCAGTTAAAAACTCTGCGCTGGGTCGCAAAGGAAGCAAACGACACTGCATGTGCAGCTGTTCTTTGCAGTCATGATAAAGAAAGCAAAGCTGAACCGGTAGAGTTCTAGCAGGAGTGTCTGCACCGGGGTAACCTATGCGAACCCTCAAGTTCGTGAGGACCCCGGCGTAAGATTTTCTAACTGATTCTGAGCAAAGAAATCCCCGCAAGTGAACTGCTACCCGTCAAGAGGACAGTGAAAAATCAAAAGATTATGGCAACCAGTAACAGAAATGTTGCTGGTTGTTTTTTGGGGAAAGCAGACGCTGTTTCACAGAGTCTGCAATGAAAGATGTGTCTCAGGCTTCGCCAGAGACGATTTATTATTCCTTCCTCGCCGGAAGGCAGCCATCAAGCGTGTATCCACGCCCGCTGGTGCGGGTAAGGATATTCCGTGTCACTACGTCAAGTGCTGCCCGGCCTTCGGCCAGCGTACTGTCACTTGACTCCGTTCCCGCTCCCTGCATCTGTCGAAATGTGTTGCAGAGGCGAATGTAATTATGCTGCGAGAACATATGAATTGTGCTTCTCGATCGGAGTCAGTACTCCGAATCTTCTCTGGTACCTTTCGTTGTTGTAGTAATAGATATATTCTTCGATCATGGCTACAAGCTCTTCGCGGCTGTTGAAGCGCTTGCCATAGTAACGTTCTCTCTTCAGGATCCCCCAGAATCCTTCCATCGGACCGTTGTCGATGCACTTGGCTACTCTGGACATACTCTGAGTCATGCCGGCATTCTCCAGTTTGGTATGGAATGTCCTGTTGGTGTACTGGAATCCGCGGTCTGTGTTATGCCGAATTCAGGATAACTCAGATTATGCCGAAGAAAAAACTATGCCGAAGAATTGCTGGAACTTCGCAGCCTGAAGAACTAATCTCAGTTTCTTCGGCATAGTGTTTACATATACTTAAGGTACTTTTTAGACAAGGAGGTACCTTAGGATGTCAATCGACAAGATTTGTGAACTGCTATTGGAGGCATTGGCTGGTGCCGGATACAACGAGAGCACCATTTTCAACTATCGCGGTGTGATCAGACGCTTCAAAGCGTACTGCAGAGAAAACGGCATTACAGAATACACCCCAGATGCCGGCCAACCATATGCTGACGATGTAATCAGTTTAAAGACCGGGAAATTCAGCAACAACAGATACCATACACAGGGGCGCTTCATCAGACTGTTGAATTCATATTATTACAATGGAGAATTCAACTTTGAGATGATGAAAAGAGGCAAGGTCAAGCCTGAAGATCCAATTCATCTTCAGATATACGATGACTACCTGTCGTTTTTATCTGAAACCTACGACAATGAAAACACGAGGCATTTTTATGAGTATGGTATGTACAGCCTACTCCAATATATGCATCGGAACAGTATAGCAGATACAGAAGATCTCTCTGTCGAGGTTATTTATGGTTATCTTGCGGAATCCAAACCTGAAAGGCTTCGAGAAATACTGTGTGAGCTGAGGTCAATATTCAGATATCTTGGCAGAGAGGATTTGACCAGCTCCATTGCCGGCATCCATGGCCCTAGGTTCAAGCGCATAATACCGACATTAACTGACGAAGAGCTTGATCGCATCAAAAATGTCATTGATCAGAATGCCATTTCGTTAAGAGATGGAGCTATTGTTCTGACTGGGCTTACCTGCGGCATACGAGCGTGTGACCTGATCAAACTGAAGCTTTCAGATATTGACTGGTCAAATGAAACAATTTCATTCAGACAGAGCAAGACCGGAAACATGGTTTGCCTGCCTCTGACTGCAGCGGTAGGAAACGCAATCGCCAGATATCTGTGCGAAGAAAGGCCTGCGGCAGATAATGATTACCTCTTTGTGAGACAACTGGCACCGTTCAATCCGTTTACTGATCATGCCAGTTGCCATGCGATAGTTACAAGAGTATTTCGCAAGGCCGGTATATCCAAGGACAGTCGCATCTTCGGTATGCACATGCTTCGTCATAATGCTGCATCGACAATGGTGAAGAATCAGGTGCCAATTGAAACGATTGCAGCAATACTGGGGCACTCCAGCCCGGATACAACGGACATATACATAACTACTGATGCGGAGCGCCTCAGAGAATGCGTGCTTCCCATGGTAAACATCTCCACGGAGGTGCTGCCATGATCACATACATAAGCAATCTTTCGGACAAGATAGAAGCATTCCTGAATTTCAAAACCTCGCTTGGAATTAAATACCAAGCGCCAAGATCAATACTGAAGAGTCTTGACCGCTACAACCTCAACCACGAAAATGAATCTGATCTTACAAAATCTTTGGTTGAAGGCTGGGCTGAATACTATGCGTCAAGAAGTGAAACACGGGATCGCAGCTGGGTCTCGCCGATCAGGGAATTCGGACGGTATCTCAACAGTACCGGTGACAAGGATGCATATATCCTCGACGACAGATACAATATTCAACGCTACCAGGCAGAAGTATACCTGCTTACAGAAGACGAGATACAGCTGTTTTTCGAAGAATGTGATCGCTTTGTCCTCAGAAAAAATGGCTGGCCGGGACGGCGCTATGTGCTTCCGGCATTATACAGATTCCTGTATTGCTGTGGCGTTAGATGCATAGAAGCGCGCAGTCTGAAATGCACGGAAGTGCATTTGGATCAAGGATATATAGATATCCTTGGCGGCAAAGCTCTTCGCGACCGCAGATTGTTCTTATCTGATGAGCTGATCAAATATCTTAAGGAATATGATGCAAAGATCAGCAAAGTTTTTACCGACCGGGAATACTTCTTCCCAGGTGGATATGGCGGTATGTATTCGTCATCGCCTATCTCATCAAATTTTAGGAGTATCTGGCTGTCTGCCGGGCTGAAGCGTGATGGCAAAGTCAAGCCGAGAGCATACGATTTCAGACACCATTTCGCCTGTGCGAACATAATGCGCTGGTCGGAAGAAGGCAAGGATATTCACGCTATGCTTCCATATCTGATGAGATACATGGGGCACTCATCACTTGAGAGCACATATTACTACATACACCTGATCCCAGATTATTTCTCGCAGTACAGGATGCTGACCGCATCGTCTGCAGATGTTATTCCGGAGGTCGATGCGTATGAAGTATGACCGAAAGAAAGACAGGAACTTCTGGATCATGGCACGCAACTACCTGCATTCGTACATGCCGATAACCAGAAATCTTTCAGATAAATCCGTAGATGCATACAAACAGTCGCTGAAGTCGTACCTTTCTTTTCTGGAAGAAGTGAAATCTGTTTCGGATGGCAGGGTAACGATGGACTGCTTTAACAGGAAGAACATACAGGAGTTCATAGAATGGCTCAAAAGCAATGATTATTCGGTAAAGTCGATCAATCTGAAGCTGACTGCAATACGGTCATTTCTGAAATACTGCAGCGAAGAAGATTTTGAATTGCGTGGCATATATACCGATGTATGCTCGGTTAGAAAGCTCAAGGAGGAAAAAGCTCCGATCGTGTATCTGCAGCCAGAAGCTACTGCGGCAATACTGGCTGCGTTCGACAACAAAACTTCCAAGCATCGGCGCAACCGCATGCTGTTGATCCTGATGTATGACACAGGGGCTAGGGTTCAGGAGCTTTCGGATCTGAATATTTCATCTCTACATTTGGACATGAAAAATCCTTTCGTCACTCTTGTCGGCAAAGGCAGAAAAAGCAGGAATGTACCTCTGCTCGAAAAGACAGTAAAACATCTGGAAGGATATCTGAAGGAGTTCCACTCAGAAGGCGAAGAAGCTCCGTTGTTTTACAGCATGTTGAATGGGAAAAAGAGCAGGCTCTCTACGGATAGCATCAGTCTGATCCTGAAAACGGCTTCAGATATTGCCAGGGAACATTGCAGTGAAGTTCCTGAACGCGTTCACTGCCATATGCTGAGGAAGACCAAGGCAATGGATCTATACAAGAGTGGCGTTCCGTTGCCATTCATAATGCAACTGCTGGGACATGAAAGCATGTCTACGACTTCAGGGTTTTATGCGTTTGCGACTCTTGAGATGATGAGCGAAGCAATGAACAAGTCTACAGATGGGATTGTGAGTGAAGAGAAAATTTGGAAGAAAGAGTCTGTGAGGAAGATTCTATACTCGCTGGATTAGCAAAAACACTATGCCGAAGAAACTGAGATTAGTTCTTCAGGCTGCGAAGTTCCAGCAATTCTTCGGCATAGTTTTTTCTTCGGCATAATCTGAGTGGCAAAGAGGTGTAGCTCCCGGATTGGCGGCTATGGCCTGATCGAACGTAGTGAATACTAGAGGGTTGTCATTGCTGTTGCTGATCACATATGAGACTATCCGTCGGTCATAGAGATCCAGGATGGCGCTTAGATAGACTTTGTGTTTGTCCTTGTTCTCATCGTACCATTTGAATTCAGTGACATCTGTGAGCCATTTCTCGTTCGGCTTATCTGCCGAAAATTCTCTGTTCAGAATGTTTTCTGCTATGAACTGCGGATTATCTGCCTGACGTGTACATCCATGGTTCGCATACTTGATCGTAGACTTGATGTCTCTTGCTCTGCAGATCCTTAGCGCTCGTTTGTCATTGATCTTTATGTTGTATCTGCGGTACAGATCATCATTGATCCTGCGGTATCCCTTGGATGGATCCTTCATATGGATCTCTTCCATCTTCTCAGCTATAAATCTGTTCTGCCTGACTCTTTCACCGACATCACCGCGCAGCCACTTGTAATATGCTGATCTTGAGACATGCAGTATCCGGCAGCATGGCTCGACCGGATATGCATATGTCTCCGTGCAGTACTTGATGGAACTGTAGAGGTGTGACTGCCTTACTTGCGATAGAGATTCTTCCTCTCCAGTTCCTTGACTTTTTTTAACAGGTCGCGCTCCATCTTCATCATATACAGCTCATGCTTCAGACGTTCATTTTCTATCTGAAGCTTCTCTATCTCGCTGCGAGGCTCCTGATCGACTTTGCGTCTGCCACGGCGATCTTCAAGGCCTGCTTCGCCTAATTCTTTGAAGCGTTTGACCCATGTATAGACTTGCTGGTAGCTGACGTTGTATTTGATGGCACATTCGCCATAGTTACAGCCATTTGCAATACATTCCCTGACGATTTGGCTACGCTCTTCTTTTGTGGTTTTTCTTGATGTAGTCATACGGCTTCCTCCTGACATCTTGCGCTGTAAGAAGTCTTTGCCGTCATTATACATCTTTACCCAAGTCTTAAGTTGCATTACGTTCCTAAGCCCATATCTGGCAGCAATCAGTTTGTATGAGCCTTCTCCATTCAGATAGCTTAAAACTGCATCACGTTTTAACTCTGCAGAATATATTGCATTGCGTTCATATTCCTTGAAAGGTTTCTCTCCTTGCTCCTGGTATTGGTAGATCCACCACTTTACAGCGGATACATCTATTCCCAATGTTTCTGCAACTTCAGCTCTGCTCATCTTTTCTTCAAAACAAAGTTTTGCATAGTGTAGCCTCACATCTGCTGGAATCTTATTCCTGTCCATAAGAAAACTCCCTTCGCGATTGACAGTGTTTTGTTTTTCACTGTCTCTCGTAAAGGGAGCATATCAAAGTCGGGGATTTCTTTGTTGTTTAGATTATTACCTGGGTTGAACCGCCGTATGTCGAACCGCGTGATGCTATTTCTCGCCTATCTCGATGTCTCCGGCGTCTGTCCTGAGCTTTAGGGTATTGTCTCCGCCCGCCTGCTTGTACACAATGCCTTCGAAATCGTTTTCGTCATCGCCTATGCTGATATCGCCTGCGCCTGTGCTTGCATCGATGGTGTAGGTCCTGATCCCGTCGAAGGTATCGACTTCGATATCTCCTGCGTTTGTGTGAAGGTCGGTCATGCCCTTGAGCATGCCGCTTACCCTGATCTCTCCGGATTCGCTGTCGACCTTGATGCCTCCGCTCACGACGTCCTCGAATTCTACATCGCCTGCATTCATCTCAAGCTCTGCGTTCTTAAAGCTGACTCCGTTTATGTCCGCATCGCACGATCCCGAGCTGACCTTTATGGACTCGAGTTCGTCCTCACCGCAGAAGACTATAACTGTCGGATTGTGGACGCCCAGGCTGGTGAAGCTCTCTCCGCCTCCGTCGATGATGAGCCTGCCTCCGTCGGTGGAAACCTCAGGGGCGTTCGAGTCTTTGCGGCTTATTACTATAACCTTGCCCGGCTCTGCCGTGAGGTCTCTGATCTCGTGGTCTTCGAGCATCTCGTCGTAGTACTTAGGGCCTGCGATCTCGAGATCGAGGTAGCCTGTCGATTCGATCGAGCTGAATTCATAGACCTCTTCCGTTGTGGTCATTTCCGGCGCCGCGATCGTTTTGTCATCGAGAGCCTTGAGTCCTCCGGCGATGCAGCCTGCGAGTGTCAGGGCGGCTCCGAGCGCGAACACTATCGCGCAGCCGATCAGGAATTGTGTTCCTTTACTTAGATTCTTCATTTATCTCAGCCTCCTTCCTCTCGTTCTCAGCCTTTTGCTTGCTCTTCTCTGAGAGGGACCTGCCCAGGGCGATTATGCCTACGATAGCTCCGTAGCCTGCAGCGAGCGCTCCGGAGAGTATCATGAGGCCGATGCCTGTGATCATCACTCCGGATGCCGGAGCTGCGGACAGATGGATCAGGCCCGCTACCACCGCTGCGGCTCCTCCGATCACGCCTCCGATGATGCATGCGATCACCACGAAGATCATCGCGATCAGCACTATTACCAGCGGCAGTGCTATAGGGGCTGAACAAATTCCGATGACGACCCACCATACCGCCGAAAGCTTGCCTGTCCTGCCGGTATCCGAAGCCGCTGCCGGCTGCTCTCCGTCGAGTATCCTTGCAGCGTAGTCTGCCCTGATCTGAGCGGCTATCCTCTTTGGGCTTCCGAACTCCTCTGCCAGGCGGGCTTCCTCTGCCGCTGCTTCCTCAGGATCGAGGCCGTCCGTAGCCTCCGCGAAGCACTCCTCGAAATACTCAGTGGCTTCATCTATCTCTTCAGGCGGCAGCTTCGAGAGTTCATCCCGCAAAGCTTTCATGAATTCCTGTTTATTCATCTGCTGCACCTCCTTCTGCTTCTTTCTTAACTTCCTTCTTTGTTGTCTTTCCGACTTTTACCTTTGCTGTCTTAGTCTGCTTAGCCTTTTCCCTGACCGTCTCTTCATCTGCAACCTTTGCAGGCTCCGATCCGACAAGCAGCGTCTCGACCGCATTCCTGTAGTCGGCCCACTGCTTAAGGTACTCAGCCAGCTTCGCTTCGCCCTTATAGGTTATGGAGTAGTATCTCCTGTTCCTCCCCTGATAAGGCTGATCATATGTCCTGCAAAGCTCTTCCTGCTGAAGTCTTCTCAGTACGGGGTAGAGTGTGGACTCGGATACGGTGATCGACTTTTTCATCTCCTGAGTGATCTCGTATCCGTATGTGTCTCCTCTGTGCAGGATAGCCAGGGCGCACGCGTCAAGCAGACTGGATTCGATCTTGAAACCCATATTTGCGCCTCCTTTCGCTCGTGTAATATTATTTCTTGTCTGATACTATATGCCGTATAATATTGTTTGTCAAGCATGATCCTGCTTTTTTCTCGACGACAGCCCTTCATAATAGAATCGGCCTGTATTTTTGTAGTAAAATCAAGTTGGTAACCGTGTCGGTACAGGAATACGGTACAAGCTGCCGCCTCGCTATCTGTGAGAAGATATAGGGTATGCAATACTGCACCGGAGATAAAAAACAAGTCCATCGTGATAGACGATGACATAGACGCAGTGCTGGATGAAATGCTGAGGTAAGACACATGGAAAAGACACAGGAAGAACAAAGGATATTGCTGATTGATCATCTGAAGGCCGAAAACCCTATATACAAAAAGGTTCCGACTCCCGCGGATGAGCAGGGACAGAAGGACCTTCTCAGGAGTCTCATGAATGTGAGGGAGGCAAGGTCTGTCAGCGGAGAGTTCCTGAGCATACAGGATGCATACCTAAGGCGCGAGAGTATCATAAAAGGGATAGTTGATGTGGAATCCATACCGGCATGCGCGGGCGATCCGAGGCTTTCGATCTGGCAGGGTGATATAACCAGGCTCAAGGCGGATGCCATAGTCAATGCGGCAAACTCCCAGATGCAGGGCTGCTTTATCCCGCTGCACGGATGTATAGACAACTGCATTCACAGCTATGCCGGCGTGCAGCTCCGCCTGGAATGCGCGGACAGGATGAGGCAGATGAGATTGGAGCACGGCGATGATTACGATCAGCCGACGGCAGTGCCTATGCTGACTGATGCGTACAATCTGCCTGCAAAAAAAGTAATACACATTGTGGGACCGATCGTACAATTCGGGCTCACAGCTGAGCTGGAAAAGGATCTGGCAGACTGCTACAAAAATACTCTTGATTTATGCCTTGAGAACGGACTCAGGAACGTGGCATTCTGCTGCATCTCCACGGGAGTATTCCGCTTCCCGAACCAAAGAGCGGCTGAGATCGCGGTGGAGACGGTAAGTAAATGGCTTGCCGAACACGACGGAGCAATAGACAGAGTGGTGTTCAATGTCTGGAAGGATACCGACCGTGAAATCTACCGGGAATTACTCGGGTAGGAATGATTGTGTTACCTGTTTCAGGAAGCGTTCGGCGATAGGTGTGAGCACCTGATACTTGCCCCATATGAGATAGAAGCTGGACTCCTTGACGGGATCAAGAGGTCTGAATATCAGGCCACTCCCTTCGGAGCAATTGACAAGGTGCTCGAATGTCAGAAGTATTCCGAGCCCCTCGAGCGCAAACATCGAACCGTTGTATGAAAGACGAAACGATCCCTCGAGATGAAGATCTCTGAAACGATCTCCGGCCCACTCATTGATTTCACGATCCCAGCTCTGCTCGGAACTGAATAACGGCACGCCGATAAGGTCATCAGCTGTGATGGCCTTTTTCTTTGCAAGAGGATGTGAGGCTGCCATTACAGCTCCCCAGATATCTGTCTGTGGGAAGGTGATGTAATTGTATTTGCGGACATCAGGGACCTCGCTTGTTATCACGGCGAAATCGAGTAGACCCTTGTCGAGTTTCTCTGTGACCTGCTCAGTGTCACCGCTTGTGATATGATAATTCAGTCCCGGATACGCAGCCTTGAACCTTCCGATCTCCCTCGCGAGATATCTTATCTGATAGGATTCCGCAAGTCCGAAGTACAGATCTCCCCCGGTTATGTCATCGAGCGACATGAATTCCTGCTCGATTTTGTCTGCCATTGCCACAAGATCCTCGGCCCTGTCGCGCAGAAGCATGCCTTCATCAGTCAGCTGTATGCTGAAGCTCTTGCGGATGAACAGCTTTTTGCCGAGTTCTTCCTCCAGCGATTTCAGAGTCTTTGAAAGGGTGGGCTGGGTCACGTGCAGAAGCTCTGCCGCCCTTGTCATGTTCTCTTCTCTGGCGACCGCCAGAAAGTATCTGAGATTGCGAATATCCATAGAATTCTCCTGAATACGATATGCGAAATAAGAATATCACGATATTCATTATAACCATTAGCGAATAACATGGCAATCGGCTAACATAAAGCCATGAAGAACACAGATATAGAGGCAATACTGATCAATATGGGAGATGCGGGCTGCTCTGAAGCGGATATCGAAAGGGTTCGCAGCATGCACGAGGCGGGTCTTGATGATGATATCATCAGATGCCTCCGCAGATGCAGATGCGACCTGATGGAGGAGCTTCACAGAAGTCAGCGCAGAGTGGACTGCATGGATCATCTGATCAGAGTAGCCGAAAACAACCATTGAATAATAACGAATCACTGAAAGGAGAACTGAAATGATAAAGAAAGAAGAACTCAAGCTTGTACAGGACTGGGACAAGACATTTGCAAAAAGTGAGAAGGTGGATCACTGCAAGGTGACTTTCGTGAATCGCTACGGCATAACTCTGGCCGCAGATATGTATGTGCCTAAGGATGCAGAGGGAAGGCTCCCGGCGATCGCAGTAAGCGGACCGTTTGGCGCAGTCAAGGAGCAGTGCTCGGGACTCTACGCCCAGACAATGGCTGAGAGAGGCTTCATTACAATTGCGTTCGATCCTTCCTTTACCGGAGAGAGCGGAGGCCAGCCGAGATACATGGCATCGCCTGACATCAACACAGAAGACTTCATGGCTGCGGTAGACTTCCTTTCTCTCAATGATAGAGTTGACGCTGATCGCATCGGTATCATCGGCATCTGTGGATGGGGCGGAATGGCTATAAACACGGCAGCGCTCGATACAAGGATAAAGGCGACCGTTGCTTCAACGATGTATGACATGACAAGAGTCAACGCCAACGGTTACTTTGATTCCGAGGACAGTGAGGAGCAGCGCTATGAGAAGAGGGCTGCAATGTGCGCGCAGAGACTTGCGGATCTCAAGGCGGGAGATTATGCACGCGCAGGCGGAGTCATCGATCCGCTGCCTGAAGACGCTCCGTACTTTGTCAAGGACTATCATGCTTACTACAAGACAGACAGGGGCTATCATGCAAGATCCCTTAACTCCAACGATGGCTGGAACGTGACAGGATGCGAGTCGTTCATGAATCAGCCTATCCTGAAGTACTCGGACGAGATCAGAAGCGCAGTGATGGTGCTGCATGGCGACAAAGCTCATTCATTTTATTTCGGCAAGGATGCTTATGACAACATGGTAAGAGGCAGCAAGTATGCCGACAACAAGGAACTTCTCGTTATAGAGGGAGCGTCCCACACCGATCTTTATGACGGCGGTGAGAACAACGCTATCCCGTTCGACAAGCTGCAGGCGTTCTTTGAAAAGTATCTGTAATAGAAGGAGCTATATATGAAAGTATTGGTACTTAACGGAAGCCCGCGCCCGCATGGCAACACATCAAAAATGACAGCCGCCTTCAAAGAGGCTGCTGAGGCCGCAGGCCACGATGTCAAAGAGTTCAGAGTGACAGGTATGAATATCAGGGGCTGCATGGCCTGTGAAAACTGTCATGGTAAGTGGGCAGGCGAATGCGTGCAGAAGGATGACATGCAGAAGATATACGCTGAATTGAAGGATGCAGAGATGCTTGTACTGGCTTCGCCAATCTACTATCACGGTATCAGCGGTCAGCTGAAGTGTGTGATCGACAGATTCTACTCAGCGCTGTACCCGAAGGCTCCTGAGAGCCTGAAGTACGTCTCGATGTTCCTTGCCTCGGGAGATAAAGAACAGTACACCGGCGCGAGGTTCTCTTTCGACGGTGACTTCCGCGGTTATCTCGGACTTGAGGATAAGGGGTTCTTCACATGCGCGGGTGAGATGAAAGGTGAAGTGCTCGAGGAGATAAGGAGCATGGCAAAAGGGCTGTAGTACAAGGGGACGGTAAGTCATGAAAAAGATGCTGATAATAATCCTGACCATCGCACTTATCGTAGCGTTGGCCGCGTGTGCCGATAAGAAAGAGACTCCGAATGCAGACGCATCTGAAGATGCACTGCAGACTGATATTACTGATAATGAAGAGGAGAGAGGAACGACCGGGATGAGACTGAAGATCAATAATGAAGAAGTCGATGTGAAATGGGAAGACAATGAATCCGTAAGAGCACTGGCTGATCTGGCTTCGGAAGGGCCGTTAACCATCGACACCTCACGGTATGGCGGATTCGAGCAGGTCGGCGGACTGGGAACTACACTGCCGGACAATGATGTGAATACAACGACGGAACCGGGGGATATCGTCCTGTACACAGGAAGCAACATAGTGGTGTTCTTCGGAACGAATACCTGGGCATATACAAGACTCGGACATATAGAGGGCAAGAGCGGGGACGAACTGAGAGATATGCTCGGAGGAAATAACGTCGTACTGACGATCACTTCAGATTAAAACTGCAGCCTTCACTTTGCGATCGCGATGCACAAAGATGAAGAGATCAGATTCACATACGGGCTGCCTCAGCATATACTTGAGCTGATAAAAGAGGATGCTGACGGGTTCATGAGCTTTGCGCCTCAGGCCATGCTTATGGTGATATGCATGAACCGCCTTATTTTCCTCAGGGAAGTCGAACACTTCGAGACCGACTACTACAGAAACCTTGTGTCTGATGCCGCGTTCATGCACGGCAATTCCGAGATCTTCAGATCCCTGAACAGGCGCGCATCATAGCCGTAGCCGATGCGTACGACGCGATGACGAGCAACAGAAGCTACCGCGGTGCGATGGAGCAGTCGAGGGTTCGTGCCCAGATAGAGGGCGGACGCGGAACGCAGTTCAATGAACGCTTCGCAGACATCATGCTTCAGATGATAGACGAGGATACCGGGTACGACATGCGTGAGAAGTAATCTTCATATTGAGATCAAATGAGCACAGCTGTTATCAGCTGTGTTTTTTTTATAAATAGGCTAACGATTAAATGGGATTCTTATGGTATTATTATGAATAATGTAGATATATAGCAGACGTAACAAGGGGATTTATGTCATATTCATCTGCCGGACTGCTGGCATTGATAATCTGCCTGATAATCAATCATGATGTGTTCAAGATGAGAGAGGGTGAGAGCATCATCCCGGCTCAGGAGTCCTATTGCAAGTTCCTGATCTGGATATGCCTGTACTTTGTCTCTGACTTTTTATGGGGTATAACGTACGAGCTGCATCTTTTGAAGCTGACATATGCCGATACGGTCATATACTTTATCACCATGGGACTCGCCATACTGTACTGGGCCCGCTTCGTTGTGGATTATCTCGAAGAGAACCGCCGTATGGACAGGTTCCTGATGATCATGGGGAACTTTATCTTTCTGTTCCAGCTGATATCGATACTTGCCAACTTCGTGCGCCCGGTCTTGTTCTCTTTCGATGCGGACGGGGTCTATCATCCGGAGATCATGAGATATGTCACGCTGGCTGCTCAGCTTGTCATGTTTATTATGACGACTGTCTATGCGCTTACAGTCGCGGCAAAGAGTCAGGGATATGTAAGGCACAGACACCGCACGATCGGACTGTTCAGCATAATACTGACAGTATTTGATATCCTCCAGGTGATCTACTCGCTGCTTCCGATGTTCACTATAGGATGTCTTCTGGGCATTTGCCTTCTCCACAGCTATTTCCTTGAGAATTTCAGAGAAGAGTACCGCAGCGATCTTGAAGTCCGGCTGCAGGACAGCATAGAGAAGGGTAACTACTTCGACCTTCTGACAGGCCTTCCGAGCATGACTTATTTCTTTGAGCTCAGCGATGCCGCAAAGGATGAGATAATCAGAAACGGCGGAGTCCCTTACATGCTGTACATGGACTTCAGCGGGATGAAGTTCTTCAATAATAAGTACGGGTTCTCTGAGGGAGATAAGCTGCTTCAGGAATTCGCGCGGATACTGGTCAGCCTGTTCGGAAGCGAGAGCTGCTGCCGCATTGCCGGAGATCACTTTGCTGCCGCCACTCAGAAGGAAGGGCTGGAGGAAAAGATCGAAAAGCTCTTCAGTGAGTTCAGCAGGGCCAATGGCGGTAATTCGCTTCCTGTCCATGTTGGGCTGTACTCCGACAACGTCGGAGTCGTACCGGCCAGTACTGCCTGCGACAGAGCCAAGCTTGCATGCAGTGAGCTTGGCGGGACTTATGCATCCGGCTTCAGGTATTACAGAAGCGAGCTCAGGGACGATGTCGAAAAGAAACGTTACATTGCCGAGAGCATCGACAAGGCTGTAAGTGAAGGCTGGATACAGGTCTACCTCCAGCCGATCGTGAGATCTGTCAACGAGAGAGTCTGCGACGTGGAAGCCCTGGCGAGGTGGATCGATCCGGAGCGCGGCTTCATGTCTCCGGCTGATTTTATCCCGGCACTCGAAGAATCCGGACAGATATACAAGCTCGATCTTTATATGGTCGATCACATCCTTGAGCTGATGAAGGAGCAGAGAGAGAAGGGCTTCAGCGTGATCCCTCATTCCATAAATCTTTCCCGCTCGGATTTCGATTCCTGTGATATCGTAGAGGAGATCAGAAGCAGAGTGGATGCTGCGGGAGTCGGAAGAGACAGGATAAGCATAGAGCTGACCGAGAGCATCATCGGCAGCGATTTCGAATTCATAAAGGAGCAGGTGGAACGTTTTCGCAGTCTGGGATTCCCTGTGTGGATGGATGACTTCGGAAGCGGATATTCCTCACTGGACGTCCTTCAGAGCATAAAGTTTGATCTGCTCAAGTTCGACATGAGCTTTATGCACAAACTCGATGAGGGTGAGGAGGGCAAGATCATCCTGACAGAGCTGATGAGGATGGCTGCATCCCTTGGTGTGGACACGATCTGCGAGGGAGTTGAGACCGAAGAGCAGGTGAACTTCCTCCGGGATATAGGATGCACCAAGCTTCAGGGATATTACTATAGCAAACCGGTACCGTTTGATGAGATCCTTGATCTGCGCGATAACGGTATGATCATAAGGACTGAAGATACGAGGGAATCCGAATACTACGAGAGCATCGGTAAGGTTAACCTGTTCGATCTCGGAGTTACCGGAGATGGCGATGATGATTCGCTCTATAACACTTTCGATACTATCCCGATCGCCGTTATCGAAGTGAAGGACGATAAAGCCAGATACATCAGGAGCAACCATTCGTACCGAGGTTTTGTGAATCGCTATCTGGGTGATGAAATATTCACGGGGGTGATAGACTTCAGGAATCCTGACATACAATACGGTCCGGTATTCCCTGCAGTCATAAAGCAGTGCTGCGAGAGCGGGAACCGCACGTTCTACGAGGACAAGCTTCCTGATGGTTCGGTCATCCATTCGCTCGCATACAGAGTTTGCTCTAACCCTGTCACAGGAAGCACAGCAGTCGCAGTCGCTGTGCTGTCTGTCACCGAAGCTGATGACAGCACTACCTTCGCGGATATAGCAAGGGCGCTTGCCGCTGACTACTACAATCTGTTCGTGATCGATCTGGATACGAATGATTACATCGAATACTCCTCGCGCGTCGGCGGTGAGGAACTGTCGGTCGAGAGGCAGGGCAAGGACTTCTTCGAGTCGGCAAAGCGCGATACGATGACACGTATCTACGAAGACGACAGGGAGACTTTCCTCAGACTGTTTACCAAAGAAAACGTATTGCAGGAACTGGATACCCAGGGAGTCTTCACGACTACATACCGCCTGATCGATACGGGAACGCCGATGTACGTCAACATGAAGATCACCAGGATGCAGGGCGGCAACCGCATCATACTGGGTATCAGTATCATTGACGCTCAGATGAAGCAGTGGGAAGAGGAGAAGAAACTGAGACAGGAGCGTTTATCCCTTGGAAGGATAGCATCTCTGGCTCCTGACTATATCGTGCTTTATACAGTCGATCCGGAGACGGGCGAGTATGTCCAGTACAGTCCTTCCCATGAGTTTGAGAGCTTCGGCCTGGCCAGAACGGGCGAAGATTTCTTCGGTGATGTGGTGCGCGATGCTCCTAAGGCGATAGATCCCAGGGATATGGAAAGACACCTGCGCGTGTTCACTAAAGAGAATATGATGAATGAGATAAAAAAGAACGGGTTGTTTGTACACAGCTACGGGCTTATGATCGACGGTAAATCCGTACCGGTCCAGCTGAGAGCCACGCTGGCCCGCGAGGATGACGGCGAAAAGATAATCCTGGGAGTAAGCAAAGACGACCGCTGAGCAAGCGGCCGCCTTTTTTAGTATGACGGGCACGCCGTCAATCTGTGGTGAAAGTCCACAAGGGGCGTAGCCAACGACGAACCCCAGAG